>CAYMOX010000024.1:0-59754 GCA_964392245.1 uncultured bacterium
ATCTCTTCAATTCTACCAAAAAACTCCCATTATCAATTAATCGAAGTCCCCTAAATATTCTGAATGAGGCTCTAGCTTTTTCCGCCATAGGATCAGGTATTTTTAGAGAGGCGTTCAGGTATTATTTCCTCCATATACACCTCAAATTGACACAAGAGATCCTTCTCTCCCAAGGATCTGAACCTGAGTAGAAGAAATTGTAAAGTGTACTCATCGGAACTTGTCCATAGATGTCAATAACGTTTAGTAATATCAATAAAGGCGAAATGGCTATTTCCTATACAGATTGCCAGGATATACCTTATATTTGTATCAATCACTGCAAGAAAACCCGCTTTCGATCGGGAGGGATGAGTGCATCAAAGAAACCCGTTTAGATCGCTCAGATCCTTCTGTAGAAGTCTATTGAGAGAAGAGAGACTGAGTACATATCACTTGTTCCCCTATTTAGAAATACTCAATCCGTAGCGAAGAAATAATAGACCCACCTACACCATATTTTTTCTGGGGTTGTTCTGACTCTGATCCAGAGGATGAGTACACCGTCAATAATCCAATCACTCTGAGGGGTATGAGTACTCATTGGTAACTTTCAGGCGGCTGATATAACGACCTATAACGAAACGCCAGCCTCCTACCCCAATGACAATGACCCCGATTAAACCCTCTCATAAAACAACCCCTTCTCAGGCCAGGGAGAGCAGGGCTGCTAGTCAAGCATCCAATTGTGGCTGTAGCAGCACTTCTCCTAACGACACCCTGAGTGAGTCCCTGAAAAAGCGGATCGAGCAACATCCCTGCTACAGCGAGGAAGCCCATCACCATTATGCGCGGATGCATGTAGCTGTGGCCCCAGCGTGTAATATCCAGTGCAATTATTGCAATCGCAAATTTGACTGTGCCAATGAAAGTCGCCCTGGAGTTGTCAGTGAGCTATTAACTCCTGAAGAGGCTGCCCATAAGGTGCTGGTGATCGCGGGGAAGATTCCCCAAATGACGGTTCTGGGCATTGCCGGACCCGGGGATCCGCTAGCCAACCCCAAGGCGACATTTCGCACCTTCGAGCTGATTGCTGAACAGGCTCCAGATATTAAGTTGTGTCTTTCCAGTAATGGCTTGATGTTGCCAGACTATGTTGATGAAATTAAAAGGCTGAATATCGACCATGTAACCCTGACCATCAACATGGTGGATCCTGAAATTGGGACCAGGATCTATCCCTGGATTCGCTGGAATCGCAAGCGCATTACCGGAATCGAAGCGTCGAGGATCTTGCTAGAACGGCAAATGGAAAGTCTTGATGCGCTGCGGGAAGCAGATATCCTCTGCAAAGTCAATTCCGTCATGATTCCTGGGATCAATGACCAGCATCTGCAGGAAGTTAATGAAGTGATCCGCTCCAAAGGCGCTTTTCTGCACAACATCATGCCCCTGATTTCAGCCCCTGAGCATGGTACCTACTTTGGATTGAATGGCCAACGGGGTCCCACACCCAAAGAGCTGAAGGCCCTGCAGGATTCCTGCTCTGGCAATATGAAAATGATGCGTCATTGCCGCCAGTGTCGTGCCGATGCCGTGGGCTTGCTGGGAGAGGATCGGAGTCAAGAATTCACTAAAGATAAGTTTCTAGAGATGACTCCTGAGTATGATCCTCAAAAGCGCAGACAGGTTCATGAGGGGATCGAGAAATTCAAGGCAGAATTGGAAGCTGCTAAAGCCAGGAAAGCTGCTGTAAAACAGAAAACCTTTACCCCCAACATCCTGGTGGCAGTTGCAACTAAGGGGGGCGGGATGGTGAATCGGCACTTTGGACATGCCAAAGAATTCATGATCTATGAGGTGAATGCTGACGAGGCTAAGTTTGTCGGGCATCGGAAGATCGAGCAGTACTGCCACGGGGGTTATGGTGAAGATAATAATTTAGACGGCATCATTCAGGCCATCTCCGATTGCAAAGCTGTTCTGGTCTCTAAGATCGGGGATTGCCCAATGAAGCGTCTGCGGCAGGCTGGGATTGAAGTCGTCGAAGCCTATGATGTCATTGAAACGGTGGCCATGAAATATTATCAAACCTGGCTCAGCAACCAGACCGTTGAGATCAATCCACACCAGCCTGTGGCAGTACACCACCCATGACAGTCAACCTAGTTGGGTTCCCTCATCTCAATCTAAGTTTCAACCCATTGAATTAGCCCACTCTCAATACTCGAAGGTCTCATTATGGCGCAACTCACAGGACTGACTCGTGGTGGAACAACCTGGGTTCCTCAATTCATTGAAAGTATTGATATCAGCCGTTGCATAGGTTGTGGCCGCTGCCTCAAAGCTTGTGGCCGTGGAGTCTTAAATCTGATGGCCTTGAATGAAGAGGGGGAATTTGTTGAGGACGAGGAAGAGGATGAAATTGAACGCAAGGTCATGGTAATTGCCCATGGGGATCTGTGTATTGGCTGCGAGGCCTGTGCCAGGGTTTGCCCCAAGAATTGCCAGACTCACAACCCCCTATTGAATTGATCACGGGTGAATTTGCGGATCCGATTATCGCCTATTGTCTTGACTGCCTCCATGAGGCTTGCACTTACTTCAATAACACGCTTTGGATTCCCTCTGGAGTTGAAATGAGTCAGATTATCTACCTGGATAACAATGCCACCACAGCAGTCGATCCAGCTGTATTGGAGGCTATGCTCCCTTACCTCACCACCCTTTACGGCAATCCCTCCTCAATGCATTCCTTTGGAGGTCAGGTTGGCAAGTCATTGAGGGCAGCTCGTGAGCAAGTTGCTCATCTACTGGGGGCGGATCCCACCGAGATCCTGTTCACCAGCTGTGGCAGTGAAGGCAACAACGCCGCCATTCGTGCTGCTCTGCAGGCTTTACCGGAAAGGAAGCACATCATTACAACACAGGTTGAACATGCAGCGGTGCTGAATGTCTGTAAACAAATGGAGAAACAGGGTTACCGTGTCACCTACCTCTCCGTTGATCGGCAGGGGATGCTGGATCTATTGGAGCTGGAGGCAGCCCTCACAGGCGATACAGCCCTTGTCACCACCATGGCCGCCAACAACGAAACGGGGGTTCTCTTCCCCATTGAACAGATCGGGGCTCTGGCAAAAGATTATGGGGCAATCTTCCATGTGGATGCTGTCCAAGCGGTGGGCAAGATCCCTTTAAACATGGACAGCAACACTATCGATTTGCTTACTCTTTCTGGACATAAACTTCATGCTCCCAAAGGGATTGGAGCACTGTATATTCGCCGCGGTGTTCGCTTCCGGCCCTTGTTAATAGGAGGTCACCAGGAGCGGGGTCGGCGAGCCGGAACTGAGAATGTTGCCGGGATCATTGCTCTGGGGAAAGCCGCTGAAATCGCTCAATCTCACCAACAAAGTGAGGGGGAAAGACAGCTAAGGGATCGTCTGGAGGAGGGTTTACTGGCTCGGATCCCCGATTGTGAAGTCAATGGCCATCCTGTCCAACGCCTGCCCAATACCAGCAACATTGGCTTCAAATATATTGAAGGAGAAGCGATCCTCTTCTGGCTCAACCAGCATGGCATCTGCGCTTCGTCTGGATCTGCCTGTACTTCTGGTTCTCTGGAGCCTTCCCATGTACTGCGGGCCATGGGGCTTCCCTATACCATTCTGCACGGCTCAATTCGCTTTAGTCTCTCTCGTTTCAATACTCCCGCAGACATTGATCAAGTGTTGACCGTGATGCCTGAGGTGGTGGCAAAGTTAAGGGCGATCTCTCCCTTTAATAGCGATGCCGCAGATTGGCTTCAGGGTCGCGAACAGGAACTGGCTCTACATCGCTAAATCACCCGATTACAAACAAGGATCAGACAATGTGGGACTACAGCGAAAAAGTTTTAGAACTCTTCTACAATCCTAAAAACCAGGGGGTGATCGAGGATCTCCAGGAAGACGGCATCCGGGTGGTGACCGGGGATGTAGGCAGTATTACCTGTGGCGATGCCCTACGTCTACACCTCAAAATCGATGTCGCCGCCGATCGGATTCTGGATGCCAGCTTTCAAACCTTCGGCTGCACCAGTGCGATTGCCTCCTCCTCTGCTTTGACTGAATTGCTCAAGGGGTTGACCCTGGATGCAGCGTTGAAGATCACCAACCGCGAAATTGCAGCTTATCTCGGGGGGTTGCCGGAAGCCAAAATGCACTGTTCCGTCATGGGGCAAGAAGCTCTGGAAGCGGCGATCTTCAACTACCGTGGTATTCCACTGGCAGCTCACGACGACGATGAAGGCACCCTCCTCTGCACCTGTTTCAGTATCAGTGAAAGCAAGATCAGGCGTGCGATCCTTGAAAATGGCCTTACAGACGCTGAGCAAGTCACCAACTACATTAAAGCGGGTGGCGGCTGTGGAACCTGTCTTGCCCAGATTGATGATCTAATCCTCGAGGTCAGAGCTGAACAGAACCAGGAAAAATCAGTTAAACAATCGGCGGATCCCATTCATGCCAGCGTCCAAAAGATCTCTAGAACCCTGACCAACCTCCAGAAAATCAACCTGATCCAGCAGGTCATTGAAGAAGAGATCCGGCCTGTACTGATTGCTGACGGTGGTGATGTTGAGATCTTTGACATTGATGGCGATCAGATCAAAGTACATCTGAAAGGAGCCTGTGGATCCTGTGCTTCCAGCACTGAAACCCTTAAGTTTGCGATTGAAGCGCGCCTACAAGAGCGTGTCCTGTCCACCCTGGTTGTTGAAGCCGTTTAGAAAGCGATGATTTCCCAATGATGCAAATCACAGTTCATCAACCCTTTTCTGTCGAGAGGGCTCCCCCAACTCTCTTGAACCCGAGGATCTGAAACCTACTCTCTGGATCAGTTCTTCCCCCGACCCATTTGACCATCCCATCCCATTCACAGGAGACCATTTCTCATGAGACAGATCGCATTTTACGGAAAAGGCGGTATCGGTAAGTCCACCACCTCCCAAAACACTATTGCGGGACTATCAGAACTTGGGGTTCGCGTCATGATCGTGGGCTGTGATCCTAAGGCAGACTCCACGCGACTGATGCTGCACAGCAAAGCCCAAACCACTGTTCTTCACCTGGCAGCAGATCGAGGCTCTGTAGAAGACGTAGAACTGGAGGAAGTATTGTTGACCGGCTACGGCGGCGTGCGTTGTGTTGAGTCCGGGGGGCCGGAACCCGGTGTGGGCTGTGCCGGGCGAGGCATCATCACCGCCATCAACTTCCTGGAAGAAAACGGGGCCTACGAAGATCTCGATCTGGTTAGCTATGACGTCCTGGGTGACGTGGTTTGTGGTGGGTTTGCCATGCCTATTCGCGAAGGTAAAGCTCAGGAGATCTACATCGTCACCTCTGGGGAGATGATGGCCATGTACGCCGCCAACAACATTGCCCGAGGCATCTTGAAGTATGCCCACTCCGGTGGTGTGCGTCTGGGTGGCTTGATCTGCAACAGCCGTAAGGTAGACCGCGAGATCGAGCTGATTGAAACCCTGGCAGAGCGTTTGAACACCCAGATGATCCACTTCGTTCCACGGGACAACGTTGTTCAGCATGCTGAGCTCCGCCGCATGACCGTGATTGAATACTCCCCTGAGTGTAATCAGGCCAACGAGTACCGTGCATTGGCCAGGAAAATCAAGGACAACACCAATCTGGCGATCCCCACCCCCATCACCATGGATGAGCTAGAGGAGCTACTGGTGGAATTCGGCATCCTCGGCGATGACAAAGAAGTTGAGCACCTGATTGGCAAAACCGAGAAGGAACTGGCCCCTGTTTAAGTCCTAATGACTTGGAGTGGCTGTTCTCTGGTCAAGTTGCGCTCAGAACAGCCATCCACTGCCTGTATCTCTCTACCTACTCCATTCGAGAGGAAGATTATGACAACTGTAGAAGACAAGAAAAAGCTGATTGATCAGGTCCTGGAGGTTTATCCAGATCAAGCCAAGAAAAAGCGGACCAAACATCTAAACGTCTATGAAGAAGGCATGGCGGATTGTGGTGTCAAATCCAACATCAAATCTGTCCCGGGATCCATGACCACTCGTGGTTGTGCCTATGCCGGATCAAAAGGGGTGGTGTGGGGACCAGTTAAAGACATGATTCACATCAGTCATGGCCCTGTGGGTTGTGGCTACTACTCATGGTCCGGTCGCCGCAATTACTATATTGGCACCACAGGTGTAGATACCTTCGGCACGATGCAATTCACCTCTGACTTTCAGGAGAGGGATATTGTCTTTGGTGGGGATAAAAAACTGGGGAAATTGATCCATGAGCTGGAAGAACTCTTTCCCCTCAATAATGGGATTTCTATTCAATCTGAATGTCCCATCGGCCTGATCGGAGATGATATTGAAGCAGTTGCCAGAAAAACTAGCAAAGAAATCAACAAGACAGTTGTTCCGGTCCGCTGTGAAGGATTTCGTGGTGTTTCGCAATCTTTGGGTCACCACATTGCTAACGATGCTATTCGTGACTGGGTATTCCCCAAAGCTAAAAAGACTGCTGAGGAACTGGGATTTCAGTCCACTCCTTACGATGTAGCCATCATTGGTGATTACAATATCGCTGGGGATGCCTGGTCTAGCCGGATTCTACTGGAAGAGATCGGCTTGCGGGTGATCGCCCAGTGGTCAGGCGACGGCACCTTAAAAGAGATGGAGCTCACCCCCTTGGTGAAGTTGAATCTGGTCCACTGTTACCGTTCAATGAACTACATTTCTCGCCACATGGAGGAGACCTACGGTATTCCCTGGATCGAGTACAACTTCTTTGGTCCTACCCAGATCGCTCAATCCCTGCGCAACATTGCTTCCCATTTTGATGAAACCATTCAGGCTAAGGCCGAAGCGGTGATTGCTAAGTATCAACCTCAGGCAGATGCCGTAATCAATAAGTTCAAGCCCCGTTTAGAAGGGAAGAAGGTGGCCCTCATGGTAGGGGGTCTGCGTCCCCGTCACGTCGTGCCTGCTTTCGTCGATCTGGGCATGGAGCTGGTCAGTACAGGCTATGAGTTTGGTCATAACGACGACTACAAACGCACCACCCATTATGTCGAGGACGGCACCGTCATCTATGATGATGTCTCCGGCTATGAGTTTGAACAGCTGATCAAAGAGCTCAAGCCTGACCTGGTGGCAGCAGGGATCAAAGAGAAGTATGTCTTCCAGAAAATGGCTCTTCCCTTCCGTCAAATGCACTCCTGGGATTACTCCGGCCCTTATCACGGTTACGACGGCTTTGCCATCTTTGCCAGAGATATGGATCTCGCCCTCAACAGTCCCACCTGGGATCTGATCAAAGCTCCCTGGAAATAGATGCTCTTCAAGTTATTCCATTGGGATCCAGCCTGCGTAGCCCCACAACAGTTCTTGTCATCGATCAACTTCAGTTGCCTGTCATCACCAATCACGTGCTTTGAACCCAGGGGATCCCTTCGTCCTACCCCATCCCTCAAGGAGAATTACCATGCCTCAGAATGTGGAGAATATCAAAGATCACGCGACACTGTTCCATGAGCCGGAATATCAAACCCTATTCGCCAACAAGCGTGAGTTTGAGGGAATGGCTGATGCCGATGAAGTCGCCCGCGTTGCTGAGTGGACCAAGACCTGGGATTATCGCGAAAAGAATTTTGAACGTGAGGCCCTTACCGTCAACCCTGCCAAAGCCTGTCAGCCACTGGGTGCGATCCTGGCTGCTGTCGGTTTTGAAGGGACACTTCCCTTTGTTCACGGATCTCAGGGATGTGTGGCTTACTTCCGCACCCACTTGACCCGCCACTTCAAAGAGCCCTTCTCTGCCGTATCTTCTTCCATGACTGAAGATGCTGCTGTCTTTGGCGGCTTAAAGAACATGCTGGAAGGCCTGGAAAACAGCTATGCCCTTTACCAACCCCAGATGATCGCTGTCTGCACCACCTGCATGGCTGAGGTGATCGGGGATGATCTTTTTGCTTTTATCAGCAATGCTAAAACCGAAGGCAGGATCCCCAGAGAGTTACCTGTTCCCTTTGCACATACCCCCAGTTTTGTGGGTTCTCATGTGACTGGCTACGACAACATGCTCAAGGGGATACTTCAAGACCTGACCAAAGGGAAGAAAACTGACAATACCAACGGTAAGTTCAATGTGATCCCAGGGTTTGAAACTTACATCGGTAATCTGCGCGAGATCAAGCGGATCTTTTCCCTCTTTGATATCCCGCTGACCTTGCTGGCGGACAACTCCGACTATCTGGATTCCCCCAATGACGGCGAGTTCCGCATGTATCAGGGGGGCACTCCTCTCCAGGAAGCTGCAGATGCGATCAATGGTGAGGCAACATTTTCACTACAGCGCTACAGCACCGTCAAAACTCGCGCCTTTATTGAAGAAACCTGGGAACAGTCCACACCCGTTTGCCGACCGATCGGAATTCGGGGCACGGATGCCTTGTTAATGGAGTTGTCAGAACTGACTGGCAAGCCGATCCCCCGGCAGCTGGAAATTGAGCGGGGTCGTGCGGTGGATGCCCTTACCGATTCCCAAGCCTGGATCCACGGCAAACGGGTCGCCCTCTACGGTGATCCGGATCTAGTCATGGGTCTGTTGAGTTTCCTGCTGGAAGTGGGGGCAGAGCCAGTGCATATCGTAGTCACCAACAGCAACTCCGAGTTTGAAGCCGAAGCCAAAGAATTGCTGGAATCCAGTCCCTACGGCAGTGAAGCCACGGTTTGGGGGGGTAAAGATCTCTGGCATCTGCGCTCCTTGTTATTTACCGAGCCTGTTGATCTTCTGATCGGCAACTCCTACGGCAAATACCTCTGGCGGGACACCCATACGCCTCTGGTGCGGATTGGCTATCCCATTTTTGATCGTCATCACCTACACCGTTATTCCATTTACGGCTATGAAGGTACAATCAACCTGCTGAACTGGATCGTGAATACGATTCTGGATGAGTTGGACCGCAACACGATCATTCCTTCAAAAACCGACATCTCCTACGATTTAATCCGTTAGGAACCCATGCTTTCAGGCGATTGATCTTTAACAACGATTGATCGCCTCAACCAACTCCTTTTGAAGATTAAGGAGATTTATATGTCCAGGATCCGAATTAACGACACCACACTCAGAGATGGGGAACAGGCTGCAGGGGTGGCCTTTCAACTCCAGGAAAAAGTTGCCATCGCAACGCTACTGGATGAAATAGGAGTGCCAGAGATTGAAGTGGGCATCCCCGCTATGGGAGATGTGGAAGTCGAAGCGATCCAGGCGATCCTCAATCTGGGACTCAACGCAGATCTACTGGGATGGAATCGTGCCGTCCGCTCGGATCTAGTAGCCTCTTTACGGTCTGGATTGCAACGAGTCCATATCTCTGTACCTGTGTCCACGATTCAGATTGCCACTAAATTTAAAGGCAATCCCCGACAGATGATGCAGCAATTGCAGGAGAGCATTGAGTTTGCCCTTGATCATGGGTTGTGGGTTTCGGTCGGGGGAGAGGATTCTACCCGTGCAGATCCACTCTTTCTGGTGGAAATTGCCCTCATGGCCCAGGAACTTGGAGCTTCTCGGTTTCGCTATTGTGATACGGTCGGGATCTTAGATCCTTTCAGGACGTATGAACAGGTCCGTCATTTGGTGCAGAGCCTACAAATTCCGGTAGAGATGCACACCCATGATGACTTGGGAATGGCCACTGCCAATGCACTAGCAGGTCTACGGGCTGGGGCAACGTCTGTCAACACTACCGTGAATGGTTTAGGGGAACGGGCAGGTAACGCTCCCCTCGAGGAGATCATTATGTCTTTAAAAATGATTGAGGGCATTGATCTGGGGATTGATACTCACCGCTTGCGGGAACTCTCACTTGAAGTTGCAAAGGCCTCTGGGAGTTCGCTCCCACCCTGGAAGGCGATTGTGGGTGACAATAGTTTTGCCCATGAATCAGGGATCCATACGGCTGGAGTCCTACGAGATCCCAGAACTTACGAACCGTTTAGTCCAGAAGAAGTAGGGGCCACCCGCCACTTCGTGATCGGCAAGCATTCGGGTCGAAATTTATTAAAGGAACTTCTGCAAGACCACTCAACCCCACCAGATACAGGCGAACACATGGCGATCCTGCAGAAAGTCCGCCTAGCAGCGATGCAAAAGAAACGGGGTGTTACTGTCGAAGAACTAAAACAACTGATCAATCAGGAGGATCTAAGCTATGCGAGTTGAAATCGAATCTTTACATCTTCACAGTCAAGCTATCTTGCGTACAGTACATCAAGAATCATTGTCACGCATGCGTGGGTTGACCACCAGAGAGATCTTACATCTACTAAAAAATGGGGTTAGTCATGATGGCATCTGATGAGTTGGAATTAGATCTTCCTCCTGTATTTGAGATTGGAGAAAAGGTGCAAGTCCGCATACTGATCCGCAATGATGGTACATTTCCAGGCAAGGAGATTGGCGAAACTCTAGCGAAAAAAGGGGAAATTGGTTATGTCGTTTCCATAGGAACATTTCTGCAATCATCCTATATCTATGCTGTCCATTTTCTGGAAACAGGCTATGTAGTAGGATGCCGCAAGAAAGAACTAGAACTAGCTGGAGCAAACTGATGAAAGTGATGTTACGCCGTGCCTCAAACGGACACCTCCTGGCTTACGTAGCCAAAAAAGATTTAGAAGAAGAAGTGGTTGATGAGCAGATAGAAAATCAGAATACAATCCTTACGCTAGCAAACGGCTGGAGGTTATTTGTTGTTGATCTTATTCATCCTTTGCAGCTTCCACAGACAGTCGAAGCTAGACGTTTAAGTGATTGAAATGCTGCTTCAGATCTTCACCTGCTGATCACACCTTGTCCTCGCATTCTTTCAGCAAGCCAGGGACCAACCACCTCACCCTTCTGGGGTCTGGAAAGAAAATAACCTTGAGCCATTTCACAGCCAATGATCTTTAAGATCTCCTGTTGGGCTGCTGACTCTACTCCTTCTGCCACAACGCTGATCCGCAGGCTATGAGCCATCGCGACAATCGCGCGCACGATCTCCAGCTTCTCCGTTTCCTCCTCAATGCCTTTGACAAATGACCGATCGATCTTGAGGGTACTGACCGGAAAGCGGTGCAAGTGGCTGAGGGAAGAGTAACCAGTACCAAAATCATCCAGGCAGATCTGGATCTGAAGCTCTTGAAGTTTCTGCAGCAGTTGTTGAGCCGTTTCCACCTGGGCAAACAGGGCAGTTTCAGTCACTTCCAACTTCACCTGAGTCCCCTCAAGCTGGAATTCTCTTAAGGTTTGGTGAATAAAGTCCAGCAAATTGGCTTGTAACAGCTGGCGTGGAGACAAATTGATATTCATAAACAGGGATTGGTGCTGATCCCAGGTGAGTTGCCAGGATCGTAATTGCCGACAGGCTTCTCGAAAAACCCATTGGCCCATCGGTATGATTAAGCCAGTCTCTTCCGCCAGCAGAATAAAATCGCCGGGAGAGATCATTCCCCGTTCCGGATGCTTCCATCGGATCAGGGCTTCAACCCCCACGGGTCGGTTCATGGGCAGGTCTATAATCGGTTGATAGTGGAGGACAAATTCCTGCCGTTCCAGGGCAAGCCGGAGATCGGTCTCCATCAGATGTTCCTGCAGAACCTGAAAATGCATTTGGGCTTCAAAGATCTGATAGCATCCTCTCCCACGGTGCTTGGCTTGATACATGGCGGTGTCAGCATCTCTTAATAAGGCTTCTGGTTGGCCATAGCCACGACTAAGCACAATGCCCATACTGAGGTTGATGTAAATCTGCTGTCGTTCAATCTGAAAAGGCTGTTGAAAAGCCTGGACCACCGATTCGGCAAACCGGGTGATCTCCTGAATCTCCTGCACCTGATCCACAACGATCAGGAACTCATCTCCTCCCAGACGACCCAAGGTACTGTTCGGGCTCTGTTGCAGGCAGGATGTTAGTCTTTCAGAAACGGCAATCAAGAGCTGATCTCCCATCCAATGCCCCAGGGAGTCGTTGATCACTTTAAATCGATCACAATCAATAAAGAGAAGCGCAAATTCAACATCCGGGTTTTGAGCAGAGCGCGTCAGGTAAGTTTGCAATTGCTCAAAAATATATCGGCGGTTGGGTAGGCGGGTGAGGCTATCGTGATTGGCCTGATAAACCAGTTGATCCTGAGCTTGTCGCCTCTCTTCAATTTCCCGCTGCAGTTCCAGGGTTCTTTGCCGTACCCGCTCCTCAAGACGTTGGTTCATCTCCTGCAACTCCTGATGCAACTGTCGCAGTTGTAAATGATTGCGCACCCGGGCGATCACCTCCTCCATCTGGAAGGGTTTGGTAATGTAGTCCACAGCCCCCAGGCTTAACCCCTTCACTTTGTCAGCAATTTCCGTCAAAGAAGTTGTAAAGATCACAGGAATCTCCTGCAACTGAGCATCGGATTTGAGTCGGCGGCAGGTCTCAAAGCCATCCATGTCCGGCATCATGACATCCAGAAGAATCAGATCGGGACGGGCATAGGCTGCTTGCTCCAGGGCACTCCTGCCATCCAGGGCTACCAGCACCTCTGCTCCAGCATCCTCCAGAGTGCAGGAGAGAACCTCCAGATTCGCAGGCAGATCATCAACAATCAGAATGACACTGGGGGGAAGAGTAAGGGGATTCATGGGTGTTGCAAACCTCGCTGGATCAACTCCCGGATCGGCTGTAGTCGAAAACCCCGGGCCAGTTCCTGCACCTTGCCTGCAAAGGGAAGCAGATCAGGATCCTCGATCGCCAAACGCTCCATCCGTCTGGAGATTTCCCGCAAATTGCCCCGCAATGCCAGATCTAAAAGGACTTCGAGCGTAGATGAATCAGGATAGCTCCATTCCTCAGAAGTCAAGGCCCAGGGGATCGAATGCTCCAGGGTCGGTTTTGTAACTGAAGACTGTTCGCCCCCAGAATCATAGATCCAATGCAGATCCAGCAGCCGATAGAGTTGAAACAGAAGTTCTTCTCGCTGAACAGGTTTGGGCAAAAAATCATCCCCCCCCGCTTTGAGGCTCAAACGTTGATCCTTCTCAGACACACTGGCGGAAGAAACCAGGATCTTCACGTCCTCCCCCCCCAGGGTGCTCCGAATCTGGGTGATCAACTCATAGCCATCCATGTTGGGCATTACCAGATCAGTAATCACCAGATCGACTGTCTGATGGTGACCAGAGTCATCCACTTGATTCCAGAGTTGCAGAGCTTCCAGGCCATCGGCAGCTTCTACAATCGAGAATCCCAGAGGTTGTAGCATTTCTCGCAGTACAGAACGATTTTCCCAGCGATCATCAACCACCAGGATGCAGCGTTGCGGTCCCTCATAGCCAATGATCAAACGGCCATCCAAACCAGCGGCTAGTCCTTTTTCATCGAGAACCTCTGGTAAGGTCAGATCAAACCAGAAACGGCTACCTTGGCCAGGAGTACTTTCCACCTGAATCTGACTATCCATCAATTCGGCCAATCGCTGACTGATCGCTAGACCCAGTCCAGTTCCCTGGGAACGCAGCCGCTGATCCCCTAACTGTTCAAAAGGTTGAAAGATCTGTTCCACCTGTTCCGGCTGCATGCCGATCCCCGTATCCACCACCTCAAGCCGTAGACAACGATTCCCTTCTCTGGCGGATAACGTTTCAACTTGCAAAGAGACCTGTCCGTGATGCGTAAACTTAATGGCATTGCCCAGTAAATTCACTAGGATCTGGCGCAGACGTTTTTCATCCCCATACACCCGCAGGGGCAGATCGGAGGGCACCTCTAAATGAAATTCAAGCCCCTTTTGCTCGGCTCGCAGAGTGCACATCTCCGCCACTCCCCGCAGAAACGCTGGCAGGTGAAAATCTTGAGGGGTCAGTTCCAGTCGACGGGCCTCGATCTTTGAAAGATCCAGAACATCTTCGATCAGGGTGAGCAAATGATGCCCCGATTGATAGATGATGTCGATCCCCCGCAGATCTCCCTCCTTCAGACTCTGGGAACGCTCCAGGATCTGGGCATAGCCCAGGATGGCGTTGAGAGGGGTACGCAGTTCGTGACTCATATTAGCTAAAAACTCACTTTTGGCCTGATTGGCCACATCTGCAGCTTCTTTTGCCGCTTTCAATTCCTGCGTTCGTTCAGCCACCCGTTGTTCCAGCACCGCAAAGGATCCTCGCAGTTGTTGGGCCATGCGGTTAAAGGATTGGGCCAGGGTCCTCAGCTCACGGATCCGCTTGACTTCCACCTGTTGATTTAGTTCCCCGGCAGCAATGGCACTGGCGGCCCGACTCAATCTCCAGATCGGTTGCAGAATCAAGTTTGACGTGTATAAACCCATCAGCAGCGCCAGGATCAGCGCCCCCAGACAGAGCAAAATTGTGTTTCGGGTATTGGCATTGATCTGAGCTAAAAAGTCTGTTTCCGGTACAACAACAGCAATCAACCAGTCCAGCCCAAAGTTATCTCGGTAGGGCACCACCTGCAGAAACTGCCGCTCTCCCAGAAGGGTAAATTCCAGTTGATGCTGATCGTGAATCCCCTCCAGCCCCTGGGAACTTTCCACTAAAGTCCGAGCAGCTGCCTGAATTAAAGGATCTGGGCTGTTAATGGCCTCAAGGCGTTGATTGTCTGGGGTAAAGGGCTGAGAACCCGAGCTGGCCACCAGCAAGCCATTGCGCTCCAGAATAAAGGTACGGCCCTGTTGACCCACCTGCAGGGTATCTAGAAACTCAGTAATCGTCGGTAGGGTCAGATCTGCTGCAATCACCCCTTGTAATGTCCCCTCTGCATCAAAATAGGGCTGTCCGAAAGTGATCCCCAAAGCGGGAGGAGCCAGATAAGAATAAATCTCGGTCCATGTTGGTTTGCCAGCTTCCACGACTGTCTGGTACCATCCCCGTTGCCGAGGATCATAATGATCAATTTGCTCCAGATAAGTCTGGGGCCGTCCCTGATCATCCAGGCGATACTGAATAGCAGCGCCGTCCGTAAACGCATCCTTGATGTGAAAGACAAAAGATCCGTCCTCTCGTTCATCACCCCCACAAATTCAGCTGTTTCGGTCCCCGCCGAGAGATAAGCGGTCCCATCAAAAATCTGGATCTGCCGCCAGAAGTGAGGTAGCCAGTCCCGCACCTGATCAAGATCTAAATGCCCCACCTCCAGTGCCGACTGATTCACCTGATTGACCAGGTTGGGGGTTCCCATGTACATATCCAATTCCTGGTGAATGCGATTACTGATCTCCGTCTGCAATTGACCCACCAGATCCCGCACTGTCTGCCGACCATTCCAATAGGAGAGGCCAATTGTGATCCCCTCCACCACCAGGAGTTGAACGATAAACGGTGCCACCAGAATCAGCCGCAGGGGCCACTGCTGAGAGCTTGACTCAGAGGAGGATGCGGACATTGAAATGATTTATACAGGGCTGCTCCTATGCTATGCCTCTACCCCGCTACCTTGGTTTAAACGAAACTTAAGGTCCCTTTATCTTTTTGGGGATGGAGGCTGAAATTCAGATGATCTCTGCAGGAGGCTACGGTTCCAGATAATCCAGCACTTGAACTTTAGGTTGATCCAGAGCCTGAAACATGGCAGCAGTCATCTCGATCCGTGCCAACTGTCCCAGTGCTCGACTGCAGGGAAACCCAAACTTAGCCTGGACTCGCTCACTGGCAATCTGCAGGGCCTCCCGCGCACGCCCCACAAACTCCGCAAGATCATAGTCATCTCCAGGGGTGAAGTACTGTTTGATCACCAGGGAAGGGGAATAGCAGGTCTCTTCTGAGCCATCTGGCCAGCGGATGCGGAAACAAATTTCAGGCATGGTGCATTTCCCTCAGGTGAGATCTGGATTGTAGAGTATGGTACTGCTGCTGCTGCAGTTGAGCCGATCGCTCCCAGGTGTAGTGGCGGATCACCTCCTGGCTGGCGGAGATCAAAGAACCTGCAACCTCAGGCACAATCAATTTCCGCATCGCCCCGGAAAGAGCAGAAACCTCCAGGGGATCCACCAGCAGCGCTTGATCGGGAGTCAGAAATTCGGTAAATGGCTCAATCCCCGATGTGAGCACAGGCAACCCTGCCGCCATCGCCTCCATCACCACCAATCCCCACCCTTCCTGGATCGACGGAAATACAAATCCATCCGCAGCATGGTAAAGAGCCACCAGCTCAGCATCCGTAACCACCCCAGTCAGGATCAGGGATTGGCCCAGCCGCATCTGCAGCTCCTCACAGGTGGCAAAAAATTGCTCTCGGTAGGCTGCGTAATCAAACAGCGTCATTCCCCCGGCGATCACCAGTTGAGCTTGCGGGTCAGTGGAAAGAACCTGATGAAAAGCCTGTAGAAGACGAATGGAATTTTTGCGAGGTTCAATCCCACCCACGGTCAGATAAATAGGATCCCCGCTTAACCCATACTTCTGCTTGAGACTGGCAACTGCCTGGGGATCACAATCTTGAAATCGTTCTCTACAGATCCCATTCCACACCTGTGTTGACGATCTGCCGTACTCCCGCAACAGTTGTTCCTGTCCCTCACGACTGACACAAAAGCAGTGATCCACCTCCATCACCGAGCGCCGCTGACATTCCTGCAAAAAAGGACTGGTGAAGGGATCCAGATGATGCACTGTCCTGACGATCCATCCCTTCCCCATAGGACTCTGGGGAGCTTCCTGCCGCAGTCGCACCAAAGCATTGGCACTGATACAGTCCTGAGCATGGTAAATCTCAAAAGGTTGGGGATATTCACGAAAAAACTCCACATAGTCCTGGATGCGCTGCTGGATCAGCATTTCGGTGCCTGCGGGTGCGGGTTGGGTAGGGACCAGCTTCCATGCACACTTGAGGGGCCGACAAAACGCTTGTCCCCCTTTATCCAGAGCGAAAATACAGATCTCATGACCCAGTTGATGCAAAGCCTCCGACAATTCCATGGCATGGATCACGCCTCCCCGTGGATGGGTGGAGTAGGTGAGCATCGCAATTCGCAACGGGGCCATTAAGGAATTCCTCCCCAGCCCGTCAGAGGATCCTGGCCCAGATCCCAAAACAGTAGGGATTCATCGCCGGACGTGAGGTGGAGCTGGCCATCAGCGGTCAACCAGCCGATCTCACCACACCAGATCTTGTGGGACTGAAAGAGATCCTTCACTTCTGTAGCTAACGCAGGGGCAACGCTGAAAAGAAAACCGAAACTGGGGAAACAGGTGAGCCACTCCTCAAGCGCAAAATCTACCGGACAGGGAATCTGATCCAGCTCCAGAACTGCTCCACATTGGGAGGTTTCCAGCAACATCAAAGTTGTTCCCAGGATCCCGCCCATGCTGATGTCTTTACCCGCGTGACAGAGACCCCGCTCCGCCAGGGTAGGCAAAAGATTGAGCTTCTGGCGCAGTTCCCCAGGATCCGCCTGAGTGGCTGCATTCCAGAAGCCATAGAGAGGATGGCGTTGCCCCTGCAAATCCACGGCCAGCAGCACTTGATCCCCGGGTTGGGCAGCGAAACTACTGATCAGATGGGACGCCCGGCCTAAAATCGCCACGGCTAAGGCCTGATAAGGACTCTGGGCATTGGTGTGCCCTCCCACAATGGGAACCTGATAAGCCGCCGCCGCCGCCTGCATCCCCGCCCATAGTTCCGTTTGAGAGTCCAGGCAACCACTCCAGATCACATCCACCAAAGCCAGAGGCCGTCCCCCCATTGCGTAAATATCACTGACATTCACCATGACAGCGCACCAGCCCGCAAACCAGGGATCGGTATCCACGAGCGTGGGCCACATACCTTCCGCCGCCAGCAACAGGTAACCATCCCCATCCGGAATTGCGGCACAATCATCCCCCAGCA
This sequence comes from uncultured bacterium, assembly GCA_964392245.1. Lineage (GTDB taxonomy): Bacteria > Cyanobacteriota > Cyanobacteriia > Thermostichales > Thermostichaceae > JAAUUJ01. The sequence goes on from CAYMOX010000024.1 coordinate 17,872, forward strand.
AAGGGGCTGAAGATCCCAGTCGCTGCGCCACCCGCTGAATATCTTGCTTCTGTCGGATCCCCAGGGAATGCCGTAGATCCTGGATCCGCTGCCAGTCCATCACGATACCTCAGCCCACTCCAGCATCGGTCGAGGTTGGATCTCAGGCGGATAGGCGGCCAGGTTGGCCTGCATAAGATGGTGCGGACGATCCAGAAGACGGATCTCCGAAAGGGTCTGCCAGTGAAGTCGTCGGAAGAAACGCACATTTTGCAGCTGAACTGTGGCCAGGAACTGTTTGCACCCCCAGCCGTGAGCAGTGGTGACCGCTTTATGGATCAGTCCCTTCCCAATCTGGCCCTGTCTCCGAAAGTCAGGATGCACCCCCAGCCGACCGCCGTACCAGATCCCAGGTTCAGTTTCATAGATGCGCACCACCCCTACCACCTGCACTGCTTTCCTGTCATCCAACTGAAGGGCCACAATTGGATAGGCCACGGGATCCCATCCATCCCGATCCGTCTCGGCAAAAAGCCCTTGCTCTTCACAAAAGATCTGGAACCGGAGATCGTAGTAGGCCCGCACCTGAGCTGGGGTGGTGGCCAGCATAAATGAGAAAGCGTCTTTCATAGCATTAAATCTCGGTTAATGGGTTGATGCGAGATCAAACAGCAACCCGTTCAAACTGGGACAGGGCTGAACAGGCTCCACATTTGGCACATCCCGCCTTCATGGCTGCTGAGGTCATCCCATACTTCTGCAGGAGCTGCCCAATCTGCTGATAGAGACCCAACATGAACTGACTATCGGGAGCAGGATGATGGGCCAGGGGGGTTCCCATCAGAGGTACAAACGGCACCACAAACGGATAAACTCCCATCCGGATCAGGCTCTCACTGGTGGAGACAAGCACCTCCTGGCTATCCCCCAGTCCGGCCAGCAAATAGGTGCTCACCTGTCCCCAGCCGAAGATGTCTACTGCCCGTGCAAAGGCTTCAAAGTAGGTTTCCACATCCACAGCAGCCTTACCGGGCATGATCCGCTGCCGCACCTCGGCTGAGACGGCCTCCAGATGCATCCCCAGGCTATCCACTCCTGCATTTTTCATCCGTTCTAACCAGATCAGGTCTGCAGGCGGTTCACATTGAGCTTGAATGGGCAGATCCACCTCCTGTTTTACCGCTCGGGCACATTCAGCCAGATAGGCAGCGCCCCGATCCGAGGTTTGGGGTGTGCCTGTGGTCATGATCATGTGGGTGACACCATCCAACCTCACAGCCGCCGCCGCCACCTCGGCTAATTGAGCTGGAGTTTTGCGAGCAATTGTGCGGCCTGCCTCCAGAGACTGCCCAATGGCACAGAACTGACAGGCGGTGGCCCGATCCGTGTAGCGCATACAGGTTTGCAAGACCGTGGTGGCCAGCACGTTATGGCTGTGCAGGAGAGCAATCTTCCAGTAGGGGATCCCCTCAGAGGTGCTCAGTCCATAGAATCTCGGCACATTTGGGAATTCTACAGCGGTCAGAGGTTCCCCATTGTGAGTTAGGAGATGGGCATGCGAGTCGGGTTCAGAAGTCACCTGATAGGGGGAAGTGGCGGCGGCATCTGTATAGATGGGCACCATGATCGTTGTCCCCTGGATCGTGACAGCCTTGTGATCCGAGGGTCCGGCCCCTCCCTTTCGTCCTGCAGAACCGTGGGCAGGATCCACCAGGCGCAGGCCCTGAGTCTGTAAATCGGTGATCAGTTGCTGGGCATTCATAGAGTTAGATGGGTTCAACTGCGGCAATCGCATCGGGTTCAGCAGCCTGTCCGTTGTGGAATGCGGGGATCTTGGGAGAATCAAGGGGGGCAGCGAGAGGACGGGCATCCTGATTAAGCCTCAACTGCAGAAGATCCGGGCGAGCATAATGGCCGACAGAGTCCATCATGCGTTTCCGTTTGATGATCAGGCTCAAATCCAGATCCGCCACGGCCAGGCCTTCTCCTTCGGTTACAGGGGGGCAGAGATGGTTTCCTTCGGGACTGATAATGGCGGTGTTACATCCTCCACTCAGAACCCGCTGTAACTTCTCATCCTGAGTGATCTGATTCACCTGCTCCGGGGAGAGCCAGCTGGTGGCATTGACGACAAAACATCCAGACTCCAGCGCGTGATGGCGAATCGTCACCTCGATCTGATCTGCAAAAATCTGTCCCACCATCGATCCTGGGAATTGCGCACAGTGGATCTGCTCCCGTTGCTCCATCAGGGCAAAGCGGGCCAGCGGATTGTAATGTTCCCAGCAAGCGAGTGCACCCACCCGACCCACAGCCGTCTCCACCACCTTGAGCCCGGATCCATCCCCCTGACCCCAGACCATACGCTCGTGGTAAGTAGGAGTGATCTTGCGCCGTTTTAGCAGCAAAGTCCCATCAGCATCAAAGATCAGCTGCGTGTTGTAGAGGGAGCCTCCATCCACCTCGTTGATCCCCAGTACCACCACCATCCCGTGAGACCGCGCAGTCTGTCCAACCGCCTCGACCTCTGGCCCGGGAACCGTCACAGCCTCTTCGTAGAGTCGGAGATGCTCCTTGCCCATGGCCACCGGGGGTTGCACAAAAGAGAAGTAAGGGTAGTAGGGGATCAGGGTTTCGGGAAAGACAATCAGCTGAATACCGTCCTGGGCAGCACTGGCAATCGTCTCCAGCACTTTTGACGTGGTGCCCTCACGGCTAAAAAGCACAGGACTGATCTGGGCTGCTGCTACCTTGATCCGAGCGGAAGTGGTCATGTTCTCAGATCCTTGGGTTCAACTTCATTCCCTACAACGTCCAGGTATCCAGGATCAGTGCTCCCTCCTTCCGATGGATTAACACTAGATCCAGAACATCCAGGGGATTGATGGGTCGGATACCGGGGAGAAGAGCCGGTTCACCATGGCCGTAAAGAGCCTGCAGAGCAAAACGACAGGCGTAGACCTTGCCCCCTTCGTTCATAAAGCGGGTGAGATTGTTGGCAAAGTTCTGGTGACCAGGAAAGGCTTCATCCCCAATTTTGGGAAACCCCCGTTGCACCCCCAACGTCACCCCTGGACCGTAGAGCAGGATAGAGGTCTCAAAGCCTTTCTTGAGCAGCCGCAACCCCTGCAGGATATTCACCAAGCCAATCGATCCTTCAAAAGCAACCGTATGGAAGGTGACCAGAGCTTTTTCACCGGGTTCGGCTTTCACATCAGGGAAAACTTTTTCTTCGTAGTCAACAAAAAAATCCCCCGTTTGATAGGCAGGAGCGGTTACTGCGGGCATGAATTCATCCTCGTAAAAATGGTTCTGATCGGTCACAACAAGCTTGAACGACAGAATAGAAGTGCCCTTTCACTTTTCTTGTATCAACCGCCACCATTTCTTCTTCTTTAGCAGAATCAGCAGAACACTAAATCAGCTAAAGGATGAACTCCAGCTTTTGTCATGATCAACCTGTCGAAAGTGATAGGTAAACCCCTGCCTTGCCAGCCCTCGCCAGACATCTCCAGGAGGTTGCGGGAAGTCAATCGATCGATCAAGGAAGGATTCATCCCTAAATTGACAGTCCACCCCAGTTTTTTTGTGGCTGCTGATAGATAGGATCCTGTTTGCCTAACTAAACGATCAATCCTAAAGAATCCGTATCAAGAACTACATAAGATCAACTTTTTAGTCGATAGGTTGAGGCAAAGATTTCGAGAGTAGCGGAAATGCAAAACCATCGGGGCGTGATCATTGTGGGGGGCGGACAGGCAGGGTTGGCCATGAGCTACTGCTTGAAAGAACGGGGAATTGATCATCTGATCTTTGAAAAGAACAAAATTGGCCATGCCTGGGAGAATGAGCGCTGGGATTCCTTTTGCCTGGTCACCCCCAACTGGCAATGCTGTCTGCCGGGGTTTCCCTACGCGGGTCCCGATCCGCAGGGCTTCATGAAAAAGGATGAGATCGTTGAGTACATCCAGGCTTATGCTCGCTTTGTGGATCCCTCGATTCAGGAAGGGGTGGCCGTGGAGAAGTTAACTCGCCACGAAGACGGGGACTTTGTTCTGGAAACTTCCTCAGGCACCTACACCGCCAATCAGGTGGTGATCGCGACGGGAGGCTACCATCAACCCCGCATCCCTCGTTTTGCCGAACGTCTGCCCAGCTCCATTCATCAGATCCATTCCAGTCAGTACAAAAATCCAGAATCCCTCCCTGATGGGGATGTGATGGTGGTGGGCACCGGACAGTCGGGCTGTCAGATTGCCGAGGATCTGCACCTGGCTGGTCGGCAGGTTCACCTGAGTGTGGGCAGTGCCCCCCGAGCCCCTCGGCGGTATCGCGGCAAAGATGTGGTGGACTGGCTAGATATGATGGGCTACTACGATCTGCCCATTGATCAGCATCCTCAAAAAGAACAGGTGCGTCACAAAACCAATCACTATGTCACCGGTCGCGATGGGGGCCATGAAATTGATCTGCGCCATTTTGCCCTGGAAGGTATGAAGTTATATGGCCGTCTGGAAAGCATTGAAGATCCCCACATGACGATGCAGCCCAACCTGAAGCAAAATCTGGATCAGGCGGATGCGGTTGCTGAGAGCATTAAAAAGACCATCGATGGGTTTATTGTTAAGCATCAAATCGAGGCCCCCACTGAACCTGCCTATCAACCCGTTTGGGAACCGTCAGAGGAGATCCTGCAGCTCAATTTCCGTGAGGCAGGCATTGCTTCTGTGATCTGGTGTACCTCTTTCAGCACCAACTACCGCTGGGTTCATATTCCCGTGTTTGATGGCACAGGCTATCCCAGTCATGAGCGCGGGGTCTCTTCCGTCAGCGGTCTCTACTTTCTGGGGCTGCCCTGGCTTTACACTTGGGGATCAGGTCGTTTCTCAGGTGTGGCACGGGATGCTCAATACCTAGCGGACTACATTGTTACGCGGGAACGCCTCCGCTCCGCGACAGTCTTGAATACCGCTGTCCTGGGATCTTAACGGCTCAACCTAGATCCAGCCCTTCAGTGCCGCCTGATACACTGCCTGGTAACGGTTGCGGACCTTCAGTTTCTGCACCGTGCTGTTGATGTGGAACTTAACCGTGCTCTCACTGATGTGCAGCTTCTGAGCAATGTCTCGATCCCGACTTCCCTGAGCTAAAAGTTGCATGACCTCCTGTTCCCGCTCGGATAACTTGATGGCATTCGAGATGGAGGGTAAGGTTTGACCGTGCTGCACCAGGGTGATCAGCTCCCGCAGTTGCTCAGCCTCGATCGTCAGATCAATGACAATCTCCGCCTGAAGAGGAACCGGGGTTGTGGGTGTCGACCGGATCCAGATCGCTCGGGGTGTTAAACTCAGCTGCTGGGGTTGATCGGTGATCAGGGTTGCTCCTGCATCTCCCTCATCGCAGATGATCAGGCCAGCCCGGTGAGCTAGTTGTGTGAAGGCCATTTGCAGAAGTGGAGCTGAACAAAGGATCCGCACTCTTCCGTTGGATAGCGATGGCTGTTGGGGAATTTGTAGACTGATCCAGCGCAATTGAGATTCAGAAAGCACCTCAATTTCCAGTTCGCCTCGCAAGCAAAAGCTAAGGCACCGCACCTCCTGCCAGATGCTTGCTTCTCTGTTCTGACCTTTAATGATTGCCTCCAGCCCGATCCGCTCCGAGGTGTAAGTCAAACGGCAATACTGACATTCCAGCTCCTGCAGGATCTCTGCCGTGCGGCAAAACAAGCAGCTGGCCATGGTCGAGAGGGGAAACTCAGTGCCCACCAAAGTAAGTTGGGTCGGGTTCAGGATCTGAGCCAGGTGATCCGAGAGACTAGAGATCGGAACTACATTTACATCATGGGAAGGCTCTGTCTGTTTCTGTAATGCTGCATCCAACGCCACGGTGACCAGCATACACAGCACCTGCAAAACTTCCAGAAATTCGGATTCCAGGCTGTAATGACTGAAAAGAGCCAGAACCCCGATCACCCGTTGACCCACCTGCAGAGGGTAACCCGCAAAACCCCGGATCTGATGCTGCAGAGCCCATTCCCGATCCTTTACCCAGGGTTCTTCCGGCAGGTTGTTGCTGAGAAAAGGAACCCGATTCTGGGCGATCTTGCCCACTTTATAAGCCCCCATGGGAACCCGAGACATGGTGCCATTGGTACGGGTGTAAAGACCTGAGGACGCGATCAACCTCAGAGAAGATCGGTCGGGCTCCACCACCCAGATGCGGGCAAATGCAGAATTAAACTGTTCCACCAGACCATTGGTGGCCATCAGGGCAATGCTCTCAGGCCGAGACAAACCCGAAAACCCTTGAGCAATCTGGCTCACCTGCTGTAATCCCAACAGTAAGCGGGTTCCATCCAGAATTTTTGAGTCTGGCACTCATGCTCTTCCTGCAACTACCGCCTACTGTAAAAAGACTGGCCTCAAGATTTAGTGTCCCAGGTAACGAATATCCGACTCTTCCTGCACACGATCCCGTCTTCTACAGGTAAGATCACGATCTTTGCGAGATCAGTAGTGGATCATGGTTGAACCTCTGGCCATCGTCGGGATGGGATGTCGATTTCCTGGTGGTGTAGATTCTCCTCAATCGTTCTGGCAACTGCTCAAGCACCGTGTTGATGCCATTACTGAGATCCCTCCTGCACGCTGGGACGCAGAGGCTTTTTATGATCCAGATCCTGGGGCCCCTGGCAAGAGCATCAGTCGTTGGGGAGGGTTTCTACAGGGAATCGATCTTTTTGATCCTCAGTTTTTCCAGATTAATCCACGAGAAGCCGAGGAGATGGATCCGCAGCAAAGGTTACTGCTAGAAGTCACCTGGGAAGCATTTGAGAATGCAGCCATTCCCCCTGACAGTCTGCAGACAAAGTCAGTCGGTGTGTTTGTCGGTGCGGCCCATCAAGACTACTACCGACTAAGGATCCAAGCTCAAAATCGAGAAACATTAACGGGATACTCCTACACAGGTGGACGCGCAAGCTTAATCGCTGGACGGATCTCATATTTTTTTGGCTTTCATGGCCCAGCCTATGTTGTGGATACAGCCTGTTCGTCATCTCTGGTAGCTTTGCATAACGGGTGTCAATCACTCAGGAACCATGAGATCGACGTTGCTGTTGTAGGTGGCGTCAACATCATTCTGGATCCGCAGGTATCAATCCTGGCTTCTAAATTGGGAACTCAATCACCGGATGGAAGGTGCAAAGCCTTTGATGCCCAAGCTAATGGATTTGTTCGCTCCGAAGGTTGTGGGGTTGTGATTGTCAAAAGATTAAATGATGCAGTTCAAGAGCAGGATCAGATCCTGGCAGTCGTGTATGGGTCAGGCGTTAATCAGGATGGGAGAAGTGAGTGCTTAACAGCCCCAGATTCTTCAGCTCAGCAGAGACTGATGCATCAAGTGTTGAAAGCCAGTGAGCTGCAATCGGATCAGATCACTTATGTCGAAGCCCATGGAACTGGAACACCTGTAGGCGATCCTATCGAATTTAATTCCATTTTAAAAGTATTAAGGCCAGATCGTTCGGGTTGCCAGTCTCCGCTGATCATTGGATCAGTAAAGACAAATATCGGCCATTGTGAAGCCGCAAGTGGAATGGCATCAATCATCAAAACCATTTTGGCCTTACAGAATCGATCTATCCCAGCAAATCTTCATTTTCATAGACTTAATCCTAAGATCAAGCGATCAGACTCTGCAATCATTCCTAACCAGGAAACCATCTGGAAAGCAGAGGGAAGTGGACGATATGCTCTGATTAATGCTTTCGGCATAAGTGGCACAAATGCATGTTTAGTCATCGGAGAACCTGATCAGATCACAAGCAATAGAACTCAGTTGGATACACTTCCTCCTGATCCTGAGGTGTTGAAACTTATAATCTCAGCCAGGACAGAGAAAGATCTGCGATCTCTAGCCCAAAGATACATCCTATTTCTACAACACACCCAAGAAAACTTGAGAGACATCTGTTATACGGCACTTTCTGGAAGAACCCAATTCCCTCACAGCTTGAGTTTCACAGGTGATAGTAAAGACCAGTTACGCAAAAAAATCCAGAACTATTTAGAGAAAGACGAGAAAGATCCTCACACACAAGAAATTGACTCTATATCCAAAGATCCAAAATGGACTAATCAAAGGAAAGTAGAACTACCGACCTATCCATTTGATCGGCAAAGATACTGGTCTGACTATGTGCTGATCCATTGCTCTCATGAGGTTACGAAACCTGAAAACTTAGATCATCCTCTACTTAATATCAAGAGTTTGGATAAGTCTGACAATCAAGAAGCCTATAACATAGAATTCAATACTCCTGATCTTAGCTATCTTCAAGATCACAAGATTGAAGACAGGATCATCTTTCCAGCGGCTGGATATATCGAGATTCTTCTAGCGATAATGGCTAGGAAACAGAATACGGCAATAGAACCCCCAATCAAAATAACCAACCTCTATCTACCTGCTTCACTACCACTCAAAGATAAACAAAATATTCAAGTCATCATCTCAGATCAATCAAACCACTTTAGAGCAGAAATTTTCAGCCATGATGGCAGCAACAAGATTTGCCACGCTTCAGCACAGCTTCATAGAGCATATACTCAAGACAATACTCTTGATCCTATATCAATCCAGAAACATCTTCAGACATACCATGAAAAGATCTCTGCAGAAGACTATTACAACCAATTAAGTCAGACTTTTCTTCGCTATGAACCTCTATTCCAGGGAATACGTGAAATATGGCTAGATCAAGGCAAGACATTTGCACAAATTCAATTACCTGAGCCTCTTCGATCTGATCACGCCAAATACTACTTTCATCCAGTTCTCCTGGACAGTTGTTTACAAGCCTCTAGATTACTCAGCCAGAATCTTCCTACACCTTCTCCGATTCTTCCGGTTTATTTCGAGGAGATCATTCTTTACCAATCGCCTGGAGAACAGATCTGGTGCTTAGCGCAAACCTCACCTCATATCCAGAGTAACCAAAGACAGCCCAATGAGTACACGATTGATCTGGATATATTTAATCCTGAAGGTGATCTTATTGCCAGAATTAAAGGGGTAAGAAGGCAAGCAAGTATTCAAACTAACAATCAAGGCTCCAGAGCACCCCAGTATTTTCAGATTCAATGGCACAAGGATGAGATCAACAAAAAAATAACAGATGAGTGTATCAAAAAACAGTTCACTGGGTCCACCATTGTCTTTCTGGCCTCGGATCAGTGTTTGCTTCTAGAAACATTTATAGAGGCCCTTAAGGTGGCGTGTTCCAATCTGATTCTTATCAATAATGGATCGGAGTTCAAAAAGCTATCGAGTTGTATTTATCAGATCAATCCTATAGAAACAACCAATTATGAGCATCTTTTTTCATTGATCAATAAAGACTTTCCGGAAATCACCCGGATTATCTACTCCACAGATCTAGACTATCGAGGAACAAAAACAACAGGGAAATCCATAGAAGAATTAACCGAATATGCTTGCCTAAGCCTTCTAACTCTAATTCAAGCCCTAGTAAAAAATCAAGTTCATACTTTAGATCTGTGGTTGGTTAGCTGGGGCAGTCAGAGTATTAAGGACCATTGGCGTCCAATCCATATAACCTCATCACCCCTATGGGCACTGGGTAGAGTCATTCGCTCTGAGCATCCAGAGTTTAATTGTCGTCAGATCGATCTTGATCCCTGGGATATCAGATCTGCCAAACACTTTCTAACTGAACTACTCAGCAATGACCGAGAAGAAGAGATTGTATGGCGGAATCAAACACGATGGGTACCTAGGCTCATTCAGGTCAATTTAGATTCAACTATCGATCAAGAAGAAAGGCTGATTATACCCAATTCAAACCAACCCTTCAGCCTGGAAATTGGCACACGAGGACTGCTCAATAGTCTTCAATATCACCCACTCCAGCAGGATACACCAGGATCAGGACAGGTAGAAGTCAAGGTGATCGCTGCCGGACTAAATTTTAGAGATGTATTAAACGCTTTGGGAACCTACAACGGAGACCTGGGACCGATCGGTGGCGAATTTGCAGGCTATGTGATCAATGTTGGGCCAGATGTGACCACTCAATGGCTTGGAAAAAGAGTCATGGGATTGGCAACCGGATCCTTTGCCTCTCATGTGATTACCAGCCAGGAGTGGATAATTGAGATCCCTTCACTTTTGAGATTTATAGAAGCAGCAACGTTGCCGATCAATTTTCTTACTGCTTATCATGCACTCATCAAAGTCTCTAATCTACAGGCAGGACAACTGATCTTAATTCACTCAGCCACGGGAGGAGTTGGATTAGCAGCAATACAAATAGCTCAAGCTGCGGGTGCTCAGATCTTGGCAACAGCTGGTTCAGATGAAAAAAGAGCTTATTTAAGATCCCTTGGTATCCAGCATGTCATGAATTCCCGAACTTTAGACTTTGTCCAAGAAACGCTGGAGATCACGGAAGGGGAAGGAGTAGATGTTGTGCTTAATTCCTTGATCGGTGAATCTTTATATGGAAGCCTAAAATTACTCAGGCCAGGAGGAATATTTATTGAGATTGGCAATAAAGAGATCCTGTCTCAGGAATATCTAGCAAATTATTTCCCAGGAATAAAATATTATCCTTTTCACTTAGGGCAATATCGAGAATCGCATCCTCAAGAGATCCAGAAAATGTTTCAAATTCTTTTGGATCAACTTAATCGCGAAGAATTCAGGATTGTTTCTTATCAAGTTTATCCCGCCACAGATGCCATTCCTATGTTTCGCAAGATGCAGAGAGCGGAGCATATTGGTAAGCTTGTCCTAAAGATCGGAGATCGGTCTGAGTCAGAACTGATTAGTCCAGACGGTACATATCTGGTGACAGGGGGACTAGGTGGCATAGGGATCAAGTTAATCCAATGGTTGGCAAAAAAAGGTGCGAAATTCATAGTAATTCTCACTAGAGATGTCTTTAATCAGGAAAAACAATCTTCACTTGATGCCATAAACCAGCTCAGAGAAATGGGTATTGACATTGAGATCAAACCCACTGATGTTTCGGTCTTTGAGGATCTCCAAAAAATAGTGGAGTGGATCCAGAGGAATCGACCCCCACTTCGAGGAGTTTTTCATGCTGCAGGTGAGCTTCAGGACAGCTTACTGATCAATCTAACCTCGGAACAATTCACCCACGGGCTGGCTGCGAAAGTAAAGGGTACATGGAATTTACACCATCTAACCAGAGAGATTTCCCTGGATCACTTTGTCCTGTTTTCCTCGATTACAGCAATAACCGCATCACCTGGGCGGGGAGTGTATGCTGCAGCGAATCAATTTCTCGATTCATTTGCTCATTATAGAACACAGATAGGTTTACCCTGTCTATCGATCAACTGGGGAGCCTGGGATGGGATCGGAATGGCTAGAAAAATGAGCAACCATCCTGCCTCTCCACAAATTCAAGATCCTATTGATCCAGATCATGCTATCGAATCTCTTGAAAAACTGCTCGGCCATCAGATTACTCAAATAGGTGTATTTAACATTAATCGATCCCTGCTCTCACAAATATTTCAGAGCAGGAGAACTCCAGGAATCTTTGAATTGCTTCAGAATAAATCTTCAGATCAGACTAATCCCCTATCTAGCCCCGAAATCCAGGTAGAATCAAACAGCTTTGCAGACTATAACGATCCTCTCGCACAAAAAATACAAAAAGGTCTGGAAAAGCTCCTTGGCTTACGAGATCCTGAGCAGCTTGATGTAGATGTAACCCTGGATCACTATGGTCTTGACTCCCTGATGAAAGTTGAATTGAGAAATTGGATCTCTCAGGCTTTTAAGGTTACCTTGCCAGCCCACTTTCTGATCAATCCGTTTACATTTTCTGACTTGTATAAATTTCTGGTAGATGATAAACGAGGATCAGCATCTGATTCCAGATCCGATTTCTCTCGTCACTCTGATAGAGCTTCGATTGCGACACCGATTCAATCAGCTCAGTCTGCTTTTGATCATCTTCACTCTCGACTGCAGAACCTGAAAAACCTGAACCTGGATCGCCAACCTATTCATCACCTCGGTTATCACGGATCACTTCTAAGACTTAATCAGCGCTGGCTGATCAACTTTTCCAGTAATGACTATCTGGGTCTTTCTCAAGAGCCGGAGATTAAAGCCGCAGCCATAGAAACTATAAACAACTGGGGTGCAGGAAGCGGAGCCTCTCGATTAGTCACAGGCAGCCTTGAGTTACATCATCAACTGGAAGTAACGATTGCCGAATGGAAGAAATCTGAAGCATCTGTACTCTTTAATTCCGGGTATCAGGCCAATCAAGGGATTTTCTCAGGACTATGCCAGCAGGGAGATCAGATCTTTTTTGATTCACTTGTTCATGCGTCTATTCGAGATGGCATGATCCTTTCCAGCGCAAAGTCTTTTGAATTCCATCATAATGATCTCAACCATCTGGAAACACTTCTACAATCACATTCTGGTTCTGGACTGAGAATTATCATTACAGAGAGTGTCTTTTCGATGGATGGGGATCTGGCCCCACTGCAACAACTTCTCCATCTAGCCGAAACCTATGACTGTCTATTGATCATTGATGAGGCACATGCTGTGGGAGTATTTGGACCAAAAGGAGCAGGTCGTTGTGCAGAGTTCAAGATCAACTCCCCTCGTCTAATTCAGATTGGTACCTGTGGAAAAGCATTGGGGAGTTTTGGTGCCTATATCGCCTGTGCCGACGTCATTGCTCAGCTTCTTTTTTCCCGCGCCAGAAGCCTGATCTATACAACAGCTCTCCCACCTGCAGTTTTAGCAGCCACACAAGCAGCAATCAACTTTATCCAAAACCATCCTGAACGTCAGTCTCAACTTCACAGGAATCTATCTTACCTGCGAGAACTTTCTCATCAATCGGTGATCAGTCAAATCCATCCAATCATTTTGGGTGAAGAGACTCTCGTTCTAGACGCCTCACAAGATCTCATAAAACAGGGCCTCTGGGTCCAGGCGATCAGACCCCCAACGGTTCCAGTGGGCAGTGCGCGACTTCGCATTTCCCTCACAGCTCTCCATACCCAGGACCAGATCTCAACTTTGTGGAAGCATCTGCAACCCTGGATCTCCTCCTCCCCGCATCACTAATGAGTCATCTCCACAAAGGCGGGTAGGGGCTTCAGTCCCATGTCCTCCAGAAATTGACGATCCTGATTCTGATCCGGATTGGCTGTGGTCAGTAATTTATCCCCATAAAAGATGGAGTTAGCCCCCACTGTGAAGCAAAGCAGTTGGGCTTCCCGAGACAAAGCCGTTCTTCCAGCACTCAACCTTACTTTAGACCGGGGCATCAGGATCCTGGCAACGGCACACATACGCACCAGATCGATCGCATCCACCTGGGGTTGAGCATCTAAGGGGGTTCCCTCAATCGGGACCAAAGCATTAATGGGAACACTCTCGGGATGAGGATTCATTGTGGCCAGGATCTGCAACAGGTGAGCCCGATCCAGCACACTTTCCCCCAGACCAATGATGCCCCCACAACAGATCTGAAGACCTGCCTCTCTTACATGTTCAAGGGTGCGCAGACGATCCTCGTAGGTGCGAGTGCTGATGATCTGAGAGTAGTACTCTGGACTGGTATCCAGGTTGTGGTTATAAGCTGTTAATCCTGCCTCCGCCAGTTGCTTGGCCTGATCTGGAGTTAACATACCTGCCGTGACACATACTTCCAGATCCAGATCTTTAACTGCTCTGACCATCTCCAGCATGTCCTGAAAAGGTTTACCTTCTCGGATTTCTCGCCAGGCCCAACCCATACAAAAACGGGTAGCCCCTAAAGACTTGGCCTCTCGTGCTTGCGCCAGAACCTGATCCACCCCCAGGATCGGCTGAGCTTTGACTGCTGTGGGATGATGAGCTGACTGGGAACAATACCCACAATCTTCTCCACACCCTCCGGTTTTGACACTCAGTAAAGTCGCCAGCTGGACTTGATTGGCAGAATTGTAACGGCGATGGAGTGTTTGCGCCCGATAGATCAAATCCAGGATCGGTAAATTCAGTAGATCCGTTACCTCCTCAACTGTCCAATCAAAGCGAATGTCATGGGGGAGAGCAGTCATGAGTGGAGGATCCTGTGGCTTCATCTTGTTCATCAAGCAGCAGCTAGAGTATCACATAACTGCTGAGCGGATATAGGGATGCACAATCCGTATCACTTGGCGGATCCTTAGCTTTTCATCTGATTGCGCCACTGGAGTCATTCCTGTCGAATAGTGTCGCCATCTCTTTCTTCCCTCCAGCCTCTCTCTGATGTAAGTATGCCTGCAATTGAGTATGAATTTGGTCTCGTACCGTTTCACGAAAGTCAATGAAGTGTTCCGCTTGCGCACAAACTGACAAATAAAAGGCAGCCACATTGGGGTATCGCCAAAGAATAATGGCCAGGTTGCTCCAGAAACGCCAACGGGTTTTACGCACAATCCCCTGTCGCCAGGCAATGATCAATAAAGCACGAATCGTAATCCAATTGATCTCGGGTCCAGGACTGCCTGTGGTCTGACGTCGCCCTTGAAAGGATTGTTTTTGGCCTTCTCCCAGCTGAGAGAAATGTCGGAATGTTCGATTCAGAGCTGTGAGGGGATCATAGAGGGTCCAGAAAGCTTCCACATACTCATGGGCTATATCTTCAACAGGACGAGTCGGGACAAAATTCATTAGGGTAATCTGATTTGCATCGGCACTTTCAGTCAATAAGCGGCCTTCTTTTTGGAGACGATGCCAGAGAGCAGTATCTGGTAAAGCCTGCAACATACTGAACATCGCGGTCGGAATTGAGGTCTCTTCCACAAACCGGACCACCCGTTGCCCAGCCCCTTGCTTTTCACCATCAAAACCAATGATAAATCCTGCCATGATGCGAAGCCCGGCACGGGTAATTGCTTGCACGGATTCCGCTAAAGGATCTCGCAGATTTTGAAATTTACGAGTGAGACCCAGGCTATCATCATCGGGAGTCTCAATCCCCAGAAAGACCGAGCCAAAGTTACAGTCCACCATCATCTGCATTAGCTCAGGATCCTGGGCCAGATCCACGGAGGCTTCGGTAGTGAATGAAAAGGGGTAGCAACGCTCCTCCATCCAGGGTTTTAAAGCTGCCAACAGCCTTTTCACATTGCGCTTGTTGCCAATAAAGTTGTCATCCACCATAAAGATGCTGCGCCGCCAGCCTAAATCATAGAGATACTGCAGTTCAGCCAGCAGTTGTTCGGGTTCTTTAGTGCGTGGTTTCCGGCCATAGAGCACAATAATGTCGCAAAACTCACACTGAAAGGGGCAACCGCGTGAGAACTGAACCGACATCTCCGCATAGAATTCCAGCTGCAGCAAATCGTAACGGGGAATGGGAGTGCTAGTGATGGCAGGTTTCTCCCCATTTGCGCGGAAGATCCCCTTTCGATCTCCTCGCTCCACTGCCTCCACAAACAGGGGTAGAGTGATCTCCCCTTCATCCAAGATCAGGAAATCCGCTCCCTCTGCTGCTGCCTCTTGGGGAAGGGAGGTTGGATAAGGCCCCCCTACTCCAACCAGTTTACCGTGTGCTTTTGCAGCCTTGATGCTGGCGATGAAGTCGGGTTTTTGCACAATCATGGCCGAAATAATCACCAGATCAGCCCATGCCCATTCTGCTTCGGTAACACACCTGAGATTACGGTCTACGAGTTTGTAGGCCCAGGACTGCGGTAGAATTGCGGCTACAGTTACCAACCCCAGGGGGGGAAGCTGTGCCTTAAAATTGACTAGCTCCAGTACTTTATCAAAGGACCAAAAGCTTTTGGGGAAGGCTGGATATATTAGGAGGATATTCATTGATTTTTCTGATATCTGTCATCCTATGCTGATTAACTCAATTCAGCAATACACAGATCCATTGCATCTAGTAGGACATTCTCGGTACAAAGCTATCATGGCAGGCGTTTGTCGATCCAGAAGTATCCGTAATCTGTTTGCAAGGGGCTGGAACAGCTTTTACCAGAAGATGAGCTAGAGTGCAAGAATCTCCTTTAAGATTTGATTGATCCCCAGATAGATCTGAATGAGTTCATCCTCAGTTATACAGTAGGGAGGCATCACATAAAGGACATTCCCGAGAGGTCGTAGCAACAAACCTTGTGCGATGGATCGTTTTCTAATCTCTAGTCCAACTTGATTTAGATAGCCTGAAGCTTCTGATGTTTTTACATCCATGGCTGCAATTGTCCCCGTCACACGCCAATTCGAGATCCGGTCATGATCCAGGTACTGTGCATAGCAGCGCTGATGAATCATTTCCATAGACTTAAAAATATCCTCATTTTCAGTCAGCAACTCCAGCGAAGCTAACCCTGCTGCACACCCGAGAGGATTGGCTGTATAACTATGTCCGTGGAATAGAGTCTTTAACAGATCATCACTATAAAAAGCCTGGTAAATCTCTTCAGTACAGACCGTAACCGCCAGAGGTAAAAAACCTCCCGTAATCCCTTTTGAGAGGCAGATAATATCAGGTGAAACCTGAGCTCGCAGAGCTGCAAACCAATCACCTGTACGTCCAAATCCTGTCATCACTTCATCGAAAATGAGCAGGCTGTCATAGGTTCTTGCCAGTTGATCCAGCTTCTGCAAGAACAAAGGCCGACACATCCGCATCCCCCCTGCCCCCTGCACTAGAGGTTCAATCATGATCCCTGCACAACAATCTGGATCAGTGCTGAGGATCTTTTCCAACTGCAACAGTGTCCTTTCTTCCTGTTCTTGAACATCTGGATCTCCCTGGTAAGTGCATGGAAAGGGAACATATTTCACATCAAACAGTAGATCTGCATAAACCTGAGAGAAGATTGAGCGAGATCCGACTGACATAGCCCCAAAGGTGTCCCCGTGATAAGCTCCCTCAAAAGCAATAAAAGTAGTTCTCTGTTGATCTCGATTTCGCCAGTACTGATAGGCCATTTTTAAGGCGACTTCGACCGCTGTCGATCCATCATCAGAATAAAATACGCGGGTTAAGTTCTCAGGCAATTTATCAACTAATGCTTCAGCTAACTTCTCAGCAGGATCGTGGGTAAAACCTGCAAAAATAATATGCTCTAGTTGTTGAGATTGCTCAAAGATCGCCTGAGAGATTTTGGGATGACAATGCCCGTGCAGATTCACCCACCAGCTGGAGATACAGTCCAGGATCCGCCGTCCATCCTCCAACTCGATCCAGATCCCCTCTCCTCGCTTAACTTTCAAGGGTTCAGGAGATAATTTGGCCTGAGAGAATGGATACCATAGATGAGGATGCATGATTAACCTGCTAGTTTGATTCCGGCTGAGTTAACTTTTGGAAAGCTCCCAGCAATGTTTCAGGATTCACCGGATTGAGAATATCAACCTCTCCTAAAATTGTCACCTGCCCATAGTGGGCAATGGCCTCCCGATTGGATCGGTTACTAGGTCCATTGAGAATCACGCCCCAGATCGGAATTTCAGCCTGACGCAAGGCCGCAAGAGACAGAAGTGTATGGTTAATCGTTCCCAGTGTACTTCGAGCCACCAGACAAACCGGCAGACCAAGATACCGGATCAGGTCAATGATCAGATCTTTTTGATTGAGGGGAACCAGCAACCCTCCTGCCCCCTCAACCACAAGATAAGGTTTGGAGTGAGAAGGGATCAGGAAGTCCTCAAGCTTGATATTCACACCATCAATTGCGGCAGAAGCATGGGGAGAAAGGGGCTGAGAAAGTCGAAATCGTTCAGGCATAAAATGACTGGGATCCAGCTGAGTAACCTGCCTTACATACTCTGTATCTGTTAAAGGCAATAAACCAGACTGAACGGGTTTCCAGTAAAGGGCTCCTAATCCTAAAGTTAACAATGCAGAAATAACTGTTTTGCCAGCATCGGTATCTGTTCCTGTAACAAAGATCTGTTTGGGGGGATTGAACTGGATCGATGAGGAATCCTTAAATTGCTGCATATCAAACCGATGGGAGGGGGATCAATGTTCACAACGGATCTCGTTCAAGGTGCGCATCAATAGATCCAGCGCCACCACCCCGATTAACCCTCCGACCAGCAATCCTGTGAGGCCATCCACCCAGATCCAGCCCCACTGACCGATCCCCAGGGCTGCGAGCAACACCCCAATAGCCCCACAGGCATCCCCAGCCATATGCATACACACAGCTCTCACGGAATGATCCTCATGGCTGTGATGGAGAAGCAACCAGGCACTCCAGCCATTCACCCCCAGATTCATGACTGCTGCAGTCATCATGGGCAAACTCAAAATGGCCGTGGGAGGATGATAGAGACGTAGACAAGCCTGACAGACAATCGCGACCCCAATACAGAGCAACAGGATCACACTGCCAAAAGCCACACACCGCTCCAAACGCCGATGCACTTGGTGGGTCAGACGATGGGTTAGAGAGGCGATTAACAACATGAAGCCCAGCAGCCAGGCATCCGAAAAAAGGTGACCCGCGTCCGCCAGCACCGCCAAACTATCGCTCCAGATCCCTAGAGTGATTTCCATTCCCGCCACCAGCATCAAACTGGCAAAGGCCAATCCCAGCGCCCTGGATTTGGGGTGTCCCGGTTCCTTACAACGCTCCTCATGGGAAAAAGCAATGGGCGGGGCAGAGGGGTGAAGGATCTGCATCTGAAAACTCAGTAACGGCGATGGATAGCCCATCCGCTCCCCCAGCTTATCGGGGACAGTTCCTTTCCGGGTTTACGTTTGAACTCATTCGTGTATTGAGATGTAAATGACTGTTAATAATTGTTTGCCGGACTCAGCTGCGACTTGTGATCGAAAGCAGGTGAGAAATTCTGCGCACTGCCAAGATCTCTTCTGAACACTGCATCGAGCACAGCCCTCCCTTTACCCTGGACAAGGGGAAATTTGGGAAAAAGGAGGATCTTTTCTTTACAAAGTTTTAAGATTTAATCAGGATCTCGCTAGGCACGGGAAGAGGATGCAAGGTATGAACATGACACGTTGGGGTTTACTGGCAGGTGGTCTGGTGCTAGGGGTTGGACTGGGTAGCCTCGGCATGAACTGGCTGAGTATGGGGCAGGCTCAGGATAGTGAGATCCCACCGGAGCCCGTTATGGCCACACCGCAAGCCTTTGTGGGAGCATTGGGCCGGATCGAACCTGCTGGAGAGGTAATCAATATTAGTGGTCCGCCCGGGGAACGCATTGGAGAATTACTAGTTGACAAGGGAGACTGGGTCACAGCAGGCGACGCCCTGATCCGTTTAGAGACTTATGAAGAGCGCCTTGCGGAGCGGAATTATGCCGCTAGTCAGCTCGAGGAAGCTAAACAACGCCTGTCTGCAGAAACCCGATACGCTGAAACCCAGATCCAGGAAGCCCGTACCCGTGTGAACCAGGTGGATCAGCCTCGCGCCCTGGAGATTGAAGCTCAGGCGGCTACGGTGCGTCAGATTCAGGCTGAACTGGAGGACGCCGAAACCGATCTGGAGCGATTTGAAACCCTCTTTGCAGAAGGGGCCATCTCCCAGCAGGATCTGCAAAAAAGTGAGTTGCAGGTGCAGCAAAAACAGGAAGCCCTCAGCAACGCAGAGGCCACCCTGCGCAGACTCCAACAGACCAGGACAGCCGATCTAGAAAATGCCACCCAACAGGTGGAAACCGCCGAAGCCAATCTGGATCTTGCCCGCAGTCAAATTCAGGTGGAGTCTCTGGCCCGCAACCTGGAGCTAGCGGAAGCACGGCTGGAGCGAACCTTGATCCGGGCACCCCGCGAGGGTCAGATCCTACAAATTCTGGCCTACCCTGGTGAAGCCATTGAGAGCGAAACGGGGATCTTACAGCTGGGCAATACTCAACAGATGATGGTGGTTGCAGAGATTTACGAAACAGACATCACTAGAATTCAGGTGGGACAGGTTGCCGACATCTCCAGTCAAGCTCTGCCCCAGGAACTCCAAGGAACCGTGGAGCAAATTGGCTTGCAGATCAACAAAAAAGATGTTCTGGATGAAGATCCGGCATCGGATGTGGATGCCCGCATTGTGGAGGTGGATATTCGTCTGGATCCCGAAAGCAGTCAAAAGGTGGCGGGTCTAACCAATCTGCAGGTTGATGTTTCCATTGCTACTCAAGGAAGCTAGATCCTTTTCTCTCCGCGTCTGACTTTGAGGGTCCCAAGATGAACTGGTTCAAGCCCAAAATTCCTCTGGCCTGGTTACAGCTCACCCGTGAAAAGATCCGTTTGGTGGTGGCGCTGGCAGGGATCAGCTTTGCCTGCATTCTCATGTTTATGCAACTGGGGTTTCAGGAAGCTTTGTTTGACAGTGCCATTCTGTTTCACCAATCCATTCAAGGGGATGTGTTTCTGATCAGTCCCCAGTCCAATGCCCTGATTGCCATGGCCACCATCTCCCAGAGGCGTCTCTACCAGGCTCTTAACTTTGCCGAAGTGGAATCGATCAGCCCCATGTATCTGGGATTTGCCCTCTGGAAAAACCCGGAGAATGGCCGCACTCGTAGCATCTTTGTCGTGGGCATTGATCCTACAGACGACATTCTCGATCTCCCCCAGTTCGAAGCAGCAGATCTAGACCGGATCAAGCGGCAGGATGTGGTCATTTTTGATCAGGCCTCTCGACTGGAGTTTGGTCCTATTCCGGAATGGTTTAACCAGGGGCGTCATGTTACCACTGAAGTCGGAGGCAGACAGGTCACCGTAGAAGGCCTCTTTCAGATGGGAGCAACCTTTGGGGCCGATGGCAATATTATTACCAGTGATCTTAATTTCCTGCGTATCTTTGAACAACGGCAAGCAGGAATCATTGAGGTAGGAGTGATCAAACTGCAACCTGGGGTAGATCGGGAAAGTATCCTGACCAGGATGCGAGAATTTTATCCAGCAGATGTCAAGGTCCTTTCCAAGGATGAATTTGTCGAGTTTGAACGCAGCTACTGGGCTGAAAGTACTGCCATTGGCTTTATTTTTGGGCTGGGGACGATGATGGGCTTTATTGTTGGTATTGTGATCGTTTATCAGATCCTCTACACCGATGTCTCGGATCATCTAGCGGAGTATGCCACTCTTAAAGCCATGGGCTACGCCGATCGCTACCTGCTCGGGGTTGTGTTTCAGGAATCGATTATTCTCGGGGTGCTGGGATACATTCCTGGGTTTAGTCTCTCGATCCTGCTCTATGACCTGACCCAAAATGCCACGTTGCTCCCCATCGTCATGACATTTGAGCGTGCTTCCTTTGTCTTTGCCCTGGCCCTGAGTATGTGTTTTCTTTCTGGTGCCATTGCCGTTCGCAAACTGAGGGCTGCCGATCCCGCTGACATTTTTTAGCCGTTCTAACTGTTCCCAATCTGATGTTGAGAGGAAACTGATGCTCAAGCACTTATTTGTTGCAAAAGAATCCAAGATGATGCCGCCTGCACCCATTATTTCCATTACGGATCTCAAGCACTTTTATGGCGAGGGATCACTGCGCAAACAGGTGCTCTTTGACATTAACCTCACCCTTGAACCAGGAGAGATTGTCTTGATGACAGGCCCTTCGGGATCCGGGAAAACCACATTGCTGACCCTGATGGGAGCCCTGCGATCGGTGCAGGAGGGAAGCTTGAAAGTATTAGGGAAAGAACTGAGAGGCGCATCCAAGCACGAGTTAATCCGGATCCGTCGTCAGATTGGATATATCTTTCAGGGTCACAATTTGCTCAGGTTTCTCACCGCAGTCCAGAATGTGCAGATGTCGCTAGACCTGCATGATGATGTCAATGGATCACTGGCAAAAGCCAGGGCCGAAGAGATGCTGCGAGCTGTGGGTCTAGGAGAACGGATTAATTATCTGCCAGAAAAACTTTCTGGTGGACAAAAACAGCGGGTGGCGATTGCGCGGGCCCTCGTCAGTCATCCCAAATTGGTGCTGGCGGATGAGCCCACGGCAGCTCTAGATAGTAAATCGGGTCGAGAAGTCGTGAACCTCATGCAACGATTAGCCCGCGAGCAGGACTGTGCCATCCTCATGGTGACCCATGATCACCGCATTCTCGATATTGGAGACCGGATCGTCCATGTGGAAGATGGATATCTACATCATGATGTCAATACTTTAGTGCCCACCTCTTGAAGTGCAGTTTAACACCCTGTTGTCCAAAGAAATTCAGCTATGATTGGCCCGGCCTGATCAGTGATGACCATGCTTAATCCTGCTCTGTGCGAAAGGCCACCAATGGAGTGGATTCAGACCAAATCCACACTGCTGAGCCTCCTGACCAATCCCTGGATCATGCTGCCCCTTCTGGCAGGGTTCGCGCTGCTACCCTGGATCCTGCTCCGCAAGCGCAAAAGGTGGGTGGTAGGCAGCGTGGCGACGATCCCTTTCCTCCTTTATCTGGTACTGCCCTTACCTCCCTCTGTGCAGTTGGTAGAATGGGGCTTGACAGCCTGGGTTCCCCCTGATTCTGGCCGCCCCGCTGATGCACTGGTCTTGTTGGGTCGAGGCGGAGAGCTGAGCCGATCTCGCATTGATCCAGCGCTGAAATTATGGCAGGCCAACCGAGCTCCTCTGATCTTTTTGAGTGGCAATGTTGATGCAGAACGGATGGCCCGAGCCTTAAAAAAACAAGGGGTGCCGCAGTCTGCAATTCAATTGGAGGGTTGTTCCCAGACCACTGAGGAAAATGCCCTGTTTACAGCTGTGAGTCTACAACCCCAGGGGATCGATCAGATCATTTTGATCACCGATCCTCCGCATATGTTGCGGTCATGGCTGACATTTCGCAGTTTGGGATTTGAGGTAATTCCTTACATGAGCCCAGGATTGGATCGGCGAAAAGGCTATCAACTACCTGTGGGTGTGTTACGTGAATATGTCGGTCTGCTGAGTTACGGCGTTCTGGGACGGTTTATTCCTCGACAACCTCCCGATCAGTTATTTGCACAAGCAGATTTGCCCGAAGAGGCTCAACAACGTCAGGAGTCTGTTCGTTAACCCCTTAGTTAGAATCCGATCGGCATCCCTCCAGAACGATCTCACCCTCAACTTCAAGGAAGGCTTCATTGCCTTTTGTCCAGAGTGTCGTCTTGCCATCACTGTACTTTGCCCCCGATCCTGAGGGAACCTGGGGTAAGGGTGTGGTCGTTCCTTGCCAAATCAGGAGGGCAGTGCTGTCCGATTCAGATTGAGTGAATTCCACTTCAAAGCTTTTTTCCTCAGGGCAGGTATAGGAAATCCTCGGAGGTGCCGGGAGAAATACCAGAGTGGCTGGATCTCCTGCAGGAGTTGTGTAGCTTAGCAGCAGTTGGTCATCCTGGTGTGACCACCTAGTGACTGATTCCAGAGCTTGAAAAAACTGCTGTTCCTGATTTGAGATCGGGTCTTCACAAGCCTTGCGAGTCGAAAGAATTGGCCCAAGTGTGAGTCCCTGGTGGGTAGGCTCAAGGCCTTCTGGATCCTGAGCAATGATCGGGGCACTGTAGACGTTACATCCCCCAGATCCCTGCATCTCGGCTTCCGTAAAGGATGCCGTAATCTCAGTTTCAGAGAGAACAGGTTGCTGATCATCCTTCAGGTTGCTCAAAACCCATCGGGTACTGGTCAGTTCCAAAAGTGTCCTTGATTGCTTCTCCTCGGGCTGGATTTCATCCGGGCTGTTATTTTGCATGGCTAAGATGGTTGGATCAGAGAACCCGGGTCCATGACTTAACAATGGGGCGGAGAGAAGGAGAAAAACAAGCATGATGATCAATCTCGGGAAAGAGAATTCCTACTGACACACTCCATCTGACCATTAAGCTGTTAACTACAGGTTTCAGTGGTCCATTCCTGCGGTCCCCTGCCCTGACGACAGCGCATTTGCTGTCCAGCCCAATCAAGCACCCACTCATCCCCCTTAGGTGTAAATTCCAGCCGATAGCGGATCCCTTCAACGGAATCATCCGCCAGCCCGGTCTGGGTAAGCAGGATCACCGTTGTATTCTCATCCTGAGCCGAAACCACGATCTCCTCTTCAAAGTTGCCCTCTGTGGTTGTTCCTTGCGCCCCAAAAATCTCAGAGGCCATCCGCACAGGATCGGCTCCGGTGACTTCTGCACTGGCATTGGCTACTTCCAGATATTGGGATCGCTCCTCTGAATAATCAGGGGTTGAATCCCCTTGAGAACAGGCAACTGCAGCCAAAACTACAAAAGGAAAGAAAATAGCACATTTCCAGAGCTTAAACATGAGCAAAACCTTGGGTGCTAACCAACACTGTCAAAATCAGTCCCATCATATCCTATGCAGCTTGCAATCATGTCCGACTCAGATCCTGAATCAACTTCTGGGCCGCCTGCACATCGAGGGGCTGACAGAAAAAATAACCCTGTGCATAGGCACACCCCAATTCTCGTAGCTGCTCCACCTGCCGCAAGGTTTCTACCCCTTCTGCGACG
The DNA here is from genome assembly GCA_964392245.1 of uncultured bacterium. Lineage (GTDB taxonomy): Bacteria > Cyanobacteriota > Cyanobacteriia > Thermostichales > Thermostichaceae > JAAUUJ01. Next base: position 42,332 of record CAYMOX010000024.1, read on the forward strand.
ACTGACATCTTAAAGTTATGGGCCAGATCTAGAATCGCTTTCACCAGAGCCTCCCCTTCTCCGGGTTCCCCCATCCGCTGGATAAAGGATTTATCAATCTTCAGCCCACTCACCGGAAACTTGTGCAGACAACTCAAAGAGGAATAGCCAGTACCAAAGTCATCAATACTGAGGTGAATATCTCGCAAAAGGAGTTGATGCAGCTTTTCAGTAGTGGTTTCGTGGCTATCCATAAAGGCACTTTCAGTAATTTCTAGCTTCAGAAATCGTCCTTCCAATCCTGTATCAGCTAGGATCCGATCAATGTGATCAATTAAATTAGGCTGAGCAAACTGCCGGACAGAAAGATTGACATTCACCGTCATCGGCACGTTCGGAAACTGGGTTTGCCAGGAGCTCAATTGCTGACAGGCCTCCTGCAGAATCCATTCACCTAAGGGAATAATCAGGCCGTTATCCTCAGCCGTGGGAATAAAATGATCAGGTCCCACCAGGCCACAATGCGGATGATGCCAGCGCACCAGAGCTTCAAATCCCAGGGGTTGACAAGAGTGAAGGCAAACAATCGGTTGGAAGAACAAACGAAACTCACAGCGCTCTAAAGCCCGTCTTAGATCAGTCAGCAATTGCAGGCGGATCTGGGCCTGGACATGCATTGACGGTTCGAAAAATTGACAGCTACCTTTACCTAACGCTTTGGCTTTGTACATGGCGATATCAGCATCCCGGAGCAGATCTTCAGCTTTGCGATAGGCTTTGCCCTCCACAATCCCAATACTGATGGAAATGAAGATTTCATGTTCACCCAACACAAATGGATTAAGAAACAGAGTCCGGATCTGTTCTATTCTTCCTGAGATATCATGGAGATCTACAATGGGATCCAGCAGGATTGCATATTCGTCTTCACCGAGACGAGCTAGCATATCATTGTTTTGCAGACACCCATTTAATTGAGTTGCAATCTTCACCAGCAGTTGATCTCCCATCGTATGACCAAGGGAATCATTGACAACCTTAAACTGATCACAATCGATTAACAGAATGACAAAGTTATAGTTAGATGCCTTCTGGAACTGGTGAATACATTTGTTGATCCTATTGAGCAATAGGGTACGGTTGGGTAACTGCGTCAGGCCATCGTAGAGAGCCATGCGCATCAGCTGTTGTTGGACTTGCTTCCGCTGCTGAATTTCGGCTTGTAGAGACTGGTTAGCTTGATGAAGTTCGTAGGTACGTCGATGCACCCGTTCCTCCAGATCTTGATTGGTGGCATCCGTCAGAGCTTTCGCTTCAGCAAGGGCATTGGAGGCAATTTCATAGATGTGGGAATGGGCCAATAGCAGTTGATGGATATCTAAAAGATGGGGATGTTCATCCTCAATGGTGACAACAATCGGCTCATAGATCCGGGCGGAATTTCTTTGTAGCGAGAGCTTGGCTGCTTCAGCAATTGGAGTTTTGCCAGAAATGATCAGAACATCTTCCTCAAAGAACTTTTGAAGGATGCTCAGGGGACGGTTCCAGAAAACATCGATGCTATAGGGCAGGCTGGTAATGTGCTCATAAAAACGTTGTCGAGGGATGATACCTGCATAGAGGCCTGCATCGGTAAGGATGACCCCAGGCAATAATGGTTTTTGCTTAAAGAGTTTAAAGAGATAGGATCCGGGTTGCTGAGCTTCCAGGCATTCATCGTAGAGGATCAGTTCCTCCACTACAGAATCGAGATCCAACGGTCGAATTTGAGACTTATAGCGAAGTTGCATATGCTCTGTTACTGCTTCCAGATCCCGAAAGGGAGGAGAGGCCCATGCAGCACTTGGGAACGGTGAAGCCCCAGCATGAGAAGCTGGTCGGATCAGGGGAGAAGAAGCGTGGGGACGGCGTTGCTGGATCCATTCCTGATAATTGGTGGCCTGGACAGAAATCACTTTTAAGGTGGTGTTTGATCTAGCTGCCAGTACTTCAGCCACATGATCCGGAATCGCAATCGGACTCCCGAGGTAATAACAACCCCGCCAGAGAAGCAGAGGAATCAGGGGATACGCTGCGGCGAGCTCCGCAAAATCCTCCAGAAAACGTGCCGTTAGATGCGGATCCAGAAGGTGTAGCTGTATGTATCCCTGGTCATCGATCAAGTGATGTAGAGCTTGCTCCAGGGTTATCCGGTTAGCTCTCAGTTGTTGCCAGACCGAGAGCGGCTCAGCAGCGTAGGAAGACGAACTGGAGGAGGTGCTAGCTAGCATACATGGCTGTCATTAGCCGAAGGGATCACAGGGGCATCAGCACAACCACTGCCACTATAATGTATCCCGCCAGGTATGTAATGTTACTTAATCAGAGTGTAAGCTTGAAAAGAGTATGCACTTAATCAAGATCCTCCAGGGGGGCAAACCCTTGACGTTGAATATTTTCAGTTACCGTTTGGGGCTCCATAAACTGGAGCAGGTAGTCCGGTCCTCCTGCCTTGGATCCCACACCCGATAGCTTCAAGCCCCCAAAAGGTTGTCGATCCACCAGAGCGCCAGTGATGTCACGGTTGATGTAGAGATTGCCAACCTCAAATTCGGCAATGGCCTGTTCAATGTGGGAAGGGGTGCGAGAGTAAAGACCTCCGGTCAGTCCATAAACGGTGGAGTTGGCTACCCGCAGAGCCTCAGCAAAATCCGGGACCCGGATCACCGCCAGCACAGGGCCAAAGATCTCTTCCTGAGCCAGAGGCGATTGAGGATCCGCATCCGCAAAAATCACGGGACCTATAAAATAGCCCCCCTCCGGCGAAGTGACCTCAAGGGCAACAGGTGTCTCGGCTTTGGCCTTGTCAATGGTGGCCTGAATCCGATCTCTGGCTTCACCGTCAATGACAGGTCCCACCTGCGTGGCCGGGTGTTCTGCTAAGCCAACCGCTAAAGACTTGACCGCCTCCACCAACCGCTCCAGGACAAGGGAATAGATGGCCTCCACCACGATCACGCGTGAGCAGGCCGAGCATTTCTGACCGCTGTAGCCAAAGGCAGAGGTGACCACTCCTTTCACCGCCTGATCCAGATCAGCGCTTGCGTCGATGATCAGAGCATTTTTGCCCCCCATTTCGGCGATCACCCGCTTCAGGTGAGTTTGGTGGGGACGGAGCACGGCGGCTTCTGCAAAAATTTCACAGCCCACGTTTTGGGATCCGGTGAAGGCAATCAGAGAAACCTGGGGATGATTCACCAGGAAAGGACCAATGATCTCCCCTACCCCGGGCAAGAGTTGAAAAACCCCAGCAGGAATACCTGCATCCACCATGATCTCTGCCAGTTTGCAGGCCACCACCGAGGATTGCTCCGCTGGCTTGAGGATGACGCTATTGCCGGTTACAAGCGCAGCAGCAGACATGCCCAGGGGTATAGACAGGGGAAAATTCCAGGGGGAGATCACCACTGCCACCCCTCGCGGACGATAGCGGTAGAAGTTGGTTTCCCCAGCCACATCCCGATGCCGTGGCAGGCTTAACCGTTCCATTTCATCGGCGTAATAACGGCAGAAATCAATCGCTTCCGAGATCTCCCCATCCACCTGCCGCAGCGGTTTCCCCACCTCCAGGACCATCCAGGCCGCCAGATCCTGCCGTCGCTCCTGCACCAGATCAGCCACTTTCCGGATCAGCTGGGCTCTCTGGGGTACGGGGGTTCGTCTCCAGGAAAGGGATGCTGCTTGGGCTGCCTGAACCGCGTCCTGCGCATGATCAATGTTTACTAACCCAACTCGTCCCACCAGTTCAATCGAATGACTGGGATTGACAGAATCTAGTAGATCCTCAGTCTGGATGAATTTCCCGTTGATCAGGGGCCAGTAGGTGAGACCCAATTTCTGACGCACTCTCTCCAGAGCCACAAAAAAGGGTTCTCGCTGGTCAGGATCACTGAAATCCGTATCCGGTACAGCCGCAAAACCCTGTTGAGGATACTGGAGGGGTTTGTTTTCAATCGCTGAGGGGGGAGCCAGCAATGCTTCAGCAGGGATCCCCACCACACTCTGACGTAAAAAGGAGCTATTGGCGGTGTTTTCCAGCAATCTACGGATCAGGTAGGCCATTCCGGGTAAAAGGTCGCCATACGGACAGTACACCCGCACCCGTTGCCCTGTCTGGGCCAGTGCTGTGGCCAGCCGATCCGCCATGCCGTACAAGACCTGCATTTCAAACGCCCGTTTGGGCACCTTCAGAGCTTCGGCAATCGCCAACGCTTTCGCCTGAGAACGAATGTTATGGCTGCCAATGGCGGCGTAAAGCAGATCGTGATTTTCCAGCAATAGCTGGGTCATGCGCTCAAAGTTGGCATCGGTCACCGCCTTTTGGTTAAAAACGGGCTGAGGCCAGTGCTTTTGCAGGGCAATGATCGTCTCCTGATCCCAGTAGGCCCCCTTCACCAGCCGCACGGTGATCGGTGTCTGGCGTTGTTTGGCCCAGTTGATCAGATCGACTAAATCCTGGTAACTGTCTCGCAAATAGGCCTGCAGGGTGATGCCAATATCGGCTCGGTGCCGAAACTCCTCTTCACAGAAGAGATCCTTGAGGATGCTCAGGGTCAGGGATTTATAGGTGTACTGCTCCATATCAAAGTGGACTGCGACCCCCAGCTCTGCCGCCCGCCGTAAAAGCCTACGAATCCGTTCACTCACCCGTTCCTGACTGCCCCGTTCATTCAGGGGATCAAATTGCGAATAGAAAGCCGTCAGCTTCACTGAAACCTGGACCCTCGGGAGTGGAATCCCCTCAGCGGTAGCATCCAGACCCGACACTGCTGACCAGCCTTGGGCCTCTTCCGCCAAAAAGGTCATGGTTTCCAGATACTTCTGCAGATACGCCTCCGCTTCTGTCTCCGTGATCACCGCTTCCCCTAGCAGATCGAGGGTGAAGGCCATATTCTGCTTATGTAAGCCCTCCACTGTCTTACTGACCTGCTTCAGCGTGGCTCCGGCAATGTAGCGGTGCGCCAGGGTTTCTACAGCGGAAGTCAGAGTGGAGGCAGCCAATTGACCCGGGAGAGAGTCGGGCTGGGAGAAATTCACAAGATTTTTCAGGAGGCTCGGGAGATCCACATTCGCCTGCCCCAAGTATTCCTGCAGATGGCGGGCCACTTCCGCTTTTGTTCGCAGGGAGGGCAGGACATCGATCAAGCGGAACAGGGGCACTCGCAGCCGTTCGCTCTCCATAGCCCAGTTGAGCAGGCGGTCATCCCAGCGCATTTGCTCCCACATCTGGCCTAGAAATGATCGCTCAGGTTTGGTCGCAGCCAGTAATTGCTGAGCCAGGACCTGAGTTCTCTCTTCATAAGTGCTGGAAGAAACTTGCACAACCATCGTGGGGTAACCGATCAGGAATCAGTCTCTTATGCTGGCATAAGGCAGAGGGCGGTCCCCCGATCCTTAACAGAGATTATGCTTTTCCTGCCCTAAAGTGTGGTGGCTCAGCAACCATTTATGATAGGGAGTTAGGAATTCTCTCAGCCTGTTACAGGTTGGATATTGAATAATCATATTCCTTCAGATAAGCAATAGCCTCTTGATCAATCTTATAAAGACTTAATTTATCGCTCCTTTTCTGAGGATCATTAAAGATGCAAATCCCTAAGCGTCGCACAAAAATTGTAGCCACCATTGGTCCGGCAAGTTGTTCTCCGGAAGTGATCGAGAAAATGGTAAGGGCAGGCATGAATGTTGCTCAACTTAATTTTTCTCATGGCAGCTACTTAGATCATGCCCAGGTGGTCAGTAGACTGCGCTCAGTTTCGGAATCGCTAGATACTCCCATTACGCTCTTGCAAGATTTACAGGGTCCAAAAATCCGCGTCGGTCAAATTCCAGAGGGCGCAATAGAACTCAGCACCGGAGATACATTGACTTTTTTGCCCATGGCAGAGTACGCAGGCCAGCCTAAATCCGTTGCGATTGATTACCCTTACCTGGCAGAGGAAGCTGAACCCGGCCTACAGATCTTATTAGATGATGGTTTACTGGAATTGCGAGTGGAAGTGGTCGAAGATCAGGCTGTGCGTTGCCGCGTGATCCAGGGGGGGATCCTAAAAAGTCGTAAAGGCGTCAATCTGCCTGCCCTCAATCTTCGTTTGCCAGCAATGACAGATAAAGACAAAGCAGATTTAGAGTTTGGTTTATCTCAAGGCGTAGATATCGTCTCACTGAGCTTCGTCCGCCGGGCAGAGGATATTCTCAGCTTAAAGGCATTACTTCGGGAAAAGGGAGCCGCTGATCTTCCAGTCCTGGCAAAAATTGAGAAGCCTCAGGCGATTGAGAATCTGGAGGCAATTGTTGATGCTGCAGATGCAATTATGGTTGCCCGCGGAGATCTGGGTGTAGAGATGAGTCCAGAGAAAGTACCCAGGCTGCAAAAGCGAATTATCCGGCTCTGTAATCAAAAAAGTAAACCCGTGATCACAGCCACACAGATGTTGGATAGCATGATCCGTAACCCTCGTCCCACGCGAGCAGAAACCAGTGATGTAGCCAATGCAATTATTGATGGAACTGACGCGGTCATGCTTTCTGGAGAGTCTGCTGTCGGAGAATTTCCTGTGCAGTCGGTAGTGGTGCTGGCCAGAATTGCTGAGGATATTGAACCCGAGATTCAATTCTTTAACCATCCCCCTGATCAACCTGACGAAGTTCATGCCCTGAGTGAAGCCCTCAATACTATTGACAAGATCCTTGATCTCAAATGTGTTGCTGCATTTACAACGACAGGACATACTGCCATGATTGCTGCTGCCGAACGACCCAATGCTCAAGTGATTGCCTTCACCCCTGATGTCAGGGTTTACCATCGGCTGAATTTGATTTGGGGAGTTAAGCCCCTACTCCTTAAGGACCCAGCGGCATCTTTCGAAGAAGTCGTCATCCAGATGGAAAGATGTTTGTTGGAGCGTGGGATAGCCGAGTCTGGAGATAAGATCTTGATTCTGGCCGGAAGCCCAGTTCAGAGAGCGCATGGGGCCAACCTGATCAAGTTACATACTGTCAGCTAATTCCAACAAACGAAACCAGGAAATAGGGATCTGGCAATCGCTAGAACTGCAACGGAGCCTTGAGGGTTACAGAAATCGTTTCCCCAGGTCGCAGGATCACCACCCTTGGGGCGGTTGTATTACCCACGATCACTCCCGTGGTCGCTCCCCCCAGAACACCCAATGTAGAGACTCCTCCCGTCATCGCTCCTAGAAACGCACCCGCTGCTGCCCCAATCGTGGCATCCCCAGCAATCGCACCAGAAGAAGTCTCTCGCGGATCTTTTTCGTCATGTAAAATGCCTGAGGTCGCCTGGATCCAGTGAGAGTAGCCATTGATGACAATCGAGTTCGCAATAAACTCTGCCCCCCCCGGAGCCGGAAACAGCTGACCATAAATCTTGCTTCCTGCAGGCAAAAGCACATTCCCGCTGCTGTCGTAGATATTCTCACTGACCACCAGATTCAGAGGGTGAACACCGTCCGGTGAAAAAAATTGGTCTTGACTGGTGATGGCTGCTGGGGTGGTGGGGATCACGGTCCCCTGCTGCAGCTGAGAGGTGCCCACTTGCAACTGTTGCTGTGTCCTGCCGACTCCAGCACAAAACATAGGAGTAGACAGAGCAAATATGAATCCGAGAGCAAGGTGCCACTTCATCGATCCGCGACCTCAGCGCATGTGCTTATACTACCACTTGTGTGAACAACCGCCAGAATCCAGCCAGGGACACTACGTCTGCGAAAATTCTACGAACCTTAGCAGCCAGATGTTCCAGGAGTGATCCGGTCAGATCCCAGCCCATTCGTTAGAACAGAAATAACATTATGGGGTTCGTTACCATGGCCACATTCCATTGGACTACTCTGGGGATCCTGATCGCAGGTCTGCTGATAGCTCAGCCCGCCTGGTCACTATCTTTAGGGGAGAAGATCGCAGAAGACGCCCCATTGACTCAGGTAAAGCAAGGTCCTCACACCTACCTGGCGGTGCAACAAGAAACCTCAACGCATACAATTACCGCCCTGCTGAATGAAAATCATCAGGTGTTTGCCCTTCTGATCCGCAGTGAAGCAGAGTTGCCACCTGATCCCAGCCAATATCTGGGAGACTATGCTGCCTTCCCCCACACCGAACCCGACAGCTCACCCTTGCGAGGTCAACAGATCAGTTACAGCCAGGGGGAGAGAACAGCGGAATGGAGTGTGTACGGGATGAGCGGTCAATTTTCGGCCCACGCCTTCAGCCTGGATCTGGCCCCTGCCGAGATGCTGCCGTCCCAAGAAGATTAGCGCCTGTCGGCATGACTCCGATCCTGAACTCAGGAAACGCCAATTAACCCACCTTGACATCCCCACGCAGGACCTTTAGGCGGATCTCTTCCAGCAGCTGCTTTTCCTCATCGGTCACCTGATCATCCGCCATGATTGCGGCCTCAATGTCGTTCATCTCCTCTAAAGAGAGGCGACCATCCTCCAGGGCTCGCTCGACCAACGCTCTAACCTCATGGATGTCCATACACTTGTGTTGAACGCTGCCCTGAGTATATCGAGTGTCCAGGTCTACAGGTAGTGCTTAACCTCTCTTTGTCATGATCAGGCATGATAAGACAGATATTTTGAGAACACCATGAATTGGTTAAACAGAGCGGGCACCAGCGTGCTTTTAGCCGGACAGACATTTTTGCACCTGCTGCGGGGCCACATTCACCGCCGTAATACTCTGGATCAGCTGTCCGCTGTAGGGTTGGAATCCCTCTTTATTGTGCTGCTCACCGCCGTCGTGATCAGTGGCGTGTTTACCATTCAGGTGGCACGCGAGTTCATTAATTTTGGAGCATCTTCCCTGATCGGGGGCGTGCTGGCCATTGCCCTGACGAGAGAACTAACTCCAGTCGTCACGGGGGTGATCATGGCGGGACGGGTCGGATCAGCCTTTGCCGCCGAGCTGGGCACCATGAAGGTGACAGAACAAATTGATGCACTTCAGGTCCTGCGCACGGATCCTGTGGATTATTTGGTCATCCCGCGGGTGGTGGCCTGTGGCTTTATGCTTCCCATTCTGACCATGCTGTCATTGATTGCCGGATTGATTGGGGGCATGATCATCTGCTCCACGGTTTACAATATTTCCCCTAGCCTTTTCCTGGATTCAGCGCAAACCCTTCTAGAACCCTGGGATCTAATCGTCTGTGTGCTGAAAGCCTTTGTATTTGGTAGTTTGATTGCAATTGTAGGATCAAGCTGGGGATTAACCACAACAGGTGGAGCGAAGGGGGTCGGACGATCCACAACGGATGCGGTGGTCACTTCCCTGCTCTCTATTTTCATCAGCAACTTTTTCTTATCCTGGATCCTGTTTCAGGGACCTGGACAAGCTCTCAGTCAAGCGTTCTAATTCCTGCTACTGTATGGCTGCTGGCCCCAAGTTGATTGCCCTTTGTGGTCCCACCGCCACTGGCAAGTCAGCACAGGCGCTCTATTTGGCGCGACGGTTAGGATCCCCTCTGATCAGTGCAGACTCCCGGCAAATTTATCGCGAGTTTAATATCGGGACGGCTAAACCCACTTCTGCCCAACAACAAGAATGGCCCCATGAACTGATCGATATTGCGGATCCGACGGAAACTTTTACGGTGGCGCAGTACCAGGCCCAGGCACAAATGATAATCGACAGGGCGCACCGTCAGGGTCAGATCCCGATTGTGGTCGGGGGCACAGGTCTCTATATCCAAGCATTAACCGAAGGGTTGGGTATTCCCGCCGTCCCACCTCAGCCCCACTTACGTCAGCAGTTAGAACAGCTTCCTCCAGAACTTTGCTATGAGTTTCTCCAACAGGTGGATCCCTCTGCATCTGCCAGGATTCACAGAAATGATCGGGTGCGTACTTTGCGGGCCTTAGAAATCTACTACAGTACTGGATGTCCCGCTTCCCAGATGAAACAACGCACCCCACCCCCATACAAAGTTTTGATCCTGGGCCTCACGTCCTCCCCCTCCCAATTACGTAGACGCATCGAACAACGGGCACACCTGATGCTAGCGCAGGGATGGATCGAAGAAGTCAGGGATTTACAAGCCAAATATGGTCCCGATCTACCTCTGCTGCAAACGCTGGGATATGCCGAGATCAGTCGTTATCTACGAGGAGAACTGAGTCAGGATCAGCTTCTGCCAGAGATTGTGCAGCACACCCGTCAGTTTGCCAAACGGCAACTGACCTGGTTTCGTCGTACTCCTGGTATGCAGTGGCTCGATTGTGAAGCAGATGATTTAAGTGAGCAGATCGGGTGCAGAGTTCAGGATTTCTTAGAGTAGAGATCGGGTCTGACAGTTGATTTTCATGCATACGTTCTCCGCTCAATTTCAGTTCTACCTCTCACCCCAGAATCATCTGTACCAACCGATCTACCAGTGCCGAAGCATCCAGGGGCATTACCTTTTTAGCCTGGAGCAACTGCTGACTGATGACGTAAGATACAAGCGTTCCCATAAATATCCAGGCCGTGCTCTCAGGATCTTTGACATGTAGATCGGGGCGGGAGCGAAAAAACTGACTGAGCACCTGATGTCCGGGGGAAGTGACATTTTTGATAAACACCTCGCCTAGCTCAGGAAAACGACCCGACTCGCCAATGAGCAGCCGCATAAAGGCTAGATAATCCTGATCTCTGGCCACCTGGGTCAGAAATGCTTGCGCTAAACTCCGCAACACCGTTTCGGCATCCTGATCAAAAGACTGAGCCCCAAAGATCAACTGAAACCGATCTGCTGCCAGATGCTGCACCAGGGCCACAAACAGGCCCTCTTTATCCTGAAAGTGGCTGTAAAGGGTCTGCTTGGAAACCCCCGCTACCATGGCCACCCGATCCATGCTGGCACCGTTGTATCCCTTCTCCAGAAACACCTGCATAGCACCCTGCAAGATCTGGGTGGGCTTGTCCACCGGACCGTCTAGTGAACGCTGCAACATGGCTCTGCCATCCTGGCCCTCAAGCTAAACAACACAGCAGAGCAACAGGTTCTTAAATCTTGTGCTGCCCCCTTGACCGATCATACTAGACAGTCTAGTTTGAAAACAGCCGCGAGACTGAACAGTCTAGTTCCGCTAGGGCTAGGTCAAACGTCTTGCCCCCAGTTCAGGAGGTTGTCCGCATGGATCAAACTCTTTCACCCCCGCAGGGAAATCCAGGAGAAGGATCCGAGGCTCAGAAACCCAGCCGCAATTGGGATCCCCGACTCCTGCTGATTCCGATTGGCTTGGCGCTGGCAGGGACAGGCATCTACTTCTGGTCCCCTTGGTCCACTTCCCCAAGCAATACCCTTTTTGCCAGTGGCCGCCTGGAGGGCTACGAGACCGACATTGCCTCCAAATTCTCTGGCCGCGTACAACAGATCACGGTTCGAGAAGGGGACACGGTTACCGCAGGACAGTTGCTCGCCCAGATCAGTGATGAAGAAATTCAGGCCCAGCTGCGGGGAGCAGAAGCGCGGTTGGCCGCCAGTCAGGCACAGGAAACCCAGGCCCGTCTGCAATTGGAGGTGATCCAGAACCAGATCCTGGAAGTCCAACTGGCGCAACAACAAGCTCGGGGCGATGCCCAAGGCAGGATCCTGCAGGCTCAATCGAACCTGGCTGCCGCAGAAGCCAACCTTGCCCAGGCCAAAGCTCAGGCCCAGCAAGCCCAATCGGAGTTAGAGCTGGCCCAGGCCGATCAGGGGCGTTATGCTCAGTTGTTTGAAGACGGTGCTGTCAGCCGCCAGACTCTTGAACAATTTCAAACCCGAGCCCAGACCACAGCCGCAACTCTGGAGGCCCGCCAGGCCGCTGTCGAGACAGCCACCAAACAGGTTAACGCCGCTGAAGGGGTCCTGGTGCAATCCCAAACCGCAGATCTCAACCCCGAGATCCAGGCCGCCCGTTTAGCAGCTCTAGAGCGACAGCTAGCTCAAACCCAATCTCAGTTAGCCGCCGCACAGGCCAATGTCCGCAATGCCATCGCGACCCAGGAGGAGATCCAGAGCCGACTCACTGATCTGCAGATCTTCAGTCCAATTCAAGGGGTGGTGACCGTCCGCAGTGTGGAACCCGGGGCCGTCGTGGCTCCAGGTCAGACCCTTTTAACCCTTCTGGATCAGGGCACGGTGTATCTGCGGGGTTATGTACCGGAAGGTCAAATTGGCCGAGTCCGGGTGGGACAGGAGGCGCGAGTATTTTTGGATTCTGATCCCGATCAGCCTCTGGCAGCCCAGGTTGCCGCCATCGATTCACAGGCTTCATTTACCCCTCAAAATATCTACTTTCAAGAGGATCGGGTGCAGCAGGTCTTTGGCATCCGGATCACGATTGATAACCCCGGAGGCTTTGCGAAACCCGGGATGCCCGCCGATGCCGAAATTCTGCTGTCGGAGGACCCTTGACTACAACTCAGCCGATCCCCGCCTCGGTGCAAATTTCTCCAGAAGCCACTGTGATCCGGGTACAGGGGTTGCACAAACGGTATGGAACCTTCCCAGCCGTGCAAGGGATCGACTTTGCGGTGCAACGGGGCGAAATCTTTGGCTTGATCGGGCCGGATGGCGCTGGCAAAACCACAACTTTTCAGATCTTGAGTGGGGTGATGGAAGCTTCCCAGGGGAAAGTGCAGGTGCTGGGCTGTCCTCCTCGGGAGGCACGGTTACACATAGGCTATTTGACGCAGCAGTTTTCCCTCTATCTGGATCTGAGTATTGACGAGAATCTTCGCTACAGTGCGGGCCTACGGCAGGTAAAGGCTGAGGATTTTCAAGCAAGGCGACAGAAGTACCTGAATCTGATGGATCTGGCCCCATTCCATGATCGTCTGGCCGGACAGCTCTCGGGGGGCATGAAGCAAAAGTTAGCCCTCTGCTGTGCCCTGATCGCTGAACCGCAGGTCTTGCTGCTGGATGAACCCACCACGGGGGTGGATCCGGTGTCGCGGCGAGAATTTTGGGATCTGCTGGCCACCATTGCCCATGAAGGGGTGACGATTGTGGTGGCAACCCCCTACCTGGATGAAGCCGAACGCTGTCACCGCATAGCCCTGCTCTATGAAGGCCAGATCCAGCAGATCGGCACGTTAGCTGAGTTACGCCAATGGTTAGGTCTGGAGCGTTTAGAAATTCGCACCCCTGATCTACAGGCAGCGGAACAAGCTTTACAGGCAAGCAGGGAAAAGGCAGATGGAGCGATTGCCGATGTTCAGTCTTTTGGAGATCGCCTGGATGTGCTGGTGCAAGAGGCAGAGAGGGATCGGGCCTACGTAGAGGGTATCTTGGCCAAGAATACCATTACCTATTCTGAAATTCTCACCCAGGCCCCTACTTTAGAGAATGTGTTTGTCAGCCTGCTACGCCAACAGGGATCGGATCCTCCTTACCTTTCTTTCCCACGCGCCTCTTTATCCGCTCAACCCGATCCATCGCAGTACGCCATTCAGGCCAGAGGACTGACCAAGATCTTTGGGTCCTTTACAGCCGTGAAGGGAGTGGATCTGCAGATCCGCTATGGAGAGATCTATGGCTTATTGGGAGCGAATGGAGCCGGAAAAACCACGACGATCAAAATGCTCTGTGGTCTGCTGCCCGCCAGTCAGGGGGACATGCAACTGGGAGGAGAAGATGGGGATTTGCGCAATGCTGCCCTCCGGCAACGGATCGGCTACATGAGCCAGAAGTTTACCCTCTACGATGACCTGACCATTGTAGAGAACCTTAATTTTTACTGCGGTGTGTACGGCATTCCCCTGAGGCTGCGTCAGACCAAGATCCGGTGGGTGCTGGAGACCTGTGGCCTGGTGGGGCAGGAACGTCGGCTGACGGGATCCCTTCCGGGTGGGTGGAAACAACGGGTGGCCTTTGGGGCCTCAGTCATGCATGAACCCCAGATCCTGTTTTTGGATGAGCCCACCTCCGGTGTGGATCCCCTGGCCCGACGTCAGTTCTGGCGGCTGATCCGCAACTTTGCCCGCCATGGCACTGCGGTCCTGGTCACCACCCACTATCTGGAGGAAGCCGAAAATTGTCATCGCATGGGCTTTATGGTGGCAGGTGAAGTGGTCACCCAGGGATCCCCCACCCAGATCAAGGAGCAACAACCGGGACAACTGGTGGAGATCCTGACCCCCAAACGGCAACAGGCGGCCACCTGCCTGAAAGCTGCACTGGCGGACTGGCGGGTATCTCTTTTTGGCGAGCGACTGCATGTGGTGCTAGATGAATCTCAGGATCAGGCTCAACTCCGCAGCATTCTGCAACAGAACCAGATCGAGATCCAGTCCCTGCGATCCATTCCCTTCTCCCTGGAGGACGCCTTCATCGGCATTGTCCAGCGGGCAAATCAATTCTGAGAGGCAAGGCCATGATCATTCAACGGGTGGGATCCCAATGCTGGAAGGAACTGGTCCAGATCCGGCGGGATCGGTTGACCCTGGCCCTAGCCTTTTTGCTACCCCTGATGACCCTGCTGATCTTTGGTTTTGCCATTCGCCTGGAATTGAAGAACATCCCGCTTACGGTCTGGGACTATGATCAGAGTTTTTTGAGCCGCTCCTATATCGAACGCCTCTACGCCACCAATCAATTTGTGCGCGTGGATGCCCAACTCGATCTCTCCCAGAAACAGAGCCTCAACCCTGGATTAGCGCTGGTGGATCAGGGTCGGGCCAAAGCCACCGTGATCATTCCTCCCGATTTTGCCAGTCAGCTCAAAGCCCGAGCAGTAGCTCCGATCCAGGTCCTGGTGGATGGCACCGATGTCAATAATGCGCGGGTGATCGAGAACAGCATCCAGGCCACCACTGATTTTTTTAGCCGCACCCTCATGGCCAACCCACCCACTCCCATGATCAGTCCCCGCATTCGTTTGTGGTTTAACCCCGGCAGGCGAGAGGCTCTGAATATTGTTCCGGGAGTCTTTGCGCTGGTGCTGGCGGTCTTCCCGGCCCTGTTGATGGGGGTAGCCACGGTACGGGAAAAGGAGAAAGGGACGATTCTGCAGGTGTATGCCTCTCAATTGAGCGCCACGGAGTGGCTACTGGGAAAATTGCTGGCCTATGTGCTGCTGGGTATGGCCATGGCCCTCTTCACCATCAGTTTGGGCATGGGGATCTTTCAACTGCGACTGGCTGGAGATCCACTCCCCCTGTTGCTGGGCACCCCCGTTTACCTCTGTTCAACGGTGGGGTTTGGCCTCATGGTCGGGGCACGCAACCAGGAACAAAATGCCACGGTGCAGGCGGTCGCTCTGGTGATGTTTTTAACTTCTCTCCTCCTCTCTGGCTTTATCTATCCCCTCAGTAATATTCCTTTTCCACTCTCCTTGATCTCCAACGTTGTACCTGCCCGCTATTACATCCTGATTACCCGCGATGCCTTTGTGCGAGGCACTGGCTGGCCAGGGGTGTGGTTTGTGTTTCCGATTCTGGCAGCGATTGCCCTTGTGGAATTCACTGTGGCCCGCAAGAGTTTGCAACGCATGCAGGTTTCCGATTGAACTCAAAAGGAGGATCATCATGTTGAGATTGCTGAGCCGGATCCAAGAAAGTCGCTTCTGGGCGTTAGTCGTCAAGGAACTGCACCAGATCCGCAAGAATAAACAGCTAATATTTCTGCTCCTGATCCCGCCAACTCTCCAGCTGCTCATCTATGGTTTTGCTCTCAATCCAGAAGTGACACGTCTGCCCCTGGGGATTCTTGATTACTCTCAAACCTCTATCAGCCGAGAACTGATCGCTGCCTTAACCGCAAATGAAGTCTTTTTAGAGCGGCAATATGTTATGGATGAAAACCAGTTGGCTGATCTGGTCAGTACGGGTCAGGTTACGGCAGGAGTTCTGATTCCTCCGAATTTTCAAGAGCAGATCAAGCGTGGCTCCACCGCTGAGATTCAGGTCTTTATTGATGGAGTGGATGCCAATACTGCTGGGATCGCGAGTGGGTATGTCAGCCAGATTGTAAATCAATTTGTTCAGGCTCGACAGCCCCTTCCCCCAGCGACCCATATTCCCATGATTAACCCTGAGGTAGCCTTTCTCTACAATCCGGGACTGCGCAGTAGCTGGTTTTTTGTTCCGGGCATGATCGGAGTGGTTCTCACCCTGACCGGATCATTGGTTTCCGCCGTCACAGTGGTTAAGGAGAAAGATAGCGGCACGCTGGAGCAGTTGTTGATGACACCCGCCGCGGGATGGGAGATCCTGCTGGCCAAAATTGCTCCCCTCTTTGTTCTCTTAATGGGGGATGTTGTCCTGGCTCTAGGTGTTGCTCGCGGAATCTTTCAGGTTCCTTTTCAGGGCAGTTTACTCCTCTTTTTTGCCCTTTCCGGACTCTATATTTGTGTAGGGATTGGGGTTGGGATCCTGCTAGCAACCATCTCTGCCAATCAACAGCAGGCCGTACTGACATCATTTTTCTTTAATCTGCCATTGGTGCAGTTATCGGGTGCAATTGCCCCCATCGAAAGCATGCCGGATATCATCCGCTACGGATCCCTGATCAATCCTCTACGTCACTTCATCACTTGTGCTAGAGGCATTTTGCTCAAAGGTGTTGGCATTTCTGTTCTGTGGCCACATATTCTAGCCCTCTTGGTCATTGGAGGGGTATTGCTAACTATCAGCACCCTGCAGTTTCGCAAGCAGTTAAACTGATCCGCTGAGTCAGTTATCCCCAAAGTGGATCAAAATTTATCAGTGACCCAGACCTGATCAGAGCAAAGCTAACATAGCGGCAGGACTGATCCATACAAGCATTATGACCTCTATTGCAAACCAAGTTCGCTGGACGATCCAGGATGTGGAAGCTCTCCCCGAGAATGAATGGATCCGTTACGAAATTATTGACGGAGAGTTGTTTGTGACCCGTTCTCCTCATCATCGACACCAACAGGTGGCGGGGCGGCTGTTTGCCCTCCTGGATCAGTGGTCCATGGAAAGTGGTCTGGGAGAGGCTTCGATCATGCCAGAGCTGATCTTTACCAACTCCGACAATGTGTCTCCTGATGTGATCTGGGTGAGTCATGAGCGGTTGGCACAGATCCAAGACGAAGCAGGGCATTTTCGGGGAGCGCCTGAGTTCGTTGTCGAAGTTCTGTCTTCGGGAAAGGGTAATGAAGATCGAGATCGGCTGGCCAAACTCAAGTTGTACTCTGTTCAAGGGGTTCAAGAGTACTGGATGGTGGATCGGATCAGCCGCAGAGTGGAGGTGTATCGCCGAGACAAGGCTCAACTGGTGCTGATGCAAACCTTGCTGGAAGCGGATGATCTAACTTCACCGCTGCTTCCAGGATTCAGCTCGGCAGTTGCAAAACTCTTCCTGACCTCACGATCCTCCCAGAAACAAGCGTAGGCTCTCCTGACTTCCTGGTGTTGATGGTATAGTAAGTCACTGAGTTCCTTGG
>CAYMOX010000025.1:0-59188 GCA_964392245.1 uncultured bacterium
TCTGGTTTGAGTCGGCCCTTCGGTTTATAAACGTCAAATACCAAAGGAATAATTAAGTTGTCTATGACTCCCCACACTGAAACAGAGACAATGCCATTCTCTATCTTCCCCAGCCTTCCAATATACTGTCGAGCAACATAATCTGTTGCCTTTCCCTTCTTTGGATCCCCACTCTCATCCACAATCAGGGTAATAGATCGACCTGCTAACCACTGCAACGTCAGGTGAAGGCGCTGTTCTTGTAAAGCGGGGAGTGACCAGGGTGACTGCGTGAGAAAATGATGTAAAGACTGATGGTTTTCCACCCCGACGTGTTGAGCAATGGTAGGTAAAGTCTTCCGCTTGAGGGGTGAAAGTAAACCTAGGAGAATGAGTTTAAAGAACTCGAAGCTCCTAACTTCTGGAAAGAGTGAACGGTAAGCTTCACAGTAGTCATCAATGACTTGGAGGGTAGGAAGCGCTGGACGAGGTAGAGTCATGGCCAGTTGAGGAGTCTAGCGTACTACATCGATCCTATCCTACTGAAACTGACGAAAGAGGGATAGCCATCATCAAATCTGAACTAGAACGATGGTCAGAATCAAAGGACCCAGACTCAGCTCAGAAAGCAAAGGAAACCACCCTCTCGCCTCCGGCAGATCGAATCTCTTTATCCCCCACTCGCTCAGATACTAAGAAAACAAAGGATGTTCGTCTGCGCATTCCCGAAGAGCTGCTTACCGAGATCGATGCGGCAGTGGAGCGACGACGACCTGTGATCAGTCGCCATCAGTGGATTCTGGAAGCCCTAACCGAAAAAGCTGAACAGGAACAGTTGTTTGGGTGAGATCAGCCTGGAGGCGACTTGAGATCAACGTGGTACCATCTTGACACCACGTCGGTACAAGCATCATTGGGGCCGTTCGGGGAAATAGCTTAGCGACTCTAAGCGATCTGGCTTGTGTTTACACTGATACATTTGTCTTAATTTAAAGAAAAGATCCTCTGGATTCCTTGCTAGCTCTGCTTTCTAGGTGCTGATCACTAATCTTTCGGATTCTCCTACCTGCTTCTGCACAAAGCCACCTCTCATCTTGCATTCATATTCCGTAAAAGCAGCAATTGTATCAAGCGAAAGCATTTGTTTTACTGATTAACGAAATAGGATTCAGCTCCCTGAAGAATGTTCAAGCCTTTGAGCGGGTTAGTTAGAAAACCCCGTCAGTGGCGTGGTACTGACATGACCAGTTGAGGAATAATCACAAATGAATTCACTTAAGACTGAGCAAATATCTGGAATTGCAGTTCTGGCCTATCTCGCCCAACTTAAGGCCCAAACTTTTTCGGGGGTCATCAAGTTGGCCCCAGACACAGGCTTCCCGTGGATGTTTTACCTTTATATGGGACGACTCCTCTATGCTACAGGAGGCCCGCATCCGGTTCGGCGTTGGCAGCGGCATATTTTGGCCAGTTGTCCGCAGCTCACTAAAGATTTAGAGAATTATGTCAAAGAAGCCATCATTTCTCCAGGGGAGTGTTGGGAATATGAGCAATTAAAGGCATGGACGGAGTCCAATCAGATCAGTCGGGAAACTTCAACCCACATCATTAAACAGATTATTCAGGAAATTCTGTTTGATCTCTTCAGTGTAGGCCGATTATCCATGACTCACTCTGATGCGCAAATCTTGCCTGGACAGATGGCGCTGATTGATCCGTTACAGCTAAACACTGAATTGAGGCAGCAATGGCAGCAATGGCAACGAGCCAAGTTAGAGCTGATTGACCCAAATGGGGCTCCCGTGATCCGCGATCCCGAACAGCTCAAGGAAAAAACGGGTGCCAAAATGTATCACACCCTCACTCAGCTGCTTGACGGAAAGAAAACTCTCCGAGATCTGTCTGTCGCTATGGGGCATACCATCATCGAGATCACCAGCTCGTTACTCCCCCTGATTCGATCGGGTGTGATTGAGGTGGTCCGTGTGGATGACTATTCTGCTCCCAGACAACGGATCACAAGGGTTTTACAGCCCACCCAAGAATCTCCGCTAGTGGCCTGTGTTGATGATAGTTCCTGGGTTTGTCAGAGCCTGGAAAAGTTAATTAAGGGAGCTGGATATCGCTTTGTGGCAATTCAGGATCCCCTTCGAGCCATCCCCACTCTGCTGGCGAGAAAGCCCAGTTTAGTCTTTCTAGATCTGCGCATGCCCAATACCAATGGGTACGAGTTATGCAATCAGTTGCGCAAGATCTCTCAATTCAAGGACATTCCTATCATTATTCTGACTGGAAATGACGGGATCGTGGACCGAGTCAGAGCAAAACTTGTGGGGGCGACTGACTTTTTAAGTAAGTCGGTTGATGATGAAACCCTGTTAAGTATTCTCTCGCAATTCCTTTCTCCCACAACTACCGCCAGTGATCTTTCTCAGTTCATGGTTCAACCTGCATAACGGTTTGCCAAATTTCTCAACGTATTGACTGTAACAGGAGGCATGATGAGTACAATTCTAGTTGTTGATGATTCTGTCACCGATCAACAGGTGATCAGCGGCTCACTTCAGCGAGAAGGTTACACCGTTTTCACCGTCAGCAATGAACAGGATGCCCTGAAAAAAATCAATCAGCAAGCTCCTGATCTGATCGTACTTGACGTGGTACTACCTGACAGAAGTGGATTTGAAATCTGCCGGGATCTAAAAGAATCAGAAGCCACCAAACATATTCCAATTGTCCTTTGCTCCAGCAAGGGTAGCAACATGGATAAGTTCTGGGGTAAGCAACAGGGAGCGGATGCTTATGTCACCAAACCTGTTGATGCCAAGGAACTATTGCAGGCGATCCGGCAGTTTACCTAATTTTAGTCGTGCATTTGAATTGCAGAAAGAAGTCAATTTCTTGATTACCCTATGGAGATCCGTTCATGAGCACCATTTTACTCGTTGAAGACACCCTCTCTGATCAGCAGGTGATTCTCTCCACCCTGCAGCAGGAAGGATATACCGTCATGACTGCTGGCAATGAAAAAGAGGCCCTGGAGAAAATCTCTCGTCAAACCCCGGATCTGATTGTGCTGGATGTGGTGTTGCCAGATCGGAGTGGATTTGAAATTTGTCGGGATTTGCGGGAGAACGAGTCAACCAAGAAAATCCCTGTCGTCATGTGCTCCAGCAAGAACAGCAATATGGATAAGTTCTGGGGCATGCAGCAGGGAGCAGATGCTTACCTGAGCAAGCCTGTGGATGTGGAAGAACTGGTCAAAGTGGTGCGCAAACTGTCCTGATCCTTGCTGCCCCCTATCTCAACCCTCTTTGCAGGAGCGTATGATGGCGAACCCTGTGCAACACCCAGAACCACCAAAACAGATCCAAAAACACTCGGACCAGGTACGTCCACGCCGAGGTCAACTGCAGTTCCTTTCTTTTCAGCTAACCTCAGACACGCGGGCAATGCTGAGCGCAACTCACCTGACCGAGATCTTACCTCTACCAGCCCAGGATGTCGTCCCCATTCCCGATACACAGCCTTGGGTGTTGGGAGCCTACAACTGGCGTGGAGAAATTCTCTGGGTTGTGGATCTGGCGATGTTATTGGGATTGGGATCCACCAGCAAGATGGAACGGGCGCATCACAAACTGATGATTACCCATACCTTTGAAAGTCGCCTGGGATTAGCAGTCCAGGACGTCGAAGATATGTTCTGGTGTAACCCCGATCAGATTGAATCAGCCCCAGCCAACACTGTCACTGCAGCTTTAGCGCCCGTATTGCAAGGGTACACCCTGGGGCCTATGGGCGAGATGTTGCTGGTGCTGGATGCCCCGGCAGTTCAACAACGGGCACTCCAACTTTCTGAATCTTCTGAACTTTAAGACTATTAAAGGTTTTCTCCGGCTGTCGCTATTGACAGCACTCATTCTTTCAACATTCTTACCTTGAGGTACCCACCATGAGCCAAGTACTGGATCAGCCCGTCGTTAATGGCAAGAGTTCTGAAATCAAAGATCCTAAGTCATTACAGCGTTATGGCCTGCCTCCTCATTTAACTCCCCAGGGCCAGGGACCCGATCCGGAGAAGCGACAAGCCAAATCATCCTCCTCTTTCCGCGGGCTGAGCAAGACGGGAACAGCTTCTCAGGCCCAGACACTGCGAGCTCAGCTGTTATCCAATGTATTGCCAGTGGTATTGACTCCGCTGATCCTGACGGGGTTATTTGCAGGGATCACTACATACCAAAAATCCTACACACAGGCTGAGGTTTCCATCGATGACAGCACCCTGGAGGCAGCTGAGTCGATCGCGGTGATTGTGGATGAAGAATCTGACTTTGTGGCAGCAACAGCTGCTAATCCCCTGTTGGTGAGTGCAGCCCGTTCTGCCACGGCCCAGGCCAATGAGGCTCGATTATCTGAACTCTCTGTTGATCAAGTCGAAGCTCAGTTTGATCAAACAAAACTGATGAATCCCAACCAGCAACTGAATGACTACTTAAGGAAAGCCGTGGAACTGGGGGGGCTGGGGGAACTGTTCTTCACCAGTCAACAGGGCTTCAACGTCGCCTACAGCAACATCACGGGGGACTTTTTCCAGGCGGATGAAGAGTGGTGGCAACAAGCGAAAAGTGAAGGTCTGGTGATCCCCGATCCCAAGCCTGATGAATCGGCTGGCTTGGCAGCTGGGGTGGAGATTAACGTACCGCTTCAGGATCCCAACACTGGAGAGTTTTTTGGGGTGATGAAGGGCGTTTTTGACTCCACGAAATTTGATAATTCTATCGTGCAGGAAGTCCAACGGGTGGTGAACCTATTGGGGGGAAGAGGATCTCTCACAGTTCAAATTTTAGGATCTGACAACACCGTCTTCAGAACGTTAACTGCCAATGGCTCACTGGATGAATACGATCTGATCGGTGGGGAGACAACCTTAGAAAAGGTGGTTGCGTTCAGAAATCAGACCCCGGATAGTAATGCAGAAAATGATGGCCAAAGTGGGTCCCTGTTTAGTCACAATGGTCTGCTCTATCACCTGGCTAAAGTACCCGGGACCGAATGGGTTGTGGTCAGTTCCATTGAAGAAAGTGCCTTGGGTAGCCAGGCGCGGGATCTCTCTTTGATCTACTTGATCGTGACGCCAATTCTGGGGATCATTGCGGTCGCTGTGCTGGTGGCTTTGTCGCGGCGCTTGTCAGATCCCCTCATTAACCTGGCTGGCACTGCAAGTCTGGTGGCTGAAGGGAATCTGGAGGCCAAGGCTGAGGTGAGTGGTGTCCGCGAAACCCGTACCCTGGCAGAAACCTTTAATACTCTGGTGGCACGGGTTAAGGATCTGCTCAAGTCTCAGGAAGAGGCAGCTCAGGAGCAACTGGCTGTACAGGCAGAAATCGCCCGCCAGCAGGAAGAAAACGCGCGGCAACAACAGGAAGCCAAAGAGTTCCTGCAAAACCGAGCCCTGGAATTGCTCATGGAAGTGAGTCCTCTACGGCAGGGGGATCTGACTATTCGTGCCAAGGTTACCGAGGATGAAATTGGGACGATTGCCGACTCTTACAACGCCACGATTGGAAGTCTGAGGAAGATTGCTACCCAGGTGCAAGGGGCAGCAGGAAAAGTCAACACCACCACCAAAACCAATGAAGGGTCGCTGGAGGAGCTGGCCAAGGATGCTGTTCTCCAGGCCGAAGCCATTCAGGCTGCCCTGAGCCGGATCGACGAAATGAACCACTCCATCCAGCAGGTGGCCCACAGTGCCCAGGCAGCTGAAGAAGCGGTTCAAATGGCGAACCAGACGGTCCAACAGGGGGACCAAGCCATGAACCGGACCGTGGAAGGGATCCTGACCATCCGCGAGACCGTCGCCGAAACCGCTAAAAAAGTGAAACAGCTGGGTGAGTCTTCCCAGAAGATCTCGAAGGTGGTGAACCTGATCGGTACCTTTGCCGCCCAAACCAACCTGCTGGCACTGAACGCCTCCATTGAGGCTGCCCGCGCGGGTGAGGAAGGTCGAGGCTTTGCAGTGGTTGCAGATGAGGTCCGTTCTCTGGCGCGTCAGTCTGCGCAGGCAACTGCAGAAATTGAGCAACTGGTGGCCAGCATTCAAACTGAAACCAATGAAGTGGTGGCGGCCATGGAGTCCGGTACCCAGCAGGTGGTAGAGGGAACTCGACTGGTGGAAGAAACCCGGCAAAGCTTGACTCAGATCGCCCAGGTCAGCCAGCAAATTTCCCAGTTGGTTCAGTCAATTTCAGAAGCTGCTCTCACCCAATCCCAGTCTTCGGAACAGGTAGCACAATCCATGACCGAGGTGGAAGGGGTAGCAACCTCGACTTCTCACCGTGCTCAACAGGTACTAACTGCATTCCAGGAACTGTTGACGGTTGCAGAAGATCTGCAGGCGTCGGTGGGTCAGTTCAAGCTTAGCTAAAGGGAGGATCCCAATGCCTATTCATCCTGATGTACGGGATCAAGCCTTTCGCTTCTTTATGCAGGAGGCTCCCGATCATCTCCTCACCATTGAAACGGAACTTCTGTACCTAAGACATGACCGCTCTCGCAACCGTGTCCATAACCTGATGCGGGCAGCCCATTCCCTCAAAGGCGGGGCGGGCAACACCGGATTGCAAACCATCCAAGCCATTGCTCACCGTCTGGAGGATGTTTTTCGCTCCTTCTACAATGAGGAATTGGCCATCAATGATGATCTAGAGGCCTTGCTGCTCCAGGGATTTGACTGCCTGAAGATGCCACTGGAAACGGTGATCACCCACGGCAGTGGAGCGGAAGATTCTGCTGCCATGGACATCGCTGAAGCTGTGTTTGTGCAGATTGAGGCCATGCTGGGGGATTATCTCACCACGGAGGATCAACTTCCCACTGTTGCCGAAATGGGGATTGATATTGCGCAATCGATCTTTGAAGTGGATGTGGCTGCCGCCCTAGAGCGACTGGAATTTGTAGCCTCTCATCCAGATCCTGCGATTGTGGCAGGCGAGTTAAGAGCTCAGGCAGAGGTTTTTTCGGGGATTGGAGAATTACTGAACTTCTCCGGGTTTGCCGAAATGGCTCAGCTCACCCTGAAGGCTCTTGACCTGAATCCCCTTGACCTTCACCAGCTTTATCAGGTTGCTCTGGCGGATTTTCGGGCAGCTCAGTCTGCTGTTCTAGCCGGAGATCGGCAACAGGGGGGCACTCCCTCTCCGATGTTGCGAGAACTAGCTCAGGGTTCAGCGGCGGAACTCCCTCCAGCTGATGATCTGGATCTGTGGGATCAGGCGGCGATCTTTTCAGCCCCTGACCCCAATCCGGTGACCGCAGCAGAGATGCCGGATCTGATGGATGTATTCGGAAATCTGTCGGAACCCTTTACAGAGGCAGAAGCCGAACCATCGTTCCAGGAAGTCTCTCTGGCGCTGGAGGATGTCTTCGGCGGTTTAATGGACAATGAGCTGGAATCCCTGCCGACTGAACAAAAGTTATCGGATCCTGAAGTTGGGGATCAGGAACTCTCCTTACTGGAGTCAGTGTTTACCGAGGTTTCTTTTTTCCAGGACAACCTGGAGCCAACGAACGATGAGACCCCCTCTTTAGATTCCTCATTAACAGATCTGGAAGACAACTTTGAGGCATTGCCCCAGGCAGAGTTCCTGCTTCCGCCCTCTCCATCCTCCCAGAAGCCTGTAGGATCCCCATCGGTCTCCCCAGCCAGTCCATCGACTAGCAATACGATCACCCCATCCGGAATGTCGGTGCGTCTGGATCTGTTACAACTGGAACGCATGAATAACCAGTTGGGTGAGCTGGCCATTAACCGCAACAAACTCTCACTCCAAAACGAGCAGCTGCAGGGCACCCTCAAGGATCTGCTGAGCCGCTTCCATCAATTTCGGGGGATTGGCAACCAGTTACGCGGACTGTTGAACAAGCTGTTGATCAACCCTGATCAGCGCACCCGACAGTGGTTACAGGGATCGGTTTCCAGCTTGAACCCTGGATTGGGAGTGGATTCAGCCTCCCTTTCAGGGCAGGAGTTTGATGCTCTGGAACTGGATACCTACAGCGAGATCTACAACTTATTACAAACCGCTGTTGATCAGATCTTGCATCTGGAAGAGACCGTGGAAGATGTTACCCTCTACACCGATCGATCCAGCCGTGAACTGGAGCATCAGCGGCAAATGCTCACCAACCTGCGCAATGAGTTGATGTGGGCACGCATGTTACCTCTGGGCGATATCCTCAACCAATTCCCCAGGCTCCTTCGCGATCTCTCCCTACAACACAAAAAAGGGGTGGATCTGAAACTCAGTGGCACCAGTGTGCTGGTTGATAAGGCGGTGCTGGAGAAACTCTATGATCCTCTGGTTCACCTGATCCGCAATGCGTTTGACCATGGCATTGAAGAAGCACAAACCCGCCTGCAACAAGGCAAACCTGAACGAGGCACCATCCAGATCCGGGCCTTTTACCAGGGTAGCCGCACGGTGATCGAGGTGCAGGATGACGGTCGCGGGATCGATCTGGAGCGGGTCAAGACCAAAGCGGTAGAGTTGAACCTGATCACTGCTGAAGAAGGGGAATCCCTATCCAGCCATCAACTGCTCAACTTGCTCTTTGAACCTGGCTTCAGCACAGCTTCTAAGGTCAGTGAATTGTCGGGCCGGGGTGTGGGTCTCGATATTGTCCGGGCGCAATTACAAGCTCTCAAGGGAAGTATCAACATCAACAGCCAACCGGGCCAGGGAACCACCTTTACCCTGCGGATTCCCTTAACTCTAAGTATCTCCAAGCTGCTGGTGATCTGGTCTGGCAAGAGTCTGGTAGCCATGCCCTCCGACAGCATTGAAGAGATCATGATTCCTAAAGCGGATCAGATTAAAACCTCGGGAGGTCAGCATTACCTTTATTGGCGCAACCGCGTGATTCCCATCTATGACCTGCAGGGATTGTTGCCCTACAACTGTGCTCTCCCTGAGATGATCCCCGAACAACTGATTGGATCGGTGCCGGTTCCTCAGGAGTGGGCAGCCCCGTTGCTGGTGCTTGGACAGGGGGGAGATCTCCTGGCTCTGCGGGTGAACCGCCTCTTAACCGAACAGGAATTGGTGATCAAACCCTTCAGTCCAGCTCTCACCGCTCCCAACTACCTCTACGGCTGCACGATCATGGGGGATGGCAATCTTGTGCCTGTTCTGGATGGGATCGCCCTCCTGATGCGGCAACAAAACTCCCCTCATCGTCTGCGACAGCGAATCGAGGAGCTGCCCTCCCCCGTCACCCGATCTTCCCCTCATATCCCGACTCTGTTGATCGTGGATGACTCTGCGGGGATGCGACAAACCCTGTCCCTCACCCTAGAAAAAGCAGGCTATCGTGTGCTTCAGGCTCGTCATGGTCGTGAAGCGTTGGATCAGCTTAAACAGAATCCCCACATCCGGCTGGTGATCTGTGATATTGAGATGCCTGTCATGAATGGGTTTGAGTTTCTTACCCAACGCCGTCAGGAGGAGGAGCTGTTAAAAACCCCTGTGGTCATGTTGACCTCGCGCAGTGGGGATAAACATAAACGTTTGGCCATGCATCTGGGGGCCGCCCATTACTTCACCAAGCCCTATGTCGAGCAAAAACTACTGGCCAGCCTGCAGGAACTGTTGCAACCTGCCGCCCTGGTGTGAGCGCTAAGTAAGGAGATCTAAACCCATGAGACCAACATCCCTGGCCACTCCTGAGCGAGTTGCCTCCTCTGCCGCCAAAGACTCCCAGATCCCCTTGAAGCTGATTATGTTCAGGCTGCTAACCTCGCCGGATCAGGGGCGGTCACTTTATCTGGCGGTGCGGATTGAGGCCGTTGAACGGATTTTGGGGCAGTCTCAGATCCACAGCAGTGGTCAAAGTCTGGCCGGTATTCTTCACCTGGAGGACAGCGATATCACGGTCATTGATCTGAGCCGCAAGATCCGGGGGATGGAAATGACCGCACCTGAGTACGTGGTGGTGTTGCGGACCCAGGCCGAATCAATCGGAATTCCGCTCACCGAACCGCCCGCTCTGGTGGAAGTGCTGCCCGCCAATATTCGCCAGCTACCCGCAAAGTATCGCCAACTGGATGAATTGCGCATGGCTACTCAGGTTGCTCAGGTGGAGGTGGAAAACCAGTTCCGGACGGTCTTTCTCATCGATCCCACGATCCTTTACGAACAGATGTAACTGCCTCCCATCTTCCTGTGGCCCCGCTAGGATAGAGCCAGGCATTGCGGAGCAAACCCCATGGTGTGGCAACTGTTAACCTGGCCTGCCCAGAGCCTGTTGTGGCTAGCAGAACAGATCCATGAACGTGCCGAGACGCAACTGGATCAAAAACAACAGCTGCAAAAGGAACTCACAGCCCTACAGATCCAGCTGGATCTGGGGGATATTGATGAAGCCACCTACACTGAACGGGAAGACGAGATCCTGCAAGCTCTGGTGGCCCTGGAGGAAGAGGCCGTAGAGATCACGGTGGCGGAGGGGGAGGAGTCCTGATCCCTGGACAGGGAAAAGTGCCCAGTTCTTCAATCTCATATCCCTCTGGATAGGTGGGTCTTTTCCTGGAAGTGCCCGGCCAGGGAGAAGTCCGCTCCGGGATCCAGGACTGGAAGCTGCCCCACAACTGCAGTAGCGACCGGGTCAAGATCTGCAAGGGACGAGAAGGCAGAGGGAAGCCAAAGGCTGTGAGTAGCGGATCATCCATGACTGCAAAGACAAAGGGACGCAGCAGAGGCCAGAAGACTGGGGGACTATACATGCCCAGAAGTAGATTCAGGGTGACATCAGCAACTTCGCGGTTGGATCGGGCAAACCGAAAGTGAGTTTGCTCATAGTCCCGATTCAATTGTTCAAACTCAGTCAGTGAGACAGGGATATCCTCGATCCCCATCCGCCGCCCCAGCTCACAGTAGTAAAGAAAAAAGGCAAGTTTCTCGGCCTCGGTCATCGGTCGCCAACCCCATCGCTCCACCCAGCGGATCGGCTCAACAATAAACGTGGAGAGGACGTAAAGAAAGTCGCGGTTGCTGATCGGGAACCGCCCATGCATCTGGTTCATCCGCCCTAAAGCCCGTTGGCCTCGCTCAGACTCAAACCCATGCTCCAGCATCTCAAATAGGATCAGTTCTGTATCGTCATAGCGTTTGCGTGGCCGCCGCACCAGCTCACCTGTCCGAGTTAACAGTCTGGAGATGGAAGGCACGGCGTAAGTACGAAACAAGGCAAACTCCAGGGCCCGCTCAATACTCCAGGGAAAGATGTGCAGAGCCAGGAGCCTGGTGATCTCCTGATAATCCTGCCTGGGATCAAGGTGGGCCACATGGTCTGTGAAGCGCTTCGCTGACATGGCCTGGATCCTCCGCGGGTCCCCCCAAGCAGGGCTAAAGTGAAAATATACTAAAATCCGACCGATTTACAGGGGATTATGTCATGCTTAATTTTTAGAGCTAGGTGCAGCCCGTGGCTCCCCTGAGGTTGTAGCTTAGATCCACGCCTGCTGACACTCCCCTCATCTGGCCTTTGCGGAGAAGAGAGAATGACCCAACAACACCTGACCTGGAAAGAGGTTCTTGCCGAAAAAATGCCTCCCCAGTGGGCAGAAGAGATCGACACCTTTGAGAAGCAAATGGAGCTCCGCCGCCAAGGCAAGCTGGATGAAAAGGTGTTTGCCGAATTGCGCTTACGGCGAGGGGCCTACGGTCAGCGCTACGACAATGGCTTCCGTCACGACGGTGAGCAGTCCCGTCCGATTCCGTTTCCCAACCCCGATCTCACCAAGGGCCCAGAGACCAAGTACGAAGCTCCCGGCATGCAGCGGATCAAGATTCCCTATGGGGGGATGACCGCTGAGCAAATGGAAGTGCTGGCCGATGTTGCCGAAGAATACTCCGACTCGATCCTGCACATCACCACTCGTCAGGATATTCAGCTCCACTTTATTTCTCTGGATGACACCCCGGATATGCACCGCCGCCTGGCTGCTGTCGGGATCACGACCCGCGAAGCCTGTGGAAACTCCGTCCGCAATGTCACCGCCTGTCCCCTGGCCGGGATCTGTCGGGATGAAGCCTTCGATGTGTCGGGCTATGCCCATGCCATGACCTACTATTTCCTGGGACATCGGGATGTTCAAGATTTTGGCCGCAAATTTAAGGTGGCCTTCTCAGGCTGCAAGCAGCATCCTTGTGGTCTCACCTCCATGCATGATCTGGGGCTGATCGCCACCACACGGGTGGAGAATGGAGTCGAAAAGCAGGGGTTCGAGATGTATGTGGGGGGAGGATTAGGCGCTGTCCCTCATCTGGCCAAGCTTTTTGATGAGTTTGTTCCCCAGGAAGAACTCCTGCCCCTCTCTCAGGCCATTGCGCGGGTTTATGCCCGGTTGGGAGAGAAAAAGAACCGCAATAAGGCCCGGATCAAGTTTCTGGTGTCTA
The DNA here is from genome assembly GCA_964392245.1 of uncultured bacterium. GTDB lineage: Bacteria > Cyanobacteriota > Cyanobacteriia > Thermostichales > Thermostichaceae > JAAUUJ01. The sequence goes on from CAYMOX010000025.1 coordinate 12,435, forward strand.
AGCTCGGGATTGACGAGTTCCGCCGACTGGTGAAAGAAGAGCGAGCCCAGCTGGAGCATGATCCGAAATGGACCGATTGGGTAGATTCACTCCCCAGTTTCGCAGAAGCAGGTCTACCGGAGCCTGCCACATCTGGTCAGAGCATTGATCTGGGAGCTGATGCCCCAGGCTTCCAGCAGTGGAAATCCACCAACCTTTATCCCCAGCGTCAAGACGGGTTTTATGCGGTTAGTCTCTCTCTGCCGCTGGGAGATCTAACGTCCGTTCAGACGCGCCGCCTGGCTGATGTGGTCCGTCGCTTTACCAACGACACGATCCGCACCACTGTCGAACAGAACCTGCTGATCCGCTGGATCCATGAGGCAGACCTGCCCGCCCTTTACCTGGCACTGAAAGCGATCCATCTGCATACCCCTGGGGCTCAGAGCATTGTGGATGTGACCGCCTGCCCCGGAACCGACACCTGCAAATTGGGGATCGCCAGTTCCCGAGGATTGGGGGGTGAGTTGCGCCAGCGGCTGGCGGTGAAAGGCTGGCAATACAACGAAGCGGTGAAGGATATCCGCATCAAGATCAGTGGATGCTTCAACTCCTGCAGTCAGCACACGGTGGCTGAAATCGGGTTCTATGGCTCCAGTCGTCTGGTCAATCGCCACCGCGTCCCCCATTTCCATCTGATCCTGGGGGGAGAATGGAGCAACAATGCGGCCCATTACGGGCAATCGCTGGGGGTGCTGCCCTCAAAACGGATCCCAGATGTGGTGGACTTTTTGATCGATATGTACCTGCAGGAGCGCCAGGGCAATGAGAAATTCCCGGAGGTGGTCCACCGTTTGGGCAAGAAAGCGATCAAGGAGCGTCTCACCCCCTTCACCGCTGTTCCTGATTATGCCGTCGATAAATCTTTTTATACCGACTGGGCTGATGCCCGTGAGTACACGATCGGGGATATCGGCATCGGTGAATGTGCCGGGGAAGTGGTTACCCTCACGGATTTCGGAGTGGCCATTGCCGACAGTATTCACTTTGATGCCACGATTCTGCTGGAGGAACCCAGTGACAATGGCAATGTACAGCAGGCCGCAGATCGAGCCCTAGAAGCCATGATCAAGGCGGCCCAGGGACTGTTGAAAGCCCAGAATGTGGATATCAGTGATGATCCTGAGGTGATCGTGGAGGAGTTCCGCAAGTACTTCTACGAGACTGAGCTGTTCTTTGATCCCTACGCCAAGGGTAAATTTGCCAGTTACCTGTTCAAGGCCTTTGAAGAGCGGCAGCAACCCAAGGATCGGGATCAGGCCATGCAGTTGATCGAAGAGTCGCGTCTCTTTATCGAAGCTGCCCATGAATGCCAGACACGTATGGTTGAGGCTGGGATCACCAATCCGGTCAGCTTCCAGCGGTGGTTGATGGAACGGCAAATGCAGTCGGTTGGCCAGTAAAGTACTCAGGGGAAGAGAGTTCTCTTCTCAATTTTTTGCAAGGATCCACTGTCACAGGAAGAACCATGAACCTGGAACGTTTTTGCATACGGTTTGCAGCCCGTCCCGACCAGCAGTTGACGGATGAGGCCCTCTTTATTCCAATCTTTCATGATTGGATCCGCCAGCAAAAACTCCAGGGAACCCTGATCGATGTGGCGGATTATCGGCATGTTCCCGAGGGACCTGGGGTGATGCTGATCAGCCATGAGATCAACTATTCCATGGATCATCTCGGAGGACATCTGGGCCTTTCTGCTCAGCGTAAGTTGGGCTTTGAGGAAGACTCGCGGGCTCGGATTCTTAGTCTGGTGCAGGCGGCTGCTCGCTTTGGATCTTTGCTGGAGGCGGATCATCGCATCTCGGGGGCTGTTCGTTTCAGGGGCGAATCCTTTATGTATATGGCCAATGATCGCCTGCAAGCCCCCAATACAGAAGAAACCTTCACAGCATTAAAACCAGATCTGGAAGCTGTGGCTGCAGCCCTCTATCCAGATCGAGGGGTGGTGGTGGAGCGGGTTAACAATGATCCTCGGGATCGGTTGGCAATTCAGGTGCGGGCTCAGGGATCTGTGGAGATTGCGGCATTAGCCAACAGTCTCTAAGGGCTGTGTTGGGATCCTGCGGTAAGGAGCATGGCGGTCGTTTAAAACTGGGAGCTAGGATCGGGATACTACAATTTTGAAGTTCCTGACTCTTTCTCTATCCGAGGTGCCTCATGCACTCCTTACATCATTTACCCTGGCTAGGTCTGGTGAGTCTGCTCGTCCCCCTGGTTGCGCCCTCTCCTGTGAATGCCCTGATCGGCAGTGACGGCACCATTTATTTTGAAGAAGTTCCCCGCCTGCTGAATGCCTCTGCGACTCGCCAACTGTCTGGAGTACAGGGATCGACGTTAAGATTTACTATTACCGTCCCACAAGGAGCAGGGGTGCCCCTCGGACAGATCCACCTCACTCAGGATCAGAATTTTGAGGCGTTGCGCATTTCCCCTGATCGGATCAGTGCCGTGGAAGGAGATCGGTTTCGAGACGGGGCTCGGCAGATCCCTCTGCGAGCTGAAGTCCCTGATTTTGGGGAACGGCAACCCATTGAGATCACTTTTGATCCCCCTTTATCCCCAGGAACCACAGTGACTCTGGGTCTGCGTCCCTCCCGTACTCCACAAACATCGGGTGTTTACCAGTTTGGGGTTGTTGCTTTACCCGCCGGGAATCAACCCTTTGAATATTTCCTTAACTACGGTAGAGTCAACTTTTTTGAGCGGGATGGAGATCGGGATGGGATCTTTTTGTTTGATTAACTACAGTTCCTTTCAACGCATTTAGGTTCTCGGTAGGCGCGATGGGGGACCAGTTCAGTTGGTAACAGCCTAATAGTTGTAAAGCTCCTGCAGTTCGTCCGAAAGCAGCAAGTGAGTGGGTTGATCAACCCACACCTGACCCTGCCGGATCCCTAAAATCCGATCACTATACTCCTGAGCCAGCTGCACCTGATGCAGATTACAGATCACGGTGATCCCTTCCTGTTGACAAAGCGATTTCAGGAGTTTTAAAACCGTGTGAGCAGATTGCGGGTCAAGGCTGGACACTGGTTCATCCGCCAGAATCACCCTGGCCTTTTGAGTAATGGCTCGGGCAATGGCTACTCGCTGTTGTTCTCCCCCCGAGAGCTGATCCGAACGTTGAAAGGCGTGATCCAGTAACTGTACCCGTGCCAGCGAAGCTAATCCCTCTTTGCGCAAGGAACGAGGGAATTGATTCAGAAGACAGCGCCAAAGCGGGAGATCCGAGAGTCGGGCTGCGATCGCATTTTCCAAGGCTGTCCGCCTGCGCACCAGACTGATCTGCTGGGTGATCACCCCAATTTGACGTTGCACCTGTCGCAGCTGCTGGGGTGAAGCCGTGACCAGGTCGGTTCCCTGATACCAGATCCGGCCTCGATCTGGCTTGGTCAGACCCAGTAAACACCGCATCAGGGTGGTTTTTCCGGCACCACTTCGGCCCAGGATCGCGGTAAACGAGTGGGGTTGAATTTCAAAACCGAGTCCATTTAAGACCAGACCCTGAGCAGGGAATCCCTTGGTTAAGCCCTCTACCCGAAGCATGATCCCTTTACCTCAGACACTGCCGCAGGCGGGCACTGGCCAGATCAATGACACTGATCATCATTAAAATCAAGAGCAGGATCGTAGTCAGGCGACCAAAATCTAACAACTTCAGGCTGACCAGCAGCTCATACCCAATGCCACCCGCCCCGACAATCCCCAGAATCACCGAGGAACGGACATTAAACTCCCACAAATAAAGCGTGACACCCAGCAACCCGGGGAGTGCTTCAGGTAGAACAGCAAAGGCAAAAGTTCTGAGCCGTCCGGCCCCGGTTACCTCCACCGCTTCAATGGCTGCCGCAGGGAGCCCTTCTAAAACTTCAGCATAAAGTTTGGCCATCGATCCGGTGGTATGGAAGAGAACCCCCAGCACACCTGCAAACGGTCCCAACCCCACCACTGAGACAAAAAAGAGGGCGAAGATCGCCGTATCGATCCCCCGCAGCACATTGGTGATCCCGCGCAAACCCCAGGCCAGAGTGGGCATCGGACTCACATTCCTGGCCAGAAACCAAGACATGGGCAGGGCAAGGAAGGCTGCCACACCTGTGCCGAGAATAGCAATGGCCAGGGTCTCCCAGGTGGCCACCAGAAAGGTGGGCAGTTCAGAAAGATCGGGAGGCCAGAGGCGATGGGCCCAATCCCACAATCTCGGCAATCCCTCCGCCAGTTCCTCCAGCGAGACTTCAGCCTGCCAGCCACTGATCCCCAATACCCCGACGAGCAAGATCCCCCACAAGCTCCGGCGGATCAGGATCCAGATGCCCCCGCGCTGTTGCCAATCGCTGGTCAGCAACCGCTCCAGTTCTGATTCTGTCGGAACCACTTCTGCCGGTCTGTAGGGATCAGCCAGGAGCCTCATTTCAACCGCCCCACCTGAGTGCCTGCTTGTTGAATCGGTGCGTAGTTCGATCCGTCAGAGGGTACAAATCCGGTGTAATTTTCGGGGAGAAGCGTTGCAGCCTCCTCCTCGGTGAGATTGACCAGAGCATCCTGCAACCCTGTTTTAATAGCTTCAGGCAAGTCACCCCGCACCACGATCGGATCATTGGGCAGGGGATCAGATTGCCAGATAATTTTGATGTCATCTTTTTCAATCCGACCTGTACTGTCCAGGACATCCAGATTGCGATCGAAGTCAGAGGCAATATCCACCTGCTCACTGAGAACAGCAATGGCCTGGGCGGCATGGCTGGCCCCCTCGCTGTACTCAAAGATCTGCTTGGGATCGAGGCTGCGACTGAGAAACTCGGCGGTCGGGATCAACCAGCCGGAGGTAGAGCCCACATCGGCCAAACTCAAGGAGAGTTTTTCACCAGATTGGCTCAGATCGATGGCTTCATCCAGGGAGTTGAAGGGGGCATCGGCGCGGGCGAGAAGCACCGAGTAGTAGGTGGGGTTGCCCTTGTACTCAACGGTGGCAATTGCCTCCAGAGAGGGGGTGTTGTGCTTGGCCAGGACGTAGCCCCAGGGTCCCAACCAGGCCACATCCAGGGTGCCGGAGCGCAGGGCTTCCGAGATCCCGATCCAGTCTTCGGTCACCACCACTTTGGCTTTCACCCCCAGTTCCGCAGCCAGTTTCTCAAATAGGGGCTCAAACTGATCCCGAGTCTCGTTGGGTGTGGGGAAATAAGGGCCAACCCCAAATTCCAGCTCTTCAATGGCTTCCTGGGCACTCACCGGCGACAGGGGCTGCAGTAACCCCAGACAGAGTAGTGGAGCTGCAGACAACCATCTTTTCAGCAGATCAGACATGTGATTTTCATCCTCTTTTCAGAAAGTGCCTCAATAGGAAACCAACGGACCCTGTTATTCCATGACCGCTGGCTGCAGGATCCGTGTCTGAACCCTTTTCTCTGCGTCCGGCAGGATCTCCATACAGGTGGTCCAGACTCCGGTTTGCAGACTTTGGATAAATTCAATCGGTAAGCCTTCGCTGTGCATGGCTTGGATGACCGGATCCACGTCATACGTTAGGGGAACTAGCTGGGGTTGGGGATATGTAGCGGTGTCTGGAAAAGTGAGGAGACTGTAATACACATGCAACCGTCCTTCATGAGCGGGTCTGCCCAACACCCCAACATTGCACCAGAAGCCCCTGGTCAGATGGCGAATCCAGGGCAGCCCAGTATGCGTAGCACAGATGCCCCTAACCTGATACTGATCCAGCCAGGCTTGAATGCTGTCATCTGAAGTTTCTGAGTTCCAGACAAATTCATTCACCTGATCGGGGCTGCCATGACAGAGCAGGAGGGCCTGATCCCGCCAGTGCAACCGGATCAACTGGGGCAGGGTTTGCATCCACTCGCGGTGTTGCAGGGAGGTGTGGCCAAAGGTGTAATCGTAGCTGAGCTGGGCAAAGTATTGATCCCGTGGATCCGAGTAGCCACAGCCGCAATCTCGCTCTGCAAAACCAACCGCGTGATCATAATTTCCCTGCAGGCAGATCACTTCAGCCGCTCGCAGTTGCTCAATGGTGCGGTCGGGACAGGGACCAAATCCCCCCAGATCCCCCAAACAAAAGCGATAGGACAGCTGCTGGGTTGCCGCAAGAAAGGCCTCTACAGCTGCAAAGTTGCTATAGGGTCCACCGCAGAGCGCGATCTCCGTGACTTGATCAGGAATCTCCAGGGTCAGGGTGTTAAGGTCCATCATCAGCAGTCCTGGGTTAAGAGAACAAGAACATCATCAGGCGGTTGCCCCTCCACAGGAGCTTCCCGATCCTGCCGTGCAACCAAAGCAATGCCGCCCCGTCTGGATCTGACGCTTGTGCAGCAATTTAGGCTGGAAGTCGTTGATATGTAGGGAGTGCCCATCCTGACTTTTCGCCCCAATCGCCAGCATCTGATTAAAGTCACAGTCATAGATCCGGCCATCCCAGCCGATGGAAAGGGTATTGCGGCACATCAATCCAGCCACGGCAGCGGGGTTAAAGGCATTCACCAGTAACTCCATATAGGCTTGCAGGTTCCCCGACGTTTCTAGCCATTCCAGATAGCGTGAGATTGGCATGTTATTCAGAGCGATTAGCCGATCAAAGGCAATGCCATGATGGCGCTGCAGTCCCTGTTTCCACTCTTTTTCGATCTTGTGTTGATCTGGGGCCAGAAATGCGCCCACCGGATTGGTCATCAGGGTCAGACAGCGCTGGGGATCTCCTTTTCCGTAGCCCACAGCATTGAGCTGTTTCAGCACCTGGAGAGATTTTTCGTAGGTGCCTTCTCCCCGCTGGGCATCGGTGTTTCGCGGGCGGTAGTGGGGCAGAGAACAGACAATTTCCACGCCTCGTTCTGCAAACCATGCCGGTAGATCCTGCATGCCTGGCAAGAGCAAGACCGTCAGGTTACAGCGGTCAATGACATGCTTCCCGCGGGCCACACATTGATCCACCAGATAGCGAAAATGGGGATTCAGTTCGGGTGCACCCCCGGTAATGTCAACCGTATGGGCAGAGGTTTGATCCAGGGCTTGCAGACAGGCCTCGATCGTTTCCCGATCCATATTCTCCTGCGTCCGATCCGGACCAGCATCCACATGGCAGTGGCGGCAGGTCATGTTGCAGAGCTTGCCCACATTGATCTGAAAGATCTCTAAAGTGGTGGGTTGGAGGTTGTCCCAGCCATGGATCTGCAGAGTCTGATCAAAATCTCCCTGCTGCGGCATGGGGGATAGATCCACCTGATTGAGGGTGGCGATCTGCACCTGCGGATCCGCCAGAGGAGATCGCTGACGGTAAAGGGTGAGAGTCCTTCTGGGACTGGAGGTTAGCGGGTTGGCGTGGGAAGAGTCAGAGTCCAGCATGAGTTGGGGTGAAAGGGTTACATCGAGAGGGAGCGAGCCTGATCCAGCATCTGCAATCCGTGGACCAGAGAGGCGCCCCCCCGAATCGCAGTGGCCACATGAATGGCCTCGGTCATCTGCTCCAGATCCGAGCCCTGTTTCAGGCTTTCCTGGGTGTAGGCATCGATGCAGTAGGGACATTGGATGGTGTGGGCCACCGCCAGAGCGATCAGGGCCTTCTCCCGCTGAGACAGAGCCCCCTCCTCAAAAACCGCCTGATAGTAACTAAAAAAGTGCTTTGCCAGTTCAGGATTGCCTTCTGCGATCTGGCCAAAGTTCTTCAGGTGCTCCGGTTTGTAATAGCTTTCCATGGTCAGATTATGTCCTTCTCAGCAAATGCCCCGAAATGCCCATAAATTATCATGCAAGCAACGACATATCAACATGTCTATATATATTCTAAGCCAGGCTCATCCCTCTCTCATTTCAGCTGGGCTCTCGTCTGCTTAGAAGGCGATTCCGTGACTTTACCGATCAATAATTTAGGCAGACCTCTCGCATCGGAAGTCCTTCCCCATGGCACAGCTTACTGTTTACGGTCCAACCCTGAGTACCTATGTCCGCACCGTTCGCATGCTCCTGGCCGAAACCAACACCGCTTATGAGCTTCAAGAAGTGGACATCTTCGCCGCCCGAACTCCTGAATACCTTGAGATCAATCCCTTTGGTAAGGTGCCAACGCTGAAGGTGGATGACCAGATCCTCTACGAGACCCAAGCGATCGCTGACTACCTGGATGCCACCGTTGCTGATTACGCCTTCACGCCCAGAGATCCGATGGGGCAGGCCCGGATGCGTCAGATTATGTCGATCGTGGATAGCTACCTCTATGAACCCACCATCAGTGTGATCACTATCCAACGTCTGATCGTTCCCAACCAGGGAGGTCAGTCGGATGAAGCGGCGATTCAAGCGGCTGTCCCAAAGGTGAAAACAGCCTTGGGAGCGATTGAATCCTTCGCCAACTGTGATCCGTTTCTCTTGGGCAGCATGATTACACTGGCAGACTTCTATTTGATGCCTGTGATCTTCTATCTTTCCAACACGCCTGAAATGGAACCTGGGATGGCGGAAACGCCAAAGCTGAGAAGCTGGTGGGACTTCATTCAGCAACGCCCCAGTCTGCAGCAGGTGATCGCCTAGGATTGTGCTCCCAATTAGACAGGATCGGGTCGCCCGAGCAAGGTGGTGATCGGAATCCACTGATTTCTGACCCTCAATGTCCTTGGGCAGGACAATCTGGGTTAGTCTGAACCATGATCAACCTTGCCTAAGTGGCCCACTATGAAAACACGTGCTGCCGTTGCCTGGGAAGCTGCGCAACCCCTGGAGATCACCGACATTGATCTGGAAGGTCCGAAACCGGGTGAAGTGCTGGTGAGGCTGGTGGCCACTGGCGTTTGTCATACCGATGCCTATACGCTTTCCGGCAGGGATCCGGAAGGACTGTTTCCCGCCATCCTGGGGCATGAAGGGGGTGGCATTGTCGAGGAGGTTGGGCCAGGGGTGACCACGCTCAAGCCCGGAGATCATGTCATCCCTCTCTATGTACCCGAATGTCAGGCCTGCAAGTTTTGTCTCTCAGGAAAGACCAATCTCTGCCAGGCGATCCGCGTGACCCAGGGTCAAGGTCTGATGCCTGACGGGAGTAGCCGTTTCAGTCATGGGGGAAAGAGGCTTTACCACTACATGGGCACCAGTACATTTAGTGAGCATACGGTTCTGCCCGAGATCGCTGTTGCCAAGATCAATCCAGCCGCCCCCTTAGAAAAGGTCTGTCTGCTAGGGTGTGGGATCACCACTGGGATTGGCGCGGTCCTGAATACAGCCAGGGTACAGCCCGGATCAACGGTGGTGGTTTTTGGCTTGGGGGGCGTAGGCCTCAGTGCTGTGCAGGGGGCGGTGATGGCCCAGGCGGAACGGATCATTGGGGTGGATATCAATCCCGAGAAATTTGAACTGGCCCAACAACTGGGGGCCACGGAATGCGTCAATCCTCAGGACTATGATCAGCCGATCCAGGAGGTGATTGTTGAGCTAACGGATGGGGGCGCTGATTACACGTTTGAGTGTGTGGGGAATGTGAATTTGATGCGGGCAGCCCTGGAAGCCTGTCACAAAGGCTGGGGGGAGTCCACCATCATTGGTGTGGCAGGAGCGGGAGAAGAAATTCGGACCCGTCCCTTTCAACTGGTGACAGGTCGAGTCTGGCGCGGTTCCGCGTTCGGAGGCGTTAAAGGTCGCACCCAGCTACCCGGGTATGTGGATCAATACCTGCAGGGAACGATCAAAATTGATCCGTACATTACTCAGACCCTCCCCCTGGAGCAGATCAACACAGCGTTTGATCTCATGCATGCTGGCCAGAGTATCCGGTCTGTGATCACCTTCGCCTGATCCCGCCATCCCTGAGGATTGCTGATGTCTGTTTCCCCTCCGCTTGAACTTGCCAGTCAAAACCGATCCTTTGCGGGCTGGCAATGCGTCTATCGCCATGATTCACAGGTGCTTCAGTGTGAGATGAAATTTGGACTTTACCTGCCCCCCCAGGCAGAACATCAACCCTGTCCCGTCCTCTTCTGGTTAAGTGGCCTCACCTGCACCGAGCAAAACTTCATCACCAAGGCAGGTGCCCAGCAATATGCAGCCCTTTACGGGTTCATTGTTGTGGCCCCGGATACCAGTCCTAGAGGCTGCCAGATCCCGGGGGAAGAGGATTCTTATGATCTGGGCACGGGTGCAGGGTTTTATGTCAATGCCACGCAAGATCCCTGGGCCCGTCATTACCGCATGTACGATTATGTGGTTTCGGAACTACCCGCTCTGATCTCCCAGCACTTCCAAACTGAACCCCACCAGTGGGGCATCTTTGGGCACTCGATGGGTGGGCTGGGGGCGCTCATGATTGGCTTAAAAAATCCCTCCCTTTTTCAGAGCATTTCCGCCTTCGCCCCGATCACTGCTCCGTCTCAAGTTCCCTGGGGGCAAAAAGCCTTTCATGCCTATCTGGGAGCGGATCCTCAGGCTTGGGCTGCCTACGATCCGGTGCAACTGGTGAGCCAGGCTTCTCAAGCCAGTGAAATCCTGGTAGATCAGGGTGATGCCGATGAGTTTCTGCCGCAACTTCACCCTGAACTCTTGATGGCAGCCTGTGCTCAGGCCAATTATCCCCTCAAACTGCGCCGCCATCCCGGCTACGATCACAGCTATTATTTCATTGCCTCTTTTATCGGCGATCACTTTGCCCATCATGCTCGCTGCTTACGATTGGGTCAGGATCAATAGCGGTTATTGTTCCGAAGCGATTGTTGACCTGAAAATGATCACAATGATCTTCGACCCAGGCTGCCACCAACGCCGTAAAGACAGGCGCTGCCGTTACTGCCCGAAGAATCCGGGATCCCAACGACACCCGTTCCCCCCGGCAGGCAATGGCCTGCTCAATTTCAGTCTCTGACCATCCCCCCTCCGGACCAATCGCCAGCGTGATCGTTTGGGTGGGCGGGTTTTGCTGGAGGACCTGCCAAACGGAAGGGGCTGAGGTCCGGGCCACCGCCATGAGCAATCTTGAGTCCCCCAGATCCTGCAGCCAATCTTTCCAGAGTTTTGGAGGCGTGATCTTGGGCACCTGCAGTCGTTCACACTGCTCAACCGCTTCCTGAGCAATCCGTTGCCAGCGTTGCTGTTTGGCTGGGCTGGGCTGGACCAGGGTGCGTTCCGTCAGCAGGGGGGTGATCCGCTGTACTCCCAGTTCCGTGAACTGTCGCATCAGATCATCCATGCCGTTGCCTTTAAGGACCGCCATTCCCACATGGATAGGTAAGGAGAGTTCCTGCGTAGGCGAGGGCAGAAGCTTTTGCAGGTGCACCTCAGTCTGGATCAACCGTGCCAGCCACAACTGTCCTCCCCCATCCACCACCAGCAATGGATCGGTTGAGGTTAGACGCCGAACATGGCATAAGTAGTGCAGCTGTTCCTGGGGTAAAGGAATCTGATCCCCGAGAGCATGAGCAGAGGGAATGAGGATCCGCGGCAGTTGACTTAGCCGATACGCACATTCAGGCAACACCAGTCCGCTCGCTTCCATAACGCTGCCACCACCCAGTCGTGGGCTTCTAAGGTCTCAGCCACAAATCTGGCCTGATCCACCAGAATGCCACTGAGAATCAACCATCCTGTATCCTTCACCGCCAGTTTAAAGTTCGGGATCATATCCAGAATCGCATCCGCCAGGATGTTGCACACCAACCCATCCACTGGCTCCGTGATCTGCTCCAGGCTTCCCTGCATCACCGTAATTTGATCCTGCAGTTGGTTCACATCGCGGTTGTAGAGGGTGGCCTCAATCGCAAATGGATCGGTGTCTACAGCAATCACCTTCTCAGCTCCCAGACGGGCGGCAGCTAGAGACAGAATTCCAGAACCACAGCCAACATCGGCCACTGTGGTAGGAGGAAGGGGTGGCCCACCGTAGGTAGAGAGACGCATTTCCAGGGCTTCCAGGCAAAGCTGGGTGGTGGGGTGAACTCCTGTGCCAAAAGCCATGCCAGGATCAATCCGCAAGACCTTGCGCTGAGTATCTGCCGGAGGCTCCAGCCAGGCAGGACAGATCAGAATGAGATCCCCCACCTCCTGCATCTGCCAGTGGCGTTTCCAGCTCGTGGACCAGTCCTCTGACTCCAGCCGTTCCCAGCGCAGTTGGGGGATGGGATAGCCGGTGATTAAAGCATCCTGTCGCAACCTCAGAGCCAGAGCTGCCAGATCCAACACACTGGCCCGTTGCAGAGGTAGGTAGGCATGGACGAGGAGTGTCTCTCCCCGCAGCTCACTGGTCATTCCCTGACAACCAAAGGTCTCCAGCTTCCAGAAGACCATGTCTTCCTGTTCCGGCAGAATTTGGGTTGACAGATCCCACCAGATCGAGTTGAGACCAGATTGTGGGGGTAAAGACTGAGGAGCAGATACGCTCACACCTAAGTCATCTCCTGAACTTGTGGCTTAGCCATTATCCCAGAGAGAGGAGGCTGTCTAATCAAAAAAGCCACTTCCCGCCTACCCAGTAGCTTAGCGTCAATATGAGTAGAGAGTGGACAGGGCAAAGAATTTCTGCAGGAGGGGAACTTGTTCGCCATAATATGGGGCGTGGGGATAATCCCAGCAGATCCCGATTAGGCTCGTTGGGGAGATTAGCTTCATTTCTTTGCTATGTCTTGCCTGGTCATCAGAGGTGGACTCCGGATGGTTGCAGATCCCTATAATCCTGGTTTTAAGGCGAGCACACGCTCAGCCCTGATGCGTCATTTTAATCAGAGTTTCCCTCCTTTTTACAGCCAATTTGTTAGTAGTGAAGTTCAGATCCAAAACCTCCGCCTTGCCTATACCCTCTATCAAACCCGAAAAGCGGTTGTTCAGATTGTTGATGAACGTAAGCTGAGTACTATTTACTTTGCTTATACAAACCAGCCCTATATGCTCAGTGATATTGTCGGGGTTCTCACTGCATTTAACCTGACAATTCATGGGCTAAATCTGTATGGTCAGATCTATTCTCCACATCTGGTGTGCATGCGGATCATTGTCTCCCGCAATGGGCAGGCTCTGCCGCCTTCAACCCGCAATAATCTGGAACGAGCCATTCATGAGTGCCTGGCTGGACATTTTCATGTTCACGAATCTCTGTCTATCGAGTTTGATTTAACTCAACCACTGCAGCAGGCTCGTGTGGAATACCATTTTGATCAGGTATTTCATTTGCCTGCTATCTTAATTGATGCTGACAATGAGCCAGGCCTGTTTTACAAAGTTGCCTATGCACTCTGGAAGGAAGATCTCACGGTGATTAATGTCAATTTAATCGTACGTCGAGAGCAAACCCGGTTTATTTTCTATTTGCTGGGGCCCAATGCCATGACCACCCTCCCAGATTATCTAGGTCAAAAAATTGTCCAGAGCCTCAGACAGCGTTTGGGGGGCTGTGAACCCCCCGCCTGATCGTTTTCTCCTTCTGGCCTATTCCTCCTGCAAGGGGAAAGGACCGGGTCGAACCGCAATCGTAAGGGGCTGGCCCTGCCGAATCACTTGTACCGAGAGAGGGGCATTAATAGAAGTGGCTTCCACCAGCTCCTGAATCTCGCGAGAGTCAGGCATCTTGACATCCCCAACCTGGACAATGACATCCCCAGCCCGCAAACCGGCCCGATCTGCAGGAGAACCCGGCACCACACGAGAGATCAGGACGCCCTCTTCCGCTTCCACAAACAGACCGCTATTGGGGTCCTCATTGAGATTGCGGGCCACCTCCGGTGTCAGGGTTAGCATCTGAATCCCCAGGTAAGCCCGATCAACCCGTCCCTTACTGATCAGCTGTTCTGAGATTTCCTGGACACGGTTGATGGGAATCGAAAACCCCAGACCCTGAGCTCCACTGATGATGGCGGTATTCATGCCAATGACCTCACCACGGGCATTCAGCAGGGGGCCCCCTGAGTTGCCAGGGTTAATGGCGGCATCCGTCTGAATAAAATCAACCCGCTTGTCCCCCACCCCCACTTCACCACTGGAGCGTCCGGTGGCGCTGATAATCCCCAGGGTGACGGTACTATCCAGACCCAGTGGATTACCAATGGCGATCACCCATTCGCCGGGTCGCACCCCATCGGAATTGCCCAGGCGCACCGTTGGCAGTTGCTGAGCATCAATCTGGACCACAGCCACATCGGTGAGGGGATCGTCTCCCAGAACTCGACCTTCGAACTCGCGCCCATCTCGCAACGTTACAGTCACACGGTCGGCCCCATCCACAACGTGGGCATTCGTTAAAATCTTGCCATCGCTACTCAAGATAAAGCCAGAGCCCGTCCCCCGTCGCTGCTGTTCAGGAGGCATAGGCATACCCTCGAAGAATCGGCGGAAGAACGGATCATCAAGTTCCTCAGGAATTTCGGTCTCAACCGTACGAGAGGCATTAATCCGCACCACCGCAGGCCCCACCTCCTCAACAACGGTGGTCACAAAGTTGGTATCCGTTCCTGGAAGGGGAGCAGCCTGGGCAGAAGCCACTCCTCGGGGTTGTGAGACGGTATCTGGCCTGTCGGTCTCTGTCCCCAGAAAAACATTGCTGAGGGTAAAAGCAGATCCTGCCCCCAGGGCGATCAGGAGAAACGAGGTGAGTGGGGTCAGAAAGCGGCGATTCGATCCTGAAGTTGACTGTTTGTGCGAATTTGACATCCCTTGACCTCAAAAGAATCCCTACTTTAGCAATCCTAATCAGTGATCATGAACTCCGCCCAGGTACTCCATTCTGGTTTACTGCGCAAGAGGGTGGAATTGGTAACCCTCTTATCTCTAACCTTGGGTGGGAATCCCCATCTTCTGATCAGGCTTATGGATAAACTGTACGGAAAGCATGTGACGGTCAGGTGACGGTTATGTGGCCAGGGGATGAAGATTTACTTCCCAACTCGCCTCATGCCATGGCTGAGGGGATCAAATCCTGCATCGAACAGCGTGTTTTTGTCAAAAGCTGCACCCCAAAGGGTGGCCCTATCCAGCTGCGCCCCCTGTAGATTCGCACCACTGAGATCCGCGCACCACAAGTACGCCAGCCACAAATTAGCCTGAGAGAGGATGCTGTTTTTGAGGTTGGCAGAGCGCATGTCCACTGCCCTCAAATCTGCCTTAGTCAGGTTGGCCTTGCTCAAGTTGGTTTTGCTGAGGTAGGCCCCCCAGAGGGTGGACTCGGTCAGATCGGCTTCCGATAAGTCCGCTTCACTGAGATTACACTCACTGAGATTGGCCTGGAAAAGGCGAGTTTTCCCTAGATAGCTCATCCAAAGATTCGATTCACTCAGATTGGCCCCTGTCAAGTTGGCAGAGCGCAGATCCACCCCCCGTAGATCTGCCTTACTTAAATCCGCCTTCACCAACCGAGCCCGCCAGAGGGTTGCCCCCCAGAGATCCGCTCCACTCAAACAGGAGCCCCAGAGATCCGCATCAAAGAGATTGGCCCCGCTGAGATTGGCTCCACTCAGATCCGTTTCCGTCAGTTGCGCTTCACTGAGATTGGCTTCCTTGAGGTTGGCCCCACTGAGGTTAGCCCCGTTGAGGTTGGCTCCGCTGAGACTGGCTCCACTCAAATCCGCCAGCCAGAGATTGCTGCCCCGTAGATTGGCCCTGCTCAGATAGGATTCGAAGAGGTTGACGCCACTCAGGTTCTGCTCAAACAGTTCCGCCCCGAATAACTTGGCGTACTCAAAATCACGCTCTCCCTGAGCATAGAGCTCGATCAACTCAGCGGCGCTGGTGACGGAGGAAGCATCCGTGGTCGGAAGCTGGGGATCAAGGTCGAGCATGGTTCAAATCCGCAATCATCCTGCGCAGGATGCTTTTGATATTAACAGCCCTGGCTAGTCAGGATACAGGAATAGAGAAGAGAACCCAATGAATTCTCTTGTTGCAAGGACCATTGATCCCCAACCCAGGGGAGCGTGAGTCATAGCGTCTGGAGCCTACCCTGCCGCTTGGGCACGAGTAGTCTGGGGTACGCCTGCTGTTGCTTGGCCAGCGTCCATGGGTTCGAATTGAATGTGATTGAGTAAAGTGGTGACAAAAGCAAACAAGAGAAAGGGCAAGGAAAGCACAAGGATCAACCCCACGGTTAAAGCAGCATAGAGGGGGCTGCTCATGAGAGACAGGGCCGCGGCCAAACTGGCAAAGATCACCAGCAGCCAGACAATCACCTGACCGTAAATATCCCCATAGGTGAGGGTGCAATGGAGATGATATTTGCCTGTAAAGTTCATAGTTCTGTCCTTGGTGCGGGCAACCGACATGGGAGGGAATTTCTCCAGCGGTCGTGTGTCCAGAAAATTCCCAGTTCGCATTAGTCTAGCGATAATTGCTCAAGTCTCTGAGGTATATAACAAAGTCTTCTCTAGTTTTCCGCAAAATGTAAAGAAAGACAAAGCAGAGTTTATGCCAGCAGATTCTTGAACGCCGTTACCAGATCCTGGGTTTGCGTGAACACCTGATGTGCACCCGCCTGCTGGAGTCGTTCCGCGGAATGAACACCCCAGCCCACCGCCCAGGCTTCTACCCCAGCCCGCAATGCCATTTCAATATCGTAGGCGGTATCCCCAATCATCACCGTCTGATTCGCTGACACGTTGTAGTAGTTCAAGATCTGGTGAATGGATTCAGGATGGGGTTTAGGATGGGTAACTTCTGTGGGGGAAATAATGGGCTGAAACTGATTCTGAAGGCCCCAATACTCCAGAACCTTGAGGATACTCTCTCTTTTTTTACTGGAGGCAATGGCCAGTGGAAGTCGGGAATCCAGAAGCTTGATCAGATCCAGAACCCCTGAAAAGGGTGGAATACCCTGGGGTTCCAGTTGGGCATAGTGACGGCGATAAAGGATCACCGCCTTTTCCAGGTCATCCCATCGATCGGGGGGTAACAGCTGAGTCAGTTGCGTGCGCAGAGGTAAGCCAATCATATCTACCCACTCTGAGATCGCATGTTCCGGCAAGCCCAGTTCTGCCACCGTTAAACGAATGGCCGATTCAATCGCGGGCATCGAGTTGGCTAATGTGCCATCAAAATCAAAAATAATCAACTGCACTCCCATGTCGACCCTCCTGATTCGGGCAGACTCCGCTACCGGAATCGATAAGCCTGCTAGAGCATTCTCAGCCTACAGCAGCGCAGACCGAATGCATCTCTCCTCCAGCCTTTCCTCGTCTCTTCCGGCCCGACTCCTGGATCCCTCAGGGCTGACTCGATGGGTTAACTGTGGTTCCACAGGGTGGAAAACGCTGTAGGGCGTAACCGAAAATTAAAATCGTAATGACTACACTATGATGATATAGTTGCTTAAGTTTTGTAAATGCTCCCTAGAGGTGACGCATGGAAGAATGTTTACGTGTAGGCCAGATGGCCCCTGACTTTGCCGCCACAGCAGTGTACGATCAGGAATTCATAACGGTCAGGATGTCAGATTATCAAGGGAAGAAGTATGTCGTTCTGTTCTTCTATCCCCTAGACTTTACCTTTGTTTGTCCAACAGAGATCACAGCCTTCAGTGATCGGTATGAAGAATTCAAACAACTGGATACCGAAGTCCTGGGTGTGTCTGTTGACAGTCAATATTCTCACCTGGCCTGGATCCAGACTGAGCGGACCAGCGGGGGTGTAGGTGATCTTCACTATCCTCTGGTGGCTGACATCAAAAAGGAAATCAGTGCTGCTTACAATGTCCTGGATCCCGAAGCAGGTGTGGCGCTGCGGGGTCTCTTTATCATTGACAAACAAGGCATCATTCAACACGCGACAATTAACAACCTGGCTTTCGGACGGAGTGTTGAGGAAACTCTGCGAACCCTGAAGGCGATCCAGTACGTGCAATCTCATCCTGACGAAGTATGCCCAGCCAACTGGCAGCCAGGTGAAGCCACCATGAAGCCCACTCCCAAAGAGTCAAAAGTATTCTTTGCTGCCGTGAAATAGGGTTAACCGATCCTTCCGTTAGTTCGTAAAGCCCACTGATGATAAACGCCAGCTCACTCAGGGGCTGGCGCTTCGCTTATTAAGAAAAAGATCCCTTTGTTTTTTCCCTTAACCCATTCTAAATAGGGCTAGTCCCAGGGCTTGGCATCACGAAACTTGAGGGTGGCGGGCTCAACATTGTTGCCAATATTGCGATCCACTTTCCCGACAGTTTCGCGCCCCTCGTTGGCTTTTTCAGGGAAAACTCCATCCTTAGGATGGACCAGCACGGGATCTTCCCCGGCCTTAATGCGGAAGATCTGATAGTCTTTGATTTTGAAATCAGAAACCAGTGTAGCCCCCAGTGCGAGACACTGCTCTTTGCGAGCCAGGGTCAGCATGTTTTTGCCGTCTTTCATGATGGCCCCACCTGAGGTGGGCATTTCAAAGACAGTTCCAGCTTTTCCAGTCCAGGTAATGACGTACTTTTCTTCCCGTTCAGCAGTGCTGAGCAGACCACCCGTTGATCCCCCAAACTCGGGTAGGGTCGCGCCAATACGAGGATCCCCTTCTTTCAATGCTTCTGCCATAGATTCCTCTCTATTTCGTTGGTCGCGCAGCAGCCTTGGTACCAAAAAAGGGCAGACTGCACTTCGCTGAGAATCCTATCACTGGGCTTTTCCGAGTAATCCTTCTCGGTGAACATCTGTAATTTTTCGTTGCAGTCGAGCTGCGAATCCCCAACACGGCATCCGGTATCAGAAAGACGGGATCAGGATTTGGTTCTGCTCTTTCTTGCGCAGACTGGGACCAAGGCAACAGGAACTCAACCTATGTTCACAATTCGATGTGAGATCGGTCTGGAATTGCTCCACCACCTGGGTCAGACTGAAGCTTAGGTATGGAATCTTTAATTCATGGCCCGTTGGTCCCTGCATCCCGTTACGCATCATCACGCCCAGATTATGTTGATCCCGACGGCTTTTGGGGTAAACACCCAGGCTCCTTTGGCCATCCTCAATGCCGGAAGGGATCTCTGTGGTTTTGAGCCCCGCCTCAATATCGACGTAGACAAGCTCGCGATTGGACAGCTGGAAGCTCTGGATGACGAACCCCCCTTCGCCATGTGCGAAGCAGCCTTTTCTCATCACCTTAAACGCCAGCAGTGGCCGATTCTTCTTCCCTCCCAGATGGCTGCCTCCTGGGGAGCAGTGCGGGCGATCTGGAAGCAGGAGCCACAGCTTTGTGTCATGTACTGGAGTGCGCATGCCAATTTATTCCCGGTTCCGGAGCAAATGTTAGCGGATGAAGATCCTCACCTGAGTTCCGCCAGTTGGGTTGAACGCCTCTATGACGCCCAGATCCAGGTGGTACATGTGGGGATGCGCAGCAGCAGTGCTAGGGCCTGGCGATGGCTACAACAGCACCACAGTCCAGTGTTTTGGGCCCAACAGGAATGGCAGGCTCATGATGTCATTCAACGTTTGCCCTCCTGTCCTATTTTTCTGGTCATTGATGCCAATGTCCTGGATCCGGCAACCGTGGCCGCTGTCGCGTATCCTGAGCCTGGAGGAGTGTCCTGGCAATGTCTGCTGACCACCTGTCTGGAGTTGTTCCGGTCCCGTCCCGTCCTCGGTGTCTCTCTGGGGGGATTATCGGTAACCAATGGCATCCGGCAATCTGCCCAACCCCTGGCTCGCCTCTTGAACTGGTTAATGGCCTGTCATTCCGCCCAGCTTCCCTTGTCTTGAGCCCTGCTGGATCTGATCAGCACCATGGCTTGACCCGGTATTGGGTACGGGGCCAGAGGGTATGAATCTCATCCGCCTGCTGCCCTGCCGAAAAACGCTCCCAGAGGATCCCATTGACATCGGTTTCCACCGAAAATTCTGTGGCTGAAGCATCCTCCCAGCCCAAATGCCGGACGATCCCCGCTGTTGCCGTCACAGTTTTGCGAATGGAAAAGTTGAGGGTAGGGGTTCGCCAGAGAGCATATTCACCCTCGATCACTAGAACTGGAGGACAACCCAGTCGACGAGAGTAATCTTCAACCGATTTTTGAATGTCGGCCACCCCGATGGCCAGGTGAAATCGCTGCAGGGGGGTGGTTCTTTTGGAATCCAATGGAAGATGAAAGCGGGACAAGATGCGCTTTGCGTAAGCGATCAGGCTAATTTCCGTTTGGGATATTCTCATGTTTGGCTCAGGTGTGCACCAGCAAGATGCATCAAGGTAATCTTAACGGCTGTTGCTATTCAACCCAAGGAGGTTACCTGCAGATGAAGATCCACTATCTGGTTTCGATGGCCATCGCCTCCATTGTGATGGCAGGGACTGAGGTTCCTTCCATGGGATTTTTCACCTCCTCGGTCCAGACAGTGGCTTACGCTGCCTGTGCTCCCAAAACCCCCGCCTCGACAGTTGCTGATCCCTGTGCCGCTCAGGATCGTGCTGATCTTTTCTTTTCAGAAGAAGGGGTGGCCGTTCGTGGTACCGATGTCGTGGCCTATTTTACGCAGGGAAAACCAGTGGCTGGCCAACAGGAGTTCAGTCATGATTGGCAAAGTGTGACCTGGCTTTTTGCCAGTGCAGAACACCGTGATCAATTTGCTGCCGATCCAGAAGCCTATGCACCTGCCTACGGGGGCTACTGTGCCTGGGCTGTTAGTCAGGGATACACCGCTCCCATCGATCCCAATGCCTGGACCATTGTGGATGATCGGCTTTATCTCAACTTTAATCGCAGCGTCCAGCGTCGTTGGGAACGCGACATCCCTGGCCATATTGCCAAGGCGGATGCCAACTGGCCCGGCGTCTTATCTCGATAGATCGCAAGCTTACTCTTCCGGGGCCGAGGATTTGTGCTCACCGTAGCGCTCAATGGCCCGCTTGAGGAGATTGATAAAGGCGAAGGCCCTTTGATCAAACGGATCCGTTGCCAGGACTTTTTCAAAGCAGGCCTTTGCCTCTTCCAGCACCGTCATGGCCATGGTTCCCCCCTCCCCCGCCTCTACCTGGGCTTTCTGTAACAGGATTGCCCCCAGGTTGTAGTTTGCTTCCAGATGATCGGGTTGCAATTGGAGGGTGCGACGAAGTTCCTGGATGGCTTCCTCCCGCTCTCCAAGAGAGGCCAGAACCCAACCCAATCTATAGCGTGTGTCTGGCTGATCAGGATGCTCCTCTAACGCAGCCGCAAATTCAACCTTGGCCGTTTCTAGATCACCAGCCTGGACCGCAGCCAACCCTAGGCGCAGATGTTCTTGTGCGGAAAAACTTAATTGATTAGTCATTGGCATGGGACTCCAAGGCAACTGTAGTCATCAACTTCTCCTGCTCCTGGCCGATTTCTTGAGAGTCGAGGTAACCTAAGCTCATATCCTTATCAACGCTTCCCATAGGAGCCTCCCGCATATGAAAGATGCAGGTGATGCCTTTCGAGAAAGTCTCACAGGTTTCATTACAACATGGGCCATTCTAGAAGCCATCTGTTTTCTTGCCCTTCCGCGCGTCCTCGAAATTCCTTTCGAGGAAATGTCCGGTTGGTTAGCTCCTACGGTTCTGGGTGGAATTGTCGGCTCAATTGTTGCGGCTTTCTGTGGTAGCCGTCTGACTGCTTCCAGTAATGTAATCCAGCGAGGAGCTCAGGTTCAGAATCGGCGTATTTTCGGGGTGATGGGGGCTATCGGCTTTATTGGTGTGGTATTTCCTCTTTTTTTGGCAGGTTTCTATTTTTTCCAGGTTGTCAGTACAACAGATTGGGAAAACCGTTTCAACGATCAGCCAGTTCTCGATCAGTTAAGCCAATAGTCAGGCTCGCCGGAGAAGTTGCGCCGTTGCGCCTTGTGGGTTGGTTTTTGACAATTCACAGTCTGATCGGTAGCATAAGTCCAGTTCTTTATCCAGAGCAGGCTGAGGGATCAGGCCCAAGGACGCTGCAGCAACCGGGTCATGTTGCCTGGTGCTAAATCCTGCGGTTTATCGGACAACCGAGAGATAAGGAATCACTTGTCGATTGTTGTCAAAGCTGCTTGTAGACCCCGGGCTGAGAACGCCTATTGAAGCGGCAAGTGAGGGCATCACCCAACCAACCGCCAGCCTCCCTACTCCAGTTGTGAGGCATCCTCAGGCAGGAGCAGATGGACAAAGAATTCGCTAGCAAAGGCTGGTGTTGTGATTTCAGGAGGATTCATCCTTGTCCAAGTCATTTTTGTTCTCATCAGAGTCAGTTACCGAAGGGCATCCTGACAAGATCTGTGATCAGATCTCCGATACGATCCTGGATGCGCTACTGACTGACGATCCCCACAGTCGCGTTGCCGCTGAAGTTGTCGTGAACACTGGGTTGGTCTTGATCACAGGTGAGATCACCTCAACTGCCAATGTCAACTACATCAAATTAGCTCGCGATAAGATTGCAGAAATCGGCTATACAGATACCACCAATGGGTTCTGTAGCAATAGCTGCTCAGTACTCGTGGCTTTGGACGAGCAGTCTCCTGATATTGCACAGGGGGTCAATCAGGCTCTGGAAAAGCGGCAAAGTGAAGCGGATGACTACGATCTCACGGGAGCGGGTGACCAGGGACTCATGTTTGGGTTTGCCTGCAACGAAACCCCAGAGTTGATGCCCCTGCCCATCAGTTTGGCTCACCGTCTCAGTCGCCAGCTGGCTCAGGCTCGCAAGCAAGGGGTGCTTCCCTATCTCCGGCCTGATGGTAAGACTCAGGTTACGGTTCATTATGAAAACGGCCACCCCGCCGCGATCCATACGCTTCTGATTTCAACCCAACATGATCCCGAAATTGATGGCATGACCGATGAGAAGGGGATTCACGATCGCATTAGTGCCGATCTAGTGGAAGCGGTGATCCGGCCTGCCTTTGCCGATCTGGAATTAAGGCCCTCTGACTCCACTCGGATTCTCTGCAACCCCACCGGAAAGTTTGTCATCGGGGGTCCTCAGGGAGATGCAGGTCTGACAGGTCGCAAAATTATTGTGGATACCTATGGTGGTTACTCCCGGCATGGAGGTGGAGCGTTCTCAGGGAAGGATCCCACCAAGGTAGACCGCAGTGCTGCCTACGCTGCCCGTTATGTTGCCAAGAACATTGTGGCTGCAGGACTGGCGGACAAGTGTGAAGTCCAGGTCGCCTATGCCATTGGAGTGGCTCGTCCAATTAGCGTCATGGTAGAAACTTTTGGTACCGGACGCATTCCTGAAGAGAAGCTGGAGGCACTGGTGAGGCGGCACTTTGATCTCCGTCCGGCGGCGATCCTCCATACCTTTAATCTGCGGGAGTTACCTGCCCAACGGGGAGGACGCTTCTTCCAGGATGTAGCGGCCTATGGTCATTTTGGTCAGGAATTTCTGGATCTACCTTGGGAGCGCACGGACAAGGCTGAAATCCTTAAGGCAGAAAGCCTAGTGACCGCCGTCGTCTAAGCTGGCGTCTTGATCCCCAGCTCCAAGTAGGTCCCCTGCAGATAGGCTGCGGGGGCCATTTTTTTGGATTCTATGCTGTTGTTCTGACCAGGGTTAGGGAAAAAGGCTCAGTCAGTTCTACAGTGAAAGATAGGCTAATTTGAATATGCCTCTTCGCAAGACCTTACGTAGAACCTCTACCAGGGTGAACCTATGCCATTCACAATTGACTCGGCTCGTAATATTTTCCCTAATACGCTGTCAGCTGATGTAGTCCCGGCTACCATTGCTCGGTTTAATCAACTCAGTGCTGAAGACCAGCTTGCCTTGATCTGGTTTGCCTACAAGGAGATGGGTAAGTCTATTACCCCTGCAGCCCTGGGGGCAGCCAGCATGCAACTTGCAGAAGGGACCCTGAACCAGATTCGACAAATGAGTCCACTGCAGCAAACCCAGGTCATGTGTGATCTGGCGAACCGGGCGGACACCCCCATTTGCCGGACCTATACAGTTTGGTCTGTCAATATCAAGCTGGGATTCTGGTATCAACTGGGTGAATGGATGGAGCAGGGACTGGTGGCCCCGATCCCCGAAGGTTATCAGCTGTCTGCCAATGCTTCTGCCGTGTTGCAAACCATTCGAGAACTGGATCCAGGCCAGCAGATCACTGTGTTGCGCAATGCAGTGGTGGATATGGGATATGACGTCAGCAAAATGGACTCTTATTCCCGTGTATCTGAGCCAGTTGTCCCTCCCAAGGAAATGTCTCAGCGCAGTCAGGTCCAGATTGAAGGGGTTACTAATCCCACCATCCTGGCCTACATGAATAACCTGAATGCCAATGACTTTGACGCGCTGATTAAGTTGTTTACCCCCGATGGAGCCCTGCAACCTCCCTTCCGTAGCCCTATCGTGGGGCAGGAAGCCGTGCTGCGTTTCTTCCGGGAAGAATGCCAAAATCTGACCCTGAATCCCGAGCGGGGTGTTGTAGAACCGGCGGATGATGGGTTTGTACAGGTGAAGGTGACGGGGAAAGTCCAGACCCCATGGTTCGGGGCCAATGTGGGCATGAACATTGCCTGGAGGTTTCTCCTCAATGCCGAAAACAAGATCTTTTTTGTGGCGATTGATCTCCTGGCCTCTCCCAAAGAGTTAATGAACCTGATGCGTTAGGTTATCCGGTTAGGCACTCGTGAGTGTGGATTGATGTGAGGCGCTCTCATCTGAGGGCGCTTTATCTGTAAGAACCTCCTGATCCAGTGCATTCTTACTGCTTATGTCTAAGAACGGATTGATTTCCTGTCCTACTTCCAGGGCTGCCCAGGGCAAGCTAGGATACCTGTTCACTATCCTCCTGATCATCCTGTGGATGGTGTCGTTGCTGGTGCTGGTCCCTCTGCAATTGAGCCCACAGGCGTTGCCATTCATCATGGGTGCAGTGCTTGTACGGACCTTTCTCCACACAGGACTGTTTATCCTTGCCCATGATGCCATGCACCTCAGTCTGATTCCAGGTCGGCCCCGCCTCAATCATCAGCTGGGAAGAGCCGCACTATTTTTATATGCGTTCCTCCCTTACTCCCACTGCCTAAGCAAGCACAGACGCCATCACCATCATTCGGGACATCCCTCCGATCCGGATTATCACAATGGCACTCATCCCCATCCCGTGCAATGGTACGGCAGATTTATGAGACAGTATTTATCTCCAGGCCAACTGGGGATGATGGGCCTGGCGGGAGGGATAGTAACCCTGGTGCTTCAGGTTTGGGGACACGGTTCCCCCCTCAATCTCGGGATCTTCTGGCTCCTGCCTCTGGTCTTAAGCTCAATGCAGCTGTTTTACTTTGGGACCTACCTGCCCCACCGAGAGGACCTGTCTCCCTTTTGTGATCACCACAGGGCCCGCAGTCTGGATCTGCCCCCCATCTGGTCATTGCTCAGTTCCTATCACTTCAGCTATCACTGGGAGCACCACGAGTATCCGCAAATTCCCTGGTACCAATTGCCGTTGGTATACCAATGTCAAGCGACAGGGACAAAGGGTGACGAAAAATCACAACAAGGTTTATAACACAATTCCCTGTCCAGTCAATTACAATTTGTGACTATAATTAGAAAGCTGGGTAATCAACCCCACTTTAATACCTTTATTGATGATTGAGTTAGTGATGCAGACAACGAATACTGAATGGTCCACACTTGAGGATCAAGTGGCTAAGGATGCCTTTGACAAAGCGTTTGAGAGAGAAGCCGGGACCCTGATTGCATCAGTGCGGGATCAGGCCGAGCACATTCAGGATCTGGGAGACTTGTGGAAATTGCACGATTTTCTCAGCGTCAAGCGGCACGATATTGACGGCAAGTATGACTACCGCTACTCCTTCCTGATCTTTGTGTTTGCCAGGCTGATCAAAGAAGGATGGTTACGTCTGGAGGAATTGCAAGGGTTAGATCCGGACAAGCTGGCTAAGATCTCTGCCCTGACCCGAATGTCCTGAACAAGCTCTTGATCCTGATCCGAAATCTGTTAGAAGTTGGGGGCGAGGATCTTTCTCTGGCAAATGGCAGGGTTTACTCCCCCACTATTGGGAGAGGTTGGCTAAGATGCACGGTTAAGTTTCGTTAGTGAGAGTTGCTTGAGAGTTAAGCAATTTAGCGGACTTCTCCCCTTCATGTCCGGGTTAAGGTAGAGAGGAGTGGGCCCTGAAGGACTGAGGTGATGGTGTCTGGGATCGGATCCCAGGGGTAACCTGGACAAGGGGCAGCCGCTACAGTGATCTCAGCTGAGGCATTGGTGCCATCAGCCATGGGAGTCAGGAGCATCGTTCGCCTCTAACCAGTGTTTATGCCAACCAGTTACTCGGACAAGCTTCATTCCTCCCAGTCTTCGCCAGGATCAGCGCGGATCCTGGTTGTCGAGGATCTTGCCTTTAGTCGGCAGCTTTTGCTGCAACAGGTGAGGCGTTTAGGTTATGACTGCCAAGGTGCAGAGCACGGAGAAGCTGCTCTCGAGCTTTTACAACAGCAGTCGTTTGATATTATTCTCATGGACTGCCATATGCCCGTGATGGATGGATTTACTACCACCAGAGCCATCCGTAAGCTGGAGGCGGATATCTCCAACACCACGATTATTGCCGTTACTGCCAATGTCCTGCCAGAAGATCAGCATCTCTGCTTTGCCGCTGGGATGGATGATTACCTCTGCAAACCTCTACAGCTAGAAACCTTGAGCCGCGTGCTGAAGCGATGGATTCAGAAACGACAACAGTCTCAGAAACTATTTTTATTTCCCAATCCTTTCTCTGGTAAATCCAAGCCCTCCCAGGCAGGCTTGGAAGAGAGTCACTCCCTGATCCTCAGTGCTCGCCAGGCTCTCAGAAGCTGGGATTGGTCTGGATTGGAACACAGTGCCAGTTACCTTAAGCTGATCGGAGAAACCTTAGGTCTGGAACAAATTGTCGGTCTGGCAAGGCTGTTGTTAAGGAGTGCCCTGCGGCAAAATTGCACCATTGCGATGGTCACTATCCAGCAGTTGGAATTGACCGTCAAGGATCTAGATGAGAGTCTCCTGGTGCCTGAATCTGGTCCTGCTTCCCCGTTGGCTTTTTCCCGATCTGAAGAACGGAACAGACCGATAACGGAGATCGGGTCGCCCCAAAAATCAGACGCACAACCCCAGTTCATGCGACGTTCCCGCAAAGGTATTCCTCTCAACCTCCTGGAGATGATCTAAAGATCCAGCTGAAAAAGCTGCATAGAATTGCTCAGGCAAAGTCTTCTCTATCACCACTTAGGTTGCCGATCAGGTTCTGAAGGGCGCTAAAGTACGAGAGGCAAAAAGCGGGCAGCGGATCTATGGCGGTTGTGGAAAGCGCAGATATTCCCCCTTTCTCAAGGCTGGGGAGCTGGGGATGGCGTAGCATTCTGGTTCTTGGCTGGCTCAGTGTCATTCTTGCTGTCGTGTTGCCGATGCTGCAACAGGGTTACCCCAGCACGCATTCCACCCACTTCAACCTCAGCTGGGGATTTCAGTATCAACAACAATTTACTCAGGGGCAGTTTTATCCGCGCTGGTTAGAGTTCTCTAATTTTGGCTTTGGCAACGCCACGTTTGCCTTCTATCCTCCCCTGTGCATGGTGACAACCTTACCCTTTCACCTGCTGGGTCTGGATCTGGGCGGTACCCTCGTGGCCAGCATGGCTCTGGCAGTAGGGATCCTGGGGTTGGGGTTCTATCGTTATGGCCGCTGTTTTTGGCCCGCCTGGATCGCCGCTGGTGTGGCGGGTGTGGGTATGGTTTCCCCTTATTTTTTGGTGGATGTTTACCAGCGGGGCGCGATTGGGGAGGTCTGGGCCATTGCCTTGATCCCCTGGGTGCTCTGGGCTTCTCAGGCTGTTCTCACTCCTCCGCACCGATGGAAGTCTGTGATCACGCTCGCGCTCGCCTACGGCCTCCTGGTGCTTTCGCATCTGCCCACGCTCCTGATCTTCACCCTGATCTGGATACCCCTACCCGTGCTGATGGCCTGGCGTCAGAGAAGCTGGCAGGGCCTGTTGCGCAGTTATGCTGGTGCAGCTCTGGCTTTCTGCTGGACCGCATTTTTTCTCTGGCCTGCGGCCCTGGATCAGCGCTTCATTCAGGTGGGGGCCCTCAATAGCTGGGATGAATATTTGCCCCACCACCGTCTCATGCTGAGAGGATTGCTACAACTGCGGCCCGTACTCACCGATCACTGGTTTGATCGCAGTTTGCTGGGGATCTGGTGGGTCACGATTGCCATCACCGTTGGGGTCAGTCTCTGTACTCTGGGGTCATTGCTGGGATCACAACGGCCAGCACTCTCAGGGCAGGCCCAGGATCCTGATTTGCAGACATCAGCGCTTTACTGGCTGCTGGTAAGTGGGGTCACCCTGCTCTTGATGACCGATCTGCTGGGATGGGTGTATCCCTGGGTCTTACCCCTGCAGAGAATTCAGTTTTCCTGGCGGTGGCTGAGCATCACAACGGTCATGATCCCTCTTCTGCTGGGGTATCTGCTCAGCCTAGGCAGGCACTGGGGTCGGCGCACGGTGACAGCAATCTTTGCGCTCCTGGTCATGGCCGGGTTGACTACCCTCACCTGGCAGGGGATAGAGGTGATTGAAAGTGCCGGATTTAATGCTTCCCAGGTAAAACGGTTTCAAGATCTGGCGGCCCAAATGCAATTCCCTCACCAACCGCCCCCGCCGACGGCCACCAGTGAGCAGTTTATCCATTGGCACTGGATCCTGCGGCAGGGATTGGCCCTGGTGGATGTGCCAGAGTATCGGGCCAGGGGAGTGACCATGGGCATGCCTCCTGAAGTTGATCACCCCCTGTTGAGCTGGAAAGGCGGTGGGGATAGAGGGTTAGATCTGACCAAATGGCGCTTTGGCTATCGACAATTTCAGGCGAACAACACCCAGGATCAACCCCGTCAGGTGATGTTGCGGATGTTTTACTACCCGGCCTGGCGCATTCGTCTGGATGATCACTGGGTCACCACAGAAAAGTCTGAGCAGGGACAACTGCAGATCACGATTCCTCCTGGGCAACACCAGGTGCAAGTGGCCTATCTGGGTACACTCGCTGACTGGCTTGGGTGTGGTGTTAGTCTGATCACCCTTGCGGGTCTGGGGGTCCTGTTGAGCACCCAACCTGCAGGGACGCAAAACCTGAAGGTGAACGTTCCCGATCCGGAACACGATGAGAATGCTGTCCTGAGCGAGGAGGCAGTTTCAGAAGCCCAGGAAGAAACATAAGCGGCAGATCTTCGTCCTTTAGTCGTATCCATATATACTGATTTGCTGAGCATTCAATGCTTGTCCCGGCAGATCCTCGTTCCTGCTTTTGGAGTAAACCATGGCACACCTGCAAGCGTCACAATGGTTGGGTTGGGTTCTTGGCAGTTCGGCTTTGTTGGCGGGTTTTAGTCCGGCACATGCCCAGAATCCGGCAGTGCAAGGATTTGTTCCGGTGACACGCTATGTAGTGGGAGGAGCGGTTGCGGAGATTTTAGCCGCTACTCCAGATGGTCAACTGCTGGTCTTTACTAACGCTGGTGATCAGCAGATCGGGTTTGTGGATCTCCAGGATCCTGCCAATCCCCAGGCGCTAGGAACAGTAGATGTGTCCAGTTTAGGCGAACCCACCTCTGTGGCTGTGACCCCAGATGGACGGTACGCGGTGGCTGCAGTCCTGGCTCTGATCGATGAAGAGACCCAAACCATTGCCGATCAGCAACCCGGTCATCTGGTGTTTATTGATATTGCTAGCCGTGAAGTTGTAGGTCAACTGCAGCTAGATGGGATCGGTCCCGATAGTCTGGCGATCACCCCGGATGGAACCAAAGCAGTGGTGGCGATTGAGGACGAAGAGGATACCGAGAATCTGCCCGGAACCCGGCCTGGAGCCATCAATATTGTTTCAATCAACTATGACAATCCAGAGCAATCCCAGGTCAAACGTCTGGAGCTGGATCTGAGTGGGGTTGAGGGAGTCAATTATGCTGCCGATCCCCAACCAGAATATGTGAGTATTCGCAGTGACGGTACGCTGGCGGCGGTGAGTCTCCAGGAAAATAATGCCATTGCCCTCATAGATCTGAACAATGACAGCCTCCTGCGCATTTTCAGTGCTGGCATCTCCAGTCATGAGCGGGCCGATCTGGTAGAGGATGGAGAGATTGATCTCAGTCAACCCTTGACCGGACGGCGGGAGCCGGATACGCTCGCCTTCACACCTGCAGGGGATCATCTGGTGCTCCTGAATGAAGGTGATACGGAACTGGAAAGCTTTGGGGATAACGTCTGGTCCGGTGGGCGGGGTTGGTCGATTCTGGATCTGGAGGGCAATGTTGTTGATGACAGCGGAAGCAGTGCCGAGGAACTGGCGGTGTTGCGGGGCCACTATCCCGAGGGACGCTCGGAAAACCGGGGTATTGAGATGGAAGGCGGAACAACGGCCCGCTTTGGTAGCCAGGATCTGGCCTTTGTTGCCTCAGAACGGGGCAGCTTCCTGCTGGTCTACGACATCACCAACATCGAGGATCCGCAACTGCTGCAATTCCTTCCCACTGGCCTGGCCCCTGAAGGGGTTCTGGCCCTGCCTGAGCGCAATCTGGTGCTGAATTCCAACGAAGGGGATGGGACGATTGATATCTTTGAAGCCGCTGCGACCCCTGGGGATCCCTACAGCGAAAATGAGCCCCTGGTGCAGGCGCAGGATCTCTCCGTGCCCTTCAGTGCCGTGAGTGGAATGGTGGCTGATCCTGAGGATGCTGCGGTTCTCTATGCCGTGCCGGACAGTGCGATAGCCCCCTCCCGCATTTATACACTGCAGTTGCAAGGAAACCGTGCCACCGTCACCTCTGCGCTGATCCTGACGAAAGATGGCGAACCCGTCAGCTACGATCTGGAGGGCATTGCCCTGCATCGTGAAGGGGGCTACTGGCTGGTGAGTGAAGGGGATGATCGCGAAGGCCAGGAAAAACCCAACATCCTGATCCGCGTCAATGCCAGTGGTGAGGTGCAGGAAGAGATTTTTCTACCCGAGGATGCAGCAGGGCAGATCACCCGCTTTGGTTTTGAGGGGGTTACCACCAATGCTGAGGGTACAAAGGTCTACATTGCCATTCAACGGGAGTTTGAAGGAGATCCCGAACATCAGGTACGGATTGCTGAGTACGATCCAGCCACCAAGAGCTGGGCCTATTTCTCCTATCCCTTGGATACGGACAATGTTGATGGCTGGGTGGGATTGAGTGAGATCGCCCGCGAGGAGGATGGGTCACTGGTGCTGCTGGAACGGGACAATCAAGGGGGAGTGAATGGGGCTGCTAATGCTCGTGTCAAGCGGATCTACCGTGTTTCTCTGGACGGTGTGAATTCAGGAGATGTTCTGGAGAAAACCCTGGTGGTGGATCTGCTGAAGGACCACAACTGGCTGGAGGAAAAAGCGGAAGGACTGGCTGTGATCGAAGGGGGGATTTGGGTTTCCAGCGACAATGATGGAGGGGAGACCTACACACGGCTCCTTTTGATTCCTCGCTGAGCTCTGTACCTGTCTTTTATGAGTGATCCCAAACAACTGTACTGGCATCAGGGAACCCTGTACGTGGTCACCGGATTCAACCAGTCGATGCCTGCAGCAGACACTCCTGTCGCTCAGCGGCTGGCCGATCGCTGGAAAACCCAGTTTGAATTGGCTCAGCTGCTGATACGGGCAGGGTATCAACTTCTGCCCAACCGCTAGTGTCAGTGTCTCAGCTCAAGTTTGGTGGTGGAGAGGGCGCTTGAGAGTGGGTAGATGCCGTTGAAAGCGCAGAGGCAAGCGGTGGCAGAGGGACCGCCGGATCGCCATCAGGACCCCATTGGTAATCGAGTTCCCGATGGTCTGCACAATGGGCTCAGGGGTGAGGGAAAGCCAGGGAGGTAATCCGATCCAGACCTTGAGACGTGCCTCCCCTGACATCGCCGTCAGTTGCGAGGAGGATTGCAAGCTATCTGGACGAAGTTCCCCATCAAAACTGAGATCAAAGTGCTGATCAATCCAGTCGTTACCCTGGACCTGACAACCTGTGGCCTCTAGCTGGACCGCAGCTTTCTCCGAGGTGGTGATGCGCAGTGTGACAACAGGAAAAATTTCTAACCCCAGAGCCTGAATCGGGCGCATACGCACGGCAAATCGATTCCGATCCAGACGACTGACCCGCTGGGGGTCCACCAGAGCACTCATCAGCTGACCCGGATCTTGAAAGAAGGCATTCACCTGAGCCAGCGAGCCAGACAACTCTAGTCGAGCCGTTTGCCGAGCTTGAAAGCAATAGCGCATAGATTCCTGAGGTAGGCATGAGGGTAGATCATCAGGCAGAATCTCCAGGAGGTGATCCTGAAAAACCTCTTTCACCACTAACACAGGATGTATTCATCTTGATATTGGACTTGGATCTAGCTGGAAAACCAGGTCATCAAGCTCATCCATTTCGACCCGATAAGGATATCCTAGGGGTGAGGCACCGATGGCGTGACGGTTAACAGTTATCGTCCGCCAGGAACCAAAGAGTAGGGTAGCATGAGCACAGATCGACGCACGTTCCTGCAGCGCTTGCTGGCCACAGCTGCGGGTGTGGGGTTGTCTCCGGGTTGGCTAATTCGATACGGAGAGAACTATGGGGGCGCTCTAGCTGCGATGTCTCGCAAGCGGGCTCTGCTGATCGGAATTAATACTTACCCTGAACCGGATAGCGCATTTTCGTTGCAGGGTTGCCTGACGGACATTGAACTTCAACGCCAATTGCTGCTGCATCGATTTGGCTTCGCGGCTGCCGATATTTTGACCCTTGCGGATCAGGAGGCAACGGTTACCCGTCTCAACTCTACCCTTCATGAGATCAGTTCACAGCTTCATGAGGAAGACTCCTTCCTCTTTCATTTCAGTGGTCTAGGGTTACTCCAACCCGATGCAGCGCAGGGCGAGGGTATTACCCCACGATCTCCTGCCCTGGTGCTCCTGCAGGAAGCGGGTCTGTCTTGCTCCAATCTGCCTCTACGCAGTTTATTCCAGAATCTGGCAGCGCTTTCGACTTCGCAATTAACAGTGCTCCTGGATTGCGGCTTTAACTTTGTGGAGCCCCGTGTCCGTGGAAATTTACACCTGAGATCCCGCCCAACAGTGATCAGCCAGGAGGCATCAGATCAAAGCAATCCCTCCCAATCATCCCAACTTCCCGCCTTACCTCAAGGGCTGCTGTTGGCAGCTACTTCAGCACAGGAACTGGCCGCCGAAGCCACCTGGTCTGGATTTGTTGCAGGTATTTTTACTTATCTTCTCACTCAGTATCTTTGGGAAATCACACCGGCCACCAAGGTGTTAACAGCTTTTAATCACGTGGCAACCCAACGAGAGTTAGCCTCCCTGGCCTGCCAGCAACCGATCCTGCAGGGAGAGGGCCTTCAATCTCGTCAACTTGCTTCTGATCTTCACACCGCCCTTGAGCCCGGAACTCGAGGTTGGACCGGAGTGATCCAGGAGGTAAAAGGGAATCGGGCCAGTCTGTGGTTGGGAGGGGTGCCGCCCGGTGTGCTCTGTGGGCTCCAAAACGGTACGGTCTTGAGAGCCTTCCCCCAGGACCCTGGGCAGCGAGATGTGGGCAAAATGGTGCTGCGAGCTCGAAATGGCTTAACCGCACAGGCCACGCTGGTGAGTGAAGAAAAGATCCCTGCCGTTGGCACAGCTGTTTATGAGCGGGAAAGGGCCCTGTCCCTGAACATGCGGCTTCTGGTGGGGATGGATGACAGTTTGGGACGAATTGAGAAAGTCGATATTACCAATGCCTTGGCTGCATTGCCCTGGGCAGAGGCGGTGTATCCCCATGATCAACGTGTGGATTGCTTGCTGGGGAAGCTATCGACAGCTGGAAGCTCTTCGGGAGAAGGGTATGGGTTGTTCTGGCCAGGAAGAGAGGTGATTGCCGGATCCTGGGGGCCTGCCGGAGAGGCGGCCAAGGCAGCTGTTCAACGTTTAAGCCCCCAACTTCAACACCTCCTGGCGGCAAAGCTCTTGCGGTTTACCCTCAATGCTGGTGTTACGGATCTGCCGGTGCGAGCGACACTTTACCGCTCTGAACCCGACCAATTTCAACCCCGACTTCCCCTTTTACAAATTCAGTCAGCGGTTGTTTCTGTCCCCACCGCAACACTGGAGCGAGAACAGAATGGCCTTGTCAAGCTTCCGGCGGGGGAGTACGTGAATCTGACCCTGGAAAATCAAGGTACGGAAACTGTATCTGCCTATGTGATCCTCCAGGATGGGATGGGACAACTGAATGTCATCACTCCCCTTTCCTCCGGTTCATCCCTGGGGGCGCTACAACTGAGTCCAGGCAGTCGTCTGGAGATTCCCTCCACTGTAGGGAGCAATGCCCAGGCTTATCTATACCCTGATCTGCTCACGTGCAGTCCACGAGGTCTGACGGAACTGTTGATCGTCACCAGCATGACTCCCTTCAAGCAGAGTTTGGAACAATTGCATGCGCGCAAGGATTCTGATCATGGCAATCATCGGGATCTGCTTTACCTGGAGCGACCGCTGGAATGGATCCAGGCCTTGTTGACTGAACTGACCCAGCCCTCTTCCGATATGTCAGATCTGAGATACCTGCAACATCAACGCGTGGCCACGTTGTCTCTTGCCTACGCGGTCATCTAGCTCCAGTCGTTTCATTAAGACTTGGCTCAGTTGTAAAAGCCTGGGGATCTCGAAGATAGGCAAAGACCGACTTATCGCCAATATCCGGCGGGATGGGTTGTATCGACTTTCTCAGGGCAAAAACGCTAAATAGAAGACCCCAAGCTAGCAACAACCGCAGTTCCCAGACTGGGGTCAGGATTTGAAACAAATGCCCCAGGAGTAAACCAGGCACCAGAAGGGTCAGGATCTTGGTTTCCAGGCGATTAAAACAAAAAGCTTCTTTAAAAAAGAGACCTGTCAGACTCACAAAAATAAAGCCTACACCCAGCAAACTCAGGGGATGGCTATAGAGCATCAGGGCCAGGGGCTGATTGCCACGATTCAGAAAAAACACCAGGGCAGATAAAGTGCCGATCCCCCAGCACAGTTGCAGGAAGCGATGGAGAAAGCCCAGATAAATGTGAACTGTCCATAAACTGATCCCCAAGGCCAGGGCAAATAGGGCAAAAAGAGGCGTAAACCAGGAAAGCAGCAGGTGCTGTGGGGATTCCCAGGCGAGTAATGCTACGCTGCCAGAGCAGAGAGCCATGGTGATCATGCCCACGCGATAAAGGATCACTTCCCGTCGATCCGACGCTGTGATGGTAAATGCACCAAACTGACCCTGGTAGATCGGTTCCTGATTGAACTCACCCTGCATAAGCCCCTCATTTTATTTACCAAACCCCTTATTTCCCTTTTTACCCTTGTTTTTCTTACCCGATCCACCTTTGGGTCGGCCTGCCGATTTCCCCCGCCATCCCGGACCCGCTCCTGCCGCCACCGGAGCACGGCCTCCTCCCCCACCGGGAAACCCTCCCATCCCTCCCATCCCAGGAAAGCCCTGTCCCATGCCTTTCATCATGTCTCGCATGCGCTGAAAATCGCTCATCAGCTTGCTCACCTGATTCAGAGAATGGCCGGATCCGGTTGCCACACGCCGCTTGCGACTCATACTGCGGGCAAGCAGATCAGGGTTTCGCCGCTCCTCGGGGGTCATGGAGTTGATCATTGCTTCCGCATGGGTGAGCTGATCTTCCCCCTTCTGCAGTTGTTCATCCGAGAGTTTCCCCATCCCTGGCATGGGCAGCATCTTCATGATTCCCCCTAGAGAGCCCAGGCGCTTGATCATGCGCATCTGCTTGAGGAAATCGGTGAAATCAAACTGAGCCGACAGCATTTTCTCTGTCAGAGCTGCCGCATCCGAAAGATCAATCTCCTCCTGGGCCTTCTCCACAAAGCTGAGGATGTCCCCCATCCCCAGGATCCGGGACGCCATCCGATCCGGGAAAAAGGGATCCAGTGCTTCCACCTTCTCCCCCACCCCCATAAACTTGATGGGCTGCCCGGAAATACGGCGAATGGAAAGCGCCGCCCCGCCTCGGGTATCCCCATCCAGCTTGGTGAGGACGGCACCCGTGATCCCCACCTTGTCGTGAAATGAGCGGGTGAGATTGGCGGCTTCTTGCCCAATCATGGCATCCACCACCAGCAGGGTTTCATGGGGATGAACCTCGGCTTTGATCCGCTCCAGTTCAGCCATCATGTCCAGGTCAATTTGCAGGCGCCCGGCGGTATCCAGAATCACATAGTCGTGATCTCCCTCAATAGCAGCAGCCACGCCCTGACGAGCAATTTCCACCGGATCCGTTTCCCCCAGATCAAACACCGGAATATCAATCTGCCGACCCAGGGTCTTGAGCTGATCAATCGCGGCTGGCCGGTAAATATCTCCAGCGACCATCAGGGGACGATGCCCATTTTTACGCAGGTAGAGGCTGAGTTTGGCACAGGTGGTGGTTTTTCCACTTCCCTGTAAACCCACCATCAACACGATTGTGGGACGCGTCTCTGCCCTGGCTATGGGGACGTTGGCTTCTCCCATCACCTTGACCAGCTCATCATTCACGATCTTGATGAACTGCTGATCCGGAGACACCCCCATGATCACATTGGCCCCCAGGGCCGCCTGACGCACCTCTTCCACAAATTCTGTCACCACCTGCAGACTGACATCCGCTGCCAGCAACGCCCGCCTGACCTCGCGCAGTGCCTCCTGGATGTTGGTTTCGGTGATCTTGTCTTGACCCCTGAGTTTCTTCCAGGCGGACTCTAAACGTTCAGAGAGGGCATCAAACATACGGTGATCCTGAGTGACAGAGAGACCCCGGTGGCCCGTCCGATCGGTCGGGGAGGTGTAGGGTCAGTTTACGATTGATTGTGGGTAAGCGTCGATACAACCCAGGGGCTGGGGTACAGATCCTTAACAAGGCAACCATGCCTCGGGATCCTGGGGATAGACTGTTACATTCATCTCTAGGATAACGTTCCTGTCCCTTGAGCCTATCCGGTTGCCACCCTTGCTATCCCCCATGAGACTCTACGCCATCAGTGATCTGCACCTGCATCATTCTGAGAATCGCTCTGCACTGGAAGCCATCCCTCCCCACCCTCAGGACTGGTTGATTTTGGGAGGTGATCTGGGGGAGAAGGCTGTGCACCTGCATTACTGTTTGCAGATTGTGACCCGTCGATTTGCCCGCGTCTTCTGGATCCCTGGCAATCATGAACTCTGGACGGTTCCGAATGATCCGGAGGGGTTAAGAGGAGAAGCCAAGTACCAGCAGCTGGTGCAGATCTGTCGGAATTATGGCGTCCTGACCCCCGAAGATCCGTTTGTTCTCTGGCCAGGGGGATCGAAGTCGCTCCTGATTGCTCCGCTTTTCAATCTCTATGACTACAGTTTTCGTCCAGATCATGTCCCTCAGGACCAGGCGATTGAGTGGGCGATGCAGGCGGGGATCCTCTGTAATGATGAGTCGCTCCTGCACCCCGATCCCTATGACAGTATTGCGGAATGGTGTCGCCAACGGCTGCATTTTTCGGAGATGCGGCTGGAACAAGCTTTGCAGGATCATCCCGAGGCTCGCTTTATCCTGATTAACCACTACCCTCTGCGCTACGAGCATGTGCGACTGCGGCGGATCCCACGCTTTTCCCTCTGGTGTGGCACCCGAGCAACCGAGGAATGGCACAGGCGTTTTCCTACAGAGGTGGTGATCTATGGTCATTTGCATGTGCGATCCACAGATTATCGCGATGGGGTACGGTTTGAAGAAGTGTCCCTGGGGTATCCGCGACAATGGGGGGGCAAGAAACCTCTGATGGACTATCTACAACCGATCCTTTAGCAAAGGCGGAAGCCCATTCTCCGCTTGGACTCATCGATCCTGATGGTTTCAGGTCAAATCGAGATCGGTTGACTTGGTGAGATCTCGGGTTCGGATCCCAGATGCTTTAGCACCACCAGAGTGACGTCATCATAGATGGTCCAGGCACCGATGTGCTGCTTTAAGTCTTTAATGATTGCGTCTCGAATACCAGCAGCAGGAAGATGATGGGTTTCCTGAACCATGGTGCACAGCCGATCCAGGCCATAAAGAACCCCCCCTGCATCCTCCGCTTCTGGGATGCCATCCGTGTAGAGCACCAGAGTATCTCCCGAAAAGAGATGCCCTTCATAGGAGTTGAGAAAGGCGTGAATCTCTGGTTCTAAACCAATTGGGAAGCCGAGTTCATCCGTATCCACCAGCTCCAGATCCCCATTGGCTCGAGCAATGATCACGGATTCATGCTGACCACTGATCAGAAGGCGGTTGTCCTGATAGTGGACCAATAAAAAAGAGAGATTTTTGTCAGATCCCATGCGCTGAATGTTGTCATAAAGGGCGCGGTTGAGAACCCCGATAAATTGTCGGTTATCAACGTCGCTGGCAATGGCCAGAGCCCGCACCGCAGTCTGCACCATAATGCTGAGAATGCCACTTTCCAGACCATGGCCTGTGACATCTCCGATCCCGACGGTAACCGTGCCGTTGTAGCGCAGGACATCATAGTAATCTCCCCCCACTTCCACCGCAGGCTCCATATACCCGGCAATATCCAGCTCCGTGATCCCCTCCAGTTCTCCCGGGCGGGGAAGGATCGCCTGTTGCAAGCGACGGGTCACCTCCAGTTCTGCCCCCATACGCAGGTTTTCTTGATGCAATTGCTCGTTCAGGGCCAGGATCTCGACATTGGCGGCTCTTAACGCTTCAGTGCGTTCCTGAACCCGGTTTTCCAGAGTATTGAAAGATTCCTTGAGCTGCCTGGCCATACTGTTAAAAGCCTCTCCCAGAATGCGCAGTTCACGAATCGGAGCCGGATCCACCTGCTGGTCCAGTTTTCCCAGGGCCATGGTTTCGGAGGCATGGACTAAGCGGAGGAGGGGCTGAGTAATCCAGCGGGCGGTAAGGATCCCCGTCAGCATCGCGATCACCAGGGCCAGTCCACATAAGAGAATCGTGGTGCGAGTATTCGCCTGAATTTGAGCCATGAAATCCCTTTCGGGTAGCACGGTCACCAGCAACCAGCGCAGTCCATAGTCATCCAGAATCGGTTTAATCTGGAGAAAATGCGACTCACCACTGAACCGAAACTTCATTTGCTGCTCAGATTGAATCGTGCTCAGATCCGGGATCACCTGCAGAAGATAGCGGGTAGTTTCTCGAATCATGGGATCAGAACTCTCCCTGGCAGAAAGACGCTGCACCTCTTCCCCTTCACGAACCTGCAGAGGGGTATCCCTGGAACTGGTCACCAGATCCCCTGTGGGTTCCAGGACAAAAGCCATCCCGGTCTGACCCACCTCCAACTGCTGCATAAATTGATTGATCAGAGTCATGAGAAAACTGCTGCCGATCACCCCCTCCAGATTCCCCTCCTGGTCATAGACGGGTTGAGCGGCGGTGATCCCCAGAATATTGGTCGTGTAGTCCGGGTAGATCTCGCTCCAGATCGCTTCTTCGGAATTGACAGCTGCCTGGTACCAGGTGCGGACGCGGGGATCATAATCCGGAAAAGTCTCTAGAACCTCCCCCCGCGTGCCATCAGGTTCAACCACATAGGCCGTTGTGGCAGTATCGAAAACCAGTTGCTCCCCCGTCCAGCGAGTGCCGGTAAAGGATCCATCGGGACGAGCAATAAATGTTTCGGTGATCTGTTCTGCGGGTGGAATCAGCTGCCAGAAATGAAGTTCCAAACGGCGAATATCTGTGACAGAAATAACCCCTGATTCGATCAGTCCAGCCGTGGTTTCGTTCAGACGGTGGGGAATGCTCAGATCCACAAGGATGCGTTCCTGCACCCGTTCAGAGATTTCCAACCCCAGCTGACTGGCCAGATCATTGACCGCCTCTTGACCATTCCGGAAGGAGAGAAACCCAACCAGTCCCACAGCCGCCACCGTTTGGACAACAAAGGGAACAATCAGGAGCACTTTCACGGGTACCCCTGAGGAACTCTGTTGCCGAGAAGGTGACCATTGAAAGGGAAGTGATTCAGCAGAGGCTTGAGGGTTAGACATCACTATATTCCCGACGAGTAATTTTAAAGATCTATGGCAAGAATATCCTAAGGCGTAGAGATGATCTCTGGTGACTGGGGTACCAGAGTTCCTAGGTAGTCTTAAATAGTATTGATGGATGAGAAAGGATCTTTAGATGCAGAGGAGAGGCCTGAATTGGGGCATCCATCCGTACACCTGGATATAGAACTGGAGTACTCCAAACAAGGCTCTACGTCTTCAGGGGACAGAGTGTGGTGCGATGAGTCCTCAGGATCTGGACGGGTTAAATTCTAACCGTCACTACCTTTTTTTTTCTTTGGGAGGATCCTCATCTGTCGTGAGTAGCGAACGAATCATTTTTGGAACGTCAGCCACATCAGACTTGAGGATTTTCAGGAGAGATGCCTCATCACCAGGAGATCCGCTGCTTTGTTGAGCAACGGCTTGCTGATTCGATAGACTGTCGAGTGTTGTTACCCCTTGATGATGCAATTGTGTAATTTCCTCTCTCAAAGGAACATCAGAAACCGTTTCTGCCACTAGTGGAGCAGCAGCCAGGTGCTCACGGAAGAAATTGATTGTTGTTTCATTAACCCACCCCTTGAGGATAAAGATGCTCTCAATTCCCAAGCCCGATTGTTCTTTTTCCTGGAATGAAACTTCTAGCTGATCTTGTGTAATAAGTCCAGCCGCCAACAAACACTGTTCTAACTGTGGCCTTTTTAGACCACGCTGAATTGTTGGCCAGTCATTTACAAAAAAATCGACAGTTTTCTTCTGGATAAACCCTCTCTCGGCAAGGATCTCTCCCAATGGCCGCCAGCTCTGTTCCTGATCAGACCGAGCAGCTTTGATCTGTTCAGGACTGACCAATCCCGCTTGCTGTAAAACTCTTCCAATGGGAATTGCCACCGTTCAGTCTCCTTGCTAATTGATCACTGCAACTCGCCTGTCACGCCATGCAGCATGAATTACCAGGTTATAATTGTACGAAAGATACGATTAGCTTGAGATCAGCTAATACGCTGATTTGTAAAAATGGCGGCATCGAGAACTCATGACCCCAATCAAGTCCCCGAAGCGGAAGCGGAGGAGACTACCAGGTTCTTTCTAGAACTTTGTCATGCTTACCACAAGCGACATGGCCGAGATCCCATGGGTTATGACCTGCAGGTCCTTAAACAGGCTGCAATAGAGGTCACTCAGCACCCCGATGGCTCCAAAAGCGCACGAGGCAAAGCAGCGATGCTGTTGCGATGAATTCAGTCTCCTCCTCAATTACCGCATCATCCAAACATGATCGTTAAGATCCTTGTGCGAAGGATTGAAAGAAGTTTATCTTTCGTTCGGGTAGGAGTTGGGGGGAATATGGAGAGAACAAGACGACAGCAGTGGTTGCTGCTACTGTTCATTGGTTGGCTGGGATTTCTATTCCTTGCAGGGTGTGGGCAGAAAACCCCAGTTACTCTAGCACCGGATAGGGATTCAGTGCAGCTAGAAGTTCCTTCAGGACCCGTCACCCGTCTGATTGCGATGGGAGACACAGGGGAGGGTTCTCCTCAACAGTACGCCGTAGCAGCAGGGGCTCAGGCTCGCTGTGATCAGGCCGGAGGCTGTGATGGATTTTTGATGCTGGGGGACAACATTTATGACGTCGGACCCTCTAGTGGTTGGGATCCCCAGTTTGACGAAAAGATTGATCAACCCTACGCCCAACTCAAGCAAGGGCCAGCACCTGAGCAGGGACCTGATCTTCGTCCTCGCCTGCCCATCTATGCCACTCTAGGCAATCACGATCTGGGAGCCACAGCCCTCAATTTTGGCAAGATAGCCTACTACAAGCGCTATGCCGAGCGAAAGCCATGGTTTTACTTTCCAGATCCCTACTACGATATCGAGCTAAAAACAGTCCACCTGGTTTCTATTCACACCAATCCCCTGGCCTACCTGGGAGCTCAGTATTATCAGCAGGGTCGTCTAGTGGAAAAAGTCGTGAACTCCGCCAGCGCTGCTGCCCCATGGATTGTTGTCATTGGCCATCACCCTTACCGCTCGAATGGTACTCATGGCAATGCAGGCATGTACGAAGGTGTACCCGGAGACACTCGTATTCTGGGAGGGGAGTTTCGTAAATGGATCGACGAATACGTCTGCAACAAAGTGGATTTCTATCTCTCAGGTCATGATCACAATCGCCAATGGCTGGCCAGTGTGCCCAATATTCCGTCCTGGCCGAAGTGGCTTCCGGATGATCAGAGAAAACCCTGTTTGACTCATTTTGCGGTTAGTGGCGCGGGGGCGAAATCTCGGGCAGTAGAGGATCGTGAAAATGATCTCTCATTTGGCTCGGATCAGCTCGGCTTTCTTTTCCTCGAGTTCACCCCTAGCGAAGCTCATGTTGAATTCTGTGATGTTAATGGGAATACAGAATGGGTTAAGTCATTTACAAAACCATCCATGTCAAAGCATGATCAATCTTTGCTCACCACTTAACTTCATGCTCTCCCCAGAACTCATGCTTAAAACCGCCCAATTATCCAGGTGTAAACAAGAAGAATCGCCACGGAAAAGATAAAGACTGTCAGCTTCTCATCCCAAATCAAATTAATAAGATTCGAGAAGAAAAAGTTCCATGATCTTCGGCGTTGCTCACCCAGATCCCTCATCAACTGATCAACGCGAGAATCAACCTCCTCAATTGACAATTCTCCTCGTTCATAAGCTTGCTCTAAAGCATCGAGTTCACGCCAATATCTCTTTGTGTCCTCAACTAAATCATTCATCAACCAGATCTCCATAGCTAGCAAGTTCAGAGTATGCCTGTAATCCTTTACATTACTGAGAAAGCAAACAGTAATTCAGGTAGAAAAAGGGATCCATCCATGCCGATGTTGTAAACGTTCCGAGGTGTCTCAGGATGTAGTCTCCAGATGGCAACGAGATTAAAAAGTACAGTTGGAACTAAAACTCCATAGGGTATAACCACTGACCTGAAGATGAACTCCCAACTTCCCAAAGCGGCCAGCATCAACATATTCAGCAAACTAAAAAGGAGCCGAGTTTTCCGGATACCCAGGATCAGAGGTAATGTGAATACACCTTTCTTTTGATCCGAAACAACATCCCGAATATCAAAGAGATGCGAATTAGTTGCAACGAACACAAACACGAACAATGTAACCAGCCAGGCAGAGGGATCTGGACCCACCTGGGCATAAGCTAAAGGAACTCCTACCACCGCATAAGTGATCACACCAGCAACGATCCAGGCTTTACTCCCCGGAATATCCTTAAGGCGATACCACTTCCATGTGCCCTCACAGGGTAAACGGAAAAGAGGTACACCATAGATCAATGGAATGATGCCACCACCGCTGACGATCAGAACACTTTGAGGAGCCTGGAATAATAGGGCACCAGCAACCAGGCTAGCCGTGAGAATGATCAGGATAGGAGTAGGCTTGCGAAAAAAAGACTGTGCTTTCGAGTCGGGAATAGCCTGGACAAACGTATCAACCACCCGATCCAAATTGTAGGGCACCAGTGCCAGGCTAAAGATCAGGAGACAGGGTTGCCAACCCACCTGTAACGCAAGCACTCCCTCAACAAAGATCACCAGAGAAGCAATACCAGCGGCTACCCACACATTTGGATAGATGACCGTGATCAGAAACCAACGGTACAGATCTTGCCAGCTAAGACCCACTGGAGAGGATCGTTCGCTGCTTTGTTGCAAAGTGATATCCTTCATCTCCATTCAAGGCCAAGATTAGTTAAGCTCATAATCCAGCGGTGCACTTTGGTCGGGCCCAGATCCGATATTCCAGATATTCCGCAGGATCTCGAGATAACCGTTTTCGCGAATCATCATCGCCGTCTGCAACTGCATCAGATACTCTTTTGCCTGCTCTGCAGACATTTGTTGCACCTGTTCAGAAAAGACCCTGAGCCGAAATTGCTGCTCCATTGTGAGCTGCTGTCCATTCATATAAACTCCCCCAATTTCAGAGAAAAGCCCTAGAGGCTGCAACTTGATTAACTCCGTTCCAAGTCAAATCATCCTCTTTAGATAGGATTTCTTCTTCTTGTCAATAGAATTGTAACATTCTGTAACGTGCAGTGCAAACAAGGCTGACAGTCTGATGCTCAGGAGCCCGATCAACAGGTGGGTGGTATGATTCGGGCATGAAATGGATTCAGCTCATTGTCTGTCTGGCATGTGCAGGTTTGATCCTCCTCGGCAGTTGCTCTTCATCACTGTCTCCCGAGCCTCACGGAGATCGGCCACTCCTTCTAGACGCCGAGGCAACCGTTAGCCTGATCTATCAACAACCTCGATCTCGTCCTGCCCGCCACCAGCCTGGCTTCCAGATTGACTTTAATGTTGTAACCGGCCTTACCGAAATTCAGGGATCACTCTTTTCTGCCGCTGCTCAGCGCTGGAGTGAAGTGATCGGCGGTGATGTCAGAGATGTTGTGATTCCTGGGGTAGGCAGAGTTGACGATCTTTACATTGATGTCATTGTGGCAGAGTTAGATGGCTTGGGAGGAACCCTTGGAGGTGCTGCCCCCATACGAGCTCGACTTAATCTGATCCCTAGCCGAGGTGTCATGATCCTGGATCAGGCGGACATCAATCGCCAAGAGAATCAAGGAAAGCTAACCGATCTCGTCCTGCATGAAATCGGTCATATCTTAGGCATTGGAACCCTGTGGCTTCCCAAGCAGTTTTTACAAAATCCCCTGACCGATAATCCTATCTACACAGGTTTCTTTGGGGTAACCAGTTACAGAGATCTGGT
Source organism: uncultured bacterium (assembly GCA_964392245.1). Lineage (GTDB taxonomy): Bacteria > Cyanobacteriota > Cyanobacteriia > Thermostichales > Thermostichaceae > JAAUUJ01. The sequence continues at coordinate 57,215 of CAYMOX010000025.1, forward strand.
GGGTGGATCAACCCGAATTCCCGTTCCGGTAGAAAATACGGGAGGCTTTGGCACTAAAAATTTTCACTGGCGAGAGTCAGAATTCAATACAGAACTGATGACAGGATTTCAGGATAACGGCACTGAGCCACTAAGTCTTCTCACCATTGCTGCACTCCGTGATCTGGGATATCAGGTCAATCCTAATGCTGCCGATCCATTCAATCTGGAGGATGCGCATTACAGAGAGGAATCTGGAGAAGCACGTGACTTTATCCTTCCACTGCCCCTCACGATTTCAGACTAACGCGGAAAGGATCTCCTCCTCTACGCTGGAAAATCAGAGTATCTGCAGGTAGTGCAGACCGAACTTGAGGAACTTAAAGACTTTGACTTTGATGCTGATTAGTCAGTCTTCTTGATTTAACTTAAAGTATCATATCGCCAATGGATTCCAGGTTCACAGCAATAACCCAGAAAGCTGAGGATCTAGAATTTGTGGATATAGATATCCTGGCATAAGATACGTCTTGTTATTGAACGTTCTTTTTAGGAGCAAACGCCAATACCTAACAGCTTTTATCAAAACATCATCAAATGGTAGGTGAGGCAGGTTGAATGAAGGGAATACTGATCAGAGGTGGAAGAATGCCAAGTAAGATAGCTACCCAAAAAAGAAGCTGATAGGACCAGGAGAACCCTAGTTGATCTGTCAGGAAATCAATTAGAGGCTGATATAAATCCAGGGCATAGAGGATCCCAGTTGCCCCTGCAGACAATATACTGTAGAGGATGGGTTGATACAAGCCCTTTTTCCATAGCCAAATCAGGGCAATCACAAGTGCAAAGGCCGGGGTTGCCACTAATACGAAATAGAGGCCAAACTTCAAACGGATCTCAAATACCCCTTGCTGTAGAATAGGATTTAAACTCATACCTGCTCTAATCATCCCATCAGCCAGGCAAAGAAGGAATAGGCTAATCGCATGCGATAGGATCGCGAGTAGATAACTTCTGAGATGAAAGGGGCGAACCATAGTTTAACCCACTGAAAGATCAATACTTAATCCAAAAAATATCCCAAAATTAATTTCTTTTTACTAGTAGACTTTATCACGGTTCATAGAGTAAACCAGAGATCCTGCCAGGCAGAGGTCTCAAGGGAGAGTCACTTCGCTCATCAATTTCTTTTCCATGATCCAATTCTCCAGTTGGACCTCATTCCGGATCACCCGATTGGCATGTAAACAGATAAATCCCTGCTTCAGGTACAGGGGCTTGATCAGATGGCTGGCTTCTACATACAGTCTGGGAAGTGAAAGATGTTGAGCAATGTCAATAACATGAAGTAGCAAGGCAGTCCCAATTCCCTGTCGGGTAAAGTCAGGGTGAACATAGTGACAGTCAATATGGCCATCAGGATCCAGTTCAATAAACCCAGCCACAGACTTGCCAACTTTATAGAGAAAGGGTCGTTTTAATTCACATCGGTATTTCCAGTACAGATAATCAACTGGCTCAGGAGCCCAGGCATAGAGCTGTTCAGTTGTGTACTCTTGCCAAGCCAATGCATGCACTGATCGTGTGAAGAGATCGGCGATGTCCTGGTACTCCCCCGTGTAATAGGAAATCACTTCTGCCCCACAATCCCTACTCTACTTATTCAGAAAGATCTTGATCTCAGTCGAACTCGATCAGTGGGAGACTATCTGCCTACAACAATCCCCGATAGCGGATAAAGACCAAGATCGCTGCCCAGGATCCCAGAGCCACTTTCAGCGCCACCAGAATGTTCAGTACAGGGATCCAGCCGCCACTGACCAATGCCCCCAGTTCGCCATGCGGCAATTCCACCCCGATCAACATGAATACAGAAATCACAATGAAGATCAGGACCGAGATCTTTTCCAGCGTGGCGGCATGCCAGCGTTGATAACAGGCTTCCATCCATTGGGTCGAAGACGTGATCGCCACCAGACCAATTGCGGTTCCCCC
>CAYMOX010000026.1:0-58603 GCA_964392245.1 uncultured bacterium
CCCATGTTGTCTCCATCGGCTAGCACGATCACCCACCAGTCAGAGGGACTGCCCCCTGTTAGCCCCACCTGTTGATGAGCCTGGTCTACAGCATTGCGGAGATCTTCTACTTCAAAGTCCTGAAGACCCAGATCATCCACCAACCACTTACTAGAAAACATCACCCCGTTATAGGACTGATCTCCCTCTTGAGAATTAAGTTGGGCATCCGTTTTGGGCACCTGAAAGGGACGGCGGGTGGTGAGAGATCCAAATCGATCTCGATGTTTGGGCAGAACCTGCCTGATCTGTCGCTCTAGCTCCCTCCAATATTGTTTCACCTTTTCAGGAGCGTCATGGGCAAAGCGAGCAGCAGCGATGGAGCTGAGGTTGGGAAACCGGATCAGGTTCTCCAGATCCTCTTCTTTTGGCTCCGAATCCTCTTCTTTTAGCTCAGTCACCCCGAGGAGACACTCAGCAATCCCCCCATACTTCCAGGCCATTCGCTTGGTCAATTCCACCGCATTCAGCATCTCTGATCCATTGAAAAGTCCTGGGTAAGCCTCAGCCATCAGCATCCAGAACATGCGCATCGATCCCGCTGGCAGACCAGCTCCCTCACAGAACCGATCCCGATAGAGCAGATTGGGGTGAACCGCACTGTACATACCTGAGAGGGTGGATCGTTCCCCTGGGGCCATCGGGATCTGCCAGGTGCGGGTATTTTTGATGGCCTGGATCGATTGGCCCAATCGGGTTTGCAAACTGCCCCACCAGGTGCCCACATTCAGATTCTCGTAAGCTTTTTCTTCAGGAGTAGTGGGTAATTCAACTCGACTCTGAGCTAGATTCTGTTGAGATTTTTTCCAGGACTCGTAGCCAGGATCTTTAGTTTTTGCTTTCAAAGATTTGTCAGGATCTCCCAGAGGAACTAGGGTCCAATAACTCTCCCAAGTGTGATCTAGCTGAGCATCCCAGAGCTTATTCCACTCCCAGTTACATTGCTGATGCCATTTCTCAAATTCTTTTTCATAGTTGATGTGAGATCCTTCAGTTGTTCCCATCGTTGGGGCAATCTTTTCCCAGATCTCTGGCCCTCTTTTTTCCAAATGGTCGATGCAGGTCTGACGGATATGATCTCGTACCTGTGTCCCTATCTTGTTCCAGAGTTTACGCATCTCCTGGCTGAGTTCCTCTGCAAAGGCTTTCGCCTCTTCTCTGGGCACCAGAGCCGTGATCACATTGGGGAACCCTGCAGTGCTCAGACTGGTGGAAAGACCCTTGTGGAATCGGCTGACAGGAGTGCTTTTATCAGGATCGATCTCTTGAAAGTACTTCTTAAACTCTGGGTACTTCCTCAGAAGCCAGGCATCGATAATCTCTTGTCCCCATAAGGAGGGTGTGATCACGGCATCAGGACCGTAGCGTTCAGCAATCAACCAGCAGAGATGGGCACTCAAGTAGTGCAGTAAGTAGGATCCAGACCAAAAATCCAATAATTTTCTGGATGATTTGATAAACTCCTGAACTGGAGAGAAGGTGAATAGCAATAGATCCGCATGACCAACTTTTGAATTGGCTTGCCAGTTTTTAGGAAATAAAGCCCCTGTTAGACCAGAAACGATCGTGTTGTGATCCTGGACAGAACAATCGGGAATGCGGGTATCAGCAGGTAAATAAGGAACTGAGGAATTCGTGAGCTCTGGCTCCTGGCCCAACAGCTGGGAGTAAAACCGCCAGAACCACCAGAAGGTCTTTTCAGCCTCTTCATGGCGAATCTCATAGGGAACTATCTTCTCTTCGATTTCCTTGAGTTGACCTTCGGTTAGCTCATTCCAAATATTGATCTTTTGTGCTTGCCCCGAAATGGGATGACGTATTTCGACCTGGACAATCCCCTTTAACTGATCTGCATCCTTGAATATGTCTCTGAGTGACAGTCGATCCGAGGCTGCGGCAATGTGATCCGCCAAAACCCCTTGTTGCGAAGCCCACCAGCCCTCTAACTCCTCTCGGTGATGATAGAGCTCAGCCACCTGCTCCCAGGGTCCCTTTCCATCCTTGTGGATGTAGAGGGGTTTTAGTTGAGGATCATGGAGCAAAGCAAACAGTTTGCGACGAAAGTAACGGGTGCGGTGTTCAACCATCTGATTGCCTCTGGAGTCATGGTTTTGAAAAATATTTCTTCATCGCCTGATCAACAGCATAAACGGATACCTGTAGCTTGCTCCTGTTTGTGACGCGAACGGCGAAATAGTTCATGTTGCTAAACAACAAGTGAACCTGGGGGAGAGATCACTTCTGGTCCGCCCCACGTTTCGACCCTGGTGAGGGTATGACCTGTGAGGGGATAGAAACGAATATGATCCTCTTCTAGATAGAGGCGAGGTTCGAGTCGGCGTTGCAACTCCTGGTACTGATGCTGCTCTAGCTGACACTCAAAGACGCTGTACTGAACCCGTCGGCCATAGCCTTCGAGTAGATCAGAGACTTTCTTGCGCCGTTTGTCGCTGGGGATGTCGTAGGTGATGACATAGAGCTGCATGTTTCACCTCCTCAACGGATCATGAAGGGTGTGTAAACAGGGAGCTGGTTATTTACAAACTGTTTGTAAATCTGCACCTGACGGTTGATGATGTCCCAGCGGGGGATTTCTTCTTCCCGTGAACCTTTGACAGGATCATCAGGTTGCACGGTATCCTCCATGCGCTGGACGAAGGCTCGCAGGACCTTGGTTCGGCCCTCTTGAGAGAGCATGCAACCCTCAATTTCATCGGTGAAGTCTTCAATCGGATCCATGATGCCTTTGTTGATCAGCCAAAGGACCAGAGAGTCAATCATGGGGGCACGAAACTCCTCAATCAGATCTGAGGCTAAACAAGGGTGATTGTGGTGACTGGTATGCAGGCATCCCTGGTAAGGATCCAAACCCTGTAGCTCGATGATCAGCAGAATGTGGTTCCACAAGAGTTGGTACCCAAAACTGAGCATGGCATTGACAGGATCTCGAGGGGGGCGACGACTGCGTTGCACCAGTTCAAAGCCTGGAGAGGTGAGGCATTCACCCAGTGCTGGGTAGTAGGCGGCAGCTGCGGCCCCTTCATAACCCATGAGCTGCTCTAGGGTAGAGGCTTCATCCATATCCTGGATCAGTCGTTGGATCTGAGCAATTCTTTCTCCACTGACTTGAGGTTTGCGGCGGCGTTGACGGAGTAGAAGCACGCGGCAGTTATTGAGCTTGGCTCTGAGGAGTTGCCTGGCGGTCTCCAGTTTCTGGAAAGGGGTGAGCAGGATCTGTCGTTCCTGTAAAAGACGGCTACCCCGTTGGACTGGCTGCAGGCGTCCATAGCAATACCCCATGCGGGAAAGGTAGGCAATGGGAATGTTGCGTTGCAAACAACTCTGGATCAGCTGAGTCGTAACCTGGGCATGACCAAAGATCAGGATCTGGTCTAGGTGGGGTAATTGGGCTTGCTGCAGAACCATTCCAGCGCGTTTGACAACTAACTGTTCTTGGTTCAGGCTGATGTAACAATCTTGTTGGGATACATAAAGTGTTCTGCCCATGGTTGATTCTCTTGGTTGTGGATCGGCGGCGTGATTCCCTATTTGTCACTGCATGTTCATTAGCTTAAGAGGCCAGTCAGAGAATGCTGCGATCTGTGATGCGAACAGCAAATTGTGATGATCAGCGACGGACTAGACGATCGCCGCGAAATGCTGATTCTCTCGTGGGATCGGTCGATCCCTTCCTGGGTAAGGGTTTTAGGCTGATCTTGGGTCTCCAAAAACTGGGGAAGGAGGTCAAAAAAGGGGATCGGTCGATCTGGGTGTCTGGATCCCGCTCTGCAAGCAGGCTACAATTAGGGGGACCCGCTTCCTTAACTGGAAGTAGAACTAATGGAAACCTTACAGCTACAGCTTCAGAATGATAAGGGCCGTACCCGCTTCCTTAACTGGAAGTAGAACTAATGGAAACCATAGGAATTGGTTTCCTTATCTGATGTTACTAGCGTACCCGCTTCCTTAACTGGAAGTAGAACTAATGGAAACGCTTGCAATAATAATTCCCACGCACGGCAGCTGCGTAGCCCGCTTCCTTAACTGGAAGTAGAACTAATGGAAACTTCAGGATCAATTGTTTGTTTAGGAAGCAACGAATTAAAACCCGCTTCCTTAACTGGAAGTAGAACTAATGGAAACTGCGTTGGACCTTTTATACTGGATTCGAACAATCTCTTCTGCCCGCTTCCTTAACTGGAAGTAGAACTAATGGAAACAGGATAGGTCAGCACGTTGTGCTCCTGTAAGAATAACCCGCTTCCTTAACTGGAAGTAGAACTAATGGAAACCAGGGACCTACTGCGAGATCTAAAGATCTCGCAGTACCCGCTTCCTTAACTGGAAGTAGAACTAATGGAAACAAGGATCTCTACCTCATGACCCTTGTCGTTCAGGGCACCCGCTTCCTTAACTGGAAGTAGAACTAATGGAAACTGCCAAATAAAGCGCTAAGGAGCGCTTTAATATATTCCCGCTTCCTTAACTGGAAGTAGAACTAATGGAAACATTCTGACAAGGACGTCAACAATGTTGTGGGCACCCCCCGCTTCCTTAACTGGAAGTAGAACTAATGGAAACCCCAAGCAAGAGAAGGTGATGGTTTCTCTTCTAACCAACCCGCTTCCTTAACTGGAAGTAGAACTAATGGAAACTCTCTACGATTGGCCTATATAAATTAGGTTGCTCTGCCCGCTTCCTTAACTGGAAGTAGAACTAATGGAAACTTCTGGATTGCTCTATAGTCAGCTTTGTTCATAAAACCCGCTTCCTTAACTGGAAGTAGAACTAATGGAAACTGGGCATAATTACTGCCCCGACTTTGCAGCGACTGTTACCCCGCTTCCTTAACTGGAAGTAGAACTAATGGAAACACGCTACACTCCTATAAGTGTAAGTTGATAACTAGGCCCGCTTCCTTAACTGGAAGTAGAACTAATGGAAACGGGAACCCTGCCCAACATTTTTTTAATTAAAGGTACGCCCGCTTCCTTAACTGGAAGTAGAACTAATGGAAACATCCCACGGGTCAAGTGACTCGTTACGGTGTTGCCTCCCGCTTCCTTAACTGGAAGTAGAACTAATGGAAACCCACAGGGGCAAGGGGCCCCGGCTAACAAGATGAACACCCGCTTCCTTAACTGGAAGTAGAACTAATGGAAACTTTTTACCTGAAAGATCGGCCAGATATTCTTGCACACCCGCTTCCTTAACTGGAAGTAGAACTAATGGAAACCAAAATTTATCGCATCTTTTCTCCTAAAAAAGAAGCGAGCCCGCTTCCTTAACTGGAAGTAGAACTAATGGAAACTTGTTTGATTTGGTAGAAGTATTACGGGTCATTGTTTGTCCCGCTTCCTTAACTGGAAGTAGAACTAATGGAAACTTTGTAGTTCTTTTCTACTTTGACCAAGCTATCTAGACTACCCGCTTCCTTAACTGGAAGTAGAACTAATGGAAACAACTCTGGGAAATAGACAGTCATAGTGCAACCTCATACCCGCTTCCTTAACTGGAAGTAGAACTAATGGAAACTTCAACTGCTCACCCTGCAGAATTGCTCCATTTAGCTGCCCGCTTCCTTAACTGGAAGTAGAACTAATGGAAACTGCTTAGTCTCGTGCCAGATCAACTGACTGCCCCACTCCCGCTTCCTTAACTGGAAGTAGAACTAATGGAAACCTCTTGGTGCATAGATCAGAACCCCTCGGGGTTTCGTCCCGCTTCCTTAACTGGAAGTAGAACTAATGGAAACAAATCTTTTATGACGTCCGGACCATAACGGTAGGTTACCCCGCTTCCTTAACTGGAAGTAGAACTAATGGAAACACACATATTCACGGGTTGCAGGCAACCCGGTCTGCTCTCCCGCTTCCTTAACTGGAAGTAGAACTAATGGAAACTTACTACCCCATACTACGCCTTTACAGGTATGCCTACCCGCTTCCTTAACTGGAAGTAGAACTAATGGAAACACTATGCGAGACATCCTTAATGTCGTTTGTTAGCTCCCCGCTTCCTTAACTGGAAGTAGAACTAATGGAAACAATCCTGAAAGGATCTTATCTGGCAGTCTTTATTGATACCCGCTTCCTTAACTGGAAGTAGAACTAATGGAAACCGGGGTTCTTCCCCGAACTCCATGTCACGTCTTTGCCCGCTTCCTTAACTGGAAGTAGAACTAATGGAAACTCAATCTCCTTGTTGTGTTTTTTCTTGTTTTTTCCCCCCGCTTCCTTAACTGGAAGTAGAACTAATGGAAACCTTGTAGACCATAGTAGGTAAAGCGCTTATCCCCACTCACCGCTTCCTTAACTGGAAGTAGAACTAATGGAAACCCAGGGTCATACTCTGACCGCAGGACGATCGCGTTTGCCCGCTTCCTTAACTGGAAGTAGAACTAATGGAAACTCACTCCCAATCAATTGGTTCGGGACAGAAGGGTTAACCCGCTTCCTTAACTGGAAGTAGAACTAATGGAAACCCTTATTAGTGGACTTGTTGGAACGTGCTTTGCGATTCCCCGCTTCCTTAACTGGAAGTAGAACTAATGGAAACTCTCGTCATCTGGATGACGAGAGAGATCTACTCCCCACCCGCTTCCTTAACTGGAAGTAGAACTAATGGAAACACCGTAGGCTGGTGCTGCCATTCAGGCTTCCTACCTGCCCCGCTTCCTTAACTGGAAGTAGAACTAATGGAAACTTGACAGATGTAGATGTGTTGATGGTTCTGTGAAGCACTCCCCCGCTTCCTTAACTGGAAGTAGAACTAATGGAAACCAGTAGGTAAAGGGCCTTACAGGGCAAATTTGACATCCCGCTTCCTTAACTGGAAGTAGAACTAATGGAAACCACAATAAAATACAGTTGCTTCTTAGCCCTTGTGCACCCGCTTCCTTAACTGGAAGTAGAACTAATGGAAACCGGTAAGTTACCGTCACGACGAACACATCTCCATCGACCCGCTTCCTTAACTGGAAGTAGAACTAATGGAAACTTTTAGAAGAATGTCGATGACACTTTGAGCGCTTGGTTCCCGCTTCCTTAACTGGAAGTAGAACTAATGGAAACACCAGTGAATTGGTTCCTGCTCCACCTTTACTTGTTCCTCCCGCTTCCTTAACTGGAAGTAGAACTAATGGAAACAGCGGATCATCCTAATGAGAACATCAACGATATCGTACCCGCTTCCTTAACTGGAAGTAGAACTAATGGAAACTTAAATTCCTTAAGGGTTAGTGGTCGCTGGGGGCGCCACCCGCTTCCTTAACTGGAAGTAGAACTAATGGAAACATAAGGTTGAACCAGTGTGTATCTATATGATCTCTAGTCCCCGCTTCCTTAACTGGAAGTAGAACTAATGGAAACAGTCGATAGCTCTACTTGCGATCTCACAAGCAAACTTCCCGCTTCCTTAACTGGAAGTAGAACTAATGGAAACTCAAAAATGCTATATCGCTCGCTTTTAGTCTCGTTGCGTCGACCCGCTTCCTTAACTGGAAGTAGAACTAATGGAAACTACTTCTCCTTCACTGCCTCCTGGATTTTCCTTTTTAGCTCCCGCTTCCTTAACTGGAAGTAGAACTAATGGAAACACTGATCAGCTGTTTCAGCTGTCTTCAGTTCCTCACCCGCTTCCTTAACTGGAAGTAGAACTAATGGAAACGTTGTCAATCAGAAATTTTGCTGCCATGAGCATACCCGCTTCCTTAACTGGAAGTAGAACTAATGGAAACTGCCGAGATTAACAGTAGGATACTGCGACGATCCCACCCGCTTCCTTAACTGGAAGTAGAACTAATGGAAACTCCCCGTACTTCTCCTTCAAAGTTTGCTGGATCCGCCCCGCTTCCTTAACTGGAAGTAGAACTAATGGAAACGTGTGATTCTCCCTGAAATCACACTCCTTTTTCCACCCGCTTCCTTAACTGGAAGTAGAACTAATGGAAACTCCCCATACTTCTCCCTCGCTGCCTCCTGGATCCGCTCCCCGCTTCCTTAACTGGAAGTAGAACTAATGGAAACTCCTCGGGGAATGGGGTTCCCCCTACTTTCAGTTCGCCCGCTTCCTTAACTGGAAGTAGAACTAATGGAAACCGAAGGTCGCGTGGGGTCAGCGTGTTAGACGCAGTCGGCCCGCTTCCTTAACTGGAAGTAGAACTAATGGAAACTTGCTGGCAAGAAAGGCGTGACAGCGGCGGATCTTTCTGCCCGCTTCCTTAACTGGAAGTAGAACTAATGGAAACTTCTTCTCGCCAGCCGATCCTTCCTTGAGTTCATAGGGGCCCGCTTCCTTAACTGGAAGTAGAACTAATGGAAACGACTTAGCGACCTTGGCAGCAGGCTTAGCCTTGATTGCCCGCTTCCTTAACTGGAAGTAGAACTAATGGAAACGAGGGCTGGCCCTGGCGGGCCGCGCCGCCCCCCCCCCCCCGCTTCCTTAACTGGAAGTAGAACTAATGGAAACGCTCAACCAAATCCAGGGTAGTAAAGAGGCAGCTAAGGCCCGCTTCCTTAACTGGAAGTAGAACTAATGGAAACGGTATAAGGACTATTAGGAAGAACAGTAAAGGAATCAGGGCCCCGCTTCCTTAACTGGAAGTAGAACTAATGGAAACTTGAGGCTAGAAGCCAACAAGCCCAGCAGGACACGCTCACCCGCTTCCTTAACTGGAAGTAGAACTAATGGAAACCCGCGTCGCGCACTTCGGTCACGGTTTGGGCGCTATTAACCCGCTTCCTTAACTGGAAGTAGAACTAATGGAAACAGCTTTCGCTTTAATGCGAGCTGCAAGTTTCTTTTGCTTGGATGCCCGCTTCCTTAACTGGAAGTAGAACTAATGGAAACCCAATTGCTTGGCAATGGCCAGGGAGTCGTCCGAGGCTGGCTCGACCGCTACCCGCTTCCTTAACTGGAAGTAGAACTAATGGAAACGATCAACCCTGATCTGATCCAAGATAGTGGATCTTGATCCCCGCTTCCTTAACTGGAAGTAGAACTAATGGAAACAATGCCTCCTAGGTGAGATCTGTCAGCCATAACATTGCCCGCTTCCTTAACTGGAAGTAGAACTAATGGAAACGATAGATGATTCCCTCCCAGATCCTTAATGCAATAAGCTGTGAAAGTAACTTCTCCAGTCAGATCCTTTGGCTTCTCATCCCTCTCAAACCTATGGAACCCCGCATGCTTTCAATCGACTCCTTGCCCTCATAGGCACCTTAGCCCAACACCCCGGCGTCGGTTATCTCAACCCCTCATCAGATCAAGCCCACCGCTTGGATGAACTGGCAACCTATCTCCAACAATTTGCACAAGAGCACCAGATCTCATTGCCCCCCTGCTCTATTCACACATTGCACAAAGATCTGCGGATTTTAAGGCAGTACGGCATTCTTGGAGAGCAAATGTATCGCTGGGGATATTACCTGGGGCCGAGTGCCATGACCGAAACTGAGTTCAACACTGCTCTCAGCGCCCTATATTCACAGGCCATCTACCAACGCGATCCTCAGGCCCAGGCAGTGTTCCAATCGATCAGCCAACGTCGATGGGGCAAATCCCAGACCAAGCAAAGCTTCTACCCCGTCCGGGCCCAACTTAACCGCTCGATCATCGCCACCGATCCCACTCGATCCAGTCGCAAAGGCAGTGCCATCCGCACCTTATTCAGCGCCCTCGATATTCTCGAGTCAGCCATATTGCAAGGCCAGGCAGTTGAAATTCGTCGCACCACCAATCCCTACCAGCAGCAGCAAGTCGGAACTGAAAAGATCTGGCCCCTGCAATTAATCCATTACGACATTGCCTGGTACATTGCCTACGAACGCATCGATGATCACCATCTAGTAGTGGGCAGACTGGATCGCTTCGATGACTCCTGCAAGAAGCTAGACGGGATCACTCGAAGTCAACAACAACAACAGCAGCGCCTTCAAGATCTGCATCAGTTACTAGAGAACGGGTGGGGCTTGCTTCTCGGCGATGTAGAAGAGCAATCACTGGAACTCAGGCAGAAGCTTGCCCTCACCCAGATAACAGTACGTTTTTATAAACCGACTGTTGATTTCATTCGTGAAGGGGTATACCGACACCCCACGCAAAAACTGATCCAACCTCCCAAGGGACGTGACTACATTGATTACCAGGTTCAGCTTCCCCCTCGTTCACACGATGAATTTCTGCGATGGGTCAATCGCTTCATGGGCAACGCCAAGATCCTTTCCCCTCCAGAGCTGGCTGAAAAGCATCGGATCCTTGCCCAGCAGCAGTGTCAACGCTATGAAACTGATTGATCGTCATTCACCAGCTGCCAGAGACTGATGAAACGCTGTGGTTAAGACTGCTGGGAAAAGGGAGCAGAGGGCCATAGCTGAAATATTATCTTTGCCCGTTATAGATCCGAATAGAAAAACGACTTGCTTAATCCTTCCTTAAAATCGGAATCTTATGGGTGTTAGGAGGCGATCATTATTCTTTTCCTCGACTTGCAGGAACCTTTGATATGGGAAGCATGGGATAAACTGGGGTTCTGAGCAGAAGGAGTTCCCCTGTCGATGAGCCTAGATTCGATTCAGCAAGACATCGAAGCACTCCCTCCAGATGCACAACGGATCGTACTCGACCTGGTGCAACTCCTAAAGCAGCAGTACCAGATAACGACATCAGACTCATCCCACCAAAGTCAAGCCCCCGATGACTGGTCTGATTTCATGGGTTGCATGGAGGCTGAACCCGATCTGTCCACCAACTACAAAGCTTATTTGAGAGATGAACTAGACAAGAAATATGGCCATTATTGACACGGGTTTTTGGCTTGCCTTGGCCAATAGGAAAGATTCAGCTCATCAGCCAGCCTCAAGTCTATTTCAGAGCCTACAAGGGGAGGGGTTCATCACGACCTGGTGTGTGATCACAGAGACCTGTTATCTGATGCAGAACAGAATAGGTGCCAATGCTCCCATAAGTCTTATCAGCAAGATCGCAACAGGATCTCTCAGGGTGTTTGACCTCAATCCTGAACATTGTCCCCGTATCGAGGAACTAATGCAGAAATACCGAGACCTGCCTATGGACTTGGCTGAGGCTTCTTTGGTGATCCTGGCTGAGCATCTGGGACATGGCCGGATTCTATCGGTTGATCAACGAGATTTCCATACTTATCGTTGGAAGAATACCCACCTATTTGAGAATCTCTTGTTCCCAGACTAGAAGTTGTTGTAATTGAGACTTCAGTATAAAGGCATTGTTAATGCGTCTTCAGTTTCTTTTTGCAAAAAAGAAATTGAGTTTACAAAGACATCAAAAGAATGTTGAGTTTCTGTTGCGCTAGCTACAATAGACTTTTTACATGGCATTCCCTGAGTGATTACCACACTTCAATGCCAGGAGATGAGGGGACTCTACCCCTTGGGCGTGGGAATCATGGATTAGGTTTTGCTGAGGTCAAGTCGCCTGATGTGATCCAGGGCCACACTGCGGATGAGGGCTGATATGCTGGACGCAAGGCTATGAATCAGCTGGGTTGAGGGCAGAGATATGGTGACAGTGATTGATCTGACGCCGATTGCGGGGCTGTCACGTCAGCAGTTTCGTGAAGTGTGTGCAGCGAATCCTGATTTATTCTTAGAGCGTTCAGCCAATGGAGAGCTAGTCATTGTGTCCCCTGTTGGTGGAGAGGGTGGAAGCCAGGAAGCAAATCTGATTGGTGATCTGATTGTCTGGAATCGGCAGACTGGGTTGGGGATAGTTTTTAGTTCCTCAACGATCTTCAGTTTGCCTGGAGGGGGTGACCGAGCGCCGGATGCTGCCTGGGTGCAATTGGATCGGTGGCAGAGTTTGACTCAAGCGGAGCGAGAAGGGTTCCCTCCTCTGTGTCCTGATTTTGTGATCGAGTTGCGTTCTCGCACGGATCGGCTGGCACCTCTTCAAGTCAAGATGCAGGAGTATTTGAGTAGTGGGTTACGGTTGGGGTGGTTGATCAATCCGCAGCAAAGCCAGGTGGAAATCTATCGGCAGGGGCAGTCTGTGGAGGTGAAGGATCTGCCTGCTGAGTTATCTGGGGAAGATGTGCTGCCAGGGTTTTCGCTTTATCTTCGTTGATGGCATCAGGATCAGAGATGAAATTATCTGATCATCGTGTATTAAGGGAGTCGCTTGAGCTTGATTGTCTGGGGTCTGAGTATATTCGAGGGTTATCTTCTTCCCTGACTCGGGCTCATCTGAAAGCAATCCGAAATTGGCTGCAACGATATATCGTTTCGTCAGTGACCAGCATTCTTTCAGGACAGCAATTCGCTCCTCACGATGCAGGATCCCATTCAATTCTCTCTGATGATCCAGCCGATCAAATACACTTTGCCAGTGCCGCTTCCATGTCTTTGCACTGGTGTCATGGGTACTGAGATAATAGTCCTGAAATTTCTGGATCCAATACGCTGTTGTTTCTTCTGAAGAAACCTGCTCCTTCTGCCGCTCACTTAACCAATTGGATCAATCGAAGACATCGCGCATGAGCTCAGAACTCAACTCCAGAGCTTTGGCCTCCGCCCACTCAACACCCTCCAAAGTAAAGCCACCCACAGGGATCTGCCTCTGCTTCCAGCCTTTTTCGCCAGGTTTGGGAGGAAGAACCGCTAGCAGATACAGGCTTTTCCCACGTTGGTAGATTTTCACTCGCCTGCCCTGAAGCCTTTGGTTTGCTACTTCCAGGGCACTTTCAGGAGGCTGTCTCTTGGGCATAACTTGTCATAGATTTGTCATAGATTTGCCTCCATTTTAGGCCGATCCAGACCGATCCAGTCCCATGAGCAAAACCTGAACTCCTGGCGGTGAGCCGGATCTGGCCTTGGATTGGGAACGGGACCGGCGCGATTCGAACGCGCGACCTAGCGCTTAGGAGGCGCTTGCTCTATCCATCTGAGCCACGGCCCCAGATCTTCAATTCAGACCATCTTAACAGCTACATGATCAATGAAGCTGACCACCGTTGCCGCGATCGGGGGAAAATCGGCACTGGGGAACCGTATCATAGTTGGAGAGAGGGATAGGAACGGACTGCACCTTCCAGATGTCCTCACAGTATTCTCGGATGGCCCGATCAGAGGAGAATTTTCCCATGCGGGCAATGTTCAGCAATGCCATTTGCCTCCATTGATCGGTGTGGGTGAAGGTGTTGCTGACTCGATCCTGACATTCAATGTAAGACTGGTAGTCTGCGAACAAGAAGAAAGGATCCCAGTGGAGCAGTGAATCCACTAAAGGTCTAAAGAGATCAGGATCTCCCTGGGAAAACTCTCCAGAAGAAATCCGGGCCATGACTTCCTGCAATTCTGGGTTGGCATTGTAGTACTTACGAGGCGAATATCCTGAAGATTTGAGCGCATAAACTTCTGGAGCCGTGAGACCGAATAGGAAGAAATTCTCCGGCCCCACTGCTTCCAGGATCTCCACATTTGCTCCATCCAGGGTCCCGATCGTCAGAGCCCCATTCAGGGCAAATTTCATGTTTCCGGTTCCCGAGGCTTCTTTACCCGCCGTAGAAATTTGTTCTGAGAGATCTGCAGCAGGATAGACATGCTGAGCCAGCTTGACACTGTAGTTTTTCAGGAAAACCACCTTGAGTCGATCTCGCACCTGAGGATCCTGGTTGATGACCTGGGCAACCCCGTTGATCAGGCGGATGATCAGCTTGGCCATAAAATAGCCTGGGGCCGCTTTACCTCCAAAGATGAAGGTTCGGGGCGTGATCTCCAGGTTGGGATTGGCTTTTAGACGATTGTAGAGGGTGAGAATATACAGAACATTCAGGTGCTGACGTTTGTATTCGTGAATTCGCTTGACCTGAATATCAAACAGCGAGTTGGGATCAACAACAATTTGATTGTGCTGCTGAATATAACGGCACAGATTCACTTTGTTGGCCTGTTTCACCTGCCACCACGCCTGCCGGAATCCTGAATCGGCAATATGGGGTTCCAGCTGCCGGAGATGATCCAGATGCTTGATCCAGTCTGAGCCGATGGTGCGATTCAACAATTGCGTTTGACCAGGATTACTCAAGACTATAAAGCGGCGGGGAGTGATCCCGTTCGTCTTGTTGCTGAATTTCTCGGGGAACATCTCATAAAAGTCCCGCAGCACATCCTGCTGGAGCAACTCAGTGTGCAGAGCGGCGACTCCATTGATGGCGTGACTACCAACACAGGCCAGATGAGCCATGCGAATGTAGCGTTCTCCAGCCTCGTCGATCAGGGATAGGCGTTGTAGCCGTGCATCATCCCCAGGATATTTGGCCTGGACTTCTTCCAAAAAGCGATGATTGATCTCGAAGATGATCTCCAGATGGCGGGGCAGCAGTTGTTGGAACAGTCCTAGCGGCCATCGTTCCAGAGCCTCCGGTAGCAACGTATGGTTGGTGTAAGCCAAACTTTTTTGGGTAATCGACCAGGCCTGGATCCAATCCATGTCATGTTCATCCAGCAGGAGGCGCATTAGTTCAGCAACGGCAATGGCGGGATGAGTGTCGTTGAGCTGGATTGCAAATTTCTGATGAAACTGTTTAATACTGAGCCCCTGACCAAGCAAGATTCGGATCATGTCCTGCAATGAGCAGGAAACAAAGAAAAACTGTTGGGCAAGGCGCAGCTTTTTACCCTGAGAAATGTTGTCATTGGGATAGAGAACTTTCGAGAGGTTCTCGGACTCCATCTTCCCCTGCACGGCACCGAGGTAATCCCCTGCATTAAAGGCGGCAAAATCAAAAGAATCTGGAGCCTCAGCAGACCATAAACGCAACGTATTGCAGGTGTTGGTCTGGTACCCCAGAACGGGGATGTCGTAAGGAACCCCATTGATCATCTGGTAGGGCACCCATCGCACATGAAAATGTCCGGTTTCGTCCATGTGGTGTTCAGTATGGCCCCCGAACTTGACCTGCACCGTCCATTCATGGCGGGCAATTTCCCAGGGATTGCCATAGCGCAGCCAGCGATCCGTTACTTCAACCTGCCATCCACCCTCAATTTCTTGATGGAAAATGCCAAACTCATAGCGAATGCCGTATCCCAGTGCCGGAATCTCCAGTGTGGCCAGGGAATCTAGATAGCAGGCTGCTAAGCGCCCTAAACCCCCATTCCCCAAGCCGGGTTCTGCCTCCAACTCCAGCAGGTGATCAAGATCCTGTCCCATTTCGGCAACGGCCTGGCGAACATTCTCGTCAATGCCCAGATTGATCAGGTTATTGCCCAGCTGGGGGCCCATTAAAAACTCGGCGGAAAGATAAGCCACAGTCCGGGAACCCAATTCCGTGTAAGTGTGGGCGGTACTATTCCATCGCTGCAGCAACCGATCCCGGACGGTGTAGGCAAGGGCATTGTAGTAATCCTGATGGGTGGCCAGGCGCGGAAACTTGCCCTGAATGTAAAAAAGGTTATGGAGAAAGGCACGTTTGAGTGTCTCTACGCTCAAGCCAGTGCGCTCGTCTTCCTCCGTCAGATTCTTCTCTTGCAGAACTTCCAGGGAATCAGGTACCACTTGCATGCTCGGATCCTCAAGCTCACTTAGGACAGGTGGATAGTAGTCTATACCCTGAGGGATCCAGCCTGAAGATCGTAAAGCACATTTTTGAGATTGCTAAGATTTGCTTTAGCTCAATTAAGAATTGCCAAAATACTCCGACCCTGAAGAAGGAATT
Source organism: uncultured bacterium (assembly GCA_964392245.1). Classification (GTDB taxonomy): domain Bacteria; phylum Cyanobacteriota; class Cyanobacteriia; order Thermostichales; family Thermostichaceae; genus JAAUUJ01. The sequence continues at coordinate 15,737 of CAYMOX010000026.1, forward strand.
GCCAACCTCAAGACTGTAATAGCCCCTGTAGCTGAGTGATCCCACGCTGCACCCGGCGGGTAATGGTCATGGGACTGACCCCCAGAAACGCTGCGGCCTGTTTACGGGTTTGATCCTCCAGAAAAATGGCCTTAAGGATCTGACAGGTCTGATGTTCCAGTTGGGTCAAGGCCCGCTGCAATTGCATCCGTTCCAGTTGAGCCAGTTGCAGATCTAAATCTCTTTGATCCGGGAGCTGCTCCCCCAATGTCGAAAGGGTTTCCCCCAGGGGGGAAGGAACTGCCATATCCAAACTAAGAGGTGTTTGCTGCAAAAAGGTTCTGGCTTCTTCCCATATCTGCGGTTCCACCCCCAGATGAGCCGCGATCTCCAGGTTGGTGGGGGTGCGACCCAGTTCTGCGGTCAATTGCTGCTGAATCCGGTGTCCCTGTCGTTGCAGGGTTTGCCAGCGGCGGGGAATGCGAATCAGATGACTGTGATCTCGCAGATAGTGCAGCATTTCCCCACGGATATAGGGAATGGCAAAGGAGCTGAAGGCGCATCCATGCTGGGGGTTAAAACGTTCAATGGCCCGGATCAACCCTAGACTTCCCAGCTGTTGTAGATCTTCATAGGGAACGGGCGTCCGCTGGCTGAAGCGATGGGCCACCCGTCTTACCAATCCCATATTGAGTTCCACAATGCGATTGCGCAGCGTCACCGAAGGGGCCTGTTGATAGACAACCAGCAACGCCAGAGTTTGATTCTGCAACGGCGTTGAAGATGAATGAGTGATTGCATCAGACATGGGATCAGCAACCAGGAGAGGCAATGACCCTATTTTTCAACAGCCGTTCGATCTTCACAAGGGGCTAAACACGGGTTCCTGGAGAGTGAAAGCGCTTCATTTCAGACGTCCCCGTATCAGAATCACAGATCAGGATCGGCTTGCAGTGGCCGCAGAAATCCAGGATCCTCTGAGTTGACCACAGGCCGCATTCTGATCCAGTCCGCGGGTCTGGCGAACACTGGCGGCAATCTGGAGGGAGTTCAGCTTTTCGAGAAAAGTGTTGACCTGTTGGGGAGAGGGACGCTGATACTCCGCTTCAGCAATGGGATTGTAGGGGATGAGATTAACATGGGCCAGCAGGCCTCCCACCCTGGCTGCTTTGATCAGAGTCGCCAGTTCATGAGCATGGTGATTGCGGTCGTTGACTCCCCCTAGCAGGGTGTATTCAAAGCTGATCCGTCGCCCTGTGATGCTGGTGTAGTCACGGCAATCTGCCAGAAGTTGGTCCAGGGGATAGTGTTTGGCAGACGGAATCAATTGCTGTCGCAGTTCCTGGTTGGGGGCATGCAAACTCACTGCCAGAGTCGTCTGTAATTTATGTTCGGCCAGTTTGCGGATCTGGTGGGGAACACCCACCGTTGAGATCGTCATGTGCCGCTGGCTGATCCCGATGTCGTGATTTAGATGGTTCACCGCCTGCACCACCTGCTCCTGATTCAGGAGAGGCTCGCCCATGCCCATGAAGACAATGTGACTTACCCGCCGCTGCAATTCGTCCTGAATGGTGAGCACCTGATCCAGAATTTCATGGGGGGCCAGGTTGCGTTTATAGCCCATTTTGCCCGTGGCACAAAAGTCGCAGGCCATAGGACAGCCCACCTGTGAGGAGACACACACCGTTAACCGCTGCGAGGTGGGAATACCCACGACCTCAATTACCTGCTGATCCGTCAGCTGCAGCAGCACTTTTAACGTGCCATCTCGGGCTTGGGTGCGATGCACAATCTCCGATCGCCCCACCGGATAGTCTGCCATTTGACTGCGCCAGGCCTTGGGCAGCACTGTGATCTCTGCTAAGGAGCGGGCTCCCTTTTGATAGATCCAGTTGTAGATCTGCTGACCGCGGTAGGCCGGTTGTTGTTGCTCTTGAGCCCATGCCTTCAGCTCAGGGAGCGACTGACCTAACAGGGGAGCTGGGGTGGTCCGCATCGCAATGCCTGTGATCTCGACCTCTATCCTATCCTGCCTCTGCAGTAAGGTGAGACAGGAGGTTTCCTCCCTGTTCTGATTCTGATCCTGACCCATGCAGTTTGCTGATCGCCTTCTCCCCCTACAGAGCAATGTGTTTCATCAGATGGATGCGGCCAAGCATCAGGCTCGGCGGGCGGGTCGTGAGATTATTGATCTGTCCATCGGGTCCTCCGATCTTTCTCCTCCCGCAGCAGCACTGCAGGTGATCCAAACTAGCCTTGAGGATGTCCAGACCCATGGCTATACCCTGTTTCAGGGAACACGGGACTTCCGCCAGGCTTGTGCCCAGTGGTACGAACGTAAATTTGGTCTGGCAGTGGATGCCGACACAGAGGTGCTCCCGCTCATTGGATCTCAGGAGGGAACTGCCATTGCCCCGCTGGCACTCTTGAATCCAGGGGATGGAGCCTTTTTAACAGATCCCTGTTATCCCTCTCACTTGGGGGGAGTCAGTCTGGCCAGTGGTCGTGTCTTTTCTTTGCCCCTGCGGGCAGAGCAGGACTTTCTACCTGTGTTTGCCCAGATCCCTGAACACCAACGGCAGCAGGCACGGCTGATGGTTTTGAGCTATCCCCATAATCCCACTACGGCCACGGCACCTTTAAGTTTTTGGGAAGAGGCTGTTGGCTTTTGTGCCGCCCATGATCTGACCCTGGTGCATGACTTCCCCTATGTGGACTGGGTGTTTGAGGGGGCAGCGGCGGTCTCGGTCCTGCAGGTGGATCGGCGGAAGCAGCGATCGGTGGAATGTTTCAGCCTGTCGAAATCCTTTCATATGGGCGGGTTTCGGGTTGGCTTTGCCATCGGGAATGCCCAGCTCCTGCAGGCCATGGGGCAGGTACGTTCGGTCCTGAATTTCAACCAGAACCTCGCCTTCCTGCGGGGGGCAACGGCAGCACTGCAAGGATCAGAGGATTTTGTCTCCCATTCGCTCCAGATCTATCGGCGGCGGCGGGATGTCTGTGTCCAGGCTCTCCAGGAGATTGGCTGGCAGGTTCCCACCCCCAAAGCCACAATGTATCTCTGGATGCCTTTACCCCCCTTATTTTCAGGGTCGGCAGTGGATTTTTGTGTGCAATTGGTCCGGGAGACAGGAGTGGCCTTAGCACCCGGATCTGGATTTGGATCTGGGGGGGATGGATATGTCCGGCTAGCCCTGGTGAGGGAGGAGCAGAGCCTCAAGGCTGCAGTGGAATCCATCGGTCAATTCCTTTCCACCAGGCCGTCGCCAGCCTCGCTTCCCAGCCATTGAGATCCCTGTTCCAGGTGAAGTTTCTCTTCTCGACTGTGCTGTAGTTAAAGTATGAGGGGTAGTCCTGTGCAGGCACCCCACCCCAAACCAATCATGAATGCGGTCACACGGTCCCCTTCTCAGTTCCAAACCGATTCTTTGCAACTGGCTCAGCGTCTGATTGAAGTCGGCATTGCCCTGTCAGCAGAATCTGATCTCACCCACCTGTTACAGATGATCATGACCTATGCTCAGGAATTAACCTGTTGTGATGCAGGCACCCTCTACCTGCGGGAAGGAGAACAGTTAAGTTTCTTTATCAGCCAGACCCGGGTTCAACATGACTGGGTTCTCAGTGATCAACGCATTCCATTGAGTGAAAAAAGTATCGCTGGCTATGTGGTCCTGACCGGACAGCCCTTAAATATCGCAGATGCCTATCAGCTGGAGGCAGGACTACCCTACAGTTTTAATGCAGAGATTGATCGGCAGACGGGGTATCGAACGCGGTCATTGCTGACGGTGCCGATGCGCAACCCGGGGGGAGAGGTGATCGGAGCCTTGCAGCTGCTCAATCGCCTGCATCCCGATCGTCCCGCCTCTCTGGTAGCTTCAGATCTCACCGCCTGGGTACTCCCTTTTTCTGAATTGGATGTCAGTGTAGCGGAGTCGTTGGCCTCACAGGCCGCAGTGGCTTACCAGAATGTGCGGTTGCAGGCAGAGTTAAAGTCCGCCCATTACGACACGATCTTTTGCCTTTCAGTAGCGGCGGAATACCGCGATCAGGATACATCGTTTCACCTGAAACGTATGAGTAACTACTCGCGGATCATTGCCAGACACCTGGGATTGTCAGCACAGGAGCAGGAACTGATTTACTACGCCAGTCCCATGCATGACGTGGGCAAGATTGGCATTCCTGACGCCATATTACTGAAACCCGGACCCCTCACCCCTGAAGAACGATTAGTCATGCAGCGACACCCCGTGATTGGGGCCGAAATTCTGGGCAAGTCGGATTCGGATCTGATGCGCAAAAGTGCTGTGATTGCCCTCAGCCACCATGAGAAGTTTGATGGCAGTGGCTATCCCCATCAGTTGCAGGGAGAAGCCATTCCTTTAGAAGGGCGGATTGTAGCCCTGGCGGATGTTTTTGATGCCTTGGCGAGTCGCCGCCCCTACAAAGAAGCCTGGGATCTGGACGAGATTTTTGCCTGGATTATGGATCAAACTGGCAGCCATTTTGATCCTGTGGTGGTAGCCGCTTTCGATCGCGGGCGAACTGACCTCCTGGAGATCTACCACCGCTACCAGGAGCCATTGCCCACCTAGTCAATTTAACCCTTGCGAAACACCCGATCAACGCTATAGGTGCGTCCATCCTGGAATTGCAATTGCATTTGCTGAACCATTGTGTCGCCCTCCAGATAGCGGCGCAACGTGAAATTGGCAGATTCTCCATTCTGACCATTCAACACAGCTTCAGAAATAATCGCGCTGCCATCCTCACTCCAGCGACTGGTGGCGGTGTAGGAGCCCAGCTGTCCCTGTTGAGATTGGGGTGTCCCATCCAGCAGGATCTCTTCAGTACGAGTGTTATAGGGGGTTTTGACTGTGATGGTCAATGCTTGCGCACTCTGGCTGATCACTTGTGTAACCTGGGTGTTATCCACTAGACGGCGCTGAGCAGGACCCATTCCATAGGATTCCAGAAGGGGCCCAAAGGATTCTGAGGCACTGAGATCAAGGATCCAGGTTCCGGAAAAATCAGCACGGGCAGGAACTTGAGCCAGCAGGACTGGGGAAGACTGATCCAGATCCCTGGCCAGAGCACTCAAGGGCATGAGAGTAAAACTTGCTAGCGTCAGTCCCACCGCAGTGATTGCATGTCGATTCATCTGATTGATCTCCCAGCAAAAGGCCACTCTCAGCTTAGGCAAAGGCTACTCCCTTGTCCTGGAGCAAGGCAGAAGAGATCCTTTCGTCTTTATCCCAGCGTCGATGCCTGCATGCTAGGGTTAGAGAGATTTGAACCGCAAGTAAACGGTATCTTGGTAGGCAGCAAAATGCAGTAGGGCTAGGTCCATGATGCTTCAGCGTTTTCGACTGCAAACGGTTAAGAAAGTCCTGATTGTGGTCTTCATCACCACCACCATCTGGATCCAGGTGGCTACCAATCTCCGAATTGAGAATTTTCCCATTTCCTTCACCCATACTTATTCTCAGGTGCTTAACCCGATCATTTATGTGATCAATCAGGGGAACTGGTACGTGAAACGGGCGGCCTGGCTGGCGGGGATCACCAACTATTGGAGAATGTTTTCTCCTGTCGATCGCTTTAACTGGCACATGATCTTTATGGCGGTTTATCCAGATGGAAGAGAGCAGAAGCTGCCGTTATCAACCCAGATGACCCGCACCCTTTGGCAGCGTAACTTAACAGACTTTCGAGATGGCAAATTTCATGTCAACTTATATGGCCATCCTGAATACCGAAATTACTATTCCCAGTATCTGTGTCAGCAGTTCAGTACCCCCGGCCATGAAATCGAAAAGATCCGGATCGATCTGGAATGGCAAACTATTTTTGATCCCGATGTCGCCAGAGAAAGGGAAGCGTATCATGATGCCAAGTTTGTTAACACAGCAGGAATGGGTGTGTTTCCATGCTTAAACTCCTCCAACGATTGACAGCTGGTCTGAATCAGTTCTGGTTCGCCGAAGAATCCACCCTGAGTCTGGGGATTTTCAGGATTGTTCTAGGTCTGCTGATCCTCTGGATTCTTCTGATTAGCCACCCCAACTGGGATCTGTTCTACGGTGCTCAGGGATCGTATCCCTTTTCGGAATGGAGTCAGAGCTATGGCCAGGGACTGAACGCGGCAGTGACTTCGATCCTGAGCTGGTCAACCGATCCGAGGTGGTTGTGGACAGTCTATGGGCTGGAACTGGTCACGGCGGTGGCTTTTATTCTCGGGTTTCAATCCCGCGTCAGTACTATTCTCATGTTTTTTCTCTGGGCATCGCTGTTTAACCGCAATCTGGCCCTGGTCAATGGCCAGGATCAGATCATCAAAATGATGCTGTTCTTTGCCTGCTTTGCCCCTATGGGTAACAGCCTTTCTCTGGATCGCTGGCTCTGGCAACGGCGTCAGCCTGAAGCAATCTTCCCGGATCAGCAGCCCCGCTGGAGCTGGCGATTAATGCAGGTTTCGATGGCAATCCTTTACATCTTTGCAGGGCCTGCCAAACTCAATAGTGACATTGCCTGGAGAGATGGCACCGCTCTTTATTATGTTTCTTTATCGGATCGGTGGTATCGCTTTTTTGATGTTGACTTTTTGCACGGAGAATTGATTAACTGGCTGCTCACCTACGGTACGATTACCATCCAGATCCTATTCCCCTACCTCGTCTGGTTTAAAGGAATTGGAGATCTACTCCTGGCTGCTATGACCATCAAACATATATTTATGGTGATCTTGCTCAGCCCCTACGTCACTTACTTTAATCTGGCGGTTCTGAGTACTTTTATTTTGTTTGTACGGCCAACGGCATGGCAGGCAGGAATCCATTGGACGCAACAACAATTTTTACGCTGGTTTCACCCCGTGCCCGACCCTGATCAGGAACTGGCTCCTGAGGCCTCTGCAGCCAATCAGAACTGATCGTAAAATTGTGCATTTCACCTGCTGTCTTGGCTTTGCGGTGGCCAGATCAAGCGCCTTTGATAAAGCGGATAATTTCGCGGACATGCTCCAGAAACTGGCTGTCTTCCCGCAATTGGGCCACAGACTGCCTTGCCTCCTGGGAAAGACGCTGATGATCCTGCTGATTGCTGGCTTGAAAGGCCTCTACCGCTGCACCCAACTCTGCCAGCCCTCGGCTCAGCTCCTGCCAGCGGACCTGTTGTTTGTGGGCCCAGGAGTCCAGATCGGCGGGATTCAATTGTGTCTCTAAACCCACGAACTGACGCTGCAAAGTCCTGAGATGATCCTGTAAATGGTTGAGCTGGGCACTGAGTTCTACGGCATCCTGGCGGGGAACCAGAAATTCCCGCTCCAACTTGAACATCTGCCCACGCAGGTATTCATACCCCCGGATCGCCGGACGTAAGCAGGTTAGTAGCAGAGCGGCCAGTGCAGCCGCGTACCCGAGGGAAATGATTTGGAAAAAGGCGAGAAAATACAAACTTGAGGCTGTGATCAGGTGCAGGGCAATGGCCCCACGCAGAGACCAGAACGCCACTCGCTGCACATATTCCTGTTGTTGTGGATCGATGCGGATGGACTTTTTCTCAGATGTTTGAGCTTCTTGTAACACTTGCTTGGCCTGAAAATAAATGTTCCAGGGCACGGTGACGATCACCAGGAGCCACCAGAACATGGCCACGCCAATCAGCCAGTCCACCAACGTCCCCACCGGGATCTGGAGGAGTTTCAAAACGGCAAAACTCAATAGGGTCAGCAGGATCAAACCCACAGAAAAGCCCCCGAACACCTGCAATTCCTGATTCTTCATCGATCCCCTCATCATGGAGAAGCTATACAGAGCTACGGTAAGAGATGAATCGGATCAGAGGGAGGGAGGCTATGCCACTTTCTCAGCTGCCCCCTCAGGTTTAGCTAGATGAGCAGGGGATGGGAAGTCAGGTGCAGGATCTGTTCCAGATTCAGCAGGGAACGACGATTTTCTTCAGGGGTCCCGATAGTTAACCGAATGCCGCCACCGGTGGAGCGAGCACAGGTTCCCTTGTTCAGCCATTCCCGCTGGAATTGCGCCGGATCTCGATCTTGCAGCTGCATAAACAGGAAATTAGCAACACTGGGCCAGACCTTGAGGCCAGGGATCCGCTGCAGAGCAGTGTACAGATACTCACATTCCTGTCGAATCTGGGGAATTTCAGACAGCAACTCATCGGCATGTTCCAGGGCCAGCTGCACTGCCCATTGCGAGAACATCGGGAGATTATAAGGTAGGCGAGTGGCCTCTAGGACCTGGATTACCTGAGGAGCCGCCAGAGCATAGCCGACACGGTGGGCCGCCAGCCGAAACGCTTTAGAGAAGGTACGCAAGATCACCCAGTTGGCATGTGCCTGTAACTGAGGCACCACCGTCTCCCCAGAAAATTCAAAGTAGGCCTCATCGATCATGACCAGCACCTCCTCAGGAAGAGACTGGATCCAATCCCATTCCGCAGGAGTCACAGCATTGCCAGTGGGTGAGTTGGGAGACACCAGGCAGACCACCCGGATCGGGTGCGTTTGGATCGCTTCTGTACAGGCCTCCAGATCCAGGGCCATGGTTGCCGGATCACGGAGGGTTCGGATGACGGGAATCCCGAGAGAACGAGCCAGGATCGCGTACATCGAAAACGTGGGCTCCGCCACCAGGATGCCCCCTCTGTCCCCCAGGCAAGAGATCAAGAATAAGGAACGAATCAGTTCATCGGATCCATTGCCTAAACTGATCTGCTCTGGAGTCACCCCCGCATACTGAGCAATGGCCTGCTTGAGACTGCCGTGGCTGGCCTCCGGGTAGCGATGACTGGCAATGCCTTTTTCCCAGAGCAGAGAAAGCTTTTTCTTAAACCACTCCGGCAGATCCACTGGATATTCATTGGCATCCAGCTTGTCAGCGGTCTGGGGAACCACTGCATCGTAGGGCTGCAGCTGCAGCAGATCGGGGCGAATAAAGGACACAACTCTACTTCCTGGACAGAGACTTTCATGGTAGCAACTTGTCTCCTAACCAGATCCAGTGGGCAGCAGCAGTTTCTCCCTCAACTTGTTAAGAAGAAGTTCTGGTATACTATTACAACCTTGACGACAGAACTGTCAACAACCCTGATTGCAGCTCTGACTACAGTCTGAGAATTTTATGCCAAGCCCAATGATTCGGGTGCCTGAGGCCCTGAAAGAAGTGATCCAGAAGCTCGCAGAGATTCACCGCCAGGGGGACAAACGGCGGGAGGTGGAAGCTGGTCTGCAGCAGCTATTGGGGGATCTGCTTGCGGATGGTGCGGTGGTGGAGAATCTGGATCCTGACGACACCTTGGATAGCACAACTGACGGCAGCAGTGACGACACCATTGACAGCAGTGATGACGACAAAATTGATAGCACATCTGTCGTCAGACCTGTTAAGATAAATGTAGATGAACTGGTAAGTCGGTTGAGAGTTCTGGAGGAGAAAATGGCATCGATCGAGGCCTCTCCCCTGTCCTCTCCAAGAGAATCCTCTGTCCAGGATCCTTCTTCAGACCCCTCTTCCACCTGATCGGTTGATCGAGTCCCCCCACTCCCCGAACTACGTTCCATGTCTGCCTCAACTCCGTCTGTACTACCCCTTTTAGGTTGGGTGGTGCTGTCTCTGTTCGCTGGTGTCCACCCCGCTCTGTTACAGGTTCTGACTTCGATGATGTTGAATAATCTGATGTCTGCGGTTTTCCACGCCAGTTAACTGGGGGTTCAGATTAGCGTGTGCCAAACAACCGATCTCCTGCGTCCCCAAGACCAGGAATGATGTAGCCGTGACTATCGAGTCCCTGATCAATTGCCGCTGTAAAGATCGGGACATCAGGGTTCAAATCATGAAAGTGAGCAATCCCCTCTGGGGCAGCCACAAGACAAATAAAGCGAATGGAACGAGGTTGCGCTGATCGCAGTCTCTGAACCGCTGCGGCTGCAGAATGTCCAGTAGCCAGCATCGGATCGACCACAAACATATCCCGCTCTTCAGTGTCGTGAGGCACTTTGAAGTAGTATTCCACGGCAATTAAAGTCTTGGGATCGCGGTAGAGGCCAATGTGTCCCACCCGCGCCGAAGGGATCAGTTCCAGCATGCCATCCAGGATCCCCTGGCCCGCCCGCATGATGGAAACGATCACCAGCTTCTTGTCTGGGGCCAGTAAAGGGGCCTCCATCTCGGCCATGGGGGTCTGGATCCGCTCCAGGCGCAGGGGCAAATCGCGGGTGACCTCGTAGGCCATGAGCATGCTGATCTCTTTGACCAGAGAGCGAAACTCAGCTGTGGAGGTCTCGGCCCGTCGCAACAGGCTCAGCTTGTGCTGGACCAAAGGATGATCGATGATGGTGACTTCACCCGCCATGACTTCACTCCCGCAACAGTATGCTGTGATTCTACGGCGGTCGTCAGGGGGAGGAAGGTATTCTGTACTGCTAGCCTCCAGGTCTTCTCCCGATGGCTGTAGGTGGTGAGCGCTACACTTGGACGAGAGGGTTGATCTGGAGTTGGAGGTTGATCATCGAACCCAGAAGGTGCGGGCAAGGGTATTCACCCGGACTCGATAAAGACCACGACTCAAATCACCCAGAGGGATTTCGGTTGTCACAGGCGTGACACTTGTATCACAGAGGCTAATGTCGCTGGGATCCACGGCAGTGGCTAAGGTCACCAGGATTTGCTGCCCTCGTTGCCGGATTTGAGGATCGATTAACTGAGTCCCGCAGTTCAGCTCAGATACCACTCGCAAGCGTTGTTGTCCGGAAGTGCTGTTGGCGTTGATCAGCTCCATCTCACTCACCTGCGCCAAACCGGAGGGCAGCAATTCTGTCAATCCCTGCTGAAACTCAATAGTCGCTCCAGGCCAATCCGTCAAGGGGTTCGCTTGGAAAACCCCGGCTTCCTCATTCACCTGCAGTTGATAAACTCCGGCAGACAGTTCACCCAGAGGGATCCGCACCTCATAACGGCTGGTGGCTGGGGGAAAGATGTCTGGACAAGCGGCCAGATCGGAAGAGGGTTGACGGGTAAGGGTAATCTCAATCGTCTGACCCCGCCTGATCACTTGGGGAGTAGACACTACATCAGGACAGGTAACTTCCCCGCTCACCCGTACGGTGTAATTGTCACTGATCCCGAGGGGATCGCTGTTGGCAAGCTCCACCAGGATATCGATGTTCTGAATAAACTTGGGGATAAAGCACTCGGGGGGAAGGAACACGTCCCCTAAATCCAGACCATTGTCCAGAACGTTGTCCAGATCTTCGTTCACTAAATCCGGATTCTGGATAGTTTCATCAAGCACAATTTCACAATCATCCCCGATGCCCAGATCGACTTTCAGCAGTTCAGTGGCTGACTCACCCTCATTCATGCTGATAGCGTTGGGGGGCTGACTGGAGCATGATCCCAGCACTAATCCTGCAAATGTTGTGCCCAATACAATAATCCCACACTTCACCTCACACCTCCTCACAACCAACACCTCATTGTCTCCAAGAATACTAGAAAGTTGTGGGTTGAAGGTTGGCTGGATCTTAAGGATTCAATACCAGCTGATCCCCCTGACGAATTGGTCCCCCCTGCAATACTGACGCTCGGATTCCAGCATTGACCTGATTATGGATGGCAGTGGTGCGTAAAATATTCATGTCCTGGGGAAGCCCCTGTTGAGCTAATGTAGTTACCACACAACGGGGGCAGATGGTATCAATTTGCAGGCGCACGACTTCACCGATCCCCAGCACCGATCCCACCCAGGCTTCTTCGATAAAACCATCACTTGTGCCCTCGGGGAGAAGAGGATCGATGAGAATATTGGGACGGAAACGACAGGGGTTGAAGGCTCCCTCGGGATATAGAGCTTGCAGGCGAGCCAGAGTGGCTGTGGTCAACAGATGAATATTGCAGGAGTCAAAGAATGTCCCCGTCGGCAGAAACAGCTGTTTGATCTCTTCTTGCGTACTCATGCCTGGAATATTGGCAGGAATGAACTTATCCAGGCTGACGGCATCGGGAACCTCGTTCAGTACCTGCACCTCCCGACCGAGAAGTTGACTCAGCGTGGCAGCCACCTGAGGATGATCACTATCCACTTGATCTCCTCCGGGCAAGGTCAGGGTGACCACGGGAGCCGGATCCTTCACTGTTGGCCGCTCTCGAAATCTGGCCTGAAATTCCAGCAGCCGAGCCCATTTCTTGGGATTCTTGGCGCTGGCCACCCGTTGAGTCTGGACATCCCAGAGGGCATACACCCGATCACCCAATAGTCCTCTAGACACGACTTCCACTTCCGGCAGCCGTTCCCCCTGCATCGACTTCACCGGATAGCGCCACAGAGAGTTTATTGAGCCAACGACGGTAGACATGGGTAAGGTCCAGAATCAAGCCCTCTTACCCTATCAGGTTGAAGCAGGAACAGGGTATCTGGAATTACCGATCCCTATTTCTTATGCAGGACAGCGGTAGTGACAGCCAGGATCGTGTCGATCTGAACCTTCCGCACCAGGGTGGTCAGGATGGTCTTGAGGGCGTCCTGCTCGGGCGGGATCTGTTCCAGAAGCTGTTTCATGCGGCGGTTATGGAGACTGATGGCCGCCTGATGAAATTGCTGGATCCACTCCATCGGCATCACTTGCAGGCTCTCTTCAGTTAATAATTGGGGTTCAGGTATGGCTACAGTCACAGGGGTTGCCGCTTGAGCCGATTGATAGACAAATTCCACCCCCAACTGATCCTGGAGCACCTGAAAGATTGTGGCTTCCCGAAACGGTTTCATCACAAATTGATCAAACCCTGCCGCCTCCGCCCTCTCACGATCATGTTCAAAGCCACTGGCAGAGAGAGCAATCACCCTGGTTTGCCGCCCCTGTAGCTGAGATTTAATCTGTCGAGTTGCTTCAAATCCATCCATGACGGGCATGCGGATATCCATCCAGATCAGATGGGGATCCCACTCCTGCCAGATCTGGATCGCCTCCTGACCATGGCAGGCCTCACGCACCTGAAACCCCACCGAGGTGAGCAGTTGATTTAAGATGTCGCGGTTATCAGCAACATCATCCACCACCAGCAGGCGATAGAGGGGCTGCCCTGGCGCCAGACCGATCACTTTCTCCTGCTCCTGGGCCTGGGCCACTGCAGATGCATCCACCGCTTTCACCTGAATCGTGAAGCAAAAACTGGATCCCATCCCTTTCTCACTGGTGACCTGAATATCTCCACCCATCAGCTGGACAAATTGGCGGCTAATGGCCAGCCCCAAACCTGTACCCTCACTCACTTTTTTACTGGTGTCCGTCTGCACAAACGCTTGGAAGAGCATCCCCAGTTCCTCAGGGGTCATGCCCAGCCCCGTATCGGAAACGGTGAACTCCAGCTGCACAGGATCCGTATCGGGAAGCCGCCGTGCCTGGAGGGTGACTCCCCCTTCGTGGGTGAATTTCACGGCATTGCCCATCAGATTGATCAGCACCTGTCGCAATTTTTTGCCATCGCTGATCACCATCTGTGGGAGGTTAGGATCTTGCTCCAGGGTCAGCTTTAACCCCTTCTCCCGCGCCCGGATCTCCAACATTTGCCGTAGGGTTTTCAAAGTGTCATGCAGATCAAAGGCCTCCTCCTGCAGGACCAGCTTGCCCGCCTCGATCTTGGCCATATCCAGCACATCATTGATGAGAGCCAGCAGATGTTCGCCACTGCGGTTGATTGTGGTCAGGGTCTGCCGCTGCTTATCCGTTAGCTGGGGATCTCGGCTGAGAAGCTGACTAAAGCCAATAATGGCATTCAGCGGTGTGCGCAGTTCATGGCTCATGTTAGCCAGAAATGTACTTTTGGCGCGGTTAGCGGCTTCTGCCTTGTCCTGGGCCAGTTTCAGATCTGTAATATCACTCCCCACCAGCATGACGCCGGGCTGATCGCTCTCCGGTAGATCGAGGGGACGTTTAACATACTGAATCCAACGTTCTTCTCCCACCATGTTCACCTGAATGGCAGGGGGGATCCGCATCTCTGTTCCCTGGGTAAACACCTGATTGTTTTCCGCAACAATTTGCTCCCAGAATTCTCCAAAACGGCTAGCCTCATTGGTCCCGATCAGGCTTTCACGATTGGTACTTCCATAAAAGAACTCCCCATAGGCGCGATTAATTAACCGGGTCCGATGTTCCCGATCCCGCACCACGATCAGCTCTGGCAAAGTATCAATCAATTGATTCAGGAATTCCGAGACCCCTCGAAAGGTGGCCTCGCTGGCCTGCAGTTCCTGGGTTCGTTGTTCGACTCGCTGTTCCAGCTCAGCATTCAACTGCTTCAGATCTGCAAAAGATCGCTGCAGCTGAGTGGACATGTGGTTAAACGAAGTGGAAAGAGTCTGCATTTCTTTAACCGGACTGCGCTCATCGATCAACTGCAACTCCCCCTGGGCAATTCCAGTACTGGCATCACTGAGTTGGCGGATGGGATGACTGAGGCGTTGACTGATCAGAAAACAAATCACCACCGACAGCAGGGAAAAGGTGAAACCCAGCCCCACCGCCATCTGCCGCCCTGTCCAGAGGGGACCCATCACCACCCGCTCTGGCAGGATCATGAGCATCATCCAGTCCAAACCCCGAGGATCTCGCAAACTGCTGACCGCCAGGTAGTAGGTATGGCCCTGCACTTCTAACTCCAGTCGACGCAGCCCAAACACGGTGGAGGTGTAGATCCCTTGCGCCTGCAGCACGGGCAGGATTTGACCCAGATCGGGGAGGTTTGTTCCAGAAGCGGGCCCTGAAGTTGGGGAAGAGGCATGGATAGAGCTGGCGACCAGTTGTTCTTTAGCATCCAGGATGAATATGCCCCCCCCTAAATTCACGATCTCAAGATCGGATAAAAAGCGCCTGATCTGCCCCACCGCCAGATCGGCTCCCACCACCCCCAAAAAACCGTAGGCACTGAACACAGGCACACTGGCGGTGATTAACAACTCGCCTGTGGTAGCGGAAGGATAGAGATCGGTCCAGGAGGGAAAGCCCGTGGTTAAAGCTTCCTGATACCAGGGACGCTGGCGCGCATCGTATTCCTCAGAGGTGAGGTCGAGAGCACCGCGTCGTTGCCCCTGGTTATTGGTGTTGGAGTACCCGCGCCGAAATTGGGTGGTGGAGTCACTGACCATAATTTGAGGCGTGCCATCGGGGATCCGGCGAGCTCCCACAAAGGCTCCATCTTCGGCCCTCCCATAGTAAACCCAGCTCAGGGTTGGGTATTGCTTTAACACCTGCCAGAGATACTGCTCACTGTCCTGATTTTCAGGTTGCAGCCATCCCTCCTCCACCCCCACAGCCAGAAGTTGATTCACCTGGTGCGGGATCTGAAGATAGTCCTGAATGTTTCCTTCAACCTGGGCAATATTTTGCTTGAGAAACTGATCCGCTAGAGTGTCAGCCGCTTCTTCCCCAGAGCGGAAGGATAGGTAGCCCACAATACCTGTTGTCAGGGTGGTGAGCAGGGTGAAAGGAACCATCAATACCCAGATCAGACCCCAACGGCCTGGAGCAAAAGGATTGAAACGAGGGTTCACAACAGTTCAGGATCCACGCCCAGCTGCCGCAATTTTTCCTCCAGAATCTGGACCCGCTCGTGATATTGTTCGGCTCGCTGCCGTTCCAGATCCCGCTGCCGTGTAAGGGTATCAATCCGCTCCCGGTCCTCCTCATCCCGCTGCCGCCACAGATCCTTTTGCTTCTGAATTTCCTTCTGTAAATAGGCCTGCATGAGATGGGCTTTTACCCTTGCCAGCACTTCATCCGCTTGAAAGGGCTTGGACAGGTAGTCAGATCCACCCACTTGAAAGGCTTTGACCTTGTCAAAAACATCGTCCAGGGCACTGATAAAAATTACGGGGATGTCCCAAGTGGCAGAGTGTTTCTTGATTTCTACACACACCTGATAGCCATCCATTTCCGGCATCATGATGTCCAGCAGGATCAGATCCGGGGGGTCGGCTGCCACCGCTCGCAAGGCCATGGATCCGTTGATGGCCCGTCGCACGTCATAGCCCTGTTCAGAAAGCAATTCATCCAGAACATCCAGGTTCTCCAGGGTGTCATCCACCAGCAACACTGTGCCCTGGGACTCAGAAGCCACGCTTCCCGCAGCCGATGTATTCATCTTTTGCACCGCCTGACTCCTTCCGTAATCCTGACTCACATCATAACGAGAATCACCGATACAACCTAGCTTGTCACAATTATTTTTCTAGAAATTACAAAGGAGCTGGATCTTGTAGATCCCCTTCTTCAGATTTCAGATCCTCCCAGGCCCAGGATGGCTGGCGTTAAATGCAACTGCGACGGGGCCGCCATTCCAGATCAGCGGACCATTCCAGGATCAGGGTATTCACCCAGAGAGGAAGTTCATCATGGGCACAATGACCCACCCCTGGCAGTTTCACCAGCTGCAGTTGGGGTTGCCACTTTTTAAACTTGTCCGCCAGGAAACTGGGAACCGCGGGATCCTCGCGCCCCCACAGCAGCAGGATCGGGGCTTGCACCTTGGGTAGGAGGCGTTGAGGGCCATCAAAACGACGCAGAAGAATCGCTCGAAAGGCATCCAGAAACACATAATCCGCCCCAGGATCAAAGGCAGGCCGCCGAAAAATTTCCACCAGCTCGTCATCCACCTGTTCCCGATGCCGATAGACTCCCTCGATCCAACCTCGCAGCACCTCAGGATGTCGCAGCCAGCGAAATAGGTAGGGATAGGTAAGGGGGAACCCGACCACTCCTAGAATCAGGGAAAAGAATCCCTGCACCAGCCCGCCCAGCCAATCCGGCAGATCATCGGGGTGGGGGCCATCGGCACAACTGATCAGGCAGAGACCCTTGACCATCTCGGGGTGGCGAGCCGCCAGGATCACACCCGCTAACCCACCGATCGAATGCCCTGTCAGGATCACAGGCTGTTGAATGTGTTCCCGCCAAAACTCGTAGACCTGATCCACCCAGAGGTTCACGGTGTACTCAATTTCCGGTTTAGCACTGCCTCCAAATCCCAACAGATCGAGAGCATAGACGGAGCGGTGCTGGGCCAGGGGGTGAATGTTGTGTCGCCAGTGAGCATGGGAAGCCCCAAACCCATGCAGCAGCAGGACTGGAGCCAGGATTGTTGTCGAGGTGCAGGGCTGATAGGTGAAAAACACAGACCAGTCACGCCATTGCCAGCGCTGGGGCTGACCAAAACGGAGGGTTGACGGAGCCTGCATGGTGTTCATCATTGCCATGTCTCTACACAAAAATTAATATACCAGGTCGCTATCATTTCCAGGCTTTCTCCCCTGCCCCAGGAAAAAGGATCCAGCCAGATATGATGAGAACGCGTCATGTTCTAGCGGGTGTCATGTCTCAGCCTTCCACGTTTGTCGTTTCCACTCCCATTTATTACGTTAACGCGTCCCCACACCTGGGAAGTGCCTACACCACCCTGGCGGCTGATGCCATTGCTCGCTATCACCGTCTGCGCGGTCAACCCACCCTCATGATCACGGGCACCGATGAACATGGCCAGAAAATTCAACGCACCGCCGAGGAACGGGGGATTGAACCCCAGGCCCACTGTGATCAGGTGGTCAGTGACTTTTTGCGGTTGTGGAGCCTGCTGGACATCCGCTACGACCGTTTCATCCGCACCACCGACCCTCGCCATTTGCAAATTGTGAATGAGTTTTTTCAGCGAGTTTGGGAGCAGGGGGATATCTACGTGGGCCAGCAACAGGGCTGGTATTGTGTCTCCTGTGAGGAATTCAAGGATGACGCGGATCTGCTCTCTGGAGGATTCTGTCAGATCCACACCAACAAAAAGGCAGAATGGCGGGATGAAGAAAACTATTTCTTTCGCCTCTCCCGCTATCAGGAGGCGCTGGAAGCCCTCTACGTTGACCAACCGGAGTTTATTCAACCCTCCACCCGTCGCAATGAAGTGATCAACTTCGTCAAGCAAGGGCTGCGCGATTTCTCCGTCTCCCGCCGTCAGGTGAGCTGGGGAATTCCCACCCCTGTGGATCCCGATCAGACCATTTATGTCTGGTTTGATGCTCTCCTCAATTACATCACCGCTCTCCTGGAACCTGGGGAGGAGGCAACGCTGGCGCGGGCAACCGCCACCTGGTGGCCTGTCAATGTGCATCTGATCGGCAAAGACATTCTTCGCTTTCATGCGGTCTACTGGCCCGCCATGTTGATGTCGGCGCAACTGCCCCTGCCGCAGCAGGTTTTTGGTCATGGATTTTTAACCAAAGATGGGCAGAAGATGGGCAAGAGTCTGGGCAATACCGTTGATCCGTTTAATCTGGTGCATCAGTACGGCTCGGATGCGGTGCGCTATTACTTTCTCAAAGAAATCGAACTGGGGCGCGATGGGGACTTTAGTGAGTCTCGCTTTAAAGAGGTCCTGAACGCTGATCTGGCCAATGATCTGGGAAACCTGCTCAACCGCACCCTCACCATGCTGCGCAAGTACTGCGACCACACCATCCCCACGGTCGAGATTGCCGCCACCCATCCCCTCCGCAGTCTGGCCACACCCTTACCCGCGAGCGTGGCCGCCGCCTATGATCAACTCAACCTCAGTCAGGCAGCCAGCAAAACCCTGAGCCTGATCCAGGCCAGCAATCGGTTTCTCGACTCAGAAGCTCCCTGGACGTTGTACAAGCAGGGCAAGCAGGCAGAATTGGAGGCCTGCCTTTACAGTGTGCTGGAGTCGGTGCGCATGGCCAGCATCCTGCTCTCTCCCCTAATCCCCAACATTAGCCTCAAGATCCTGCGGCAACTGGGCTTTGATTACACCGAGGTGGATCAGTTGCACTGGCAGCAGACCGCATGGGGAGGCTTATCTCCGGCCCAAACTCCTCTGGCTCCGGAACCCGTCTTCCAGCGCTTGCTTTAGCTCAACCTCCGGAAACGGCTTTCGATCGATTCTCTTTAGGTATTGTTACCTGTTGCCTGGGCTAGAGTGGAGAGGAAACCCTCAGGTCTTAGACTGGCAGGTTAACTTCCGTGCCATTTCTCCCCTTTGAGATTGACTCAGGTTCAGCAGATGGGTATATGCTTAACGAAAAACTGCTTTATTATTTTGCTTTCTCAATCTCAATAAAAAAACCGGGGATTTAAACCAATGTTACGTGTGGAGCCAGATCCTGGATATCTCCATGACCATGGGCTGAATAACCGTGGTCGGGTGGCCATTTTTATTGATGGATCCAACCTATTTTACGCCGCTCTGCAATTGGGGATCGAAATTGACTACACCAAGTTACTCTCAACCTTGACAGGGGAATCGCGTCTGCTCCGCTCCTTCTTCTACACCGGAGTGGATCCCAATAATGAAAAGCAGCAGGGCTTTTTGCTCTGGATGCGCCGTAATGGCTATCGGGTCATCACCAAAGATCTGGTGCAATTACCGGATGGATCGAAAAAGGCCAACCTGGATGTGGAGATCGCGGTGGATATGCTGGCCCTGGTGCGCTGGTACGAAACGGCCATTCTGGTGAGTGGCGATGGCGATCTGGCCTATGCGGTAAACGCCATCAGTTACCAGGGGGTGCGGGTGGAGGTGGTCAGCCTGCGGGCCATGACCAGTGATCAGCTCATCAATCTGGCGGATCGTTATATAGACCTGGAAACCATTAAGGACCGGATTAGAAAACAAAACCCTAGCCGCGCGGGTTACACCTTAAGATCCACCTATCACCGCGATGAAGAGGATGAGGGGTAGACTTTACCGTTCTCCTAACCCCAGTGACTGTTCAATTTGCTTAGCGGCATAGGCCATCGCGTAACAAAAGCAAAAATAAACCAGGCCGATGAAAAAGAGCACTTCCTGCTGAGTTCCCAGCCAGTTGGAGTTGTTGTAGACAATGCGTCCCGCCTGCAACAGATCGATCGCTCCCACGACGATCACCAGAGACGTGTCTTTAAATAGCGTCAAGAAGGCATTGACCAGAGAGGGAATGGCCACTCGCAGAGCTTGGGGCAGAATGATCAGCCAGGTGAGTTGCAAGGGGTTCAATCCCAGGGCTCGGGCGGCTTCCCACTGACCTCTGGGGATGGACTGCAGTCCCCCTCGAACATCCTCTGCGACATAAACCGCAGTAAAGAGAATAAAACCCACTTCGACTCGGATCAAAATATCCACACTGATCCCTCCCAGGAACAGGGGAACCAGCAACCAGGCAGCGAAGAGGATCGTGGTCAGGGGAATCCCTCGGAAGAACTCGATCACCCCAATGCAAAAGATCTTGATGACCGGTAAATTTCCATTAGCCCGACCCAAAGCCAGCAGCACCCCGAAGGGAAAGGCGATGATCAGAGCTGCTGAGGCCATGATCAGGGTCAGGAGCAGACCCGAGAGGTCGGAGGAGTCAATGCCCGGAAGCTTCTCCCCAAAGCCACCGAGCAGCAGCTCAAATACCAGAGGGAGTACTGGAACCCAGATCCAGAGGGTCACCAACTGTAAGTTCTGGCGTTTCCAGCCCACAGCAACCCCCAGGGCCGTTACAGCGGCGATGCCAGCCAGCCAAACCTGGGGGGGGCCCAGAGGCAGCAGCGCCAGGATCCCGAAAAAGATCGCGACCCCAATCGTGTACTGTCGCAGGACACCCTGCCAGACCCCGCCCGCCATCCCCAGCAGGGCCATGACCAGGCCCAGCACCACCCAGACTCGCCACAGCTGTTCCACCGGGTAAGTCCCACTGGCAAAAATCTTCAGGTTGGCCGGGATCACAGCCCAGTTTGCCTGATCAGCCCAATGCACAAACCCAGACACCGCCCAGCCAAGGATTGCCAGAGAAAGCAGCGTCAGCAAGCTGTTGAACCAGGAGCCAAACAAATTTTTTCGTAGCCACAGGATCGGATTCAGGCCTTGGGTCGGAGGTCGCAGATCTGGCTCAGGAGAAGAGAAAGAGGTCATGCTCAGCGCTCCACCAGCTTGACACGCTCATTCAGCCAGTTCATACCTGTGGCGATCATCAGGTTCACCATCAGGTAAGTGGTAATCATGATGGCGAAGACCTCAATCGATCGTCCGGATTGATTAATGATTGTTGTACTAATGTTAAACAGATCCGAGTAACCCACAGCAATCGCCAGGGTGGTGTTCTTGATCAGGGTCAGGTATTGGGTGGTGAGGGAAGGGATCATGATGCGCAGGGCCTGGGGTACGATCACCCGCCGAAAAGCAGCCAATTCACTCAGGCCAATGGCACGGGAAGCTTCCCACTGTCCCCTGGGTACTGCCAGAAACGATCCCCGCACCACTTCGGCAATGTAGGCCCCAGTGTAGGTCACCAGACCCAGCATCACTCCCGTAAATTCGGCGGAGAATTGGGCACCACCCCGAAAGTTAAATCGGGTCAGTTCTGGCACCTGAATCTGCAGTGGATCCTCAGGAGCCCACACGTAGAAGGCCAGGATCACCAGCAGCACCCCCACTGCCGTGAGGATATTTTTGAGCCAGGCCGGACGGTCAGGGCGTAATCGTCTGAGCCAGAACACCCCTGCTAGCAGCGCCAGCATGGGCAGCAACCACTCGCTGGGGTTCAAACTGGGAAAAAATACCCCCCGTTGATTCACATAGAAAATTCCCAGGAACGAGTAACTATCCCGAACTCCAGGTAACTGCAAAAGCACCGCCTGGTACCAGAAAATGATGATCAGCAGCACCGGCACATTGCGAAAGGCTTCGGTGACCACTGCCGCCAACTTGCGGGCCAACAGGTTGCTGGACAGGCGGGCCATCCCCAGGATCAGACCCATGAGGGTCGCCAGCAAGATGCTGACCACCGAAACATAAATGGTATTGACCGCTCCCACCAGAAAGGCTTTCAGGTAGGACTCGGCAGGATCGTAGGAAATTCCCTCCGAGATGCCGAAATTGGCAGAATTCCTGAGGAAACCAAATCCTAAAGAAAGATCCAGCTGATCCAACCCCACAGTTAGATTGCGGTACAACCCCAGCAATGCGAGCACCACCGCAACGGCAAAGGCAATCTGAAAGATCACCTTGAGAATTTGCTCATCGCGCCACCAGGGAGGGGACGCAGGGGACTGACGAGGGGACATAACCTTCAGGAGCAACGGCGAGGGAGAATCCGGAATCCTGCGGTGCTTACGATCCTGCAGGATCCCATGTTGCTAGCGGAACGGAGGAGCGTAGTGAATCCCCCCCTCGGTGTAGGGCTGGTTTAACCCCGGCTGCACCCCTAAAGGTGCGAGGTTGCGGTCGAAGATCTCGCCGTAGTTGCCCACGGATTGAATCACGGTCTGGGTCCAGGTGGGTTCCAGTCCCAGCAGTTCTCCTAGATTGCCATCATTGCCCAGAAAGCGCTGAATATCAGGATCTGCACTATCGGCGAAAGTGTTGATGTTCTCGCTGGTGATCCCCTTTTCGTCAGCGTAGAACAGGGCGAACATGGTCCAGTTCATGATGTCAGCCCACTGCGTATCCCCCTGAGCCACCAGCGGTCCGAGAGGTTCTTTGGAGATGATTTCCTCCAAAATCAGATGATCATCGGGCGTAGCCAGGGTACTGCGCCGGGAGATTAAGGAACTCTGGTCATTGGTAATGGCATCACACCGCCCTTCTTCATAGGCGGTAAACGCAGTGTCTTCATTTTCAAAGGTGATCGGTTCAAAGGCAAGGCTACGCGCCCGGAACACATCCGCCAGGTTCAGTTCAGTGGTGGTTCCCGAGATCACACAGATCGAAGCCCCATCCAACTGGCTTAATTCATTGATCTCTAGTTCCTTGCGCACCAGGAATCCCTGTCCATCATAGTAGGCCGTAGGCCCAAAGGTGGCTCCCCATTCACGATCACGGGTGAGGGTCCAGGTGGTATTGCGGATCATAAAGTCAACCTCATTGGCCTGGATGGCCGACTGGCGATTGGCGGCAGTGAGGGGCACAAATTCGATCGCCTGAGGATCGCCAAGCACTGCGGCTGCCAGGGCACGGCAGATATCGATATCAAAGCCAACATAGTTGCCAGCATCATCAAGGTTGCCGAAGCCGGGTAGTTGATTGTTAACCCCGCAGCGGAGGGCACCTCTTGACTTGACCTCCTCCAGCTTACTGCTCCCCTGAGCGGCCACCGGAGCGGCAAGACTGAGAAGGGAAGATGCGCACAATACCCCCAGTAGGGAATTGAACAGGGTTGACTGCATGAATTCCTGAGTCTCCATTCGCCTATGTTTCTCTAACAAAGTGACACCTCCCATGGGAAGGAAATGTTACGACAGATACTGCCCCTGAGGGCAGAGTAAGATTCCATCGATTCAGTCTCTTTTGACCTGAGTCTTGAGGGAATGTTCTCCCTGCTAGATTCTGATCCAGCATCTTCGCATCTTGAGAAGCGACGGAGGTGGATCATGTAGATTGTGATCACAGAATCCTGGTGTGCCATGAATGTTCCCAAAACGGAGATGAACGCCCAGCCATCATCAACCTCTTCTACAGATGTCGTGATCACCTGCGAGGATGTGCACAAATGGTATGGGGATTTTCATGTGCTGAAAGGCATTTCCACCTCCATCTGCCGGGGAGAGGTGGTGGTGGTCTGTGGTCCCTCCGGCTCTGGCAAATCCACTTTTATCCGTACGATCAACCGTCTGGAGGAGCATCAAAAGGGCAGGATTGTCGTCGATGGCATTGAACTGACCCACGATCTGCGTAACATTGATGCCATCCGCCGCGAAGTGGGCATGGTGTTTCAGCAATTCAATCTCTTCCCTCATCTGACAGTGTTGCAGAATGTCACCCTCGGTCCGATCACGGTTAAAAAAATGAAGAAAGACGAGGCCACCGATCGGGCGCTGGAACTGCTTACGCGGGTTGGCATTGCCGAACAAGCTCACAAATACCCCGGTCAGCTCTCCGGAGGACAACAACAGCGGGTGGCGATTGCCCGTGCTTTGGCCATGAATCCAGCGGTGATGCTCTTTGATGAACCCACCTCGGCCCTGGATCCGGAGATGATCAAAGAGGTATTGGATGTGATGCGGGAACTGGCCCAGTCGGGGATGACGATGGTGTGTGTTACCCATGAGATGGGCTTCGCCCGTGAGGTGGCGGACCGGATCATCTTCTTTGATCAGGGCAAAATTGTGGAAGAGAATACCCCCAAAGACTTTTTCTCCAACCCACGGGAAGAACGCACCCAACTATTCCTCTCCCAGATTCTCTCCCACTGATCCCAGACTGGCATACCAGGTTTGCATTTCCCGATACCAGGACTGGCGAGATTGATCCCAGATGTAGAACATATGGCCGCCGTCATAGCGGGTAAGGGTGAGGTTAGGACGCAGGGCCGGATCCAGTTTCATCAGATCGACCAGGTGCATGGAAGCAAAGTAGGTGGTGACCAGATCAAAGACCCCATGGCTGATGTGCACTCGCATGTGAGGATTGAGGGACAGCCCCACCCGCAGCTGATCCATGGCCCCCAGAAACCCCATCTTAAACTCGGTTTTCAGGGAGAACTTCCAGGCTTTGAACGTCTCAAAGTTGAGTAAGTAGTACATCAGATCCGTCTTCACCCCCAGTTGATCCCGCAGTTGATGGTTGATGGCCCCCGTGAACAGGCGCTGGACTCCATCCAGGGTGGGATCACTGCCCTCATACTGCAGACGGTCGGGGAAGGGATCAATGCTGGTAATCGAGGCATCATACAGTCCCAGGACTCGGCCCTGATCCCGCAGCAGTTCACGGGCAAAGACTTCCCGGTCGATCCGTCCCCCGTGCTTCTGGATCAAAGCCAGAGGCAACCCGATCAGATCCGCCAGCTCCTGATAAACCGACTGCTGTTCAGTGGCGGGGGCAGAACTCCCCAGGGCTAACAATGGGATCAGCCGTTGCCGGGCCAGCGTTTCAGCCGCCTGTTGATGTTGGAGGCGATCCTGACGGACAGACACCCGTTGGTGATACGCAGCGGCTGCGGCAAAGGAAGGCACCAGGGTAGCCCAGTAGGAAAGGTTGTAATCACTCCCTTCCAGGAGACTGAACTCCAAAGCCGGAGAGATCAGGATCGCCCCCGACAGACCAACGCCAAAGTCCTGTTGCAGCATCTGGGCCAGCCGCGCCACGCGAAACCCCCCATAACTTTCCCCCGCGATCAAAAGCGGTGAGAGCCAGCGCTGGTGTTGGGAGAGAAAGGCCTGCATAAATTCCCCCAGAGCTTTCAGATCCCGTTCCACCTCCCAGAACGGCGATTCCTCCGGTTTGTCAGCGGGGGATCCCGATTTGTCGGGGGAGGAGCCTGTAGCAGAAGACTCGGATTTGTCAGGGGGCAACTGGCGGCTGAACCCTGTCCCCACCGGATCAATGAAGACCAGATCGGTGAAGCGTAACCAGCTTTCGGGGTTGTCAGCTACCCGCACAGGGGGTTTCGGGAGGGTGCCGTCGGAACCAAACTGCACGCGGCGAGGCCCCAGAGCTCCCATATGCAGATAGGCCGACGCTGCCCCGGGTCCACCATTAAACACAAAGGTCAGGGGACGATGGGAACTGTCTTCTCCCTGCTGCAGGTAGGCCACATAGAACATCACCGCCACGGGTTTCTCCCGTTCGTAAACCGTCAACCAGTCCGCCTCAGCCCTGTACGGCAGCGATTGATCCGCCAGAGTCAGGGTGTGCTCGCTGGTGTGACCTTGGCGGTTATTCAGGGCGGGGGAATGGGGATCAGACATGCAAATCACCGAGGATCATTAAGTAGCGACTCTTATTATTGATGCCAAGCATACAACGCTGGCTTTTCTCCACCCTGCCGTTATTGGGCTACCCCTACACTCACCTCCCGCAGATCCAGGAGATCCGCACGGGGATCGACGGCAGCCACCTGCAGTTGTACCCACTCCCCCAGCTGCACATGACGCTGGAAACGCACAGGGCAGCGAAAGGCAATTTCATCAATCATGACGAGCACCAGATTCTCCTGCTCCCGCAAGTAGCCCAGGATCAGAGCCTGCCAGAGGCGGTCCTTCCCCTGCCGGAATAATTCCAGACTCCAGTAGCGCTTCGTACGCCGCTCCACCTGGATCGCTTCTGTGGTGGTGGGTTCCAGGGCAATGATCATCTGCCGTAACTGGTCCTGGGTAAACAGCGGGGGCTCTCCCCGCAGATGGGCCTTAAGTTGCCAGTGGCCGATCAGATCAGCGTAGCGACGAATCGGAGATGTCACCTGACTATAGGCCGCCA
Source organism: uncultured bacterium (assembly GCA_964392245.1). Classification (GTDB taxonomy): domain Bacteria; phylum Cyanobacteriota; class Cyanobacteriia; order Thermostichales; family Thermostichaceae; genus JAAUUJ01. The sequence continues at coordinate 41,959 of CAYMOX010000026.1, forward strand.
GCCCCAGGCCCGCATGAGCCCCAGGCACCGTCGTCATTTCCGCCTTCTGCATGCAGCGCATTAAGGCAAAGGAGTACACCGGACCGGGGGGGAGCTGCGATAGCTCCTCGGGGGGCGGCAGATCCGGTTCTGGCTGACTGCGGTAGAGGAAAGGCAGTTGGGCCGCTGCCGTGTAGGCCGCCGTCGCCTCCCCCGTGAGCACCATCATTTCAGCCACCAGTTGCCGCGAGGGTGTGTCCTCCAAAACCTGGAGGTGGGGAACCCCATCCACCACTTTGATGTCTTGCTCCGGCAAGCCAATATTGATGGCCCCCTGACTGGATCGCCACTGATAGCGCAACTGAGCCGCTTCCGCCAGCAGGGTTAGATCCTTCTCGGCGGCCAACTGCAGCATTTCATCGGCATCGTCGTAGGTGAGGCGATAGGTCACCTGGATCAGACTGGGATAGATACAGCACTCGGCAATTGCCCCTTCTTGTGAAAGCACGATCCCAAAACTGAGGGCGGCTCGCACCTGCCCCTGCACCAAACTCATGGGGCCCGTCGCCAGCTGCGCCGGAAACATGGGCAGCACCTGCTCAGGCAGATACACACTGGTGCCTCGCTTGCGAGCCTCATGATCCAGGGGATGGCCCAGGGGGATCCAGCGGGTGGGATCCGCAATGTGGATCCAGATACGGATCCGGGCGTCCGCCAGCCATTCCACACTCAGGGCATCATCAATGTCGCGAGTGCTGGCATCATCAATCGTGTAGGTATGCAGATGCGTTAGATCCCGCCGCTCCATCAGATCCGGCGGGGGATCAGCGATCAGGTGGTCTGCCAATTGCTCTAGATCTGGGGTGAAATGGGTGGGGATACTGGAGAGCCGGAGCGCCAGATTTTCATGCCGATTCCAGAGGCCCAGATCGACGAGAGTATCAAAAGCTGCTTGGGGTGAAGTGGTTCGCTCCAGAAACATCAGTAACTTCAGGGCTTGATCGCGGTCTGAAGCTTCCTCTCCGTAAAGGGCAAACCGCTCCAGGACCTCCAGCCGCCGCCGTTCAAGCTCGGTCCAGCTGACCGACTCTGCCTGCTTCAGGGCAACCCCCAACTTCGCCTCAAACTGCGCCTGTTCCTGCTCTTTTTGTTGTTGAATCAACAGCTGGTTCTGGATCTCCTGCACCTGGCTCTGACTCCGGGGCTCATAGGCCTCTCCCTTCTGTTTAAAATAGACCCGATCCTCCGAAAGCAGGCGAAATGTTGCATAGAGAGTGGTGGGCGCGGTACTGGAAAACAGGATCTGGGCAATATCTGCCAGTGGCAGCGCTCGCCGTTCCTCCTGTAACAGTTCCCAGGCAATGGCTAAACTATCGGGATCCAGCAGCGGCTCCACCTCCTCTAGAAAATTGGGAATGTCCTGAGAAGTATAGGGATCTGAGGTGGGAATAGTGAAGGTGATCTGGCGAGGATGAATGCTATGGGTCTGTCCAGAGGCGACCTTGAGGACTAGATTTTTCTTCCCCTCCAGGCCCTGGACCACCGCCAGTAGTCGGTCGTTAGTATGATGACGAAACTCAACCAGAGTTCCCTTTTCCACAGATCACTCCTTGCCAAGACAACACAGCTGCAGCTGAATCCAACATGATCCCCTACAGGTATTCTCGATTGTGGCTTAGGGCTGGACTGACGACAATCCTCTTCCCTCCCCCTCCTTCATGAGCGCGGTCTACTGAAGTCAAACTCATGGCAATCCAACTGACTTCACGATTCTCCTGCTTCAATATTTGTCATCTCGGATCTCCGTGTATGGAGGCAGAAGCTATAAATGATTCTAATCTCCCTGCAGAAGTACTGAGATCAGGGTATCAACGGCACGGATACTTAGATATGATGGTGCCATTCCGGTCATCAATGTAGGGGATAGAACGTGGAGAGCCAAAAAAAGTTGTTGCTTATTGATGACGACCCCAATTTGATCCTGCTGGTGAAGGATTATCTGGAGTTTCGCGGCTATGAGGTAATTCCGGCGGGGAATGGTCGGGAGGCCCTGGAGGTGATGAAGTCGTTCACGCCAGATCTGATCATTTGTGATGTCATGATGCCGGAGATGGACGGATACACCTTTGTGGAAACCATTCGTTCCAACATGTCCACCGATTGGGTGCCGGTGATCTTTCTGTCGGCGCGCGGTCAGACAGCGGATCGGGTGAAGGGGCTTTCCACAGGGGCAGAAGTCTATATGGTCAAGCCCTTTGAGCCGGAGGAATTGGTGGCTCAGGTGGAATCTTCCCTCAAGCACACAGATCGGTTATTGCAGATGCAAACTGTGGGGATGCAGCAGGTGATGCAGCTGGATCGTGACATCGAGCTGACCCCGACGGAGGCGAAGGTGATCCAGCATGTGGCCAAGGGCATGTCCAACCGTGAGATCGCTGAGGTGCTGGGGGTGAGTCAGCGCACGATTGAGAGCCATGTCAGCAATATGTTAGGCAAAACGGGGCTCCATAACCGGACCGAACTGGCTCGCTGGGCCATGGAAAGTGGCCTGGGCAAATCATCCCGTCTGAGCTGATTGTTTGTCCGTCCTGGTGCAACCCCAACAGTGAGGAACAGTGGCGATTTTGACAGAGGCGTTTTATACTCAAGATCCATTTTTAAGTTAGGATCAACTCGCATGTTTGCTGGTGTAGCTCAGGGGTAGAGCAGCTGATTTGTAATCAGCCGGTCGGGGGTTCAAATCCCTTCACCAGCTTCCATCTCTACATGGGGACACCCTTAAGGAGAGTTTGGTAGAATCCTTCTAATTCTTCAGAGCCTGACTCTGAAACCCAACTCTACACCCTTATGGTTCGCGTTCTGCATCTCTCGGATCTGCATCTGGGGAGTGGCCTCAGCTACGGGCAGATCAATCCTGTCTCGGGACTAAATAGCCGACTTGAAGATTTCACCCATGCGCTGGAGAACTGTATTGACTACGCTCTCAAACAACAGGTGGATCTGGTGCTATTCGGGGGCGATGCCTTTCCCGATGCGACGCCTCCCCCATTGCATCAGGATCTGTTTGCTGCCCAGTTCTGTCGTCTAGCCGCTGCGCAGATTCCCACAGTCTTGTTGGTGGGCAATCATGATCAATACGGGCAGGGGCACGAGGGCTCCAGCTTGTCGATTTATCGCACATTGGAGGTGCAGGGGTTTGAGGTGGGGGACAAACTGCAAACCCTACGACTGCAAACCCGCTCCGGCCCTGTACAGGTCACCACCCTTCCCTGGTTGCTCCGCTCCACCCTCCTGACCCGCGAGGAAACCATGGGACTGGACACAGATACCATTTCTGCCCAGTTGCTGCAGCGATTGCATCTGGTTCTACAGGCGGAAATCCGGCGGCTGGATCCCACCGTGCCCGCGATTCTGCTGGCTCATGCCATGGTGGATACAGCGCGCGTAGGTTCGGAACGGCACCTGGCGGTGGGCAAAGGATTTACCATTCCTCTGGCCCTGCTAGCCCAGCCTGCTTTTCAATACGTTGCTCTCGGGCATGTTCATCGCCATCAAGTCCTTTGCCAGCAGCCCCTCATGCTCTACCCCGGTAGTTTGGAACGGGTGGATTTTGGCGAAGAGGAGGAAACCAAGGGATTCGTCATTGCGGATGTCCACCTGCAGGGTGCCTCGTTCCAGTTCATTCCGATCGCCGCCCGCCCCTTTTGCACCCTGCGTATTGATGTTTCTCATCTGCCACCTCAGGATCCTCAACTGCAGCAACAGATTCATGACCTGATTCAGCAAAGCCCGATCGAGGATGCCGTGGTCCGTCTCATCTACCGTCTCCGCCCGGAGCAATTGCAGGAATTGGATGAGAATCTGCTCCATACCCAGTTGGCCCCGGCCCATTTCTACACAGTCACACCTGAGGTTACCTCACCCCCACGAGCCCGTTTACCCGGCTTGGATCCGGATACCCTGGAACCCTTACAGGCATTGGAACAATATTTGCAAACCCGACCTGAACTGGAGAGCCTGCAGGCGGACTTGCTGACCACCGCTAGACAGGTGCTGGAGGATTTGCATACTCCTGAATCAGAATGGATGTGGCCGGAGGAGCCCCTGGAACCAGGAGAAGAACCAGAATACCAGGAACAGCTCCGACTGCTATAACCATCAAAAAAACAGCTGCAACCTTGCGGCTCCAGCTGTGTAACGGTTCATTTGATTAAAAATGGATGCGGGGAGGACCAGACACCCTAAAGTCCCAGGCTGACCGGTGGAGCCATCGCAGCCACCAGATTGGGCTCCTGATCAGGGGCAGGCATGACAATCTCCGCCTCATCCAGGATGGCCTGCAGTTCATCGCCATCAATGGTTTCCACTTCCACGAGGCGCGTGGCGATCTGATCGAGGAGAGCACGGTTGCTTTGCAGCACCTGCCGCGCCTTGGCATAGGCCTCTTCCACCAGACAGCTCACTTCCTCATCAATAATGGCAGCAGTTTCCTCAGAAAAATCTCGTTCCGTGGCAATGTCACGCCCCAAGAAGACGGCGTTGGATTGCCGCCCCAGAGCCACATGCCCCAACCGATCACTCATGCCAAAACGGGTGACCATACTGCGGGCAATGCGAGCCACCTGCTGCAGGTCACTGGCGGCTCCCGTGGTGACTTCAGTGTCACCATAGATCACCTCTTCAGCCACCCGACCTCCTAGGGCCACCGCCATCATGTTTTTCAGATGGGCTCGTGTGGTCAACCCCATATCATCGTCATTGGGCATAAACCAGGTGAGACCTCCTGCCTGGCCGCGGGGAATGATAGTGACCTTCTGGATGGGATCGTAGTTGGGCATCAGTGCTCCCACCAGAGCATGACCCGTTTCGTGATAGGCCACCAGCAGCTTGCGCTTTTCACTCATGAGGCGGTCTTTCTTCTCAGGCCCGGCCAGCACCCGATCCACGGCATCGTTGATCTCATCCATGGAGATCTCGGTCAGGTTGCGGCGAGCCGCCAGAATCGCAGCTTCGTTCAACAGGTTGGCCAGATCCGCTCCCGTAAAGCCAGGGGTACGGCGAGCCATTTTCTCCAGATCCACATCCTGACTCAGGGTTTTACCACGGGCATGGACCCTTAAGATTTCCAGACGTCCAGAATAATCAGGCCGATCCACTGTGATTTGACGGTCAAATCGACCGGGACGCAGCAGAGCACTGTCCAGCACATCTGGACGGTTGGTGGCCGCAATCACAATCACCCCAGAGTTGCCTTCAAACCCATCCATCTCGGTGAGCAACTGGTTCAGGGTTTGTTCCCGCTCGTCATTTCCACCCCCAAGACCTGCCCCCCGCTGACGACCCACAGCATCAATCTCATCAATGAAGACAATACAGGGGGCATTCTGCTTCGCCTGCTCAAACAGATCTCGAACCCGCGAGGCCCCGACGCCCACAAACATTTCTACAAACTCAGATCCAGAGATGGAGAAAAAGGGCACTCCAGCTTCGCCAGCGACAGCCCGAGCCAGCAGAGTTTTTCCGGTTCCAGGAGGCCCCACGAGCAGCACACCCCGGGGGATCTTGGCCCCCAGAGCCGTAAAGCGCTCCGAGTTTTTGAGGAAATCCACAACCTCCGCCAGCTCCAACTTGGCCTGTTCAATCCCGGCCACATCATTGAAGGTGATCTGGGTTTTGGGCTCCATCTGTACACGGGCACGGGACTTGCCAAAATTCAGGGCCTGACTTCCTGGTCCATTCTGAGCGCGGCGCAGCAGGAAAAAGAGGACAGCCAGCAAAAGAATGGGCACAAACAAAGCACTCAGCAGACGTCCAAAAGGATTCTCCTCCTGCAGAGGATCGACCACGATATCCACATCATTCTGTAAAAGCGTCTGTTCAAACTCAGGGGTGAGTGGGGGCAAATTCACCTCCACCCGAGCCGTGCGGCCACTTTCGGTGATCTCCGCAATGGCCAGTTGCCCCCCTTCACGGATGCGCACCTGATTCACCTGGTTATTCTCAATCCGAGTGATCAGATCGGTGTAGGAGATCTTTTCAGCCCGTTCGCCAGGGTTGCCTTGCAAAAAGGTCGTGGCCAGGGAAATGACGACAATGGCCAGCAGCGCGTACAACCCTACGCCTCTCCACTTCTTAGGATTATTTTTCTGACTCACAGAATTCCTCCAGATAACCTAGGTCACTAGCATGCGATCCGCAAAGGACAGCTGATGATGTTAACTAATATTAACCTATTCTCATCCTTCACAGGGGAGAGATCAACCCTGCAACCCAGAGTCGGTCAGGGTCAGGGATAAGATACATTGATCTCGATGCAACCCTGTTGATCAAACCCATGCTAACCCGCTTGCGAAATCTGAGTCTTGAGGCTGACGGGCGCTACGCCACCGATGCTGAACTGCAATTGATGGATACTTATTTGCAATCGTTTGATCTGCGCCTGCAGACGTATCTCCAGCTCCAGGCACTTGAAGTAACCATCATCCGTGAGGTGGAAACTCGCCTGAAAAGTATGGATCCGCAGCTCTACATGCGGGGAAACGAGGATTATGCGGGCAAGTGGAAGGCGGATACGGTGAGGATGTATCGCTTATCGGCCCTGACCATGCTGATTGACGATCCGGAGCGGCTGAAGGAGAGAGTGCTCTTCTGGTTTCAGACGTTAATGCGTGCCTTCAGAGCTCAGCGGAGTTGTGATGTCACCTATCAGTTATTGCAAGAGAGTGTAAGAAAACATCTTTCCCCCGCTGAGGCTGAACTCATCTGCCCTATTCTGGAAATGAACCGAGTAATGCTGGGTCTGGACTAGAGAGCGGCACTGGCCTGAGCTGCCATGGCCTCCACAAGATTTGACTCAGATACCAATTCAATTTCAGTCTCATGCAAGTGGGAACGGAACTTACCCTCAAACTGCACCAGGAAAGGGTAGTTGGCACTGATGGGCCGACCATTCCAATCCCGAATCACCGACCTCAGCTCCCCTTCCATTCCCTTGATATCGAATGGCTCATTGCGATGCTCGGGGTGGTGATAAACCACCACACTGGCTTTGACACGGACACGATCTCCAACCTTCATAGTCGTTCTCCTCTGCGGGGCAGCGTTGATCCCCACTTTAACTCAACCCAAAGTTTGACTACTGTTTATTCTGAAATGTCACGCTTCATCGCGCTGCCTTAATATTCGAGGGGCAGAGGGTGCAGGCGATCCGGGTCCTGCCATTGGCGTGCGTAGGCCAGCGCTTGCTCTGGTGTGTCCAGTTCTCCAGTGGCATAGGCCTGCTGTATCTGCTCCAGAATTCGCCCCACCAGAGGTCCGGGCTTAAGGTTAAGTGCCTGCATCAGCTGCCGTCCATCCAGCAACATGGCTGGGTGAGCTAGCCGATCCTGAGGATCTTCGTACCGACTCAGCCAGGGATCGAGGTCAATGGAGTCTGCCGTTAGGGTTGCCACCAACAAACCCACGGCGGGCAGGAGATCCGCTGCGGCTCGAAAAAATGAATACATCTGAACGGTGGTCGGTTCTTTCCCCAGGGCAAGCTTTCGCGGGACCAGCTCATGCAGTTTTTCAATGGTCTGCCATTCTGCACGACTGTACTTCAACGTCTTAAGGCGGTGATCCAGCTGTTCCAGCGTACTCTCAGGCCCCAGAAGCGCAGTGAGCAGAATGGAGAGCCGCAGTGACCGTTGATCCGTCAGGGTTTGATCCAGACTGGCATAGCTGTGGGGATACAGCGCCTGTAGACGGGGTACCAGACCCTGTACCCGTTGGGCCCATGCAAATCCTGCCAGGCTTAATTCTGGCAACCAGCTGGAGAGCAATCCATCTCGCCAGGCTTCCTGCAACCAGTGCAAGCCAGCCGCCCCCGCACTCAAAAGGTAGCTAATTTCTGTACGGATCCGCTCCGCTGCAACCTCTCCCAACAACCCATATCGTTGCCGAATCGCCTCCCGTGTGGCCCGATCAAGGGCAAAATCCAACTGGGCCGCCTGACGATAGGCACGCAAAAGCCGCAGGGGATCGCTACTGAGATTGTCGGGATGCACCATGCGAATGCAGTGGCGCTCAATATCCTGAGATCCCTGCAGCGGATCAATCCAAATTCCACTGTGAATTTCCAGGGCAATCGCATTACAGGTAAAATCCCGCTGCCGCAGATCGGTTTCCACTGTGGGCCCAATTTGGCGAGCCACATCCACGGTGGCCTGTGCCAGAACAATGCGGGCAATCTCCCGATCCGGATCAAGCACCACAAAACCGGCCCCCAGTTGCCGCGCTAGCCTCTCAGCCCAGGGAAGAGGAGGGGTTTCCAGAACCAGATCGAGATCCAGTTTGGATTCCTGACTCCTGCTGCCTCTGGAGGGCTGCTGTTGCTGTAGAAGCCAATCCCGGACTGCACCCCCCACCAGATAGGCAGGCATGGGGATCTGATCCAGCGCAAACGGCAGGGATGCCGTCAGGAAACTAACACCATGGGAAGCAGGCATGGAAACATCCCCCTCTCAGCCCTACTCTGACACATGATCCTGTCTCCAGCTTGACCGTCAGCAATTCCAGGGATCCTCATTAAAATGAGAAAGCACTCTGTTTGCCTTTCCCTCCCCACCCATGAATGAAGTGGTACCTTCTCAGGATCTTGCTCCCCCTCAGGCCACCCTCTTTAAGATCACGGGCATGAGCTGTGCTGGCTGTGCTCGCAGCATCGGTCAGGTGCTGCAGCAAACTCCGGGGGTGGAGCTGGCCGAAGTGAACTTTGCTGCCGAACAGGCGCGGGTTTTATTTTATGCCGATCAAGTGTCCCTGGAGGACATGATCACTGCCATCGAAAGGGCTGGCTTTGGAGCGGCATCGCTGCCCCCGTTACACCGGCAAAATCTTGAGGCTGAGGTAGAAACGGAGATTCAACAGGCCAGGCAACGTCTGTGGCTGGGGGCGATTCCCGCCCTGATCCTGATGGGGGTGATGATCACCTGCATGGTTCTGGATCTTCCCCACAACCAACACCACCGCGTTCTCACCCTGACCCTGGCCTTTCCTGTGGTTTTTGTGGCAGGGTGGCCGACCCACCGGGCCAGTTGGGCAGCACTGCGGCGGGGAGCCCCCAGCATGGATGTCCTGATCTCTCTGGGCACGCTTCCCACCTATCTTGTGGGTCTGACTGGAATCCCCGAGGTAACGGTGTTTGTGGAAGTGGCCGCGATGGTCATGGCCTTTCACCTGCTCAGCCGTTTTCTGGAGCGGCGGGCCCGCGGACAGGCCTCCCAGGCGATCCGCCATCTGATCGGCTTACAGGCCAAACAGGCCCACCTGATCCGCATTGAGAATTCGGCAGCCCCGTCCGAAACCGAGACCTGGGTGGATGTCCCAATCTCAATGGTGCAATCCGGAGACCACCTGGTGGTTAAGCCGGGAGAAGTGATCCCAGTCGATGGTCGTGTGCTCAGGGGAGCATCCAGTGTCAATGAGGCCATTGCAACCGGAGAGTCCATGCCTGTAGCCAAACAGCAGGGGGATCCCGTGATCGGTGGCACCCTCAACCATGCCGGGCGGTTGGTGGTGGAAGCCACCCATGTGGGGGAGGAGGCTTTCCTGGCCAAAATGGTGCGGCTGATGCAGGAGGCCCAGGGATCAAAAGTCCCCATCCAGCAGATGGCGGACCGGATCACGGGTTATTTTGTCCCTGCGGTGGTTGGTCTGGCGCTGCTCACGTTTGGTCTCTGGTATTTTGATGCGGAACAGATGTTGCCCTGGGCCCATTTCTGGGAAAGCCATCTCCCCTGGATCGATACTCACCTCTCTCCTCTGGGGCTGGCCGCGTTTAATATGATCGCCGTGCTGGTGGTGGCCTGCCCCTGTGCTCTGGGTTTAGCCACGCCAGTTGCTCTAATGGTGGGTTCCGGTCGGGGAGCTGAACAGGGGATCTTGATTCGCAATGGTGAAGCGGTACAGGCCCTCAAGTCAGTAACCACCGTGCTGCTCGATAAAACTGGCACCCTCACCCTGGGAAACCCCCAGGTGACTCGGATTCTGCCAGAAGAGAATCGTGAGGTCCTGCTTACCTGGGCCGCCACTGCCGAACAGGGATCTGAACATGCGCTGGCCCGAGCGATCCTGACCGCAGCCCAAGAGGCAGACATCCAACCCCGCCCCCTGGAGCAATTCACCGCAGTGCCAGGTCAAGGGATTCAGGCCGTCAGCCAGGGAGACTCGATCTGGGTGGGCAGTCCTACGTTTCTGGAAACCGTGGTTGATCTTGCTACCTGGTGGGATCAGATTGATCAAATGCGAGCATCGGGTGAAACCGTGGTGGGGGTTGTGCGTGGGGATCAGGTGCTGGGACTCCTGGCTCTGGCGGATCAGCTCAAACCCGATGCGGTCAGCGCCATCGCCCAACTGCGATCCTTGGGACTGGAGCCGGTGATGGTCACCGGAGATCATGAACAAGCCGCCCAGCGCATTGCTCAGGAACTGGGACTATCCCGTTACTATGCCGAGGTGCTCCCGGCGGGCAAGGTGGATCTGATTAAACAACTGCAAGCCGAGGGTGAGGTGGTTGCCATGGTGGGGGATGGCCTCAACGATGCTCCGGCGCTGGCCCAGGCCCAGGTGGGGATTGCGATGGGCACCGGGACGGATCTGGCGATTGAAGCCGCAGACCTGACCGTGGCTCAGGGAAATCTGCTGGCGACGGTGAAAGCCATTCGGCTGGCGCGGGCCACCTTTAGCAAGGTGCAGCAAAACCTGTTTTGGGCCTACGGCTACAACGTTTTAGCCATTCCCATTGCAGCAGCCGGACTCCTGCACCCGATCATGGCGGAGATTGCCATGGCCCTGAGTTCCCTGACGGTGGTCTGGAATTCCCTACGCCTGCGGCAACAACCCCTGGACTAAGTCAATGATGACAATTGAAAACTCTTGGGTTGGAGTCTGCTGCCCGTAGCAAACTTCTCCGGCAGTTGGATCAGAATCAGCCTACAGTAAAAGCAGGAGTGCCCGACCCATCGGGTGGGTGAGATTGTTCCATCGATTTGCTCGCGTACTATGGCTGACATTGTTGATATCGCCGTCAATGCTGGATCCTTCAGCACCCTCGTCACCGCAGTCCAGGCAGCAGCCCTGGTCGAGACCCTCAAGAGTCCTGGACCCTTTACCGTTTTTGCCCCAACGGATGAGGCCTTTGCCAAGCTCCCGCCAGGCACGATCCAGACCCTGGTGCAAAACATTCCCCAACTAACCCGCATCCTCACCTTTCATGTGGTGGGGGGCGCCTACCGTCGCGCCGATCTCCTGGGTCTGCACCGGATCCCCAGCGTAGAAGGTACATCTATCGATCTGCAGGTCACCCCCGATCGCTTTGAAGTCAATAATGCCACCGTGATCACTGCGGACATTGAAGCGGATAACGGCATCATTCACGTCATCGATACCGTGATTCTGATGCGTCCCCACTGGGTGGCAGGAATCATGGCCAGTGGCCGGTCCAGTCAGTTTTACTGAGATCAGGCAAAGGAGATGATCAAGTACTGATCTTGAAATTTGGCTCCACTCACCTGTCGTCCAGCCAGAGCATCCGGCAGAAACAGATTCCGCCGTTGATCCCCTGCTGTGATCGTGATTTCCGGTCCCGACTGGCTCAGTTCAATTTGTGATTTGTTGAATCCAGGAATAAACAGTTTCACCACCCGAGCCTGTTCATCAATCGACAGGGGCGGGGGCACCGAGGGAGTGCTAAACACACTGCTGACGGCTTCCTCCAGATCTGCCCAATCCTCCTGCTTGTCGGGGAGATACTTGAGGAGCAAGGGGGCAAAGTCAGATTCATTGACCGTCCCTTCTGCCATGGGCGTCACAAGGACACTGCCCACACTCAGCCCGATCATCTGAGCACTACCCCAGAGCCAGCGTGCGGTTTTGACAGCCACCGGATCGGCAGTGGTCACCAGATGGGCCTGCACACGGCTGGGATTGGCCAGAGCCCGACGTCCTTCTTGCAAAAAGCCCTGCATTCCCCCCAACTGATTGGGCAATTCATCCAGAGATGGGACCTCAACATTGGAGGTTGCCCGCAGCACAGGCTCGGCAAAGGGACGCAAACTCTTGGCCAGATCCGAATCCAGGAAAGCCTTGGAGCCGCGACGACCGTACCAGCCTGCCACCTCCGGCACCCCCAGCATCCGCAGCAGCATCAGATCCCCAGATCCATCAAAAACAATACAGTCGTACTGACCTTCAGCATCAAAGCGGCGCAGGGCATCCAGGGCCAGCACCTGATCCATTCCTGGCAACACCGCTAGTTCCTGCCCGTAGATTTCCTTGAAAAACGGTGTGCGCAGATACTGGGCCTCCAGTTCCTTCACCTGGGTCCAGCTCTGTTCTAGAAGTGTCGTCGAGCGCAGTTGCAGAGCACTCAAATTGGCAGCTACAACCACTGGATCTGTCGAGAGGGAAACCCCCATCAAGCCTTCCAGGCTGGGACCCCCTCCCTGATGACCGACCAATAACACCCGTTTGCCTCGCTGAGCTGCTGCCCGCGCTAGCGCAACCGCAACGGTGGATCGGCCCGTGCCGCCCTTGCCCAAAAATGTGAGTATCTGGCTCATACCGTCCTCCCGGCTGAACTTTTGCTGATCGGTGCTGTCACTGATTAGGCCTCAGCGTACACCAGAAGCTTGTCTGGCAACGAATGGGTCCTCCCGCCATCTCTGAAAAAAGTCCACAGTGAAGACTCTGGCCCCCCGTCAGGTCCAATCCCCTCGTCTGGAGGGGTGATCTGCTCTTGCCATCGGGTTATAGACTTCAACATTCAGGCGCTGACCGACCATCAGGGCAGATGAGATCAGAACCTGTCGGATCGCTGTCAGGGTTCGTCCCCCACGCCCGAAGACCCGTCCCTTATCCTTGTTGTCAAACGAAACGCGCATCCAGATCCGCTCCCCTCCACAGGTGGCCTCCAGATCGATATGAAGCGAGGCCGGATCCTCCACCAGAGGCTCAATCAGCAAGCGGGTTAGCGTTGCATAGTCAGGCATGATCAGCCCTCAGATTCTGGTGCGGGTTAGGATGGCTCAGAGGTGACAGGCTCTGATTCTGGTGCGGGGGTGTCTTCCTGAGTAGTCTCAGTTGGGCCAACTTCTGCCTCGCTGGTAGGCTCAGGAGGAGTAGACACTTCTTCTGCGACAGGGGATGCCGTGGTTTCTGCGACTGGAGAGGCTTCCTCCTGATCTGGACTGGGTTCTGCTACCACCTCATCCAGGGCCGCAGTCGTTTCTCCCTCTTCCGAGCCGGGCATTTCCTCGGTGGTTTTCTGCTCTTCTTCGTCCACAATGGCAGCTACCCTGGCCACGGGAGAGATGCGGATAGTGGTAACCCCATCGTCCCCTACAGTTTTATTCGCTTTCAGCATTTCGAAAACCCCAGCTTTGCGCAGGATCGCTTCCATTGTCTCTGTGGGTTGAGCGCCCCGCCGCAACCAGTTGAGGATATCTCCTGTCTCGAGAACAGTCTCTTTGGTGCGAGGGTTATAAAACCCCAGCTCTGCCAGAGGGCGAGCCTGACGCCGTGTCCGACTCTCGATCACAATAATGCGGTAGTTAGGTTCTCTTTTTTTGCCGTAGCGCTTAAGCCGCAGTTTCAGCATGGGACCATTGCTCCTTCCTTTCCAAGTGAGGGATAATAAATTGATTGCTTCAGGATGAGCAGAACCCAGGGAAGCGTTCTGCCGCAGTCCATAAAGATCAAACCACAGACTTATTAGCTTAGCGCAAAATAGGGGAGCCTTCAGTCTTTCTCAGGTGTTGCCTTCCTTGCTTTTGATCATCTGCAGATCGGCCCGGGTATGGCAGAGTATAGGGTGAAGTTGTGCTCTGACAGCCATGATTACCTATGCAGACCTGACTGAGGATCAACGACAACTCTATCTCAAGGCCCTGATCGCTACCGCCAAAGCCGATCAAGCTCTCGATGAAGAGGAAGTCACTTTTTTCAAGCAGATTGCTGAAGGCGTAGGCGTTGATGGCCCCATAGTCCAGCTGTACCTGCAGGACGATGCATTTGATTTGCAGGCGATTCCTGCTATGCGCACCCCCGTGGGGGCCTTGATCCTCAGGGATGCTGCTGCGATGGCAGTGATTAATAACGATCTGGCGGAGGAGGAAGAAGCCTTCATCCTGGCCTTGGGGAGAGCAATGCAGTTCAGTGAAGAGGAAGTCGAGGATTTTCTCAACTGGGCTTTCATGGGTTTGCAATGGCAACTGAAGAGTACCAGTCTTTTGGAAAAATTTGCTTCATAACGTCAGGTTAATCCCACCCCAGATCACACTGATCAAGATGATCCAGGTGATCATAACTTTTCTCAGGAGAACCAGGCTGTCCCGCACAACCGTAGGGTCCAGGTCCTTGAGGGGTTGCCCCAAAGGCGGTTTCTCTTTTGGCTGCCCCTGATAAAAGTTCAATCCTCCCAACTGGATCCCCAACGTGTAGGCAAAGGCCGCTTCACTCCAACCGGAATTGGGGCTGGGATCTGTACAGGCATCCCGCCGACATTGCTGCCAGAACCGCCAGGGGGATCCACTCCAGCAGGCCAGGGTGATCACGGTCAGACGGCAGGGCAACCAGGTGAGGCCATCCTCCAGGCGAGCGGGGATCGTACCCAGATAGGTGTAGGGAGCGCGGCGAAAGCCCACCATCGAATCCAGGGTACTGACGGCTTTATAGGCCCAGGCCAGGGGGGGTCCCCCCAGGAGTCCGTAGAAAAGGGGAGCTGTGGCGCCATCAGGTGTGTTTTCTGCAACCGTTTCCACCAGAGCCCGACAGATCTCCTGTTGATCCAGTTGCTCGGTATCCCGGCCCACATAGCGACTAAGATGCTGACGAGCCTGCTCCAGATCTCCCTGCTCCAGGAACATTAATACCTCCAGTGCGGCTCTGCGCAAACTGCGCGCCCCCAAACTACTGGCCAGAATAATCACCGACATGCCTGTTCCCAGCAAAGGATGTATCAACTGACAACCCTGGATCAGGACAACCGCCGCACCGTAACTACCCAGGACAAGCAGCAAGGTTAATAATCCTCCCCCCAACCGTTGTCCCCAGAGGGATCTGAAGATCTGCAGAATCCATCTCTGCCCCCAATGGATCACAGTCCCCATGGCCTGTACCGGGTGATACCAGGTCCAGGGATCCGCCAGCAGGTAATCCAGGATCAGGGCGGCCACGAACACAGGAAAAGAAACAGGCTGGATCACCATTGAAGTTCAAACCATAAACCCTGTTTCAGCCCCCTGAGCCGCCTGCCAGCTACGGGCATCGAAGTACAGATCTTCCAGGGTGGTTTCCTGCAACACCTGCTGGACTCGACTGGAGATGCGTTCCCAGACGGCGCGAGTTACCCAATCTTCTGCAGGACCCTCAGGCTGGGGCGTCCAATCCCGTGTTTCCATCCTTTCACCCACTGCGTCCAGGATCTCGGCCAGAGAGATCTGACGAGGATTTCGGGTTAACTGATATCCCCCCTGCGCCCCCCGTTGGGATCGCACCAATCCCGATTGCCGTAACTCGATCAACAGCTTTTCCAGATAGGGAGCGGGGATCTGCTGCCGTTGAGCAATCGTGCGCACAGAGGTGGGCTGCTTGGATCCAAGGATGGCCAGATCCAGCATGGCTTTAATACTGTAGTAGCCGCGCGTGGTAAGTTTCATTCAGGCGAGTAGATCGGCTGAGCAGAAAGTAACCGCATCTTAACCTGGGGTGGAGTGGGTCAGAAAGCAAGAAGCCCCTTCCACAAAGCTCTTAACATGAAGAACTCAGTCTGAAAAAAAACAAGTTGCTATTCATAGAAGCCCTCAAGAAATCCATGATTTGTGAACTGTTGTGACCCGACAACCTCACGACCAATTTGCCAAAAGTTTGCTCACTGAGGTCCTGTCTCCTTGGGGGGCCATTGAGATCAGCCGTGAAGTCAGTGATGAACCCCGCTCCATTGCTCTCTATTTTCATCCGAATCTACAACCGGATCCAAGTCCTCTGGGCTTGTTGGCACGCATGACCGAAGCTGCCTGTTTACTAGAACCCTATCGCAATCCGGTCACCGTCTCTCAGATCCGAGCCTGCCTGCTTAAGACCTTCATGTTAATGGCTCAACAGGAACAAACTTCACTCAAAGGCCATCCCCCTTTCTTGTGGATCCTCACCCCCACCGCCTCCAAACGGATCTTGAAACAATTTGCAGCTCAACCCCGGGAGCCATGGCCCAGGGGGATCTATCCACTGGCAACTGGATTCCATACAGCGATTGTGGTGATCCATCACCTGCCCCGTGAACCTGAAACGCTTTGGCTAAGACTGCTAGGACGAGGGCGAGTGCAAAAACAAGCGATTGCTGAAGTGTTGGCCTTGGCTGAGGTAGATCCGCTGGGGTTGCGAGTTTTGGAGCTTCTCAGTAGCTGGAAGATAATGTTGGATGAGAAGCAAGAGGCACTGCGAGAGGAAGAAAGGGAGTTAGTCATGAACCTATCACCGGCCTATCTAAAGTGGAAGGAAGAGACCCTGAAGGAAGGGATCCAGATTGGCGAACAACGCGGCATCCAGATTGGCGAGCAACGAGGTGAGCAACGCGGGATCCGACAGGGAGAAGCAGAACTCACATTGCGTCTCTTGCGCCTTAAATTGG
>CAYMOX010000027.1:0-57240 GCA_964392245.1 uncultured bacterium
GCTCGACAACATGGATTGGATATTCAAATCAGTTGGTGCAAGATCTGAGTTAACCAGTCGAGCGAGCAAGAATTTCGACGCCTTATCCACATGAGTTACGATGGCACCACAATGATTACCTCCAATGATGGTGTCACTTTCCCAGTGGCCAATCTCAGTTTTTTCATCGGCAATCTTTGGGCGATGCTCAATCCCCACACGCCCTGGAATCCCTGACTTGCGTGGGTCTGACGCTTTTCGCCTTTTTCTTTTGACGTGCTGCCTGCGCAGGTAAAAATGATATTCATGGAGTCCCATATGATTGGCATAGATCATTTGATAAATGGACTCATGACTCGCAGAGTCTAGCCCTTGTTATTTGAGCCGACCCGCAGTTTGTTCAGGGCTGTAGTATTTCTTCAAACAGTCTTTGATTGCCTGGATCTGCTGGTCAGAGAAGGAAGCAAAGGGAGATTTAGCAAGATGACGACGTTGTTGGGCAGTGGTGTGAGCGGTATCAGGAAGATAGCCTAATTGAGGATGGGAATTACGCTGGACTTCCCGAGAGATAGAGGACTGAGAACGCCCTAACCTGGAGGCAATGATATGAAAGGGAAGTTTCTCAAGAATGCGCCATTGATAAATGAGTTGGCGCTCCTGGGAGGTAAGATGAGAGTAGCTCATGGAGGTAGTTGGATAAGAGTGGGATCTATCAGATTACCTCTGTGAGTCCTTCTAGGGAAGGGTTCCTAGGCGTTGCACTTCATTTTTGAGTTGGCGTATTACTCATACATTAAATGAAATTGAGGCTTTAATTAAGAGAGTGATAGTATCAAAGATTTTCTTATAGATTTATTGATGATTAGTTTCTAAATCTAAGGATATATTCTGTCACAATAACCACTATTTTTCTGAACAAATTAATCTATCTTTTTGACTACCATCCATAGATCAGAGAGATGCTCATGGGGATATTTGATCTGATCCTGAAAGGAGGGCATGTCATTGATCTGGCGCAGAATCTGGACGCCATCTCAGATGTTGCTGTGATCAACGGGGACACTGGATCCTGCGGGATAACGAAGCCACCGAGGTGATGACGGAGCGACTCCTGCAACCTGTGTTTTGCCTGCGGTCCGGAGAAAAATTCATGGCAACAGCTCCGATTCTGCCCGAGGTGGAGGTTGCAGCGTAAACAGTGAACGAGAAGTCTTTCAATTCGAGTCCTGAAGGCGGCGGTAGACCAGTAGATAGTAGGCCGTGATCGCAGGGAGGGACATCAGGTGGACATAGCTGCCCAGAATCGACTGAATCGCCCGTAACCAGCGGATATCCAAAGGAGGAGCCTGCAGAATCGGAGCAGTCCAGTCAGGAGGATTGGCCACCATCCCAGGGATCAGGGCCAGGACCGACACTCCGGTGGTTGCCACCAGGTAAGCCGACAGCAGCCGCCAGAAATGTTGATCGGTAAATTCCCATCCACGAATAAAGCTCAAGAGAGCCGATTCTCCCTCCAGCAACAAAGGATAGCGAATAAAGAGAAGATGCAGATCCAGATAGGTTTGTGCCAGCCAGCCCAGGGGCAGCAGCAGGAAGAAGAGAAAGGGGATCTGCAGCATGGCCAGGCCCAGAGATACCAGAGCTAGCCCAACATACACAGGAATCGTGACCGAAGCAGAGAGCAGCGCTGTGCCCACCAGATCAGGGTAGGTGCGACGAATCTTATCCCACACGTCTGTCAAGACAAAGGCCTGTCCCTGTTGGTGAGTATGCAGAAAGAGAAGCGCACAAGCTTCCACTACGGGTTTGACCAGAAGGATGTAGATCCCCAGCGAACCGAACCCAATCCCGATCTTTTGCAGCAGATTGAGGGCAACAGCAGAGGATCCCAACCAGGCATGAAAATCCCACCAGGCCAGGAGGGGGAACTGAAACCGCGAAACGGGTACAACCGCCAGCATCCAGAGATTGAAGAGAAGATTAACAATGAACTCTGGCAGAAAGATCAGCAGCAGGGTATTGAAAATCGGGTGGGTGAGGGCAAAAGCCTCCCGCAGCAGTCGAATAGGATTTGCGGCTGTGGCCATAGAAGCAATCTAAAATCAGTCCTCCCTACTATAGCCATTGCCAATGTTGTGATCCGTGACCAGAGTTGCATCAGACGTAACGCATTCGAGTCTGGCTGGATCCGCTGCGAGATGGCAAACTAGAGAGAGTTTGGCTCTGCTCCCATTAGGCCAGACTGCTCATGTCCACGAGATAGGGGTCATCGTTCAACTATGGATATTCTCCTGCCAGCCATCCTGCAATTCGTTAATATCTACACGCTGCTGCTCCTGATCAGGGTTCTCCTGAGCTGGTTCCCCAACGTTAACTGGTACAACCCCGTGTTCTCCCTGCTCAGCCAGCTCACCGATCCTTACCTGAATCTTTTCCGTTCCATCATTCCGCCCATGGGTGGGATGGATTTCTCACCAATTTTGGCCCTGCTAACCCTGCAGTTCCTGGCCGGAGCCCTGGGTAGCTTGTTCTAGAGCGAATGATCTGCTTAGCGGCGCACTGCTCCAGCAAACCCAGAGGCACGGAACTGCTCCAGTTGTAAGGGCATAGGGTTGCTTGTCGGGACTGAGATCCGAATCGAAAAGGTGCTCTCTCCAGGGGGCACCTCCTCAATCGCTCCCAAACGGGTTCGCTCTGGCCAAATATCATTGCCATTGGCATCGTAAAGACGGCCAAAAACATCGGCATTATAGATCGGCTTCTTCGAGGGGTTCACCACAGTGCCTTCGATGAAGTAGCAATCGGCAGCAGCTGCACTGGAACCACTACTGGTTACAAGGTTTTCATACTCTGGTCTGTCCGGGCAGGGAACGGTTTTCAGATCCTTAAGCTCCATCTTGATACCACCAAAACCCAGTAGCAAGAGACTGACTGCCAGTAGACAGATGATCAGGGCTAAACGCCGGATCCAGGCAGCTCGGGCTTGATCAAAGGAATTTAATATCATAGGATTCAGCTACCGTAAGGCTTACTACAGACCAGTGTAGCGAGAGCCGGTTCACTGGCGAACCACCTGTACACCCTCCTCGGTCACCACAGTATTGACATCCCGATCCCAGGGATCTCGAGGTAGAGGGGTTGGAGACCAGCAGACACTCGGAACAGCAGCCATGGTCGCTCCCTGATAAACCGAGAGAAAGCGGTCGTAGAAGCCTCCCCCGTACCCAAGCCGGGCTCCCCAGCGATCACAGGCCAGAGCGGGCACCAGCACCAGATCGATCTGGGTTACTGTCACCTGGGGTAAGTGGGCAGCGGGTTCTGGAATGCCAAAGCGGTTGTATTCCCAGCAGTGGGCTGAATGGGGTTGTAATCCTGCGATATCGGCAGCACTCACCACATGCCAGCTCATGGTTTTCTCGGGCCAACAGCGGGGCAAGGCCCAGATCTTTTCGGGCAGACAGGAGAGCAGAGAAAGCAGATCGACCTCAGCCCGCACAGGCATGTAAAGGCAAATGATGTCGGATTCTATTAAACTTGGATGCCTGGCCAGGTGATTACAGATGCGCTGACTAATCTGTGCCATATTTTGCTGCTGCCGCTGGGCCTGGAACCACTGGCGGAGCTCCCGTTTTGTCGCCAGGGAGCAGGAATGTCGATTCAGATGAAAGTGGGAATCAGCGGACATCCAGCAGTTCAACCTCAAACTCTAGCGTGGCATCCGGGGGAATTACACCACCTGCGCCGCGCGTGCCATAGGCCAGATCCGGAGGAATGATCAGTTGTCGCTTTCCCCCCACCTGCATCGTAGCCACCCCTTCATCCCAGCCCTTGATCACCTGACCTACTCCCAGGACGAAGCTGAAGGGTTGACTGCGCTCGTAGGAACTGTCAAAAACGGTCCCATCCTGCAATCGGCCCACATATTGCACAACTACAGTGCTGCCAGAACTTGGACTCGCTCCGGTCCCTACTTCAATATCACGGTACTGCAGTCCAGAGTCCGTGGTGATGAACTCCCCCTTCACCCCATTTAACGCCGGATGATCTCCAGCTCGAGACATGGCCAGGGCAGGCAGGCTCAGGCCAACGAAGAGGCAAAGGCAAAGAAAAAGGCTCAGCAGGGATTTAGTCATGGTGAACACACAAGTAGGTGGACATGGGCATCAGGCACTGACTTCAGCCATCTCAATGATCTGACCCTGTGGATCGCGGATCCAGAAGCAGAGGGGCTTTTCAGTACGCACGCTGTGGGGGATACGCCGCTTGACCACATACTTAAGCAGGGCCTTAATGGCATCGCGGTCAAAGCTGATATGACGGCTGCGAGTGGGCAGGGCGCTCGATCCACTGCTCCCCTTGTAACCACTGGCAGAACTGCTCCAGGTGCCTCCACCAGGATAGCTGGCGGTTTCATACTGACTGCTGCTGTCCAGAGGTTGGGTATTCCCCACAATGATGTGCAGTTGCACATTATCGGAAAGCTGATACCAGAGGCCAGAAGTGTCCGGGGTTGGGGCGGTGGCAGTGGTGGAGTAAGGGCGGTGGCTGGGAGCAAACTCGCCTGGGAAATAAGCGGGATCAAAGGCTGATCCGGCCTCATAGCCCCCATAGTAGTACTGCAAAGGTAACTCCGCCTCCGAGAGCTGTAGAACCCCCTCGTAGAACTTCTGGGCCTGATCCAGATCCGGCACGATCAGGGTGTGAACACGAGGAGCACCACTCAAGAAGGTCCACATGGCTCCCCCATAGGCAGACAGGAGCAAAAACATCAGCCCCTTGGTAGAGAGCAAAATCTCAATCGGAATCAAGGGCAGAAGTAGCCCAAACGGGGTATGCATCGCCGATCGCTACCAGATGTGGTTCTACCTTTCCAGTATAGGAAGATCTTTCCCTGCCCCTGAAAAGCAAAGCCCAGATCCATTCACCTCCTCAGTTTTCTCAGGTTTGGGCATCTGCGCCCCGATCCCAGAGTGACAGCAGCAGACACCGTCTCCGGATCAGAACCAACTCCCTCTCTCACCCGTTGACATTGTTACGAAACATCACAATAATTGGAGCAGATATACAAATTGTTTTGGTGAGTGTGAAATGGATAACTTGTTTCAACTCGGACCGCTGGTGTGGGTATACGTCGCCATCATTGGCACCATGATCTGGAGCATCTGGGGCCGCTCGGAAGACGACATTATGTTTTGATCCCTTGGCTACCTGTTTTCTGTCCTCACCTTGATCCCTGGCATCTCAACTCTCATGCGTCTTTCACCCAAGACTGGGTAGAGTAGGATTGCAGTTCACGGGAGAGGTCTGGCGTGACACAGCAGCTCTGGCAGCGCTATCTGGAATGGCTCTACCATTACCCCAACTTGGGGATCTACGTTGACATCAGCCGTATTCGCCTGACTTCTGAGCTGGTTCAGCAGCTGGAACCTGAATTTACAAAGGCCTTTGCCGATATGGAAGCACTGGAGGCAGGGGCTGTTGCCAATCCGGACGAGCATCGGCAGGTTGGGCACTACTGGCTACGGGCACCGCAACGAGCACCCCGCTCTGATCTAGCTCAGGCCATTCGTGCCTCCATCGAAAAGATTGAGACTTTTACTCGCGACGTTCATACCTGTCGGATTCTGGCACCTTCGGGGAAGCCTTTCTCCCACCTTCTCTGGATCGGGATTGGGGGATCAGCACTGGGACCGCAATTTGTCGCTGATGCCCTGGCCCCCCAGTCTCCACCGTTGCAGATTCATTTCATTGACAATACCGATCCCGATGGCATGGATCGGGTCTTCGGCCAGTTGCAACCCTACTGGGAAGAGACACTGGTGGCGGTGGTCTCCAAGTCAGGGGGAACTCCAGAACCCAACAACATCATGGCGGAGGTCCGGGTTGCAATGGAGCAGGCCGGTCTGAAACTGGCGCCACAGGCGATTGCTGTGACAGGTCCTGGCAGTGATCTGGATCACCTCAGTCAGGAGGAAGGCTGGTTAGCCTCTTTTCCCATTTTTGATTGGGTGGGGGGACGCACCTCCGAGTTTTCCTCCGTCGGACTCTTGCCTGCAGCACTCCAGGGGATCTCGATCCAGGAACTGCTGGCGGGGGCAGCGGAGATGGATCAGGTGACCCGCAACCCTCGACTCAAAGAGAATCCTGCCGCACTCCTGGCCCTGGCTTGGTATGCCGCGGGAGAAGGGCAGGGGCGTAAAGATATGGTGGTGCTTCCCTACAAGGATCGGTTGCTGCTGTTTAGCCGCTACCTGCAACAACTGGTGATGGAATCTCTGGGGAAAGCCCAGGATCTGAAGGGAAATGTGGTCCATCAGGGGATTGCGGTGTACGGGAACAAGGGTTCTACAGACCAGCATGCCTACGTGCAGCAGCTCCGCGATGGGGTGAATAACTTTTTTGTCACCTTTATTGAAGTGCTGGAGGATCGGGAGGGACCGTCGCCAGAGATTGAATCTGCGGTCACTTCTGGGGATTATCTCAGTGGGTTTCTGCAGGGAACCCGTCAGGCTCTCTACGACAATGAACGGGATTCAATCACGGTCACAATTCCCCGCGTGGATCCCCGATCAGTGGGGGCTCTGGTGGCACTCTATGAGCGGGCGGTGGGATTGTACGCTTCACTCATTCACATCAATGCCTATCATCAACCAGGGGTGGAAGCAGGCAAAAAGGCAGCCGCCACTGTTCTCACACTGCAGAAACAGGTGATTCAGACCGTGCAGGAGTCCCCAGGACCGCTATTGCTCAGTGAACTGGCCGCAAAGATAGGAGATCCCGATCAGGTGGAAGTCATTTACAAAATTGCCCGTCATCTGCATGCCAATCAGCGCTATCTGCAGTTAGAGGGGGATTTTCATGATCCTGCCCAGCTGCGGGTTCTGGCCCTGCATGGCAGAAAACAGCACACCTAGCCCTGGAATCATACGCGATGTGGTGGAACCGGTTTATTCTGGAGCGCTATCTCCTGGGTCAGATGCTCATGCCCGTGCTGGCGGGGGTGGGGGGCGGGACGCTACTGCTGACAGCAGGGAAATTGTTTCAGCTGGCGGATCGCCTGGTGGAAGATCGAGTGCCGCCCCTGGATGTGCTGAAGTTACTGCTGCTGGATATTCCTGCCACGATGGTTCTGGCCATGCCCATTGCCGCCATGTTTGCCACGATGCTGACGATGGGCAAGCTGAGTGGAAACAGTGAGCTCACGGCCCTGCGAGCTGTCGGGGTTCCGTTTCGCCGCCTCTTTGCCCCCATTCTCCTCATGGGCCTGATCCTGAGTCTGGTATCCTTCGGGATCAGCAATGGCATGGTCCCCCCCAGCCGTCAGCAGATCCGTGAAATTGATCAGCGCTCGATCGTGGCTCAGGCCCAGCAGGAGCAGAACCAGGATGTTTTCTTCAAAACCGAGGACAATCTCTGGTTTTTTATTCGCTCCGTCAATCCCAAACTGAACACGATGGAAGAGGTGACCATCCTGGACGTCTTACCCGCAGCCCCGGGGGAGCCTCAGTTACTCAAACAGGTGATCCTGGCGGGACAGGCCAGTTGGGACGGAGAGGCCTGGATGCTCACGGAAGGGATCGTCCACTCCTATGCCCCGGATGGCACCAGTATCAGTGAAGCGCCTTTTGAGCGTCGCCGCCTGGATGTATCTGATGACCTGGCCACGCTGATGCTGCCGCCGGTGGCTCCGGATCAACTGTCACTGCCTGATTTACACCTGCGAATTCAAAACCTCAGCCGTTCCAACCTCAGTACCGAGGATCTGCAAACCGAATGGCACAGCCGCTTTTCCATTCCTCTGGCCAGCTTTTTTGCCGTCCTGATCTCTCTACCCCTGGCCACACACACCGCCCGACAGGTGGGGCGCTATGGGGGGGTGGTCTTTGGCATCCTGCTGGTCTTTGTTTACTATGTGATCCTGAATGTTTCCCGCAGTCTGGGGGAAGCTGGTGCTGTGGAACCCTGGCTGGCGGCCTGGAGCCATAACATTCTCTTTGGGGGGGTGGGGGTGCTCCTCCTCCTTCGGTTTATACGCTGAGGTCCATACTCTGATCATGCAATGAAAGTCGAACCATGGTGGAGCAGAAGATCGGTGTCAAGGATCCTGAGCCTGAGATCCCACGGTGGGGAAGTCAGGTCTGGCACTGGTTCTGTTCGGGTGGCTGGCTCCAGGGGGCCCTGGCTTTTCTGCCGATTAACCTCTTGCCCAGTTTGGTCTTGATGCTGGGGGGAACTCTGAGCTGGTTTGGTCAACGGGATAAGCATCTGGATCGGCTGAGCTGGGTGAGTTTGGCCGCCATAGGCTGGGTGGGGCTGGTTACACTTCTGGCCCCTGATCTGCAGACCAGCGTACCCGGATCGTTTAATTACTGGCCGTTTCTGTTGTTCTTTCTCCCCTGCAGTCAAGTGTTGCGCTTGGCATGGCTGCGCCTGCGTTTACTCCAGATCATTGGTGTAGGTAGCCTTCTAGTATCGGTACTGGGTCTGGGACAGGTGTTTTGGGGTTGGGAAGGGCGGCTGGAATGGGGGGTGATGGTGGTGGCTCTGCGCCAGAGTGATCGTCCAGTGTCTATCTTTACCTCTGCCAACACCCTGGCCATCTATCTGGTGCTGGTGCTGGCCCTGATGGGGGGCTTGCTCCTGGTGGGTCGTAGCCGTGGACTGGCGCTGCTGGCTGGGGGCATGGGGATCCTGCTGCTGGCCTTAACCGCCTCCCGCAATGGCTGGGGGATCGCCTGGGTGGCCTTGCTCCTGTTTCTGGTGTTGCGGCGCTGGTGGTGGGGAATAGGAGGACTGTTAGGACTGAGCCTACTGCCCGTGGGGGCGGCACTGGGGATCCCTGGACTGCGCTGGGTGGTGCCTCAAGCGCTCTGGCAGCGTCTGGCCGATACGATTGATCCGTCCGCAGCCTTCTACAGCTCTACGGCGAATCGGCTGCATGCCTGGTCCTTTGCTGTAGACATGATGCAGGCACGGCCCTGGCAGGGATGGGGCTGGCAGAGTTTTGCCGAGCTTTACCGTATTCAGGATCCCCCGCCAGCAGAATTGCTGGGCCACTGCCATCAGCTCTATCTCTCCCTGGCTGCTGAGGGAGGCATTCCGATGCTCTTGATCTTTCTGGTGATCTGGGGCTGGACTCTGATGCGAGGTTGGCAGGCCTGGCGGCAAGCTCCTGCAGCGGAAGAAGGGGTGTTGCTGGGGGTCAATCTGGCCCTGGTGAGCTATTTCATGTCAGGCTGGCTGGATGCGGTCTACTTTGATGGCCGGATCAACCTGCTGGTGTGGGTCCTGCTCGCCTGGATCAATGGGGCCTGGCTGGATCAGCACCGTTCTGCAAAAACCTCCGGCATGCCCAGCAAAACAGAAACGGTCCTGAGGACGACCACCGCTTGACCGGACTAGGGTCAGGTGCTAACATCCGCCCGATATTGATGGAACTGCAATGGAACTCTTGCGCGCCTGGCACACTTCCAGAGGAACCAGCACCACGACACCCGTGGCTGGATCTACGCTTTATGTGCATGCCCAGCGCCCCCTGATGGTGCAGGATCTGTTCTTGACTCGCTATCAAGTGAACACGGGTGGAGCTCGTCTGCAGGTATTTCGCCTGATTGATCTACCCTCTGGCACCAAGGTTGAAGAGGCCCATATTCCCGTACTGCAGATGTCCACCCAAAAAATTTTGCAGTTAAGTGATTTCGTGATTACTCCTAAAATTGGACTGGTCCTCGAATTTGCAGATAATGGAGGCCATTTTTATGGCAGTCCTCATTCTAAGGAGAGTGATTTAAGCTTATCGGTTTCTTTTGAATCTCAGATCTGTCCTTTTTTTGAGGCAACCTATACCTACTTGGAGGAGGAAGAGCATCATGACACAGAAATACCCTAAGCCAGGTGAACGTTTTATCCCTCCTGAATCAGTTCCCGACACCTTAAAGGTTCCAGAAAATACGATCTATGTCATTCCCTATGACAATGTCTATAAAAACGTTGATTACATTCAGAAACCTGATCGAAAGCGAGCCTGGTTTACCCAGCATTTTTATTTCTGTCTGCCGCTCATCTTTGGCAATCAGCATGGATTTATTGTCAGGAGTCGCTATGATTTTGTTGTGCGCTGGACAGGCAGTCCCAACACTGATGGAGTGATCATTCATCCGCTGGAGGATATTAAACCTAGCAATTTTATGGCGCTGGAATCTCATTTTGGTTCAGGGATCCTGACGATCCAGACGACCTTTATGCTTCGCACTCCCAACAATATCAATTTAATGGTAAAGGAACCTCCGAACTATCCAATTGCTGGCTTTTCCTGGATGAATGCGATGGTGGAGACGGATAACCTGCGACGAGACTTTACCTTCAATATTAAAATCACCATTCCTCACCGCGATATTTACGTGAAGAAGGGAACGCCCATTGGTTGTGTAGTTCCGTATCCCCGCTATTTTCATGATCCTTTTGAGCTGGAAGAATTGCGGGATCCAGAAGAGCTGGACAAAGCTCAGCGCACTAGCCGCTACTTTGGAGTCGAGCGGGAAGAGTATGATCAGGGACTCCCCGGTTTTCGCTACCTACAGGGGGAGGATATTTACGGATTTAAGTTTGAACACCATCAAAAGACGCTGGATGGGGGAGCCTGGTGGCGATCGGTGCGGGAAAAAATGCAGAAACGGCAATCCTCTGATGACAGCCATGGCATTCCGGTGCAGGATGACCTGGCAGATGACAAGGGGGAGGTCCCTGGGACAGTGGCGATTGAGACAGCGAAGATGGGAGCTCAAAATGGACATCCCACCCAGGAAAATTGGCTGGATCAGTTTTTTGAGGAGCTCTGAGGTCAGCTCTGGCGGGTTGCGATCACGGCATAAAACGGATCAGCAAAAGCCATGCCGAGGATCGACAGCCAGTTGTTGGCTGGAACATGGGCCACCACTTCCGGGGAGCTGAAGCCAGGCACAGCCATGAAGTAACGCTTCACCAGTTGTTGGCGCGAGCTATCGGTTCCATCCCGCCAGGCCTGGATTGCCTTCTGGAAAAACATGCGATTGGAAAAACTCACGATCACCTGTCCCTCCGGTCTGAGGACTCGATAAAGCTCCTGAAATACCGCTTCGGGATACTGCAGATACTGCACAGAAACCGAGATCAACACGGCATCAAAGGCCTGATCCGGCAGAGGCAGCTGCTGGTTACGGTTCAGGTCCTGCACGAAGTAGTGATCCAGGCGAGGGTTGGCGGCCAGCTCTTCTTCATTCAAACCATGGCCCTCGACATGAGCGTACTCCACATCCTCGGGTAAATGGGAAACCCAACTGCTCATCAGATCCAGGATGCGACCCTGAGCGGGCAGCCGTTCCCTGAGCAGTTCTCTGAGCCGCGCAATGAAGTTCTCATCAACATGGGTCACGAAACGAGGATAGCTGTAGAACCAGACATCATCAGTGGGATCGAGCTTGGCCCGCTGGGATTCCTGCAGGACATCTATCATGGGGATACGCAAACAACGCTAACCCTATTTTAAGACTTGTAAAGATCGCTGGATCAGGAAGCGGTCAGGCCGCGCAGGGTTTGCAGCAGTTCCGGGTTGTCTCGGCGCGTGATCGGCAGCAGTTCCACGTGCTTGTAGCGAATCATCCCTTCCAGATCGACAATGAAGTAAGCCCGTCGGGTTCCTAGCAAACTATCAACCCCGTAGAGGCGACTGACAGACTTGTCTACATCGCTCAAGAGGGGAAATTCCAGGCGCAGTTTTTCCGCAAAAGCCTGATGTGTTTCAACCGGATCGGAGCTGATCCCAAGAATCTCGCAGCCGAGAGTGCGAAACTCTGTCCAGTCTTTGGCAAAGCTCTGCATTTCCGTAGTACAGACAGGAGAAAAGTCCGCCGGATAAAAGGCCAGCAGGACATGAGTTTTACCCCGGTAAGCACTGAGCGTAATTTCTGAGCGCTCTTTACGATTCACCCCCCCGACACTCGGCAGCGTGAAGTCCGGGGCAACAGATCCGACGTTGACTGACATGGGAGAAAAACCGCTCCTACAGACATATGTTGATATCAGGCTAGAGGGGTTTATCCCCATTCGCAATGGCAGGGTTGATCGATGGTGCCCGTTTCTGCCTGCAGAAGCAGGGGCAATAGCATCCTTGTGAACTGTGAATAACCGGTCAGTACCTGTCCGCCAGAGAAAGAACTGGATAGGCTGAGGACAGTCGTGCGTCGGTGGTGGTTATGCAGCGATTTTTCTCTCTGTTCCTACCCTTGCTGGTGAGTGGTGGGCCTCTGCTTCTCTCTGTCTTCCCTGCCTTTGCCCAAGATCCTCCGGCTGAAACCTTTCAACCTGGTCCCTGGCAACCCCAAGCGCGGGTCAATCCGCAAATGCCGATCCAGGTCCGTCTGGTCAATCTGACTGGAATCCCTATGGAATACGGTCTGACCAGCATGGCGGACCCGCCTCAACAACTGGCTGCCGATGGGGTTGCCCAGTTTAATGTGGTGAACTTACCTGACTTTTTGACCATTAACACCCTGGAGAGGGCGGCCCTGCAATACGAGTTGCTGCCCCAGGAGGACCGTAATTTACTTGAGGTGAATATCCGCCGGATCGATGATGTGGTGGGGGATCGCACCATCCAGTTTGATGATACGGGAGCGATCTACATCTACTAAGACCACCTTGATCCCCCAGAGGTGCCAGCGGATAGAAACCCTTCAAGCGGTGGATAGCTTGCACTATCATGGCTTAGGGAAACTGTTGCTCTTGTTCTGAGGAATAACACTGTGATCGAACCGATTTTACTGGGCATCGTTCTGGGAATGGTGGTGATTACGCTGGCTGGCCTGTTTGTGGCAGCCTATGTGCAATATCAGCGCACCGACAAGTATGGTCTCTGAGGCAGGATCAACAGCGTAGGGAGGCGGGCGGCAGGAGTTCATGATCGGCCTCTATCTCCCGTGGAGAAGCAGCGATGCAGTTGGTTCAAACCCTGGCTGATCTTCGCAAGCTCCTTGCACCTTTACCGGATCAAACTCTGGGGTTGGTGCCCACCATGGGGGCTCTGCATGAAGGACACATGAGCTTAATTCGCCGCTGCCGACAGGAGTGCGAGTATTCTGTTGTCAGCATTTTTGTGAACCCCCTGCAATTTGGCCCTCAGGAGGATTACTCCCATTACCCCCGCACTCTCGAAAGCGACAGTCAGCTTTGTCAGCAGGCAGGTGTCGATCTGGTGTTTGCCCCCGCCGTTGAGGAGTTGATCTCCGATCTGGCCTTTGAATCCACACGGGTGATCCCTCCCTCACGGCTGCTCCAGCATCTCTGTGCCCCCTATCGACCCGGTCACTTTGCTGGGGTAGCCACCATCGTCACCCAGCTTTTCCATCTGGTGCGGCCCCAGCGTGCCTACTTTGGCCAAAAAGATATCCAGCAACTGGTGATCATTCGACAACTGAGCCAGGATCTGCATTTTCCGGTGGAGATCATTGGTTGTGCCACAGTACGGGAGGCGGATGGTCTGGCCCTCAGTTCCCGGAATCGCTACTTATCGGTGGGAGAACGGCAGGCGGCCACCAGCCTGTACCAAAGTCTGCAGCAGGCTCAGACCAGGGTAATGGCGGGTCAGACCAGGGCATCCCTGATCCTGGGGGCGGCTCAGGAAATCCTGGCGAGTGAGCCTCAGGTTCAGGTGCAGTATCTAGAGCTGGTGGATCCCCAGACCTTGCAACCGCTGGAGGATCTGAAAGCAGAGGGGATCCTGGCGGTTGCTGCCTATGTTGGCAGGACTCGGTTGATCGATAATCTTGCCCTGGTTCCTCCTCAACAACCCTTGGGTCAGCAAGACGAAAGCCGCAACTTCAGACTCCCTCTGATTGCCATTGATGGTCCGGCAGGAGCAGGCAAGTCAACGGTGGCACGGGGGGTGGCTGCCGAACTGGATCTGCTTTATCTGGATACGGGCGCCATGTACCGGGCGATCACCTGGCTGGCCCTGGAAAAGGAGATGCCTCTGCAGGATGAAGCTCAGCTGGCCCAACTGGCGGCAGAATTGGACCTGCGTCTGGAAACCCGTGCGCTGCAGTCCCTGGATCAACCCACCCGCGTCTGGGTCAATGGGCAGGAAGTTACCGAACAGATCCGCAGTCAACGGGTGACTGAGAACGTCTCACGGGTTTCGGCCCTGGCTGGCGTGCGGCAGGCACTGGTGGATCAACAACGGGCTCTCGGTGAGAGGGGAGGGGTGGTGCTGGAGGGCCGCGACATTGGCACCCATGTGTTTCCAGATGCAGAGTTGAAGATCTTTCTCACCGCTTCCTCCAGTAAACGGGCAGAGCGACGACAGCAGGAACTGGCAGAGCGAGGGGAATTTATCAAGCTGGAAGTTCTGGAGGAACAGATCAAAGCCCGTGATCGCTATGACAGCGAACGGACTATCTCACCCCTGCAGCAGGCGGCTGACGCCATTGTGATCAATACTGACAATCTCACCCGGATAGAAGTGCAGGCGCAAATTGTGGAGCTTTATCGCCGCCTCCAGCCATCTGATCGCGGCAGGGTGGCCACACAGACTACCAACTCACCCCCCGAACCACAGTAGAATTGAGGCGTCTTCCCGTTGAGGAGGGGCTGATGTTCAAAGCACTGCGGGCCTTCTGGCAGAACCTGGTCAAGGGGGACCAGACACCATCCCGGGCACCAATCTCAGCTGCTGGACCCACTCCATCTACTCGAACTCCAGTGGCCGCTCTTGCTGTCAATACCGCCCCACCTGCTGTCTCAGCCACTGTGCCCCCAACCCTGTGGACCTTTCCGAAAAAGGGTGCCGCCCCAACAACCCCAAGCGTTTCTGCTGGTCAACCCCAAGGCCCAATCAGCAAGCTGCCTGCCTCTCACCGTGGCGGGGCCCGCATTGGCGCTATCCATCGACAGCTCAGCACCCAGATCCGAGTGAATGCCCTGCCCAAGGGATCTCACCTCCGTCCCCTGAAGTCCTGATGAACGGCTTCCCAGTCTGTTTTTCCTAATTAGCCATGGCTACTCCTCTCCTTTACAACCGTGAGGTGCTGGAATCGCGTCTGCGGGAATTGCCTCCTGATCCAGGGGTGTATTTGATGAAGGATCAGGCGGATCAAATTCTCTACGTGGGTAAATCCAAACGGTTGCGCTCGCGGGTGCGCTCTTACTTTCGTTTCACCTCGGATCTATCACCACGGATTCAGCGGATGGTGGCCCAGGTGTGTGAAATTGAGTTTATTGTCACCGACACCGAGGCGGAAGCTCTGGCGCTGGAAGACAACTTGATCAAAACCCAGCAGCCCCCCTACAATGTCCTGCTCAAGGACGATAAAAAATATCCTTACCTCTGCATCACCTGGACAGACGAGTATCCTCAGATCTTTATTACTCGCCACCGCCGCCTGGATACCTCCCGCAACAAGTACTACGGCCCCTACACCGATGTGGGTCTGCTGCGGTACACTCTGGGGTTGGTGAAGCGGATCTTTCCCCTACGGCAACGCTGGAAACCTCTCTATAAAGACCGGACCTGCCTAAACTATGACATTGGCCGCTGTCCTGGGGTCTGTCAGGGCCTGATCACTTCGGAAGACTACCGCCAGACAGTCCAGCAGGTGGCCATGGTGTTTCAGGGTCGAACCGAAGAACTGGTGGCCGATCTGCAGCAACGGATGCAAGCTGCCGCCGCCCAGGAAAACTATGAAGCCGCGGCCCGCTTTCGGGATCAGATCCGTGGGTTAGAGCAGCTGGGAGAATCTCAGAAGGTTTCCCTGCCCAATTCCACCGCCTCCCGCGATGCCCTGGCTCTGGCCATGAATGACTCGCGGGCCTGTATTCAGCTGTTTCAGGTGCGGGCAGGGAAGCTGGTAGGACGACTGGGCTTTATGGCCATGAACCAGGGGGATGATCCTGCCCTGATCCTGCAGCGGGTTCTTCAGGAACACTATCAGCACTGTGAAGCGGTCGAGATCCCCACGGAGATCCTGACCCAGTACGAGTTGCCCGAGGCCGAACTCCTGGAGGATTGGCTGAGCCAGAAGAAAGGGCGGAAGGTGAGTCTGCTCTCGCCTCTGCGCCAGATGAAGGCGGAACTGATTGATCTGGTGGTGCGCAATGCCGAGCTGGAACTGGCTCGGACCCAACGCCTGGCGGATCGGGATGCTCAGGCCCTACAACACCTGGCGGATGTCCTTGACTTGCCGGGCCCCCCCCATCGCATGGAAGCCTATGACATTTCCCATATTCAGGGAGCGGATGCCGTCGGCAGTCAGGTGGTCTTTATTGCCGGACTTCCGGCCAAGCAACATTACCGCCGCTACAAGATTCGCAATCCGGAGGTCCAGGCAGGCCACTCCGATGATTTTGCCAGCCATGCCGAGGTAGCGCGGCGGCGGTTTAGTCGCATGACCCCAGTGGATCAACCGGATCTGATCCTGATTGATGGTGGCAAAGGGCAGCTGGCGGCGGTCTGTCAGGTGCTGGCGGAGCTGGGGTTAGATCATCTGCCCGTTATGGGTCTGGCCAAGCGAGAGGAGGCGATCTTCCTTCCGGGTGAATCCGAACCCCTGAAACTGCCACCTCAGGATCCGGCCCGCCTGCTGTTACAGCGATTGCGGGATGAAGCTCATCGTTTTGCCATTACATTTCATCGTCAGCAGCGACAGGTGCGCCAACATGCCTCCGTCCTGGCGGAGATCCCTGGACTGGGTCAACACCGCCAAAAATTGTTGCTGGAGGAGTTCCGCTCCATTGGTCGCATCCAGACAGCTCAGCCGGAGCAGCTGGCTCAGGTCCCTGGCATTGGCACCAAACTGGCGGAACAGATCTATCGTTACTTTCATCCTCAAAGCTAGGCAGTGCCTGTGGAGATCGAGTTAGCCTAGACCCAAGGGATTGTAGATCCGTGAGGAGGATAGCAATCTGGGGACGTTAAGAAAATCTAGCCATTTCTTAACCCGGATCAGGTTTTGCGGCATCAACAGACTCAGCAATACTGAATCACATCCTCTGGGTCGATAGGCGCCTCTCCTATCATCCAATTCCGGCTCCTGACGTCTTGACCAGAATCCATCTTGAGGCCATAGCAATGAGGCAGGCTGAGCTACAGCTGCAGATCAAGCGGCTCCAACAGGATGTTCTCCGTATGGGTGCCTTGACAGAATCCTCAGTTGTCATGGCTCATCAAGCTCTGTTTGAGCATAATCTGGCAGCGGTTGAGAAGATCACGCTTCAAGACAAGCAGATTGATCGTTTTTACCGTCAGATTGAGCAGGACTGCATTAGTGTGATTGCACTGCGGTCTCCCGTGGCCCGAGATTTGCGTTTGATCAGTACCTTAATGCAGTTGACCCGAGACTTAGAGCGCATTGGCGACTATGCTAAAGATCTAGCAGAGGTTGCGGTACGTTTGATGATGTACCCACCTCCACCTGAGCTTGGGCGGATTCAAGTGATGATGCAACGGTGTCAGGTGATGCTGAGCCACAGCCTGGCAGCTTTGACCGATCTGGATGCAGATCTGGGGTTACGGATTAAGGGGGAGGATGATGCGGTCGATAACGACTACACTGACCTCTACCAGACCCTGGCCCAACGGTCAGATCTGAAGGGCCCTGTTGAACCTATCCTGCTGATGGTGCTGATCATCCGTTATCTGGAGCGCCTGGCTGATCACACCACCAACATTGGTCAGCGGGTTGCCTACATCGTGACCGGCCATCGTCCTTAGCCCTCCCCTGATCTTGATGACTGCTCCTGACCACCGATTGAACCACTGAGTTTGAGATCTCCATGGAATTTTCTGTTCCCCAACTGTTCGACCATCTGCTGTCGAGTTCCCTGGATAACCCCTTATCGTTAACAACCTTGCAGGAGCAACTGCTGGTATCAACTCCCCAGCAGGAGGCTGAGCTGCAAATTGCCCTGCAGGCCCTGGAGCGCTTGGGGTTTCTTGCCACCGTAGGAGATCCTCCCCAGTATTACCGTAAGGCAGATGACACCCTGGTGGTTGGGCGGTTGCGGTGCAATAGCAAAGGGTATGGGTTTGCGATTCGTGATGAACCTGGTGTTGAAGACATTTATATTCACGGAACCAACTTAAACGGGGCCTGGAATGGGGATCAGGTGCTGGCTCGCATTACAAAGGATGCCTATCGCAAAAAGAGTCCTGAAGGAGAAGTGGCAGCGGTAATTGAGCGGGCAAATCCGACATTGGTGGCTCGCTTGAAGCAGGTTGAAAATGGCTTCCGAGCTCAGCCTCTGGATGATCGCCTCCTGTTTGAAATGGTGATCCAATCAGCAATCGAGGCAACGGATGTCTCCTCTATGGCTACAGATGAGCGCGGCAGTCCTCTGGAGGATGGCAAATCTGCTTACATTGAGGTGCTGCGTTATCCTCTGGCAGATCATTTTCCAATTGGGCGTGTTCGTAAGGTCCTAGGCAGTGGACAAGATGCTTCTATCGATATTGATCTTGTGTGTTGTAAGTATGATCTACCTCAAACCTTTCCGCAGGTCATGATGGAGGGCACCGCTCTCCCCAATAAAATCTCCAAATCAGAATTGAAGAAACGCCAGGATTTTCGTGACTGGCTGACCCTCACGATTGAACCTCTAGATCTGCACCATCCCCACAGCATGGAGCCGAATGTGGCCCTCTCCCTGGGAGCTGCCGATGACAACGGCTGGCAACTGGGGGTGCATGTGGCGGATGTAGCCCACTGGATTGCTGCAGAGTCTCCTCTAGATGCAGAGGCAGAAAAACGAGCAGTTGCGGTTTATCTGGATACTTGTGTTTTGCCCCTGTTTCCCCCGCATGTAAACCAGCATTGTGCTCTGCTTCCAGAACAGGAGCGTCTCACCCTCTCAATTCTGCTTGATCTCAGTGCTGAGGGAAAACTCCTCTCTTTTGAAATTCATCCTGGCGTGATCCAACCCCGGGCCCACCTCAGTTATGGCCAGGTGCAAACCCTGCTGATGAAGGTGGAAGAAACATCTGCTCAGGAGAATGACACTCCGGAACTGCTGGCTCTGTTACAAAATCTCCAAACAGTCAGTGGCATCCTGCGCCACCGCCGCCATCAGAATCATGGCTTTGAGATGGCCATGTCAGAATTGGTTACACCAACCTCAGCAACCGAAAGCCGTTCAGGAGCCCTGATCATCAGTCCCAATCAGGTGGCCCATGCCATGCTGCATGAGTTTATGCTGGTGGCAAACCAGGCCCTGGGCACTCATTTGCAGCAGCTGGGGGTTCCTCATCTCAGCCGCGTGCAACCCGCCCCTACTGCTGAGTCTCTGCAGGGCTTTCTCCGTTTGGCAGGCAATATGCATCTGGATCTGGCCTTGACCGATCCCAACGAAGTCCATCAAGCAGACTGGCAACAGTTTGTCCGGCGGATTCAAAAACCGGATGTGGTGGAATTGGGGGCTAACCCAGCTCTAGAGGAACAACTTCTTGCTGTCTTGCCACCAGCCGTCTACCGTGTAGAACCTGCTCCTGAGGATGAACAACCTGGGATCCATTTTGGTCTGGCCCTCTCCCAACCCTATTGTCATGCCACTGCTCCTTTGCATCGCTATGCCGATCTGCTCAACCAGCGGATTCTTCATCTGATCTTTGATAAGGGTCGGGATCGCCGCTCGACGCGTGTGAAAAAAGGAGTGGATCTGCACAGTAGTAGTTGCCATGGTCAGATTAACTGGAGTGTACTGCCTCCAAAGCTCCATGATGAATATCGCAACCTCTGCCAAGCCCAAGTGGAGCCACTGAACCAGCAACATCAGGTAGCTCAACAGGCTGAACGGGAATTGATCGGGTTAAAAAAATCTGAGTTCATGCAAAAACACCTGGGCGAAACTTTCCCTGGATTGATTATCGGGGTACAAAAATATGGCTTCTTCGTGGCGGTCGATCCCATCCAGGCGGAAGGTCTGGTCCACGTCAGTTCTTTAAAGAATGACTGGTTTGAGTACCGCAGTCGCCAGCAGGCCCTCGTCGGTCGCAAGAGTCGCAAGCAATTTCAGCTGGGAGATCGTGTGGAGGTACGAATTAAAAATGTGGACTACTACCGCCAACAAATTGATCTGGAAGTGGTGGGTGAAGGACGGGAGTCCGACGAAGAAGAGGATAGACTCTAGCTTGACCCGACTTTTGGGAAGCTAACCACCGCTCATTGACCCAGATTGACCACTGCAATTCTCTCACTGGAACCCTCTGGATTAAATAGCAGCTGAAGGTCAGACTCACTCTCTGCAGGGACTTCAAACACCAGCCCCACACTCAGAGAGCGGTTCGGTTCAACACTTGTTCCAACGGATTCTAACCGAGGTGGATCGGAGAGAGTAGCGGTGGCATCGCTTGCACCATAGCTCTGGGTCGCATCTCTGATACTAAATTCATTGAGACCCAAGGACTGAGCAACATCACCCACATTTTGGGCGTTGATCGTCACCAGGAGTGCCTTCTGATCACCAGAAGAGGAGGAATCCTCGACTTGATTGGTGACGTCCCGAACACCTGCAACGACGAGGGTCCAGTTGGCCAGCTGAATCGCCTGCCCAGCTCTGGGAACTTGATCCAAAATCTGTTGCCGATAACGAAGGAGATCCGGACGGGGCTGAGGTTCAGCTCCGATCAGCTCATCAACCAAATTCAGTGCCTGGTACCAGTCCCGTTGTTGCAGCGATGTTTCAATCTCCGCCAGCTGGCTCAACTGGTTGCGGCGACTTTGTAAGGCTGCCGCTTGATCAGGATAACGCTCTGAGAAAGCATCAATCAGGTCAATGGCCTCCTGCCAGTTTCCAGCCGCAACCGCCTCGTCAATGGCTGCTCGTTGTGCGTATTCCTCCCGGCGTGGCTGAAGGTCCGGTGCCCGACCTGGATCCTCCTCCAGAATCTGGTCAATGAGGGTAACAGCCTCCTGCCAGTTGCCCTGACGGATGGCCTCCAAAAGACGTTCACTTAATCCCTGGGCCAGGGTCATGGAGGCCGAAAGGAGCAGCGTCGGCAGCAAGAGAACGGATGTGGTTAAGATGCGGAAGCTGGCAGAGAGCATAACAGAGTACGGGGTGGAGAACAGGATCAAGACTCACTCTCATTTAGTATCCCAATAATGTCCTACTGGCTATCCTGAACAACCATTTTCTTGGGTCGATCCAGAGTCTCGCTCAGCTTATGCTGGAAGCAAAAGTCCCTACGGACAGGTGCCTGAGGGAATTCATGGGGGACAAAAACCATGTCAGTCTCAGCTGCCTCGACATCGCGCCGCTACCGTGTCCCTGGCTACACTCGCATCGGTAAAATTTTCTCGGGTATCACTCTTTTGGTGAGTGTGGCAGCCTTCAACACGGGCAACAATCCCCTCTACCTTCTGTTTGGCATGATGCTGAGTTTTATTATTCTCAGTG
This sequence comes from uncultured bacterium, assembly GCA_964392245.1. GTDB lineage: Bacteria > Cyanobacteriota > Cyanobacteriia > Thermostichales > Thermostichaceae > JAAUUJ01. The sequence continues at coordinate 21,400 of CAYMOX010000027.1, forward strand.
CCCTGATTTCAGAAGTGATTTTACGAGATCTGGAGGTGCAGCGGCGGGTTCCGGAGCGGATCTTTGCTGAACAACCTGCTTTGATCCGTCTGCATATCCAGAATCATAAGCGTCGTATCCCCAGCTTTTCAGTGGCCGTTGCGGATCGGGTAGCAGGCCTAGAGCAAAAAGACTGGCCTTCCTTATATTTGCTGCGCCTTGATCCTGAAAGCCACACCACCGTGAGTTATCACTACACGTTTCCAACCCGAGGGATCTGGCGTTGGGAAGGATTTCTACTGTCCTCTTCTTTTCCCTTCGAATTATTTCAGAAACGGATGGCCATCGATCAGGAGGTGGAGATTCTGGTGTTTCCCCTGCCTTTACCTCCTCCCTCGCTTCCTTTCCTGTCGATCGGTTCTCAGGGGGATCAAGCCCAACCACGCCCCGGTTCAGAAGGAGATGTCTTTGCCCTGCGAGAATACCGTCCCCAGGATGATCTGCGACGTGTGCACTGGAAGCTCTCGGCCAAAAAAGAACAGATGATTGTGCGAGAGTTAGAGCGGCAGGATGCTCAACGGATCACCCTCTGTTTCTACAACCACTGGACACCAGCCGGATCTTCTCACCCCTATCAGCCGCAGGATGAGCAGGCGTATCGTCAGGTGCTGGAGCGGGGGGTCTCACAGGTGGCAGGCCTGGCCCAGCATCTGATCAGCAGAGGCCATCCGGTCGCCCTGGTCACACTGCAGGAGCGTACTCCTTATGGGAGTAGTCCTCAACACCTGGATTTGATGTTGGGGACTCTGGCTCGATTGCATTTTGAGGGGGATCCAGCCCTGGGCGAGCTTGAGGCTAAAAGCAGGCATTTTCGCCTTCTGCCTCAGGATCGCTGTGTGGTGTTGGCCTACGGATCTCAGTTTCCCAACTTGGGGCAGGCTCGTGTTCTGGGACGGATATCGATTATTTAGTGGCCCTGCATGATGTTTGACAATATCTGTCGATTTCTGGCTGAGAAGTATTCCCCAGATTTTGCCACCTGGTTACTGGGAGAACCCATTCAGTTCACGGAAATCCAGCCCTCAGAGTTGTTGCTGGATCCTATCCGTACTGACTCTCTGGTTCTCTTGCAGTCTGAACCCTTACTGCTCCATCTGGAATTTCAAACGGATCCAGACCCCAAGATCCCATTTCGAATGACGGACTATCATATCCGTAGCTATCGTCGCTACCCCCACAAAGCGATGCGGCAAGTGGTCATTTATTTGCGACCCACAGAATCTCCGTTGGTTTATCAGACAGAGTTTTCTACAGGTCGTCTACACCATAGCTATGATGTGATCCGGCTTTGGGAGCAACCCACGAGTATCTTTCTGCAGAGTCCTGGCCTGTTACCCTTCGCCGTACTCAGTCAGGCTGATGACCAAGCTTCTGTACTGCAAGAGGTAGCTCAGTCTGTCGAAAACCTTTCTGAGTCATCCCGTCAGGATATCACTGCTTCGGCGGCTATTCTGGCCGGGTTAGTATTGGAGAAAGAAGTGATTCGTCATATCTTGAGGACTCAGAGTATGCGGGAATCTGTGATTTATCAAGAAATTAGAGCTGAGGCAATTGCCGAGGGACGAGCTCAGGGACGAGCTCAGGGACAAGCTGAGGGACGAGCTGAGGTTGCTTTGAACCTACTTCGAGCTGGAATGACCTTGGACCAAGTTGCTCAATTAACTGGCTTGACGCTTGACGAGGTACAGCAACTCCAGAGGGAGTAAAACCAAATCGAGATCGCTGCTGCTGAGTTGAGATCATCCCAAACTTGCCGGTGCCATTTCTTTAGGATTGTCTTCAACAGGCATCTGGAAAACTGTCCATGCAAAAGGGAGTGACAGGGCGTATCCTAAGCATGGATAGAATGAGCCTGTTTGGCCTGTTGCCGTTCCAGGAGCTGCCATGGTATTGGTATCCGGTGAAGATGCTGTTCGGGCCGCTAAAAACGCCTATCAACAAGGGCGATACTCTGAAGCTATTCAACTGCTGGAATCCCTGTCTCCAGAGAGCTTGTCCGATCCGCAGGCTTATTTTCAGGCTCAGGTGGGATTGGTCAAAGCCTATCAAGCGGCAGGATTCCTCGATCAAGCGGCTCACCTTACCCAGAAACTGGCTCAAAGTCCCGATTTACACCTGCAGGAATGGGCAAAGAAAAAGCTGGAACACCTGGCTTATCTGGGCGCTGAGATCCCGTCCATGGATCCAGCAATCGCAGAGGAGCTTGAACCGATCAGCGCTTCTACCCCAGAGACCTTGGAGGAACTTGAGCTGGAAGTACCTGCAGCTTCAGAATCTCCAGATGAACTTCTTCTGTCAGAGTCCACTCCAGCCCCTGCATCCCCCTCTCGATCCAGCTCAGTCTCTTCATCGTCAGCCTCCTCTTCCGAATCGCAGCGATCCGCACAGCAGCCCGTCAAGGTCTCTCTCTCCAGTACAGTGGGGCGACTGGATCTGGGAATCGGGATTACGGTCGGTGTTTTTCTCTTGCTTTTGGTGGGGCTGTTTTTACCAGAAAACGCCTTTGCTTTCCGCCTGAGTTTTAATCTTCGCAATTTAATAAACTCGATCCGTAATTTTACGGGACATTTTGCCATTGCCCTTAGTCTGGTCATTAACCTCAGTGCTGCCAGTTATTTCCTGAGTGATCGGCTACAGGATTTTATGCAAAGGTGGCTGTACGGAACCCGCTGGGTTTCTCTAACAGATCTAGGATCTCAGAGCACGGAAGCCTCAAGAGTTATTGAACAGGTTTGCACACGCTACAACCTTAAATTTCCCCGTCTAGGTCTGATTGCCGATCCACATCCGGTGGCCTTTGCTTATGGAACTGCCCCTGATCAGTCTCGTCTGGTGTTCAGTCAGGGGCTGCTCTCTTTGCTCAGCGAGGATGAAATTGCCGCAGTTTGCGCCTATGGGCTGGGGCGGATTCAGCTGCGTACCGCCTCTGTTCTGAGTTTGATCACGGCTCCTCTGCAGGTGCTTTTCCTGACCTACGCCTACACAGCTCTCATGGGGGAAGGGCGAGGCAAGTCAGGTCGCAAGGATCTGATCGGCCATCTTTCTCCCCTCTTGTATTTGTTATACAACGCTGGGGCGTATCCCCTCTTCTGGCTCACCCGTTTAGCCACTTACCATGCCGATCATTTTGCAGTGGAACAGACAGGCAACCCCAACGGCCTGGCTAGGGCCCTGACCAAAACAGCGGATGGAATTGTGCAGGCCGGTAAGCGCCGTGCCCGCCCCAGTTTTCTGCTGGATGGCTCCCGCCTGTTTGGACTCCTGGATCTGAAGACCGTGACCGCGGCCAGCACTGCCGAGCAGGTCCAGCACCAACCGCAGCAATGTCGACGTATTTTTCTGTGGGATCTGGTCAATCCCTGGGCCCGCTGGATGCAGGTGAACTCGTCTCACCCCCTGCTGGGACAGCGGATCAGGATTTTGGGATTGTATGCAGATCGGCTGCGTTTGCCGATTGCCTTTGGCATGGGTCAGATCAATACAGAAATCCATCAGCTGGATCAGCGCAGGCTCAAACACCGTTTCTGGTGGAATTTAAGTTTCTACGGAGCAGAGGTGGTGGGCCTCGTGGTGGCCTGGGTCCTGGGCCTAGTGATGGTGTTTGTCCTGGGTGGAGTGCAGGGTCACGATATTGCGGGTATGGCCATTGTGGGATTCGGGGTTGGGATGATCAGTAAAGCTTTCTTTCTATATCCACGCACCCGTGATCCGGAATTGACAAATGTTGTAACGGCCATGGCCGATCCCTACGCCAGTCCTGTCAGCAACCAGGCAGTACGTTTGCAGGGAGAGCTGTTTGGTCGCGGACGGGTGGGCTACCAGTTAGGAGCGGAATTAAAGATTCAAGATGGGAGTGGCACTCTACCTGTGCGATATACCTCCCGCTTGGGTCCCGTGGGTAACCTGTTCACAGGCATGTCATCTCTACAACCCCTGTTGGGATCCCAGGTGGAAGTCACGGGCTGGTTGCGACGGGGCATCTCCCCCTGGCTGGATTTGCTGCAGCTGAAGGGGAATGGTCGTACAGTGCATAGTCATCCCCGCATCTGGCTGATCCTTTTTGGTAGCAGCCTAATCATTCTGGGAGTGGTGGTGATGCTTTACTACCCTCAGATCTCACCCTTGTTCAGTCTGCGCTACTGGATTCGCCGCTACGAATGGTTGGCTCCAGTTCTGCGTCCCTTCCTCTAACCTACTCCCAGCCACCGCCAGCAGGGGAAAAGGTTAGACTCAAGTAAAAATGACTGTCCTGGCTGTTGAGTCGCTACCTATGAATATTGCCGAGAACATCACGCAATTGATCGGTCGAACCCCACTTGTGCAGCTGAACCGAATTCCCTCTGCGGAAGGCTGCCTGGCACAGATTGTGGTGAAACTGGAAAGTTTTAATCCTGCGGCCTCTGTGAAGGATCGGATCGCCGTCAGCATGATCGAGGCGGCAGAAAAAGCAGGACTGATCACCCCTGGTAAAACCGTTCTGGTGGAACCCACCTCAGGCAATACTGGCATTGGACTGGCGATGGCAGCAGCAGCGAAGGGCTACAAGCTGATCATCACCATGCCCGAGACCATGAGTGTGGAGCGGCGGCTGTTATTAAAAGCCTATGGCGCCGAGGTGCACCTGGCCAGTGGTTGTGGGGGAATGGGAGAGGCGATCTGGAAGGCGGAAGAGATCGTGCGCAAGACGCCCCATGCCTTTATGCTAGGTCAGTTCAGCAATCCAGCGAATCCCCAGATTCACCGTGAGACCACTGGACCTGAGATCTGGTCAGACACTGAAGGAACAGTAGATATTTTCATCTCGGGGGTGGGGACGGGAGGCACTATCTCGGGGGTAGGAGACTACCTGAAAAGTCGCAAACCAGAGGTCAAGATCATCGCCGTCGAGCCCCGCAACAGTCAGGTGCTCCAGGGAGGGCGTCCAGGGGCACACCGCATTGAAGGCATGGGAGCAGGCTTTATCCCTGATGTGCTGCGACGCGATCTTCTGGATGAAGTCATCTCGGTCGATGACGAGACCAGCATGCGCTACAGCCGCCGACTGGCCCATGAGGAAGGAATCCTTTCAGGGATCTCCACAGGAGCGATCCTGGCCGCTGCGATTCAGGTGGGGCGACAGCCGCAAAATCGGGGCAAGCTGATTGTCATGATGCAACCCAGCTTTGGGGAGCGCTACCTCAGCACCCCCCTATTTCGAGATCTGGAACTGGACATGGCCCAGGTGGGATAGAGTCTCTAAAACTCGTGGATTTCCTCAAACCGCAGATAGCCGCGCTCTGGATCGTACAGATGGCACTGGCCGGTGATCAATCGCATCAGGTTCCAGCCAAATTTGCATTCAACTAACTGCGGTCCCCATTCCTGGCGCAGGTGCTGGTGAGCTCGACGAAGATTGTAGGAAGGGATCGCGGTGGAGAGATGGTGGGGAATGTGCACATTGATGTCATGGCAGAGAATCTCTACCCAGCGGGGATAAGTGCAGTGGACCGTGCCAAAAAGTTGGGCTCTGGCTTCATCCCAGCTCGATGGGGGAGAAAAATGAATGTTGGGATGGGTGTGATGCACCAGGGTAAAAGTACTCATCCAGAAGTGGTAACCCAGCCAGGGCATTAACCAGAACTTAACGATCCCCCACCAGCCCACAGTGATCCACAGCAGGGGGAAGCCAATCGCAGCGGTGATCGCCACCAGTGCGACTGAGATCTGCACATTGCGGCGGCGTTTGCCTTGAAACTGTTGCCAGTTGAAATGCAGAGCCCCCCAGTGAACAATCGAGGCCAGCCACCAGAATTCCTGGCGTAAACGACGATAGCCCCAGCGCAGCGCCGGACTGAATTTCTGGTAATCCTCCACAAGAAATGGATCCCAGGCGTTGTCTTCGGTCAGCTTATTGGTGTGCTTGTGGTGGTGATCGTGCAAATACTTCCAGCTAAAGAACGGATAAAGCAGGGGCAGGAATAGCAGATGTCCCACCCAGTTATTGATCCACTTCCGCTGGGCAAAGGAACGGTGGCCGCAGTCATGACCAATGATAAAAAATCCGGTCAGCGCGGTGCCAGTGATAAACCAGAGCACGGGAAGGCCATACCAGGGGGATACCGCCAATCCCCAGTAGCAGAGACCAACCACAGAAACACTGATCAGGACTCGCAACCAGGCTTTGCGCCAGTCTTTTTGAAATACCTCTTTGGGCAGTGTGGCCAGGATATGGCGTAGACGGAACGATGAAGTTTCCTCGGAAGGATGGATCGACTCGGATGCAACTGCAAAGACTGTCATGGATAACTCTATAGGAATAGGATATGGGTATAACACATCAATCAGTTTACCGGTCGGTGTCCAAGATCACTGAGCATTTTTGCCTCTAGCAAACTTTGGTAAGATGGAGATCCAGGCAGTTGAAATTCAACACATGAGAACGTACCCCTGGATTGATAATTTTTTCCCAAGATTGGCAACGAGTGATCCATCTGTTTCCAAAGCAGGGAGATCATGAACCCTGGTTCAAACCCTAAAATTACTGGGAGGACCGGAGAATGGTGCTGAGTCAATTTTTAAAGGACTGAGCTCTAGTATTTAACTAGGTTATCAATTCAGTACTGGAAGATACGACACTTCCACCTATTTACTATCGACAAGGATTTCTTAACTCCACAGCTGGAATTACTGCATAATCTTCATCGTTTACTCTCCAGAGGTACTCAATATTCTTAGCTGGAATGGTAAGTTGTAGTACATCTTCAGGATTTAAGGTTGTATTCAATAACTCCTGTCCCTGGACTCTTTGATGAGAAGTTTCTAAGCACAAATGTAGTGGTTCTGATGAGGTATCCGAGTCACATCCCAAAACTGGCGTAAACGAGAACCTAAAACTAAATTGTTAAGGAGAGCATAAAATATACCGATCACTCCAGCTCCCAGTAGCATCATGATGACTGTGAATACCTTCAGAGCAGCTGTGGGTTTTTCGACAACGACTTCGCTACCACCTGCACCAGTAATCATACTTACTGGAAAATAAAGGATATCGTCCAGAGTCCTACAATCTCAACCAAAGTAAACATGAGCGAAGGTTGAAATCATGATAGTAAGGAGCATTAGGAAGAAGGTTACCAGCAAACCTGATCGCAGGTGGCGATGGAACTGGCCTAGCCACACCCCTGCCTTTTTCAGGTTTTCCCAGAGAGAGGCTCCTTGGTTCTTCAGCTGGAGATAAATCTCAATAATGAGGTGATCACCAACCTGGAGGTGCCGATTGAAACTCATGGCCTCAACCAGGCTAATTTCGTTGTCAGATTTAAGGTGCTGCTTGGTAACTAACTTAACTGAGATCTGTAATCAATTGAAGGACTCCAGGGGATTTAGCCAGGATCAGGTCACAACGCAGTCGTCTCACCTCGGCCTTGACCCAAATGATCACTGCAAAGGGGTTGCTGCTTTGAGGTTGATAAACTTTGTCTAATGTCACAGATATTATTCTAAATAAAGACAGGCATAAGCATAATAACAACTGATGCCTAATCACTGGAGACCGATTATGATGTCATCAGTTGACAAGTTCCAATTATTGGACACCGATAATCAGACTGTTTATTTTCAGTGCATCGCGGGCTGTGCTGCAAAGCATTCGATATTTGAGGTGCTCTACACTTGCCCCTCGTGTGGCAGTCTTCTAGAAGTGCATCATGAACTTAAACCGCTAAAAAACCGCAGCGCTAAACAATGGAAACACCTGTTTGCCTCGCGGGTCGGTACTACAACATGGCCTTACGGTAGTGGTGTGTGGGGAATGCGTGAGTGGGTCATTCCTTCGTTGGCTGACGAGAATGTAGTCAGCATGTTTGAAGGCAATACTAATTTGTTTTGGGCTGAGAGATTAGGGAAGCAGCTTGGTGTTCCTGATTTATGGATCAAGCTCTGCGGCAACAGCCACACGGGTAGCTTTAAAGATCTCGGCATGACCGTGTTGGTCAGCGTTGTTAAACAAATGATGGCCCTAGGCAGCCCAGTTAAAGCCGTTGCCTGCGCCAGTACGGGTGACACCAGTGCCGCGCTGGCGGCTTACGCAGCTTATGCTGGAATCCCAGCAGTCATCTTCTTGCCTGTGGGTAAAGTCAGTACTCAGCAACTGATCCAACCGGTCGCAAATGGGGCTCTGGTGCTCGCGCTCGACACCGACTTCGATGGTTGCATGAAAATCGTTAAAGAAGTTACCCAAGACAATTCGATCTATCTGGCCAATTCGATGAATAGTCTCCGTATCGAAGGTCAGAAGACTGTTGGTATTGAAATTGTTCGGCAGTTTGATTGGGAAATCCCAGACTGGATCATCATTCCAGTTGGCAATCTGGGAAATATCAGTGCGCTCTACAAAGGATTCAAATTAATGATGGATCTGGGGTTAATTACTCGAATGCCAAGGCTAGTAGCTGCGCAAGCTAGTCAGGCAAACCCATTTTATGAATCATTCAAAATTGGATTCAAAGAAAAAGTCAGCATTACAGCACAAGATACATTAGCCAGCGCCATCAGGATTGGTAGTCCAGTTAGTTATGAGAAAGCAACAAAGGCAATTTTGGAAACAGACGGCATTGTCGAACAGGCAACAGAAACTGAATTAGCGGCAGCCGCTGCCGAAGCTGATTTGACCGGTATGTTTACTTGCCCGCATACGGGTGTTGCCCTTGCGGTGTTAAAAAAACTGATTAACCATGGCCTAATCAAATCAAATGATCGAACAGTGGTGATCAGCACCGCTCAGGGCCTGAAGTTCACGGATTTCAAGCTCAGGTACCATGATTCGACGCTGGAGGGCATTACCAGCCAGTATGCTAACCCCGCGATTCACGTGCCAGCGAACGTAGATGCTGTGAAAGCTGAAATCAAAAAACGATTTACTGGTGAAAATGTCAGGCAATAAATAGCTGACCAACTACCGAATCAGAAAAAATCCTCTTGATACTAGGCACAGGCGTTTTGGTGGTATGGCTGGTTTAAAGAATGGCTGATCCACAAAAAAATTTAGTACACAACCTCTACATCCGGACTGTCGGCACTGTAGAGCTTCCAGTATTCCTCCGCGATGGTGTCTGGATTGTATTTGGGATCAGCTGGATCGACAGTGCCGCAGATAGTGACGGTCCCCACACGAATTCCCTGATCCTGAAGCGCTGCCGCCAGGGTAAAAGCCAGACTGCGGATGCCTGCTTTGCCAATCGCCAGAGACGCAAAATCAGGATGAGGATAGAGAGCAAACCCTCCTCCGGTGATCAGGATCGTTCCCTGTCCCTGGTCCTGCATATACGGCACCACGGTCTGGGCAGCCACCAGTGCTCCGGCCACATTCGCCTGAAAATCCGAGATCAGATTCTCGTAGCGGGTGGTGAGAACATTCTCCATACGGGGAACTGCGGCGTTATACACCAGCACATCCGGCCCCCCCAGTTGAGTATGAATGGCCTGCAAAGCCGACTCAACCGCATTCCGGTCACCCGCATCTGCCACAAATGCATGGGCCGAGAGATTCTCAGCGCTGAGGGTTGCAACATACCCCTCCAGCTTGGCCTGATTTCGAGCCAGCATCGCGATCGTGAACCCTGCTTTGCCAAAGCGGCGAGCAATGGCCATGCCGTTACCTTCTCCCATTCCCACAATCACCAGAACTTTAGTCATCAGATCGCTCCTTACCTATTCAGATCAACACCACTGCAATGACCTTCATTTGAGAATCATGGGGGTCAACACTGGAGCCATCAACATCTCAAACTCCAGATTCGTAGCACTGACAATATTTTCAACGATCTTGCCATCCTGCAGGCGCATGATATGGGCCTCCTGAAAGGAGATCTCTCGATTTGTAGCAGCCACCCCAAAGAATTCTTTTGCGTGTTTCTGCTGGGATTTAAAGCGGACCACCACCCGATCGCCAGCCGCAAAGATATCTTCAATCACCAGATCAGCCACAGGGGGAAAGGCATCAAAAAAGCTGCTGAAAACCTGCTGATACTCCTCAATACCATCAATGGGACCCGTAGGCTTCAAGCCTGTGATCACCTGTACTTTTTCATCCAGGACTTCAGGAGCAATACTCATGTCCCCCTTCCCTAAAAACTGTTCGACAAATCGACGGGCAACAGTCAGGTTCTTCGCCTCGATCTCAGTCATGATGAACGCAATCCTTATGCAATTGATTTCAAATAGGGATCCCCATGAACAAGGTTTACAGATTGTTACAGGGCATCTGTCTTAAGCATAGGGGGAGGGAATAAAATTAATCAAATCAATATTGAACATATATCTCATCAATACCGTTAATGAATCTAGCTGCCATTGATCTCAACCTGCTGGTGGTGTTTGAGGCTATCTACCGTGAGCAGAGTGTAACGGCTGCTGCTCAACATCTACATCTGGGTCAGCCTGCGGTGAGTGCGGCTCTGGGACGGCTGCGACTGGTGTTCAACGATGAATTATTCATTCGGATCGGGCGATCCATTCAGCCGACGGCTAAGGCACATGAACTTGCCCCTGGCATTAGCGCTGCTCTGCAGCAGATCCGCTTCACCCTGGAATCCAGTCAGACCTTTGATCCGGCCACCACGCAACAGTCCTTTGCCATCGGCAGTTCTGACTACACCAGTGCCGTGATCGGAGCTGCCCTATTGCACCATTGTGATCAGCATGCGCCTGCCATTGATTTCCGCACGATCAGCTATGAAAAAGATCGGGTGGATGCTTTATTAGAACAGCGGCAGATGGCCATTGCTCTGGGTACGTTTCAAGATCTACCTCGCCAGACGTTGCACTGCCCACTGATGCAGGAGCATTTTGTCGGGATCGCCCGCAAGCACCATCCTGCACTTCGGGAGGGGATCATGTCTCTGGAGGCGTTTGTGGACTATCCTCATGCCCTCTTTACTCTGCGGCGGGATCAGGTGGGTGCGATCGACAGGATCCTGGCCCGTTTACAGCTGCAGCGCCGGATTGTTTTCACCACCCCGTATCTCTTGGTTCTACCCTCGATCATCGCCAGAAGTGACACGGTGGCCGCCGTTCCTTTTCGCCTGGCCCAGCAGTTTGCCGATCAGGGTCTGGTGGATCTGTTTGATTTGCCTGTAGAGGTAAAACCCTGGGTGATTTCCATGATCTGGAGCAAGTTGACGGATCAGGATCGGGGCTGTCGCTGGCTTCGGGAAACAATTCAGGAGATCTGTGCTTCGCTTTAAATGAACAGGTATATAATTGAAGCCCTGGGTAGATTTGAGGTGGAGTAGAATGAAGTGAGATCAAATGAGGTTGATAGCAGGCTGAATCACGATGGGTAAAAAGAAGGGGTTTGGTAAACCATCTGTGCAGATCCAACTCAAATCTGAAGAGCACTCTCATCCCTAAAAAGGCATTGAATAACCCATCAATTGAATAGTGGTGAATATCTGAACAGGATCCTGCTGGATATCAGTAATAAAATGAAGTAAACTCCTTTATGCATTGGAGGGAATGCCATGACTCAAGGAAACTCGAACGGATTCACGATTGAGACTCTGGCAGAGCAGATCGCCCACCTGACAGAAGTCATCGCAGCAGGTCAGCAGGCTGAGGCAGCATGGAGAGACGAGGAGCGCCACTGGAGAGAAGAAGAGCAACGCTGGAGGGAAGAGGACCGACGTTGGAAGCAAGAAGATCAACTCTGGAAAGAAGAAGACCGACGTTGGAAGCAGGAGGATCAGCGTTGGAAAGAAGAAGACCGACATTGGAAACAAGAAGATCAACTCTGGAAAAAAAGTTTCCGTGCTGATCTAACAAGTCGAGAAGCCATCACTGAGAAGCAGGTAGAGAGTGTTGATCGACTCAGTCGAGTGGCTGAGATGTTGATCCAGGAACTCAGACAGAAGGGATAGAATCTGGGGATCAACGGCTGGCAGACTGCGGGCGCGGCCAAACCCCCAGCCAGGCTCCCCCCCGATAACGAGCCCGAGGAAACAAGATCCGCAGGCCTCCCCAGGAGAAGAGGTAAGCCGCTATTGAAACAAAACTGTAGTGAACCCAAAACCAGATCCAGTCCAGATCTCGAGGGATCATGGGCAGAGCAATCGTCTTGATCAGGAGCAGGAGTAAGCCTCCTTCAAATAGGGCTCCCACCATCGCCACCACCCCGGGCCAGTTACGATCCCAGAAAAAGCGCTGCAGATAAGTGTAGAGGGCATCCCAGGCTAACCCCAGCACCGCCACATAACCGATAACCCAGAAATACAGGGGGTTAAAAGGCAGGGCACGACTAATGGGCTTGCGGATCAGGCCAAAGAAGGTCACTTGAGAATGGGGATCCTGATAAATTTCCACATGCAGACGAGAGACTGTGCCCTCTGGATCAGCAACGACAATATCGCATTGTTGATCATCTGGCCCTAAGCACACGACCCCGGGAGAAAGGGTGGATTGAGCGGTATTGATCGTCTGCGATTGCAGCACCTGCCCCTGGACCCATTCCAGCGTGATGGCAAACATGAGACCCCCGCAGCCTTTGATCCCAGACAATCGCACACGCTTATTCTAGAAGCAGATCCACACCAGCCAAAACTAAATTCAGAATGGCTGAGCCCTCTCCCTTTTGATTCTGGAGGATCCAAACATGGTTGCTTCCCCCCAGCCTTCGCTTTCCCCAGAGGAATATCTTGATCTAGAAGCACAAAGATCTGTCAAGCATGAGTACATCAATGGTGAAGTCTTTGCCATGGCAGGGACTACCGATACTCATAACACTATTGCTCTCAACCTGGCAACACTCATCCGGATCCACCTGCACGGATCCAACTGTCGGGTCTACTTCGCCGACATCAAAGTCCGTCTGGAAGAACGTAATTGCTTCTACTACCCCGATCTACTCGTAACCTGTGATCCTCGGGATCAGGAAACCTCCATCTATAAGCGCTTTCCCAAGCTGATCGTGGAAGTTCTTTCTGACAGCACTGAAGCGTTCGACCGGGGTGATAAATTTATTGACTATCAAACCCTGGAAAGTCTGGAGGAATATATTCTGATCAACACCAAACGGCAGCGAGTTGAGAGTTTCAAGCGACAGGAGCAAGGATGGCTCTTTTATGCCTACACCCCGACTGATGAGTCTTTCCCACTAGCCAGCCTAGGATTGAGAGTCTCCTTTTCAGATCTCTACGCAGATGTTACTTTGACTATTCACAAAGAAACTGAAATATCTCCTGCAAGCTGATCCGAAAGCCGTGAGCGAAGTCAGGTACTGGTAACGGCACATCCATAACCTCACACAGCTCTGTGGGTTGATCGGGGCGATACACCAGAACTAAGGCTTCCTCCGGATCCACCAACCAGCCCATTTGAGTTTCATATTGAAGACAATGGAGAATATTTTTTGTAACTCTCATCTGCCTTTGCTCAGGAGACAAAATCTCGATCACCCAGTCAGGCGCAGCCGAGACAACGTTGGCAATTCGACCATCTTCCCGCCGTGGAATTCGCGGCCAAGCAAAGATAGCAATATCAGGAACAATGGAACGTTCACCAAACGTACAGCGCAGTTCGGCAAAAGCTCGTGCGATCTTCTGTGATCTCAGCTCCTGATTCAGGGCAGTAGCCAGCTCCGTCTGAATAGCACTGTGTTCTCCTTGGGGCATGGGCTTCATTCGAATCTGGCCATCAATAAACTCGCCAGCAGGTTTCGTTTCCGGCAGTTGTAAAAACTCCTCCAGAGTAATTAACTGATCAGAGGTTCTCATCATAGAAATTGATTGCCAGGCGGAGTGACTCCACCCCAGATATAGGTTCGTTATGGGTCTATTGTCCTTCTACCGCATATCGCTCCAGATCAGGAATGGTACGAAAGAAATCCGCAACCGAATCCTCAGGACCATTCTCAAACTGTAGGGCAACCTTGGCAAAAGGGCAGGCCCAGATCCGGTCATTCACCTGCACTCCCCACATACCATCGATCTCCATCCAGGTTCCGCCAAATGTCTGGATGATCGATTCACCCACAAACGATCCCAGGGTGCTGACCAGGCCCGAGCGATCTTCAGTGACACTTTGCTCTCGCAAACGATTGATATAGTCATCAATCCAGTGCACCCCCGTCTGATCAAAGTTCAGCTCCACATCAAGCTTTTCCTGCACCACCTGCACCACCTGATCCGCATTCTCCCGTAGTTTCGCAGGGATATCCTGGTTATCGTTCGTCACAGCTGCCCCCCTGTGAAGGTATCCATCTTCAATCCTTACCTTTCAGTCTTCTCCTGGCCAGGGTTTTGCTCCTCGATCCGCTCCTGAATGTAGTCGTACAGTTCCCGGAAATTAGGGACTGAAAGTAACTCCAGACGGCTACCATCCTTGAGAGTCAGGACCATATCCCCCCAGCTGCCCCATCCTCGCGGGACCTTGGAAATCTTCTCGATCTCCTTATAGATCACGTCAATTCGTTGTTTGCCCCCCCATCCCCCATATACAGTAATGCGACGGTTGGTAATGCGGTACTTGACCCAGATCTTGCGCACCAGTGCCCCAATCAAGAGAGGCAGACCAATGATCGTCGCCCCCACAATGGTATTGATGATCAGATCGCCGCTGTGGGGTCCCCCCTCATAAAAGACATCTTCCTGAATTGCCATAGATATTGTGATGATCCGAACTGCCTTATGTTTAGCTTAAACTTTTTTTAGCCTTGGCAGGATTCAGATAGTAAACGTGCCTGTCGCAACACCTGTTCCACCTCGGTCTGGATCTGGGGCCACGATGCTTCTAATATCCCTGTTCGTGCAGCAAGGAGGACCCAGAACCCTGGACGCAACTGGGGACAAATCATCTTGAGGGCAGCCCGCAGACGACGACGGATCCGGTTCCGCACCACGGCGCGCTTGCTCACTTTCTTACTCACCACCACGGCAATACGGGTAGGTTCCAGCGGACTACCATCCCCCGACTTGTTCGCCAACCAGATCAGCGAAAGCATCCGCCCCGATCGACGCTTGCCCATCTGGTAGAGCCGCCCAAAAGCACGTCGCTCCCGCAACCGATGGCAGGCAGGCAGCACAGATCTACTGCACCGCTAGGCGAGCCCGCCCCTTACTCCGCCGCCGCCGTAGCACATTGCGCCCTGCTGCTGTTTGCATCCGTTTGCGAAAACCAGAGACACGCAGTCGTTTGCGGTTGGTTCCTTCGAGAGTTCGCTTGGTCATGATGAGGTTGCCTCCTGAGGGAGGGTGATGAGGTGAGCAGACACAAGATCATAGCGAACTTTGTCCACTTCATCCAGATTGGATCCGCAGCCAACTGAGGCTACAGTATTAAAACTCTCAACTCAGAGGTTTGTTGCCAGAGCCCCGGATCACTTCAGGGGCAAATTTGCACTGTCGCTTGACTTTGAGGCCCATTTGTGTATTTTCCTTGACCTGTCGCCTCCCCCCCATTTTTTTGTCACAATTCACTGCATCGGTTCCTCTCTGAAGACTACCGTGGCCGAAATTCTGGAGATCACCCTCGACCAACTTTGGGATCAGGTTCTGAGCCATCTACAGCTGCAGCTCAGTCGTCCCACGTTTGAGTCGTGGATCAAGACAGCCAAGCCGGAAACGCTGACGGATAGCTGTCTCACCATCTGCACCCCCAATAACTTTGCCCGTGGCTGGCTCCAGAAGCACTACGCTCCCACGATTGCAGAAGTCGTTCAGGGGATTGTCGGTCGCCCGATTGCGGTGCAGTTTTCTGTCTCCGAACACGCCAACGAAGATCTGATCATGCCCACGGAGCCCACACTTCCGGCTCCCCCCCTGGAGGTATCCAGTGCACTGCCCTTGCGCTCAGCGGAATTGAATCTCAATCCCAAGTACACCTTTTCCCGCTTCGTGGTGGGATCCAATAACCGCATGGCTCATGCTGCGGCGCTGGCGGTGGCCGAAATGCCGGGACGGGCCTACAACCCTCTATTTCTCTGTGGGGGAGTGGGATTGGGAAAGACTCATCTGATGCAGGCGATTGGTCACTACTGCCTGGAGGTAAATCCCCGCGCCCGCATCTCTTACGTCTCCACCGAGCGCTTCATTAATGATCATATTGATGCCATCCGCCGCAACAGCAAAGCCGCTTTTCGGGAGCACTATCGTGAAGTGGACATTCTGCTAGTGGATGATATCCAGTTCATTGAGGGCAAAGAATCCACCCAGGAGGAATTTTTTCATACCTTTAATACGCTGCATGAAACTGGCAAGCAAATTGTCCTGGCGGCGGATCGATCCCCTCATTTGATCCCACGACTCCAGGATCGGCTCTGTTCTCGCTTTTCCATGGGGTTGATTGCAGATATTCAGGCACCAGATATTGAAACCCGCATGGCGATTCTCCAGAAAAAAGCAGAGTACGAAGGCATGCGCCTGCCTGCAAATGTGATTGAATATATTGCCTCCACCTACACCAACAACATTCGTGAATTAGAGGGAGCCCTGATCCGGGCGGTGGCCTTTGTGTCGATCTCAGGTCTGGCGATGACGGTGGACAATATCCAGCCTATTCTCAATCCCCCCTCAGAACCCCGAGAAGTTACGCCTGATCTGATCCTGGATACTGTCTGCGACACCCTGGGCGTCACGCAGGCAGATCTGCTGGGCCAATCTCGGAAACGGGAGATCAGTCAGGCCCGCAAGGTGGCCATGTATCTCATGCGTCATTACACACAGTTAAGTCTGCCCAAAATTGGCGAGGCGCTCGGGGGCAAAGATCACACCACGGTCATGTACAGCCTGGAAAAAGTCAGCCAGCTAATGAAAGAGGATCTGGTCTTTGCTAAACAGATCCAGCAACTGGGGGAACAACTGCGTCTGGTGGCAGGGGGATCGGTGTAGACCCTGAGAGCAACGCATGTGTTTGAGAAAACTTAATAGCCTTAATCTGTGGAAAACTCCTGATAACGGCCACCGCAGTCCTCAGCTGTCAATCACTACAGGTGGTGGAAAAGTCTTGCTTATTCCACAGATAGACACTACTTATATGAAACGATCAGAGCTATTGTCAGCAAATCATCATATCTTCGCTGTGGAAAACCTGTGGAAAACGATGATTTTCTGTGGAAAACCTGTGGAAAACTAGGGGGTCTTTTCCACAAGCAGATCACCCCTGTGGAAAACCAGGTGATTTTTCCACACAGTTTCCACAGGGTCAAAATAGCCTGATCCCCCGACCTGGAGAGGATTCCCCATTTTTTTCCACAGTTTCCACAGGCCCTACTACTACTATTGATCTATTTATATAAAGCAGTAGCAGCCGTTTTATAGAGCAGGGAACAAGTTGCTAATTCGCCACTGCGGATCTTGCCGCTGATCCCCGGCGCTGGGTGTAGGATGGTGCATGTCGTGCAGCGATTGACGGTGGGTCAGGACGCGCCATGGTTACAAGTTCTGTGTCTGAGGCATCGGTTGCAGCGGAAAGCGAAACCGCTCTCAAGTTTGTTTGCACTCAAACTGCCCTCAGTCAACAGCTGGCTTCGGTGGGGCGAGCGGTGGCCAGTCGACCTTCTCTGCCGGTGCTGGCCAATGTGCTTCTGGAAGTGGATCCGGAAACTAGCCGCGTCGCCCTGACCGCATTTGACCTCAATCTCGGGATCCGCAGTGAGTTTGATGCTCAGGTGGTCCAGGGGGGGAAAACCACTTTGCCCGCCCGGTTGTTGAACGACATTGTCAGCCGTTTGCCCAATGGCGAAGTCACGCTGGAACAGGAGAATCCCCAGGGATCCATGCATCTGTCCTGTGGCTCGGGGCATTACCAGGTGCGGGGTATGGCGGCAGAAGATTTTCCGGCCTTGCCCGAGATCGTGGGAGCTGATCGGCTGGAACTCTCGGTGGAAAGCCTGTTGCAGGGGATCAGCCAAACTCTGTTTGCGGCCTCCAGTGACGAAACCAAACAGGTGCTGACCGGGGTGCATGTGAAGCTGCTGGTGGAAGAGGAGCCGATCCTGGAATTTGCGGCCACAGATGGGCACCGTCTCGCCACCGTCAAAGTCCCCCTCAACCTCAGCGAGGATGGCCCGGCGCTGCAGCCTCCCAACGGTCAGCTAAACTTCACGATCCCAGCCCGAGCCCTGCGGGAACTGGAACGGATCCTGGGCAATCAACCGGAAGTCACCCTGACGCTGCAGTTCAACAGCAGCCAGGTGCAATTTGGTCTGGAACGCCACCTGATCACCAGTCGGTTGCTGGATGGCCAGTACCCTGATTACCACCGCCTCATGCCTTCGGAATTTCATCGCCAGGTCACCGTGGAACGCAAACCTCTGATCGAGGT
Organism: uncultured bacterium; assembly: GCA_964392245.1. Classification (GTDB taxonomy): domain Bacteria; phylum Cyanobacteriota; class Cyanobacteriia; order Thermostichales; family Thermostichaceae; genus JAAUUJ01. Next base: position 39,730 of record CAYMOX010000027.1, read on the forward strand.
ACTGGAGCGGATCGCAGTGTTTGCGGCCCAGAAGAACGACATCGTCAAGTTTCGCTTCTCTGAAGCTGAACAAACCCTGACCATCAGCACAGAAGCCCCAGATGTGGGGAGTGGTGAAGAATTTCTGCCTGTGCAGCTGAGTGGTGAAGATCTGGAGATTGCCTTCAACGTGAAATATTTGCTGGATGCCCTGAAGGTGATCAATACTCAGGATGTCAAGATCTTTCTCAACGGTCAGGCTCAACCCGCCGTTTGGCAGCCTGTGGGGGCCATGCAGCTCCGCTATTTAGTCATGCCTGTGCAGATTCGCAACACCTGATTCAGATCTTGCCTGGCCCTTTGCTAGTGCTTTCTTCGGTTCTGTGGTTACCCAATCTCCCACCTCTCCTCTCTCTTCCCTGGTGGCCCTGCCGGATGGGGTTTCCCTCTACATGCATCAGTGGGTTCAGCCGGATCCGGTGGGCAATCTCTTATTCATTCATGGCAAAGGCGATTATGGTGGTCGCTTCTATGAGTTAGGAACTTCACTACAGGCGCAGGGATGGAGCAGTTATGCCCCTGATTTACGAGGGTTTGGCCGCACCCCGGGTTGGCGTGGATGGGTGCCTCGTTTCAGCTGTTATCTACAGGATCTGGAAGTGATCCAGCAGCAGCTCCAAGCTCCGATCTGGGTGGGATACAGCACGGGTGCCAATCTGGCGGTGGAATATGCTCTCTCTCATCCAGGAGAGTTGCGAGGGTTGGTTTTAATCAGTCCTGCCTTCAGCATTGCTTCTTATTTCACGCCGTTGACCTTGAGGATGTTACGGCTCCTGGAAAAAATTGCCCCCTGGTTGATCATCAAGAGGCGCTACACCCCCTCGAAAGTGACCTCATTACCGGAGCAGCAGGCCAATATGAGTCTGGATCCATGGATTACGGGGATCTCCAGAGCCCGCTTTGTGGCGGAGTTGTGGCGGAGTGGTCGTCGCTGTATCCAGCGGGCTGATCAGCTCAACCTACCGATGTTGATTCTCTATACCTCTCGAGATCAGGTGGTGGATCCTGCGGGAGCCGTGGAGTTTTTTCAGGCCCTCCAGCCAGGGATTGCCGATGTCACATTGCGGGAATTTCCAGAGTCTGAGCATGATCTGCTTCATGATCGGGATGCCAGAAGGGTGATGCAGACGATCAGTGCCTGGATCCAGAGGATCATGCAGAATTCGTAAGTCTGATCACAATTCAGTGAAAGAGCCGCAGATAGGGTGAGACAGATCTCTCGACTGTGGCGATGCAATCCCTCACTTTTCAGGTTAATGGTCAGTTCTATACTCAAACGATTCCTCCTGGGTTAAGCCTGCTGAGTGTCTTGCGGCAGCTGGGATGGGTGGGGGTGCATCGTGCCTGTGAAAGCGGCGATTGTGGGGCCTGTACCGTCCTGCTGGAGGGAGTGCCGATTCACAGCTGTCTTTATCCGGCCAGCCGTTTGCAGGATCATCAGATCACCACGATTGAGGGGCTGGCTTCTGAGCAGGATCTGGATCCGATGCAGCAGCAGTTTCTGCAGGGGCAGGGATTTCAGTGCGGTTTTTGCACTCCTGGCCTGATCCTGTCGGCTCGCTCTCTCTGTACAGATGTTTTCCCCTCGGAAACGGAACTGCGCTCCCAATTGCGGGGGAATCTCTGTCGCTGTACGGGGTACCAGGCGATTCTTGAAAGTATTCAGGGGCAAACATCCACCGTCTCCAGTTCCACACCCGACCCTGTGGGGCGGAGTATTACCAAACTGGATGGCCCAGCGATCGTCACGGGTAAGCCTGCCTACACGGGGGATTGGCTGCCGGAGGATGTGCTCTATTTAAAGGTGTTGCGTTCTCCCCATGCCCATGCTCGGATCCGTTACCTTTCTACGGATGCTGCAAAAGCGCTGCCCGGAGTGCATGCTGTACTGACCTATCAGGATGTCCCCCGTCGGCTCTATACCACAGCGGGTCATGCGGAGCCGGTTCCGGATCCTTTAGACCATGTGCTTTTGGATCACAAGGTCAGGTTTGTGGGGGATCGGGTGGCCGTGGTGGTGGCAGAATCTCGGGCCATTGCCGAGCAGGCCTGTGCATTGATTCAGGTGGATTATGCAGTGCTGCCCCATGTCCTGGATCCAGAGGAGGCAATGCGGGAGGGAGCCCCTGTCATTCATGACGAGGTAGATGCCATCAATATTCTCGATCCTGAGCACAATCGGGTGGCTGAGGTGAATTTGGGAAGCGGGAATGTGGACCAAGGGTTTGGGGAGGCAGATCTCATCCTGGAGCATGTTTACGATCTGCCTGCGGTGCAACACGCCCACCTGGAGCCTCACATCAGTTTGAGCTGGCTGGAGGCGGACGGAACGCTGGTGGTGCGATCCAGTACCCAGGTGCCTTTTCACTGTCAGCGGGTCTTGTCTCAAATCCTGGATCGGCCTCTGGAGAGCATTCGGGTGTACAAGGCCAATATTGGGGGAGGGTTTGGCAATAAACAGGAAATTCTCACGGAGGATCTCTGTGCCCTGGCTACCCTAATCACCGGACGTCCGGTTTACTGGGAACTCACTCGCGACGAGGAATTTACCGCCACCAACAGCCGTCACGCTATGCGGATCCGTCTGAAAACTGGAGTGAAGCAAGATGGCACGCTGGTGGCTCAGGAGATGGAGGCAATCGCCAACACGGGGGCCTACGGCAACCACGGTCAGACGGTCGTTTTTTTAACGGGTTTTATCGGTTTGGGCATCTATCGCTGTCCCCATCAACGCTTTCATGGCCAGGCCATTTATACCAACACCATGCCAGCGGGGGCCTTTCGAGGCTACGGAGCCACCCAGGGAATCTTTGCCGTGGAAACCCAGATGGACGAACTGGCTGCAAAGTTGCAGATCGATCCGGTGGAGATCCGCCGCCGCAATCTGATCCGGGCAGGTGATGTCCTGAGGTTGGGACAGGGTGGCAGCCACTTTAATGTCATCGGCAGTTACGCCCTGGATGAATGTCTGGAGATTGTGGTGCGTGAACTGGCAAAATCCTCCACCGCCAGCGCTTCGGGGGCAGGATCACGTCGACGAGGTCAGGGCATTGCCGTTTCCATGCAGGGGAGTGGTCTGGCCAAGATTCATGCAGCGGGGGTAACCCTGAGCTTGCAGCCGGAGGGCACCTATCTCTTGCGTTCAGGATCCGTGGATGTGGGGACTGGATCGGATACAACGCTGCGCCAGATCGCGGCTCAGGTCCTAGAGACGACTGTGGATCGCATTCACTTGATCACTGCTGACACCCAAGAGACTCCTTTTGATGCAGGATCCTATGCCTCGGCAACCCTGTACATCTCCGGTCAGGCGGTTCGTTTAGCTGCCCAAAAATTACGGGATCAGCTGCTGGTGCAGGGGGCACATCTTTTGCAGAGGTCGCCTACCGATCTGATCTGGAGTGCGGAAGGGATCCACACCTCAACCCAACAGCTAACTCTCGTAGAACTGGCTCAGCGGGTGGATCCCGAGCAGCGGAGGGTGAGCGAAACCTACACCGCTGATCAATCCACCCTTACCTTTGCCGTCCAGGGGGTGGAAGTGGAGGTGGATCTGGAAACAGGCCAGGTGCAGGTGTTGCGCTGTGTACAGGCCCTGGATCTGGGTACAGCGGTGAATCCGCGCATTTGTGAAGGTCAGGCAGCCGGGGGAACGGCCATGGGGATCGGGTACGCCCTGATGGAGGAGTTGCAGTGGGATGAGAAGGGTCGGATCCTGAACCCTGGGTTTCGCTTCTACCGCATCCCCACAGCTCTGGATGTGCCGCCGATGGAGATCTTTTTAGTACAACGTCCGGATCCCTACGGTCCTTTTGGGGGCAAGGGGGTGGGAGAGATCACGATTAATGGCACAGGTCCGGCGATTGCCAATGCGATTGCCAATGCAACAGGAATACGACTGCGCCAGCTACCGATGACACCGGAGCGGGTGTGGCACGCTCTCCAATCTCACTGATCCTAAAGTGCTGGATTGAATCCAGTGAAAGCCCCGTTACTGAGGAGATCATTTTAACCTTGGGCTAGAGGGGTCACACTGGAATGGTCCAGTTAGCTAGTTCATAGAACCCTTGAGCAAGGGCAGGATGATCAGAAAGAAAAGTCCCCGCGACGCATAGAAATCCTCGATGAGGAGGAGCCCAATCAGCAGAGCCAGAATGTTGACTCTCTGAGGGAACAGGTAAAATCCCTCCAAGAAGAGTTGCGCCGTCTCAAAAAAGATTAAACTCTAATGACTACATAATGAGCGAAGTGAGGTCAAATTATGGAACCCCTTATTATTCTTCTTCTTTTGGGCGGAGCTTTGGGAATAAGTGGAGTCAGAATTGATAGGGAATATGAAAGAGGTGTAGTTTTTCGTTTGGGTCGTTTCCAAAGCACTAGAGGACCTGGACTGTATTGGGTTTGTCCCGTGATGGAGCAGAAGGCGGGGATTGATGTTCGGACTAAAACCGTTGACATTGAACCCCAAGAAGCGGTAACGGCAGACAGTGTGACTATTAAGGTTAACGCTGTTCTCTATTATCGGATCATCGATCCCTCCAAAGCTATCAACAGGGTGGAAGACTATAAGATGGCTGTGTATCAGGCAGCTATGACTACTCTACGGAATGTGGTGGGGCAAAACATCCTAGATGACATCCTGCAAAATCGGGACAAAGTCAATCTTAGGGTGCAGGAAATTGTAGATGAGATGACTGAAGCCTGGGGAGTAGTCATCGAAAGGGTGGAAATGAAGGATGTGGAAATACCTCTTGGGATGCAGCGAGCTATGGCAAAAGAAGCAGAAGCAGTTAGGGAAAAACGGGCTCGTTTGATTAAAGCCGATGCGGAATACGAGGCTTCTTTAATGTTGTCAAAGGCATCAGAAAACATTGTGCAAAACCCGGCGGCGCTCGAACTACGCCGTCTGCAAATGCTCACGGAGATTGGGGCTGAGAACAATACCACCACCCTAATTATGATGCCCTCTGATTTTGTTAATTTAGCTAAAGAATGGACTTCTGCGATCAACAGGCAGAATAAAGGTGATTGTTAAATTTTGTCTCCCACACAGCTCCAACCCTTGAATTATAAAGATTCTTCTGTCGAACCCGCGTAGATTTCCTGTCCACGCCACCGGCAGTGTAGCTGCTAACTCAGATCTAAAGCGTGCTCCTTGAGGATTTCCAAGGGGATATAGTGACGATGGAATTTGATCACCTATTTGTCTGCTGCCAGTTGGGTGCACCGGAAGTGGATGCAATTCTCAGTTTGGGTTTGACGGAGGGATCGAGCAATCATCACCCTGGTCAGGGCACCGCCAATCGGCGCATTTTTTTCCGAAATGCCATGCTGGAATTTCTCTGGGTGGAGAATGAAACTGAGGTGCAAAGTCCTGTTATTGCCCCCACTCAACTGTGGGAACGCTGGCAGTATCGTCAAACTCAGTTTTCTCCTTTCGGGATCGCCCTCCGTCCTGTGGAAAATAGTCTTACCCTGCCCAACACCTGGGCTTATCGTCCCCCCTATCTACCGGATCATCTCCAGATTGACGTTGCCAGTGATACTCGGATCGGGGAGCCCATGATCTTTGTGATCCCTTTTGGAAAACGCCCTGATCAACTTCCTGTGGGGCGGTGTCAGCCTCTAGAGCATGCCTGTGGTTTTTGTGAGATCACTCAGATCACATTGACCATCCCAGGTGATGATCTCTGGTCGCCGTCAGTGCAGATCTTGAATGACCTTGATGGAGTCGAGATTCGATCCGGGTCAGAGCATTTAGTGGCAGTGCAGTTTGATCAGGGACAACAGCAGCAGTACAGAGATTTTCGCCCTCAACTCCCTCTACGTTTGATCTGGTGAATTGTGCATGGGAACTTATAGCTGAGCTCCACGATACTTGATCTCTCGTTTTCCAATCAGCCGCTGCACCAGTTGGGGCATATCATGCTTATTTCCAATCACAATCACACTGTCACCTGTCTGGAGAATCGTTTCACGATCAGGATTGGTCATGGACAAACCATCAGCTCGTCGGATCGCTATCACCAGAAAACTATTACGTCCCCGCACTTCTAAGTAATCGAGCTTTTTTCCCACCAGAGATGAATGCTCTGAGATTGATAAATCCATAAGCTGGAGATCGATCTGGGCGAGTTGCTCGTTCAGCATGCCGCGCGATAGTTCCTGATCTAAAAAATCAACAGCGGCTGGATGAGTAATTAAATGAGCCATGTGCAATCCCCCAATAGCTGCAGGGAGCACCACCTGATCAGCCCCAGCTAGCCGGAGCTTTTTTTCTGTGGAGGGTTCTTCTCCTCGCGCCACTATGGTGAGATGGGGATTCAATCCTCGGGCGGTTAATGTGATAAAGACGTTGACAGCATCATTCTGTAGAACTGTAGTCAGCACACGGGCTTTCTGGATCCCAACGGATAATAAAACCGCTTCAGAGGTGGCATCTCCCTGCCGCACCAAATACCCCATGACCTCTGCCTGGGTAACCTTATTAGGATCACGGTCAATCACCACAAAAGGAAAATGATTTTGATGCAGTTCCCGACAGAGGATTTGACCAATGTGACCAAATCCGCACACGACCACATGTTGATTCAGTGTTTCAATTCCACGTGTCATTCGTCGCGCCCCCAAAACGCGATTGATTTCTCCCTCAGTGATCAACTGCAGAAATCCTCCTACGGCATACACCGCTGAAGATGTACCCGCAATGATCACCAGAATTGTAAAAACTTTTAGAGTTGGACTGAGGGGACGTACTTCCCCGTAACCCACACCAAAAATGGTAATCACCACCATGTAAACGGCATCTAAAAACTGCCAGCCAGCCAGGACATAGCCAAGGACAGCAGCCACTACGGTAGTAAGAAAAACAGCTAAGCCCGATAAGATCCGCCGTAGTGATCCTCGCATTCTTTTTCTCAGTCGTAATGGATGGTTGACAGTATTAAAACTGCCAGATCTCATTAGAGAAGAGAATTTTACTATTATGTGTATTTAAAAGTGCAGTTTTTGTAGATCTCAATCATGTCCCGTTTCTTCCTTTCATCTTGTTATGAGAGAAATTTGGATGATGTAGTCTACGAAAATGTATTTCAAAAAATCGTATTCTCATCCTGTAAAGATGAGCAAGCGGTGTTGTGATAGAAATACCTAGCTGCTAAAAGTAGAGGGAGATAAGACTGGTAGGACTTTAAGCACCTGCTGTTAAAAGATCGGCGGCCTGCCGGACTGTATCGAAAAAGTGATGCACATGAGCTTCAGGTGTGGTCTGGTGAATGCCGTGCCCCAGGTTCATGATGTGCCCGGTGGGGCCTGCTTTACGGATTACATCCAATGTCCGTTCGCGGATCAATTCAGGGCTGCCTAGCAAGACCATTGGATCCAGGTTGCCCTGGACAGGCAGAGAACCCAACCGCTGTCGAGCTTCGGCCATATCCACCATCCAATCCAGGCTAATCAGATCGACCCCTGACTGCTTGGCCCGCTCCAGCACACCACTAATGCCATTGATGTAGAGAACCAGGGGTGCATCAGGATAGCGGTGTTTCACCTTTTCCACGATCTGACGTTCGTAGGGGAGTGCCCAGACTTCATAGTCCTGAGGGCTAAGCTGGCCTGCCCAGGTATCAAAGATCTGCACCACCTGCGCCCCGCACTCCAGCTGGTAACAGACGTAGTTGGCAATACTGTCGGCCAGCTTCCGCAGCAGCTGATGCAACAGTTGAGGTTCCGAAAAGGCCATGCCTTTAATGTGGGCGTACTCTTTGGATCCCCGTCCCTCGACGGCATAACAGGCCAGCGTCCAGGGGGCTCCCACAAAACCCAGGAGAGTGGCTTTGCCTTCCACTTCTCGCCGCAACGTTCCCAGGATTTCACGAATAAAAGGCAGACTGGCGGCTGGATCCAGAGGCTGCACCAGGTCCACCTGGGCTTGACTGCGGATCGGGGGATCAATCACGGGGCCCTGATGTTCTACCAGCTGAAACGGAATGCCCATGCCCTCCAGAGGAGTGAGGATATCCGAGAACATGATCACGCCGTCGGGGGCAAAGGCCCGAAAGGGTTGCAATGAGATTTCAATTGCCAGTTCGGGTTGTTCGCAACGCTCTTTGAAAGAGTATTTCTGTTGCAAACGCCGATACACCTCCATGTACCGTCCCGCTTGCCGCATCATCCACACGGGTGGCCGTTCCAGTGATTCGCCTTTCGCAGCCCGCAAAATCAGATCATGAGCTGGGGTCGGGGTGGCAGTAGAGGATAAAGACATGTCGAGGATCAAGCAGAAAAGCGCATCTGATCATGGCATTCCATCAGGAAGGATCGCAAGATTATTCTCAATTGTTGACATTCACAAAGATTGACAGACTGAAACCCACCCGAAACCTGATGAGATCTCCGGTGGGTCTCGATGAGGAATTCAGATCCTCAGATCAAGAGCAGTCTGGTCAGCCTAGCTCATGGTGGCGTGGCTACGGTCGTAGCTTTCGCGGAAGCTGGGATGAACCTTCCCCTGGATCTTGTTCCAGTAACCAGCAACGTGGGTGGAATCCAGGCCGACTTCCTCCGCAGACCGCTCCAGCATGGATTGCTGACGGATCTTGAGAGCCCGCTGGTGACCCAGCATCATCACCCGAGCCAGAGCTTCCACAGAAGAGAGGGGCTCAGGGGTTGTCGTTGTGATGGGTTCAACCACGGTTTCAGGAGTAGCAGCAGGAGCCACGGGTTTGGATTGAGTGTGGTACATCACACCGCGATACATCAAATCCAGGTTGGTCTGAAGCACAGGGGGCTTAGACAGATGGCGGAAGCGCCAGTCCAGACCCCGATACTTACCACCCACCTTACCCGGAGACACTTCGGTCACCGTCACTGGAGTGTGGTTAAATTCAACGCCACGATAAGTGAGTTCCATGATTCGCCTCCAATAAAGCAATGTGTGCAGTTGAGGCGCGTTCCTTCAGGGTTAACCCCTTACTTCCGTCTCTCTATCGGATCAACTTCTGCATTCCACTGACCTCAGGCAGTCGCTGAATCGCGTGAGAGAGATGAACGATTTCTTTTCTTTCTGTATTATAAGCTACGGTTTTGGGGGGAGATCAAGGGGTTAAACATAAAAAATCATAAATTTTGCAGGTTCACGCAGGAGTGGATCCAGCAGGAGGGGGCAGAAACCGCAGGGTGTAGGCTTGCTCATAGGGCAGATCGGGGGGGACCAATCCTGCTTGGGTCATCATCTGGAAAAGCTCCTGCCAGCGCTGATCGGTCATGGCTCCAATGCCCAGAGTTTTTGCATCTCCAGAGGTGACAATCCCCAGCTCTTTTAGCTCCTGGTAGCCATAGGCCAGTAGATCCGACGGCATGTTGGGGTTGACTTCCTGAATCAGGCGGTGGGCAGGTTCTGGATCCTGGAGATAGTCCTCCCATCCTGCAATGGAGGCATCCACAAAGCGTTGCACCAGATCAGGTTTGGTGTTGATCAGTCGTTGGGTGGTCTCAATGGTGGTGGCGTAAGGGGTGTAGCCATGATCCGCCAGGAGAAAGGTTTTGGGCTTAAATCCCGCCTGTTTTTCAATGCGATAAGGTTCTGCGGTGATATATCCCTGTTGGGCACTGCCTTGATCCATGAGAAATGGTCCCAGACTGGAGGTGTAAGGGCGCTTCTGATCATCTGTAAAGCCAAACCGGGCGCGTAGAAATGGCCAGTAGGTGAGGTTTGCCCCTAGAGAAACGAAAATGGGATGTCCTTTCAGATCCGCCAGCGTTTCGATCCCTGCGTCTGGATGAACCAGTAAACACTGCGGATCCCTTTGAAAAATGGCAGCCACCGTCACAATGGGGATTTTCGATTCCAGCGCTGCTAACCCATCCAGACTGGATCCCATGGCAAAATCAACTGCCCCTCCGGCCAGGAGCTGCAGGACATTCACCCCAGCCCCTCCCATCTGCAGCGTGACATCCAGACCATAACGTTCATAAATGCCTGTGGCGGCAGCCTGATAGAAACCTCCGTGTTCTGCCTGGGCATACCAGTTGGCAGCAAAGGTTACTGGATCCAGTTTTGGAGAAGAAGAAACGGATTGGGGACGGGATCTAAAGCCCAGACCTAGAGCAGCAAAACCTGAGAAAAGAGCCTGACGGCGAGTGAGTTGTGAGAACTCCATGGCGACCTCGATAGGAATGTAGTGTCTTTGTACAATATTGAAAGGTGCAAGGGTCGGTGGCACCTGACATCTCAGAAATTGATCCAGAGGTAACGTGATGGTCATAGCCAGGCAAACTCTCACACTGAAGGAGTATCTTGCCCTCGATACTGATCCAAACATTCGCTATGAAGTGGTGGATGGAGAGTTGATGGAAATGCCACCTGAATCGGATCGGAATAATCTGATTTCTCTTTACTTGCTGGCAGAATTTCTGAAGCTAGTCCCGCTACGCTTGATTCGCCACAAAGATACAGAACTGGTGGTTACAGGTAATCGTGCCCGCATTCGACTTCCAGGTGGATCAGGTTCTACGGGTAGAGGGATCGCACTCGTAGTTGCAACAATCGTTACCAGGATCCGGTCAGGCAATATGGTCTACAAGGATGGAATTGAACTCAGGGATCCGCAGTTGTTCTGGGAGAAGAGATCCTGGTGGATGGTGGCTGGGCCACTTTGTAATGATTAGTATTTGTACCTAAGAGACTCGAACCTAAGGCACTGAATGGGCTGACTGTAGTTCCGAGCACAACTCTATACGGATCTGACGCTGTAACATCATTAAGCAAAGGTCATATGTTGTCACATATGTACTCCTTTCTTCTTGTCTGATCATCCAGCCTCTCTCACCCTCTAGGTTTCATCATGTTTCAAACACTGGACAGCCCCTCAGAAGTCTTCTCAGACCTGATTGTGTCTTCCTACACCAACTGCACTGGGGCTCTGCAGATCGTCCGGATCAGCAATATCCCTAGCTGGTATTACGAGCGGGTGGTTTTTCCTGGTCAGCAGTTGCTCTTCGAGGCCCCAGTAATGGGGATCCTGGAAATTTACACCGGTTCTTTCGCGAGTTCTATTTTGGCTGAACAGCTTCCCTGCCAGGATCTCAATACAGATCCCAACAAGCACTGGATCCCGAAACAACATCTAACAGTAACGGCATCCTGATATCTAGGGAATTCAGAGACATCTTCTCACCCATAGGTCAATGGTTGAGGCTGCGGCAAGGATAGAGTTGTTGCTGGCATCGAAAGATGATCAACCATGAAATCGCGTAAGCAAGATGCTGAGTTAAGAATCCTTGAACAAATCAAAGCTGATCCTCTGAATTCCGATTCACTGGTCAAACTCAAACATATCCTCAACAGCAAGTATGCGGTTGTGGTTGCACGGGCCAGTAAGCTGATAGAACGATCACAGATTCATGACCTTCTGCCAGATTTAGTCACAGCTTTTGAGCGATTTTTGGTTGACCCCGTCAAGACAGATCCGAGTTGTCTGGCTAAAGTTGCCATTGCTGAAACCCTATACCGACTGGAACACAACCATGCAGATGCGTTTCTGCAAGGGATACATCATTATCAGCTAGAGCCTGTCTACGGCGGATACATGGATACGGCAGCCAAGCTACGGGTTACTTGTGCTCTGGGTCTGGTGCGTATGCACTACACTCATGTCTTTGTCGAGTTAGCTGATCTGCTTGCTGATCCTGAGGCCCCCGTTCGGATGGGTGCAGCCCAAGCCGTGGCTTACACCGAAGCTGCAGATCGAGGTCTCCCTCTGTTACGCCTGCGAGCCCACACAGAGAATGAACCAGAAGTCATAGCAGAATGCCTGCGAAGTTTGATGCAGCTAGATCCCGACCATTCACTGAATTTTGTTGCCAGTTTTTTAGAGTGTGATCAACCCGTCATCCAGGAATATGTTGCACTGATCCTGGGAGAATCTCGCCAGCCCGAAGCACTGGGCATCCTCACAAACTGGTGGACAACAGCCGTTGATCAACAGCTCCGCCAGATTGCACTCCAAGCCATTGCCATGCTGAGATCTGAGGACGCTTTCCAGTTCTTACTGACCACAATCACAGAGGGTTCAGATCGGGATGCTCAAGCCGTCATCTCAGCTTTATCTCCTTATTCTCAAGACTTATATCTCTGGTCTCAGGTGCTAGAGCGGGGTAGACAAAGGGGATTATTAGATCTCCACCCACAGTCTCATTAGGTTGGCCAGGCTCTTGGTCAGCAGATCAACTTCGGTGGTTTTCCCCTGTTGCTTAAACAGAGATCGGCGGGCCGTATCCAGCTCAAAAAGGATCTCGCGGTGTTCTGGAGAGCGGATCATGCTTTGCATCCAGCTGACTGCCACCAGCCGCTGTCCAGACGTGACTGGTTCTACCCTGTGTAAGGTTGATGAGGGGTAAAGGACCAGGGATCTAGCCTCCAGCTTGAAAGCTTCTTCCCCTTGCGCACTTTCGATGATCAACTCACCCCCCTCATAGCTGTCCGGAGGGCTGAGAAAGAGAGTGAAGGAAAGATCGGTGCGGACAGGCTGCCCCTTGCAGGTCATGACTGCGTTGTCAACATGGGAACCGTAGGCCATACCCAGATCGTAGCGACTGAACAGCGGTGGCAAAATCGTCTTGGGACGGGCAGCCATTTGAAACAATTCGTTGTGCTGTAGCGCCGACATCACAATCTTGACCAGGGTTTTGTGAATTTCGGATCCCCCACGGATCTGCTGGTTATGTTTCACCATTTGGGCATGCCAGCCTGCAGTTAACTTGCCATCGATAAACTCCCCCTGATCTGCCAGCTCCAGGATCTGGGATAGCTCCTCTGGACTGAGAACCTCTGCTATGCACAGGATCATGGGCCTACCTACCTTGCGTCTGGGGCGACAAGATCATGGCTTAAGTAGAATAATTTCTATAAGAGTATATATTTTATTGTTGCTTATCTTGGAAGAATTACCTCGAATGGATCGAAGCTTCTCTTTTATAGAGGGATATATCAGCCCTACAGGGGAAGAGACTGGCAGACAAGCACAAGAAACTATTGACAATAAACTGCAATTATGAGATGAGTTCTTAATGAAAGTTTCTTGCAAGAACTAGTTATTGGGATGGGTCGCCTTCTGGCCTGTCCTCTTCGCCGTCGTTACAGAGAGATTGACTTTTTATGCGTCAGAAAAGAAAAATTTGGACCCACGTTGGAGCCTTTGTTGTGGTCGGGGCTGGATTGGCGTACACTCCCAAGATCACGGAAACATCGGCTCAGTCACAGCCTTTGCCTCAGGCCGATCACCTGAATACAGCTGAGTTTTCCTCCCATCCAATGCTCTTCGCTCAAGGGGGTGAAGGTAGCGAAGGCGGCGAAGGGAGCGAGATTATCCCCAATGCTGCTGAAATGGAGGATGTAGCAACCGGTCAGGCTATTGTTACCAATTTCGTCGATCAGGTTATCCTCCCAACCTATAAGAAATTAACTCAGCAAGCCAGCACGATGGCTGACGCAATCATTGCCTTTGCGGATCAACCCACCGAGGAAACCCTTCAGGCCGCCAGACAGGCCTGGATTTCGGCCCGCGAACCCTGGGAACAAAGCGAAGCTTTTGCCTTTGGACCCGCCGCTTCCCTGGGATACGATGCGGATCTAGATGACTGGCCAGTGAATGAGACCGACGTTATTGCCGTTTTGAACAGTGATCAGCCCCTGACCACAGCGACTGTTGCAGAACTACAAACCACTCAGAAGGGTTATCACACCATTGAATTCCTCTTGTTTGGTAGTAGTAACAACAAGACTCTATCAGAATTTACAGAACGGGAGCTGGAATATCTGCGGGCTCTGGCCACTCAATTTGAGGAGACGGCCTCCGCTTTACTGGCTAGTTGGGTCGAGGGCGTTGAGGGAAATCCGCCCTACCGAGAGGTCCTGGTTACAGCAGGCGAGGAAGATAATCCTGCCTATTTGACGGTGCGCTCGTCCGTGGTTGAATTGGTGGCTGGGATGATTGCTCTTCTGTATGAAGTAGCCAATGAAAAACTTGGTGATCCCCTCAGCACGCAGGAAACCTTTGGCTTTGAAAGCCGCTTCAGCCAAACTTCTCTGATTGATTTTCGCAATAATCTTTTGAGCGTACAGATTGTTTATCTGGCCAAAATGCCCGATCAATCAGGATCCGGAGACACCAGCCTCAGTAGCTATATTGCTAGCCAGAATCCAGAACTGGATCAGCAGTTTCAACAAGAGCTGCAGGCTGCGATTGCTGCCATTGAAGCCGTACCAGCACCGATTGAGGCAAAACTCAGTGACTCCGAGGCTTTTGCCCAGCTCTCTCAGGCTCAGATTGCTGTTCTAGGTCTACTCGAAACAGTTGAAAACGAGATTCTGCCCATGGTGCAAAGCTAGCCTGTGCTAGGCTCGGCGCTCAGTAGATTTACATATGTGTTTGGATGATCATCCATGGTTCAGTCTCCTTTTCCCCTGCGTTCCTTGCGGTTCCTGATCCGGTTTCTTGCTGTCTGGGTTTTACCCTGTTTACTGGGCTCATGGCTGGCGGGTGGATTGCCTACTGGAAAAGTGCTCTCTCAATCGGTAAGACCCCTGGCAGGGGGGGAGACCACCAGCTTTATTCGCAGTTCCCAAGCCTATGAGCAACCGTCTGCTAATCTCACCGAGTTTCTTCTCAAGAAGCATATTCAGGGGGATATAGCCTTTGATTCTGTCTTTGTTACCTCCCCCGCAACGGTTAATCCTGGCCTCGGACCGTATTTCAATAATGCCTCTTGTGTTGGTTGCCACATTGGTAACGGGCGAGGATTGCCAGAACAAGGTCAACTGCTGGTACGGGTCAGTGGTGGTGCCAAACCCGATCCTGCACATTTAAACAATGGCAAGGGATACTTCCTGGAGGATGTTGCTCCGGGAGAACAGGTTTTTGCAGTGCCGGGGCTGGGAACTCAAATTCAGGATCAGGCGGTTTACGGTGGGGTTCCGGAAGCAACCGTACAGATTGAGTGGCAGGAGCAGACGGATCACTTTGCTGACGGCACTTCCTATCAATTGCGCTACCCCCATCCGGTGATCACCGTTGCAGATGGATCTCCCTTGCCAGAGTCAGTTGCGATTTCCCTGCGAATTCCACCTCCAGTGTTCGGACTGGGCCTCCTGGAAGCTGTACCAGAAACCGACATCCTGGCCCTGGCGGATCCTGAGGATCAAGATGGTGACGGGATCTCAGGTCGCCCGAACCGGGTGTGGGATGTGGAAGCAAGGTCAACCGCGCTGGGGCGTTTTGGTCTGAAGGCCAATCAACCCAACCTCATCCAACAAACCGCTGCTGCGTATGCCCACGACATGGGGGTGAGTAATCCTCTGTTCCCCGAAAAAGATGGCACCCATGACATTGATCTGGAAACTGTAGAGCTAGCCGCGATTTATGCTCAAACCCTGGCCGTTCCCGCGCGGGTTCTCTGGCAAGATCCAGTTGTCCAGCAGGGGGAAGCTCTCTTCAAACAAGCCCAGTGTGTCGCCTGCCATGTTGAGACATTGAAAACTGGATCCCGAGCCATTGCCGAACTGACCAACCAGATCATTCACCCTTACACCGACCTGCTTCTGCATGATATGGGATCGGGTTTGGCGGATGGGCGACCGGACTTTGCAGCCACAGGCAGGGAATGGCGGACCCCACCCTTATGGGGAATTGGGGCCACCCAGGCGGTTTTGCCTTACGCCAAATATCTCCACGACGGTCGAGCCCGCACTCTAGAAGAAGCCATCCTCTGGCACGGAGGAGAAGCTGCAGCAGCTCAAGCTTCCTTCAAAACCATGACAGCCTCTGAGCGGCAAGCCCTGATCCGGTTCTTACGTACCCTATAGCCGTTCTGCTCCTGCATACGGGTTGAGAGCAAAAGCCTGGTTTCTGGATCCGTGGCTGGAGTGGTCTTGATCCTGCCAGTATTTGAGGATCTGATCCCCCACAATCTGAGGATAGAAATAATGAAAGAAATGTCGTCCGTTAGGGCAAAGCCAGAGCTGATCCTCGGCCTTGAGAACGGGTTTCCACATCTCCATTTGCATCGGATCCACTACGTAATCATCCTGAGCACCACAAACCAGTAGAGGTCTGGGGCCAGGTTGCACGGCAGGTCGTTTTGATCTCCCCAGCAGTGAATGAAGAGATAACGAAGACGTTAGATCCTGATCCAGAATTTTTAAGATCTGCTGAGATCTGGATCGGCTTTGGGATCCAAACAGCAGCTTCACCATGTGAGCCAGGAGAAACTCACGGCTGCAGGGCAGTAATTGTCGCAGCAGATAGTAATGAGCCTGCCAGTCCACGGCTGGAAATCCCCCTACCGACAACAACGTCAGGGAACGCACCTTTTCTGGATCATGAAGGGCATAAAGCCAAGCCAGCAATCCTCCTGTACTGTGACCGATCAGATGCACGGGTTCAGGGCATGCTTTCAGGTGGTCGTGCAGAAGATCCAGTGCGGTTTGCAGACAGCAGGGTTCATCAGCGGTCTGAGAATAATCCCAGGACTTGATCACACCAAATTGTCGCAAATATCGAGCTAGTGGCATGTGAAAACTTCGCAATGCAGGGCTGGGATTCAGCCAGAGGGCTTCATGCGCAAACAACATATTAAAACAATCCTTCAATCTTTTCAGGAAGCAATGAGATAAGTAGGGCCAATGAACTACCTCCTACCCTGGCCTGGTCGAACACAAGCCCTACTGTTCTGCTCTCGACTCACAAGGGTCACACCCGTGAGGGACAAACTTAGTAGCTGCCTAGAAGTGAGCTTTAAGCTTGCCTGACCATACCATACGCTCTATTGAGAATATTTAGCAAGAGTTAGCGGTAAATTCTTGTTAAGTTTGCACGAGTACCTATCCCCTTGATTCTAAGCAGGGAACGAAAATTAAACAGATCTGCATTCCTGATCACTCAGTCCGGAGGCAGAGATGAGCATGCCATGTGAATTTGAGTTTCAATAAATCTGATCAATACAACGGGTTTTAAGACTAGGATCAAAAAGTGTGTTGGTTTCCAGGCGATCACTGATGCTCACCCAAAACAAACAGATCCCACCCCTGGAAAACGGGGATCGGCTGAGCCGCGATGAATTTGAACGGCGCTATCTGCAGATGTCAGGAGTCAAGAAGGCTGAGCTAGTGGAGGGGGTGGTTTACATGGGATCTCCTGTGCGCCTTCATCATCATGGCTATCCTCATGCGCTGATCCTGGGTTGGCTGGCCGCTTACCATGCGGCAACACCTGACACCCAAATTGCCGACAACACCACCGTTCGACTGGATCTGAATAATGAACCTCAACCGGATGCCTTATTGAGATGGGAACCAGGATCTTCCAGAGTGAGTGAAGATGATTACATTGAGGGTCCACCGGAGCTGATTGTTGAGATCGCTGCTAGTGGTCAGTCAATAAAAGGATGACAAGTAAAAAGAGTAAGATGAAGTCA
>CAYMOX010000028.1:0-55973 GCA_964392245.1 uncultured bacterium
CTGTAAATTTGGTCTAGACACGCTCAAGCGCATTTTTAGAATGAAATAGCCCTGGGGATCGACCACCTTCAAAAAACATGAGATGCAGGTTGGTCTGGAGCCAGATCAATGTTTTTACATTGCCAATGAATCGAGGGTGAGAGGCAAATCCAGATTGGATCTAACAGTTGATCCACCCCCCGATTTAGCTTTGGAGATTGACCTGACCTCCCGCACTCAGACCAGTGCCTACTGTGGTTTACAGGTTCCAGAGATCTGGCGCTATGAGCAAGGCTCCCTCCAGATTTTAGTTTTGCAGGATCAACAATATATAGAAGTTGATTCCAGCCCTACATTTTCAGAGATACCGATTAAAAGCTTGCTTCTGGAGTCCATTAATCGCAGTATGGCAGAAGGCAGAAACAAGATACTGAAAGAATTTAGAGCTCAGATCAGGTTAATTCAGTCCTAGTTTCTTAATGCTGAATGCTCCTTGGAACCATGACCTTTGATGTCTAGGGCGAGTCAGGCAGCCGCTACCATGGCAATGTCCCTCCTGAGTCAATCCCTCGATGTCAGTTCCTGAAGTTACCTCCCCTTTACATGTGGCGATCCTGGCGGCCGGGAAGGGGACTCGCATGCATTCAGCCACCCCTAAAGTCCTGCACCGACTGGGATCGTTAACCTTACTGGAGCGAGTCGTAGCAACAGCCCAGACCCTGAAGCCGCAACGGTGTTTTGTGGTGGTGGGACATGCTCAGGATCAGATCCGCGCTGCTTTGGAGGGGTATCCCGTTGAGTTTGTGGAACAGAGGGAGCAGAAAGGAACCGGACATGCCGTTCAGCAATTGCTACCCCATTTACTGGGGAGTTCTGATTCTCTGCTCGTGATCAATGCCGATGTACCGTTGCTCCAGGAACAAACCCTGAGGCAGCTGGTGGCCTTACAACAAGACAGTCGGGCGGATGCCACGTTGCTAACTGCTCATGTTCAGGATCCAACAGGCTATGGACGGGTTTTTTGTGACGAAAGCGAGCGGGTGATCCAGATCGTGGAGCATAAGGACTGTTCAGCGGAACAGCTCATGCATCATCGCATCAATGGGGGAGTCTACTGTTTTGCCTGGCCTGCTCTGGCGGAGATCCTGCCTAAACTCAACAATGATAATCAGCAGGGAGAGTATTACCTCACCGATTGTGTGACGCTCCTCACAGATGTTCGGGCCGTGGATGTGATCGATCCGCAAGAGATCCTGGGGGTGAATGATCGGGTGCAGTTGTCTCAGGCCTATCAGGTGTTGCAAACCCGTCTCCAGCAGCACTGGATGCGTCAGGGGGTAACCCTTGTTGATCCCAGCAGCATCACGATTGAGGAGGCTGTGCAACTGGAGGCCGATGTGGTGATCGAACCCCAGACCCACCTCCGCGGAAAAACATTGATTCATAGTGGAGCTCGTATTGGTCCGGGCAGCTTCATTGAAAATAGCGAGATCGGTCACGACTGTCGGGTGCTTTTCTCCACCATTACGGATAGTCAGATTGGTGATCACACCACGGTGGGTCCCTATGCCCATATTCGCGGCCAGAGTCGAGTGGCGGCTCAGTGTCGGATCGGGAATTTTGTGGAGCTAAAAAATACAACCGTTCAAACCCAAAGTAATGCGGCTCATCTCTCCTATTTGGGGGATGCCACTCTGGGAGAACAGGTGAATATTGGAGCCGGAACCATCACTGCTAACTTTGATGGAGCTCACAAGCATCCGACGGTGATCGGGGATCGGAGTAAGACAGGATCCAATACGGTTTTAGTGGCTCCCCTGACCGTGGGTAAAGATGTCAATATTGGAGCAGGATCGACCATTACAACTGATCTTCCCGATGATTGCCTGGCCATTGCCAGAGCCCGTCAGGTGGTGAAGCCGGGATGGCGGAAAAAAGAGAAATCCTCGGTCAAAAAAATTCCTGTGGCTGGGATCGAGGTCATGGTGCTACGACTGCAACCTGATCAGGATCTGAAAGCATCGCTGCAACAGATCACCCAGGAACAGGGGTTACAGGCAGGCTTTATTCTCTCGGCAGTGGGCAGTTTGAAACAGGCGACTCTGCGATTGGCCCATCAGAATCAGGTCAGCGTTTATTCTGACTATTTTGAAATTGTCACCCTGGTTGGATCCCTATGCCCGGATGGATTGCATTTGCATATGGCGCTGGCGGATCAGCAAGGCAAAACGCTGGGAGGGCATGTGGAGCTGGGCTGTTTAATCTACACCACGATCGAGATCATGATCGGTATCAGCCAGGGACACCGATTTCGTCGGGAATTGGATGCATTAACGGGTTATCACGAGCTGGTGGTTGAATCCCTGTAGCAATTTTTAAGGAGTTAAGAATTCCAGGTGATCTCCCTGTTGTTGTCTCAGTTCTTCTGGAGTTCCCGTCATTTTGAGGGTGCCGTTATCCAGAAGCACAATCCACTCAGCCCGTTGAATAATTCTGGGGCGGTGGCTGATCATCAGGGTGGTTTTTCCCTGCCGATGCTCAAGAAGCCGATCCAGAACCTGCACCTCACTCACAGGATCCAGGGCCCCCGTAGACTCATCCAAAATCAGGATAGGTGGGTTGGTTACAATCGCTCTAGCAATGGCCAGCCGCTGTCTTTGTCCACCGGATAAATTGGCCCCAAATTCCCCCAGCACCGTTTGATACTGATCCGGTAACTGGCTGATAAACTCATCTGCTCCTGCAATCTGGCAGGCATTGACGATCTGTTCAAACCTGGCCTCAGGATAACTAAGACGAAAATTTTCCAGGATCGAGCGGCTCCAAAAGTGAGGCTCTTGCGGAACCAGCACCACCTGCTGTCGGATGCAGGCCAGGGGTAAGTCTCCCTGATTGTATTGACCAAAGCGCAGATTCCCCGACTGGGGCTTGTAGAGACCTGCGATCAGCTTGGCAAGGGTACTCTTTCCACACCCTGACTTTCCGATAATCGCCGTTACCCGCCCACCCGGAAGCGTCACTGAAAAGTCCTTGAGCAGATCCACCCGTCCGGCATGATGAAAGTACACATGGCTACAGGCAATATCCGCCTGGGGGGAAAGATCAGCCCAGGGTTTGGTCTCTTCATCAGGAGATTCCGGAGTCGCTTGAATGATCTCACCCAATCGTTGGGTTGCGGTTTGGGCACGGGCAAATTCATCCGCAAAGGTAACCAGTCGATTGACAAACAGGGTGAAATTAAGGTTCATGCTATTGAAGGCCAGCAGCTGACCCACCGATAATTGCTGCCGGATCACCAACTGGCTGCCCAAGCCTAAAATGGCCAGAGTGCCCAACCCAGAAGCCAATGTAGAAAGCACGCCTGTAAGAATGCTGATCTGGACAGTGCTGAAGGTCACGGTTGCCAGCTGGCCGAATCGGCGTTGCAGATCATCCCAGATCTGGGGATGGGCATTGGTGGTTTTCAGGGTCAGAGCCCCCTTGAAGGTTTCCACGAGTACCCCCTGATTCTCGGCAGATGTCACCAGCACATCCCGAGTCTTGCGCTTGAGTGCGGGTAAAAAGATCAGCGTGGGTACGCTCATCAGCAGTGAGATCAGTAGGGCAGTTCCCGCCAGTGAGGCACTGTAAATCATCATCACACTCAGAGAGACCACCGCGATCAGGCCCTCAGTGGGCAGAGAAATCACCACCTGGGCCACCAGAAAATTGATCTCACGGATATCCCGTAGGCGACTGACAATTTCTCCACTGCGATGGGATTCAAAATAGGTCAGGGGCAGACGCAGCATCTGGCGGCCAAACTCCAGCATCAGTCCCAATTCCAGGCGCTGGGCAAAATGCATGATCAGGTTGGATTGCACCAGTCGCAGAAGGGCACTGAAGGCAATTAAACTCGCTGCTCCGATCACCACCGTTCTCAGCAGATCGGTATCACCCCTGACCAGGACATCGTCCGTCAGCACCTGAATCACCAGAGGGAGTGCCAGAGAAAGCAGGCCCAGTACCAGATTGAGCAGCACTGCTTCGACTAAAAGGCCGCTGTAATGCCGAACCCGTTGCAGAAACCGTCCAAACCCCGAGATCTGATCATTGGGCTGTTCAAAAAATCGAACTTCATCCGGCTGCAACAATAACATCACTCCATTGGCCCAGGCGGTGGTCAGCTCCTGCCGCGTTAATTTGCGAATGCCAACCCCCGGATCCGCCACCACATAGCGTTTGCCCTGCTGTCCATACAGGACCACCCAGTGATACCCCTTCCAATGAATCACCGCAGGTAAAGGGGCCTCGTTCAGGCGATCGATCAGTTCAGGAGAGGCTTTGACAGCTCTGGCATGAAAACCCAGCGTCTCTGCGCCCCTTCTCAATCCCAGCAGTGTGGTCCCTAACTGGCCAGTTCCCACAGCTTCGCGGATGCGGCTGATGGCAAAGGTGCGTCCGTAGTGCCTGGCAATCGTGGCTAAACAGGCGGCACCACAGTCTTCTTCGCTATGCTGCAGGACGCTGGCATATTTCATTGGAAATGCCTATGTTTTAAGAGGATGTAATGTCCCCCTATTATCTGCTGCTCCTGTCAAGATGAATTCAGAGCACTACCAATCCTTACCCACCGCGACCCTTGACGAATTTCTTCCCCCCATTGATCGCTGGTCTACGTTGGGGGGACTAGCCCTGCTCCTGGTGTTCGGAGGATCCCTGGTTCTGGCTGGGAATCTCTCCTATAAAGTTGCGGTCCATGCTCCGGCCATCGTGCGTCCAGAAGGGGATTTGCGCCTGGTGCAAGCTGCGATTGCAGGAACGGTTGAAAGTATTGAGGTGAAACGCAATGATCAGATCGAGACTGGAGACGTGCTCGTGTATCTCACCGACGCCGAATTGAGGGTGCAGGAAAGACAATGGCAGGCCGATCTGGAGCAAACTCAGCAACAACTGCAACAACTACAGGCCCAATCGGTTGCCCTGGAGGCCCAGATGTTAGCAGAGAGCAGAGCTTCCGATCGGAGTGTGGCGGCAGCACGAGCCTACCGGAATCTGCTCCAACGGGAATATCAGGATCGGCAAAGCACTACCCTGACAGACGTTCAGGAAGCCGAAGCGGCAGTGCGATTTGCAGAGGAAGAACTGGATCGCTACCAGCAACTGGCAGAAACCGGAGCCCTGAGTGCTTTACAGATTTCAGAGAAACGAGCAGCACTGGAAATTGCTCAGGTGAGGCTGGAGCGGGCAAAAGCTCTGAATGATCCCAGTTTCTCTGCTGTTGAACAGGCGGAACAGGAACTGGAACATGCCCTTGCACTGGGTGAATCCACGCTGGCAAGGCTGCGGCAGGATCAAGAAAATTTATTGCGACAAAGGGTGGAGCTGCAGAAACAACAACAGAGCACCGAACAACAACTGCAACAACTGCGGCTCGATCTGGAGAAATTAGCGATCCGCGCTCCGGTTTCTGGCACGATTCAGGATCTTGCCTTGAGGAATGCGGGTCAGGTTCTGGCTCCGGGAGATGTGATCGCCCAGATCTTGCCCATGCAAGCGCCGTTGGTGATTCAAGCCCAGGTGGAGCAAGAGTCGATCAGCAACATTGAGATCGGTCAGGAAGTCAGCATTCGCATCGATAGTTGTGTCTATACCGATTACGGGACTTTATCAGGCTTGGTTACAGGAATAACACCGGACACCCATCAGGATTCACTCAGAGAAAATACAGCAGGCTCATTTTATGAAGTGACGATCACTCCTCAAGATCTGGTATTGAAGAATGCAAGTAAACAGTGCCAGATCCAGTCGGGGATGCAAGGAAGAGCAGATATCATTACTGATGAAGAAACAATTTTAATTTCCTGGCTACGGAAACTTCGCTTGATCACAGATCTCTAACTACATTTCTATAGATCACCGTTCTCCCTGAAGAGAGTTTTTTTGAGAAACAAAAGAAAATCGCCCAGAAAAGCTCATGGGCGATCAGATCTCAATTTTGCAAAATCAAGTTACCAGGGATCAAACGTTCAACATTAAGGGCAGTGAGGAACCGTAGGATTGACCATCACGGTAGGAAGGGGGCCTACAGCAACGCCTGGAATGTATTTCCAGCCTTCTGGCGGACGGGTGGGTGCTGCACCTCCAGCGATCATGCTGGCCTCAGACTCAGAAATGTCCTGGATCAGATTGGTATGCCCATTGGACTCGAAGGTGAAGTGTTGTAACATTTGTTTTTCTCCTTGAATAGGAAACTCAGAACGTTAATGAAACAAGAATCTTGCTTGTCTTTACTCAATATCAGCGAAAAACAAATCAATGAATGTGATCAAGGAGATAAGTACTGATGATTTACATCACACATTTTGCTAAGAACTCAAATGAATCTAAAAAAAAGTCGTTCACCAGATATTTATCATGAAATTTGACAATGAGACATTGCTTCCAAACTGCCATCCCGACAAATCATTTGTTTTAGTCCAAGAAATCCCTGACAATCTGTTGGAGAGTATTGCTGGAGGGGAGAGACCGCAGTGTGTTGCTGTCATCGAAAATTTCTCATGGGGAGGAGGAGTTTCAGATCGTATTTGAGTAAGATAACTCAGATCCTGTATTAAAGAAGAGGGTTAGTAAAGTAGGGATCGCTACCTCTCTGAATGCCAATCCCCAAACACAATCTTTTGCAGCAGGTCCAGTCGCCTACCGCTCTGAAGCATAGCTGGAGACCATCTTCTCCTTAGAGGATAGTCTCCAATCTTTGACTATTCTTGATTAGCGGCTAACAATCCATGATCGATTGCTTACCAGCAGAAATGTTTTGAGTCTATTCTTTGGTAAAATCTTTGGCAGTCAGGAGGCGACCATCAAAGCCATGACTGAGATTAGTAGCATCCAGGACTTTGACATGAGGACCAGCTGCACTCAAATATTGAGTCTCCAGATCTGAAAGTTCTTGCCAAAGTACACTTGAGGGGCTTGGGTGGATTTGCATTTTGCGGCCTATCCATCAAGATTTGGAAACAAAGTAACGTCGAACAGGAAGATATTTCCACTCGCCATCTCCACCACCACTGACAGTTGCCTGGGTTTCTTCAGGGAGTGGTTTGAGAAGATGAACAATTTGATCTAGCTTCGCAGACTTGTGGGATTTCATGGATGGTTCTCCTTGAGGATTAGACAAGTGAACACCCCTACCCTGAATTCCAAACAAATGGACATCGGCAGGGGAGTATAGCGCGATCGAGAAAGAATAGCTGGCAGCTTTAACGGGGTATTGTGAAGACCATCTGAGGCTGCATTATTAAACCACCTGCACTTAGAACCTGAATCTCCTGATCAGAGAGATCCTTCCAGAGTACATGTTGCTCCATTAACCGAACTGATGATTTGCGAGATTGCATTTTTATACCTTGAGTAAGGAGATGCCTTGATTTCAAGACATTCCCACTTTCTCTGATCTGAATGCGCCAGGATGTGATCAAGATCTATCAATCAGAGTGATCAAGTTTGATTCAACACCGTCAAGGTTTTCCAGGACAACAATCCAAGATCCAGGCGAAGTAAAAGCGGGATCGGATGGTTTCCCGTTGCTTTACTTTCCATCCCAATGTCTGCAGCTGCTGCACCAATGCCTGCTCGCGGTGCTGATAGGCTCGGGTGGTTTTACTGGGCCCAGGAAAAAACTCACCAATTTTCTTCAGCGCAGTCAGAAGGGGAGTCTTGGGGGCAAAGCTGAAGATCAAACGCTGTTTGGCCAGCTGGGTGAGTTGCTCCACCATGCGCAGTGCATCGGCTTCGGGATAGTGGATCATGACATCCAGACAGATCACCACATCAAAGCTGCCCTGCAAATGTTCCAGATCCGACACCAGGAAATGCGGATTCGTCTGTAAACCCTGATTCTCAGCCCTCTGCCTGGCTTCCCCCACCATCTGCTCAGAAATATCACTGGCCTGCACCAGGGCTCCCCGTTGGGCCAAAGGGATCGCCAGACTGCCTACACCACATCCTGCATCACAGATCTGTAAATCCTTCACATCCTGCAGCCAGGAGAGCACGGTCTCTAGAGTCCGCTCATGTCCCTGCCGAATATCCTGCTGCACCCAGTTGACTTCATCCTGGCCATAGATCCGCCGCCAGCGCTCGAAGCCGGTGGTATTGAAGTATTCCCTGACTACTCCTTTCTCATCCATCATGATCTTCTCCATTAAAAAAGCTGGATCCCATCACCGATCCAGCCTCATGACTACAACATCTAGGTTTAGAGAGCGTCTGCACCTGACACGACTTCTAGAATTTCCTGGGTAATCGCTGCCTGACGCGCTTTGTTGTAAGTTAGCCCTAAGGCGTTGATCAAATCACTGGCGTTATCGCTGGCATTATTCATGGCCGTCATGCGGGCAGCCAATTCACTGGCGGCAGATTCCTGCAGCGCTCGCAATAGCTGGTTATTGATGTATAGTGGCAGCAAGGCATCCAGGATCTGGGCAGGATCCTGTTCAAAGATCATGTCCTGAGGAGGAGCTGTCAACTCTGGGGTAACGGTGCTGCGCTCAACGGTAAAATCTCCTCCCCGCACCAGCAACTTGAATACCTCGTCATCCTTGGGGGCCAGCTGTTGGGGGTCCAGGGGCAGGAGAGTTTGTAGCACAGGGCGGGAACTGATCAGGGAGATGAAGCGGGTGTAGATCAGCTCCACCTTATCCACAGTCTCCGACAGGAAGGCCGAGAGCAGATCATCCGCCAGTCTCGAGGCTTCTTCAGCGGTTGGGATCTGTTGCAAATTGGTGTAGGTCCTGGAAATGGGGGCCTGGCGGCGCTGAAAATACTGGTTGGCTTTGCGACCCACAATAAAGTAGGTGTAGTCCGTTCCGGAATTTTGCAGTTCCCGCACCCGCTCCTCGGCCCGCTTGATCACGTTGCTGTTGTAGGGACCGCAGAGGCCGCGATCCCCGGAGATGATCAGCAGACCCACTTTCTTGACCTCTCGCTGCTGCAGAAGAGGAAGCGAGACATCCTCCAGCTTCAGACGGGTTTGCAGGCGGAAAAACACCTGGGCCAGCCGATCGGCAAACGGACGGGTGGCATTCACCTGTTCCTGGGCTCTGCGGACCCTAGCGGCGGCTACCAGGCGCATGGCTTCCGTGATCTTGCGTGTATTCTTGACAGACTTGATCCGGTCGCGGATCCCTTTTAAGTTTGGCATGCTGACCCCTCCGTTGCCTTAAGCGTTCAATCGTTAGACTTTTGCTGCGGGTTTCTGCTCTGCCTTAAAGGCCTCTTTGCAGTTCTGCAGGGCTTCCTTCAGCAGACCTTCAGCTTCATCTGTCATGGCCCGTTCACTCTTAATGATCTCACCATAGCGAGGCACAGTAGTGCTCAGGTAGGTCATCAGCTCCTGCTTGAAGGTCAAGACCTTGTCCAGAGGAATGTCATCCAGGTAGCCATTGGTGCCTGCGTAGATCACGGCCACCTGCTCTGCTACCGATAGTGGGGAGTACTGGGGTTGCTTCAGCAATTCTTGTAGCCGCTGCCCCCGTGCCAGTTGTTGCTGCGTGGCTGCATCCAGGTCAGAAGCAAACTGAGAAAAGGCCTCCAGATCACGGAATTGAGCCAGTTCCAGACGTAACTTACCCGCTACCTTCTTCATGGCTTTGATTTGGGCGGCAGATCCCACGCGGCTAACCGAGATACCTGCATTGATGGCGGGACGAATACCCGCGTTAAACAGACCTGCCTCCAGGAAGATCTGGCCATCGGTAATGGAGATGACGTTGGTGGGAATGTAGGCGGAGACGTCACCGGCTTTGGTTTCGATAATCGGCAGGGCTGTCATGGATCCCTTGCCCAATTCATCGTTAAGTTTGGCAGCCCGCTCTAACAAACGGGAGTGCAGGTAGAAGACATCCCCCGGGTAAGCTTCCCGTCCGGGAGGACGACGCAGCAGCAGGGACATCTGGCGATAAGCCACCGCCTGCTTGGACAGATCGTCGTAAACCACCAGCGTTGCTTTGCCCTGGTACATAAAGTACTCCGCAATGGTGGCACCGGAGTAAGGGGCTAGATACTGGAGCGTTGCCGGACTGTCAGCCCCTGCAGAAACCACGATGGTGTAATCCAGGGCTCCCCGATCGGCCAGGGTCTGAGTGACCTGAGCCACGGTGCTTTGTTTCTGACCGATGGCCACATAGACGCAAATCACGTCTTCGCCCTTCTGGTTCAGGATCGTGTCAATGGCGACAGTGGTTTTTCCGGTTTGACGATCCCCAATGATCAACTCCCGCTGACCTCGCCCAATCGGAATCATGGAATCGATGGCGGTAATCCCAGTTTGCAGGGGCTCATGCACAGAACGACGCTCGATAATCCCCGGAGCAGGAGATTCCAGCAGGCGGGTAGCGGCTGTTTTGATCTCGCCTTTGCCATCCAGAGGGACACAGAGGGGATCAATCACCCGACCAATCAGCTCCGGTCCCACAGGAATGCTGGCAATCCGGCCTGTGGACTTGACGGTGGAACCTTCCTGGATGTTGCGGCCTGAGCCGATCAGCACTGCCCCAATGTTATCTTCCTCCAGGTTGAGGGCAATCCCCACAGTGCCATCCTCAAACTCCAGCAACTCACTGGACATCACCTTTTCCAGACCATAGATGCGGGCGATCCCGTCCCCCACCTGCAGCACAGTGCCCACATCGGCCACCTGCAGTTCCTGGTCGTACTGCTGAATACGTTGCTGAATTACACTGCTAATTTCTTCTGGGCGAATAGTAGCCATGGCTGTCCTCTGAAACGCTAGGGATGAGAGTCGGATGGGCAGATGCCATCGCAGATAAAAAACGGGTTTAGGTTAATTGCAAAGCCAGGCGGCGCAGCTGTCCCCGCAAACTCAAGTCGATCACTTTGGATCCCACCTTGATGATCATGCCTCCAATCAGGTCCGCATCCAGCTGGGTCTGCAGCTCCACACGGCTGGCCTGCTCCATCTGCAGCATGCGCTCACTGATCTCCTGCTTCTGATCTGCTGTGAGCTCCACGGCAGAGGTGACTTGCACCAGTGCGATACGCTGCAACTTCCGCTGCAGTTCTAGAAAGCGCTGGCAGATGGCCTCCAGAAACACAATCCGCCGTTTGTCCACCAACAGTTTTAAGGTATTCAACACCAGGGGATGCACCTGATCGGCCAAAGTGCGCTGCAGTAGGTCTTTCTTGCTGTCCGCTTTGATGATCGGATTTTGCAGAAACCCTCTCAGGGTTGGAGTGGCAGCTAGTGTCGCCTGCAGGAAGCGAATATCATCGCCCATTTGATCCAGGCAATTCTGCGATTGCCCCAATGAGATCAGAGCCTCTGCGTAGGGGTCTGCAATTTTTTGCTCGATTTGACCCGCCATTACTTCCGTCCTCCCAGTAACTGAATGCTGCGGTCAATCAACTGGGTGTGCTGACCACTGCCTAACCGTTGGGGCAGGTCGGCCTCAACCCTCGCCAGAGCTTGCTTCGTGATGTATAGCCGCAATTCCTGGATGGCGCGCTCTCGTTCTGCCTCCAGATCCCGTGCAGCTGTTGCCCGTAACTTTTCCACATCCTTTTCTGCCTGAGCCAGGATCTCCTCCCGCAACTTGGTGGCGTTCATCTCCGCCTGTTGCTTGATCCGCCCAGCTTCCTGCTGCGCCTGAGCTAATTTTTGCTGTTGATCCGACAGCTGCTCCAGGGCTTCCTGTTTGCGCTGCTCAGCTTCTTTCAGTTGCTGTTCGATCTCTTGTCGCCGCTTAGCCAGGATATCGCCAATGACATTGCGACTCAGAACAATCAGCAAACCCAGGATGATCAGGATATTGATCAGGTTACTTTCCAGGATCTGCTCAATTCCGATCCCAGATTCCTCCACACTCTCCTCCAGTTCCACGGCTTCCACAGCCAGCGGCATCAGCCAGAGGGGTAATGAACCCATTGCTACCATCCTCTTGTCCTCCTCTTCAGAACCAGGAATCAGCCACTGAGGTCATGCCGCCCGCCCCAACAGTTTGTCAGCGATCTGGCGGCTGAGAACATCCACCTGCTGTTCCAATTGCTGCAGAGCCTGTTGTTTTTCAGCCTCCACTTCCTTGCGCACCTCTTCCATCCGAGCCTGAGCGGTGGCCTGAGCTTCCGCAATCTTTTGGGCCCTGATTTTGAGGGCTCCAGCCTCTGCATCCGAAATGAGTTGCTGAGCCTTGATGCGGGCCTGACCCGTTTCTTGGATATATTGCTTTGTCAGCTCCTCAGCCTTGGCCATCCGCTCTTTGGCATTGGCGAGAGTAGTGCGGACATAGTCATTCCGCTCGTCAATCACGCGGTTAAGGGGCTGATAAAACACCTTGTTCAGCACGACCATCAACAGCAAAAACTCGAAAGCAATCAGGGGTAGAGTTGCATTAAAGTCAAACAATCCCCCTTTGGCAGATTCTGCCGCCAGCAGCCATGTCAGGTGAAGGTGAACCATAGGTCGACCACCAATAGAGATCTCAACGGGAAAGGGCGGTCAGGGATGAAGTCCAGCACCGCCCCAGGGGATACATAAATTAGCCAGCAAAAGGATTGGCAAACAGCAACACGAGGGCAACCACCAAACCATAAATCGTCAAGGCTTCCATAAAAGCCAAGCTGACCAGCAAGCTACCGCGGATTTTGTCTTCCGCTTCCGGTTGACGGGCAATTCCTTCCATGGCCGAAGCAGCAGCGTTGCCCTGTCCAATTCCAGGCCCTAAGGAGCCCAGACCGATCGCGACAGCGGCGGCAATCACAGAAGCTGCGGAAGTTAAAGAATCCATTTGTAGATACTCCTTACGATTCAATAAAGATCAGCGGAAACAGTCGACGAACCCTCAAGAAAGCCACGGTAGCCACACATAGCTTTGCATCATCAATGGTGATGCTCCTCTCCACCGTGACCTTCCATCGCTTCCCCAATATAGGCAGCTGACAACGTTGCAAAGATCAGCGCCTGAATGGCCCCTGTGAACAGAAATAAAATCATCACCGGCACAGGGATAAACAGGGGAACCAGCAAGACCAAAACGCCAATCACCAGCTCCTCCGCTAAGATATTTCCGAATAGACGGAAGGAGAGGGAAAGGGGCTTGGTCAAATCTTCCAATACATTAATGGGCAGGAGCACAGGCGTTGGCTCAATATACTTTTTAAAGTAGCCCAACCCTCGCTTTTGGATGCCGGCATAGAAGTAGACCACACTGGTCAGCAAGGCCAAGCCTGCGGTCGTATTGATGTCACTAGTGGGGGACGCTAACTCTCCACTGGGAAGCTCGATCAACTTCCAGGGGAATAGATTGCCCATCCAGTTAGACACAAAAATGAACAGAAAAATGGTTCCCACGTAAGGAACCCAAGGCCGATAGTTTTTCTCACCAATCTGAGCCTTGGCGATCCCTTCGAGAAACTCCAAACCGTATTCCAGAAAGTTTTGCATCCCACTGGGAACCCGCTGCAGATTCTGTGCACCGACGAGAACAACCGCCAGGATCACTGCGATGGCAATCCAACTGGCAATGAGAACCTGACCATGAAATGTCAGACCCCCTAACCGCCAGTAAAGGTGCTCCCCTACCTCCAGTTCAGCTAGCTGTGGGGTGAAGAGATCTAGAGAAAAGTTGATCATGATGTTGCTCATGAATATCAATGTGAGCGAGTACGTGTAGGACGAAAGAGGATCTGAAGAAGATGCAATAACAGGGTGAACTTATAGCTGATAAATCCGAAAAAGATGGGCAAAATCTGCAGCGAATCCATCCGAGAGGCCACAATGATCAGACCGATGAAAACAGCTAGACGTGATAGCCCTAATTGTTTCCTACCCTTGCCCAGATCGGCGACCCCCCGCCCCAAAAGCCGCAAGTAAATGATGCCACCTATGGCTCCCAGTGCATAGTTAGCAGCCACAGGAGGAGAATAGACAACAGCCACACACAGGCTGGCAACTAGGCTGAGTGCAAGCGTGGTCAGCTGCAACCAATGTTGCAGACGTTCATACTCTCCCGAAGGGGCTCCCGATCGATCAGAAGGCATCGACTGTGCCGTTGCAGCAATTGGATTGGGGGGATTGTCTGTGCTGCGGGCCGTCAACCAGGACACCGGGACCATAGGGTTCGTCTCATCTTGTCTACTCGCAAGTTGCACCGTTACCAAGATTAACATCGCTAGGTAATGATGCTTAACAATGGGCTGCAGAGGGCAGTGAGGATCTTCTTTCGGTTCAGCAGCAAAGATGCCGACCAGAAAGCTGTAAATCCTGTTTCCCGCACTACAGCACTATGAATTTACCACCATTGGGGATCACACAACGGGAAAAAGGAAAGATTTTCTGAGGTAACAGATTGTGGACAGAAGTGGGATGCCATGGAGTTTTCTTAATGTTTTGCGGGGCCGAAACAGGATGGGGCAGGATCAAGCAGCAGTGACCCTCGCTGGACTGTTTGCATGTTGACCTTACCCTGGCCCCAAGCTTTAGAGAAATACACGCAGCGTCATCCTCAGGAAATCCTGCAGGTCGAGGTCGAGAGCAATGGGGAGAAGGACACGGTTTTAATCTTTCGAGGGTTTAGCAGTTCCCTGATGCGAGCTACTCCCTTTGATCCCAATCAGCCTGTCATCAGCTCTGGCGCGAGACTGGTGCGATTAGATCGGTTGCGCGGTCCCCTGAATCCCAGTCATCCCGAAATCATTGAGGCTGACCTCTCCCTTCCTGACTTGATCCACCGACTGCAGGCGGAGGGAATTGATCCTCAGGGACTGGAGAGCTGTTGAGTTAGAGGCCAATCTGGACTGGGTGGCGGTTACTGATAATCTTGAGTTCTTTGCCATTGTCAATCAGGCTATGTCCAGTCATCTCTTCGGGTTGGGGCAGTTGCAGGATCTGGAGAATAGTCGGGGCCACATCCGCTAGATTGCCATCGTCCCGCAGAACCACCTGTCCCCCCTGCCCTGGAATCCGCCGTTGCTCACCTTCCACCAGGATGCAGGGAACAGGGTTGTTGGTGTGAGCCGTCCAGGGGTTGCCCTGTTCATCCC
The DNA here is from genome assembly GCA_964392245.1 of uncultured bacterium. GTDB lineage: Bacteria > Cyanobacteriota > Cyanobacteriia > Thermostichales > Thermostichaceae > JAAUUJ01. The sequence continues at coordinate 15,019 of CAYMOX010000028.1, forward strand.
ACATGACTTCAGCATTGCCATGATCGGCCAATAAGAGGGTAGTTCCGCCAACCGCCACCACTGCAGTGACGAGCTTGCCCACACACCGATCGACCACCTCCAGAGCATGAATGGTGGCTTCATAATTACCAGTGTGTCCGACCATGTCGGGGTTGGCATAGTTGATCACGATCAGGCTGTACTCCCGCTGAAGAATGGCTTCAACAGCTTTATCGGTCACCTCTTCAGCAGACATGGCTGGAGCCTGGTCGTAGGTGGCCACCTGAGGGCTAGGGATCAGAATCCGATCTTCACCTGAGTAGGGTTGCTCTACCCCTCCATTAAAGAAATAGGTGACATGAGCATACTTTTCGGTCTCAGCGATACGCAGCTGTTTGAGACCTTGATCACTGACCACTTCCCCCAGGAGGCGATCCAGATTTTGGGGCTTAAACAATACCTCCACAGGTAGTGAAGCGTCATATTGGGTCATGGTGACAAAGTCAAGATCGGGAATGAAGACCCGCTCAAATTCAGAAAACTCAGGATCCACAAAAACACGAGTCAACTGACGAGCGCGATCGGGACGGAAGTTGAAGAAGAGAACACCATCCCCCGCTTGAACAGCCCCCGGGGCTAGACGCACGGGCTCCAAAAATTCATCAGTAATGTCTTGCTCGTAAGCTTCTGCTAAAACTTGAGACGCTAACTTGTGGTTGCCAGGGCCATCTTCGGTCATCACCTCATACATTTTGCGAGTGCGTTCCCAGCGCCGATCACGATCCATGGCGTAATAGCGCCCACCCAAGGTAGCAATACGGCCATGCCCAAGATCATTGAGAACTGACTGTAACTCCTCCAGAAATTCTGCCGCTTGACGGGGTCGAGTATCGCGCCCATCGGTAATGGCATGAATGATGGCCGGAACCCCTGCTTGCTTAGCAATGGCCACCAGGGTGTAGAGATGATTGCTGTGGGAGTGCACTCCCCCCGGTGAGCACAGACCAACCAAATGGAGACTGCGATCCCGCTCTTTAAGGTCGTGTAAGAGGGTTTGCAGCACCGGATTTTCTGCCAGAGTGCCATCTTCAGCAGCATCAGAGATGCGAACCAATTCCTGGGGAACGATGCGACCCGCTCCGAGAGTGAGGTGACCGACCTCAGAGTTGCCCATTTGTCCGGCAGGCAAACCTACCGCTCGTCCCGATGCATTCAGAAGCGTGTGAGGGTAAGTCAGCCAGAGGCTATTGATCACAGGCGTATTGGAGGCCAGTATCGCATTGCCATCCAACGCCTCTCGGTATCCCCATCCATCTAGGATAAGGAGTACAACTGGGGCAATCGGGGATGTAACCATAAGGTAGCCTCTTGATTTAGTGCTGAACCATGACAGACTGAGATACTAAGCACCTGCATGTCGGCAGAATCGGATGAGGCCCTAAATATAGAGGGTCATGTTTTCCACCGACGGTCTCGCACTCCTGCGTTACTGCCACTTTCGGATCGAGTTGCTTCTGAACGGGTGGGTTCCTCGTCTTGGTGTAGGAGTTTGTTACATAGGGACAAAATACCTAAGTCATCCGAAAAATGCAAGAATCGCTACCCTTCCTCAGTCTATTGCAGTGGAAAAGGTTACACATACGCTATTTTCTGAGTTTGCCTTCCCTACCCTTGCTTGTTGCAACCGATGATTGTCTGGGCAGGCAAAAAAAAGGAGAAGTTCACTCGGCTACAAAAGACTTAAATCTTCGCTGAGATCATTTTATTCCAGGCCTGGGGGAAGAGGCGAATCTGAAGCTGATCAATGGGGTCAAGACCGCAAAATTCTTGTGGGGTTGATAGGATCATTCCCCTGATTTTTGTTCCCTGCGATGGCAACCCAGCTCCCGAGTTCTCTCCGCTGTGGGGGGTGGCAGCTTGTATCGATACCGGAGAAACTGAGCGGTCCTAACTTTCCCATTCCCGTTGGCTTAGAGTTACTATGTGATAACTAACACTTCCCCAGATGGCTGCCTTCCTCAATGTGAATGTCGGGATGGGCCTGGAGGATCGGGTTAAGAGATAGACTGGTCCAACCAGTTCCCTCGACATGGATTTCAGGTTCCTATATTCCTGCTACTTGCTCTGGTTGAGTCTATGACCTCATCTCCGTTTCCCTCGCCGCTCCAAGAACGTGATGCTTGTGGTGTTGGCTTTTTGGCAGATCAGTGGGGGCGTGCCAGTCACACCATTGTGCAGCAAGCACTCATGGCCCTGAGCTGTATGGAACACCGTGGGGGTTGTGGTGGGGATCGAGTGAGCGGCGATGGTGCTGGGGTAACTACGGCCATTCCCTGGCAGGTGCTAGCAACCTGGGCTGAGAATCAGGGCATCGCACTGCCCCCTCAGGAAGGGATGGCGGTTGGGATGCTATTTCTGCCTCAATCGCTGGACCTGTGGACTCAGGTTTGCCAGGCGATTGAAAAGGCGTTGCAGATCACTCCTTGGCAGTGGATCGGTTGGCGAGAGGTGCCAGTGCAACCGGACAAGTTGGGGGAATTGGCCCGAGCCAATCAACCGACGATTCGACAGATGCTCATTTATCGTCAAGATCTGCGAGGATCCCAGCTGGAAAAGGAAGTTTTTCTTCTCCGGAAGCGCCTGCAGCACACGATTGCCGCCCAGTTCGGACCGGAAGCTCTCTATTTTGCTTCTCTCTCCACTCAGACCATTGTCTACAAGGGCATGGTGCAGTCGGCAGCCCTTAAGGATTTTTATCTGGACCTGCAAAACCCTCATTTCATCAGTTCGTTTGCCACCTACCATCGTCGCTTCAGTACCAACACGCTCCCCCGCTGGCCACTGGCCCAACCCATGCGCTACCTGGCCCACAACGGTGAGATCAACACCTACCTGGGGAATGCCAACTGGACGAGTGCCCGTGAGGAAACCTTAGAGCAGGTGTGGGGGACAGAGGCGCGGGATCTGAGACCGATCATTGAGCCAGGGGCCAGTGACTCTGCTGGTCTGGACAGCGTGCTGGAGTTGCTGGTGCAGTCTGGGTACAGTCCGCTGCAGGCCTTGATGATTCTGATTCCTGAAGCCTATCGCAATCAACCGGATTTGCGGGATCATCAGGAAATTATTGACTTTTACGACTACTACAGTGGTTTGCAGGAGCCCTGGGATGGTCCGGCTATGGTGGTCTTCTGCTGTGATCGCTGGGTGGGGGCGGTACTGGATCGAAACGGCTTGCGTCCGGCGCGTTACGCGATCACCCGTGACGGCTTGATTCTGGTGGGATCGGAAGCAGGGGTTGTGCCGTTGCCTGAAGCCGAGATTGTGGAAAAGGGACGGTTGGGGCCTGGTCAGATGCTGGCGGTGGATCTGCAACAGCAACAGCTGCTCAAGAACTGGGATATCAAGCAGCAGGTGGCTCAGCAGCATCCTTACGGAGACTGGTTACGCAGTCATCGCCTGGATCTAAAGCCTGAGAGCTTTCAGGATCAGAAACAGCTTTCCGAGGCAGAATTACTGCAAACGCAAACGGCCTTTGGCTATTCCCTGGAAGATGTGGAAATGGTGCTGGAGGCGATGGCGGCCAGTGGCAAAGAACCCACCTTTTGCATGGGGGATGATGCCCCTCTGGCGGTGCTGTCGCAGCAACCTCATCCTCTCTATGACTATTTCAAGCAGCGCTTTGCCCAGGTGACCAATCCGGCTATTGATCCCCTGCGGGAAAGTCTGGTCATGTCCATGGATATGCACCTGGGGGCTCGCGGTAATCTTCTCACGACTCAACCGCAACATGCTCGCCTTTTGCATTTGCGCAGTCCCGTCTTGAATGAGGCGGATCTCGAGTCACTGCGACGGACGCCGCTGCAGGTCTACCCCCTTTCGATCCTGTTTGACATTCATGCGGGTCCCGAGGGTTTGGAGCAGACCCTGAAGCATCTGTGTACCCAAGCTGCAACGGCAGTGGAACAGGGGGCCGAGATCCTGTTGCTATCGGATCGGGGTTTGAATCCCGAGCAGGCCCTGATCCCGCCCCTCCTGGCAGTGGGTGCCATTCACCATCATCTGATTGCCCAGGGATTGCGGTTGCGTACATCGTTGGTGGTGGAAACAGCTCAATGCTGGAGCACCCATCACTTTGCCTGTTTGATCGGGTATGGAGCCAGTGCCGTTTGTCCCTATCTGGCCTACGAGACGATCCGTCAATGGTGGCACCAACCCAAAACCCAGAAGCAGATGGAATCTGGGAAGCTACCCAGTCTTTCACTGGTGGAGGTGCAGCTGCGCTACCGTTCTGCCACTGAAGCTGGTTTGCTCAAAATCCTCTCCAAAATGGGGATCTCGCTGCTTTCCAGCTACCATGGGGCACAAATTTTTGAGGCCATCGGCCTGAGTCAGGAGGTGATCGATCTGGCCTTCCGTGGTACGATCTCGCGGGTGGGGGGAATGACCCTCCGAGATCTGGCTCAGGAAGTGCTGGTCAACCACCGCAAAGCGTTTCCGCAACTGCAACAGAAGAAACTGTCCAATCTGGGCTTTGTCCAGGCGTTCCCTCGGGGTGAATACCACATCAACAGCCCTGAGATGGCCAAGCGGCTGCACCAGGCCATAGCCTCCAAAACCCAGGATCATTACAAGCTCTACCAACAATACCTGCAGGATCGGCCCCCGACAGCTCTCCGAGATCTGCTGCAGTTTCAGCCCGATCGAGCCTCCATCTCTGTTGATGAGGTGGAGCCCGTCAGTGAGATCATGCAGCGCTTTGCCACAGGGGGGATGTCGTTGGGAGCCCTCAGCCGCGAAGCCCATGAAACCCTGGCGATTGCCATGAACCGGATTGGGGGCAAGTCTAATTCCGGAGAAGGAGGAGAGGATCCCGAGCGGTACCAGATCATTGACGATGTTTCTGCCGATGGGTTATCTCAGCGTTTTCCCCATTTGCGGGGTCTTGTCCCGGGGGATAATGCCAGCTCTGCCATCAAACAGGTGGCGTCCGGGCGCTTTGGGGTTACCCCGGCTTATTTGCGTCATGCCCAGCAGATCGAGATCAAAATTGCCCAGGGGGCCAAGCCCGGAGAAGGGGGACAGCTGCCAGGGCACAAGGTCAGCCCTTATATAGCCAAACTGCGCCGCTCCAAACCCGGTGTACCTTTGATCTCTCCCCCTCCCCACCACGACATTTATTCCATCGAAGATCTGGCCCAGCTGATCTTTGATCTGCACCAGGTGAATCCGGCGGCCAAGGTCTCGGTGAAGCTGGTTTCAGAAATTGGGATCGGCACCATTGCGGCGGGGGTGGCCAAGGCCAATGCCGATGTGATCCAGATCTCGGGGCATGAGGGTGGCACCGGCGCCTCTCCCCTCAGCTCGATCAAGCATGCAGGCGTCCCCTGGGAACTGGGTCTGATCGAGGTGCATCGCTCGCTCCTGGAGAATAATCTGCGGGAACGGACCATCTTGAGGGTCGATGGCGGCATCCGCACCGGCTGGGAAGTGGTCATGGCGGCGATGCTGGGTGCGGAAGAATACGGCTTTGGCACCGTGGCCATGATCGCGGAAGGGTGCATTATGGCGCGCATTTGCCACACCAACAACTGTCCGGTGGGGGTGACCAGTCAGCAGGAAAAGCTGCGGGCGCGTTTCTCGGGAGTTCCGGATCAGGTGGTCACTTTCTTTAGCTTTGTGGCCGAGGAGGTCCGCCAGATCCTGGCTCAACTGGGATACCGCTCCTTAGCTGAGGTCATGGGGCGCACCGATCTGCTGCAAGCTCGACAGGAAGTGCAACTGGCGAAAACCGGCCAATTGGATCTGTCCTGTCTGCTGGATGGCAATGCCAATGAGCCTGCCCAGACCAGAGCTGAAGCCGCCTGGTTGCAACACGAGCCTGTGCATTCCAACGGCCCTGTCCTCGATGACCAACTGCTCAGCAAACCTGAGATCCAGGCGGCCATTGAAACCTGCGGACAGGTGAGCCTGCAGATCGGGATCTGTAATACCGATCGAACAGTGGGAGCCCGCATTGCTGGAACCATTGCTGAGCGTTACGGAGACGATCACTTTGCTACGCGTGGGGGAGATCTGCAGTTGCAGTTTGTGGGCAGTGCTGGACAGAGTTTTGGCGCGTTTAACCTGGCGGGCATGACCCTGCGCTTAGTGGGGGAAGCTAACGATTATGTCGGCAAAAGCATGAACGGTGGGGAGATTGTGATTGTGCCCCCACCCGAGTCCTCACGGGATCCGGCAGTTAACGTGATTTTAGGGAATACCTGCCTGTATGGGGCAACAGGGGGCATGCTTTTTGCCAATGGCTGTGCTGGAGAACGATTTGCCGTCCGCAATTCCGGGGCTGTGGCGGTGATCGAGGGCAGTGGTGATCACAGCTGTGAGTATATGACCGGGGGAATTGTCGTGATCCTGGGCCATGTAGGCCGCAATGTGGGGGCAGGCATGACCGGAGGACTGGCCTACATCTTGGATGAAGCCGGAGACTTTCCCGCCAAGGTGAATGGAGAGATCGTGCGGATTCAGCGGGTACACACCTCTGCAGCCGAACAGCAGCTCAGGGATCTGATCCAGCGCCACCTGCAAGCCACTCACAGTCCTAAGGCGAGAATGATTCTGGATCACTGGGCCGAGATGCTTCCACTTTTCTGGCAGGTGATTCCACCCTCCGAGGACGGCACCGAGCTAACTCAGGCGCAAAAGGAGACGGTGGAGATCAGCCGCTAAGGGGTTCTGAATCCTATTCAGTCAGACTGCGACCCTTGACATTGGTGAGGCTGACGGGATCTACTCTCTCCCCCTCGGCGTAGTACCCTGCTGCTTTTTTGGCTTCGATTTCCACCCGGGCATCTGCGGGGATCAGGTCTTCGGGAATGGGCACCCGTTTCACCACCTCAATCCCCGACTGGGTGATGGCCCGGTATTTCATGTCGCTCATGGAAATCAGCCGATCAATGCGTCGGATCCCCAGCCAGTGGAGGACATCCGGCATCAATTCCTGGAAGCGCATATCCTGCACCCCAGCGACACATTCCGTGCGGGTGAAGTAGGCGTCGGCTCGATCCCCCCCCTCCTGCCGTTTGCGCGCGTTGTAGACCAGAAACTTGGTCACTTCCCCCAGGGCCCGCCCCTCTTTGCGGAAGTAAACAATCACTCCTACCCCACCACCCTGAGCGGTTTTGATGCACTCCTCAATCCCATGCACCAGATAGGGTCGACAGGTACAGATATCCGAGCCAAAGACATCTGAGCCATTGCATTCATCATGGACCCGCACTGCCACCGCCCGTTCGGGATCCTTGATGGCGGCCACATCTCCGATCAAGTAAACCGTCACCCCACCAATCGGGGGTAGAAACACATCCAGATCCGAACGGGTCACCAGCTCTGGATACATCCCCCCCGTCTGTTCAAAGAGGGTATGGCGCAGATCGCTTTCATTAATGCCCAACCGCCGCGCAATCCCAGGCAGATACCAGACCGGCTCAATGGCTGCCTTGGTCACCACCAGATCTCCGCCCGGCTTGAGTAACGATCCATCCTCCTGCAGGCGTCCCAACTGCACCGCCTCTTTCAGCTCTGGCATGTTGATGTGGGCATTGGTAATGGCAATCGTGGGTCGAATATCGTATCCCTGGGCATAGAGGGGCGCAAAGATCTCACCCACAAGTGCTCCAAAGGGATCGAGAGCAACAATTGCCTCGGGATCAAACCAGCTGGGATGGGGGCCAATCGCCTTCACGGGTGCAGTATTGGTGAGATCGGCTCGGTGTGTGGATTGCAGAGCCCCACTGGCCACCGCTAACGCTCGATAAAGGGCATAGGCCCCCGCATGTGTACTCACCACATTGCGATGAGCAGAATTGGTCAGAGTCCCGATGATCGGCCCCCGCTGTAGGGGATCCGCAGCCCCCCACTGGATGGGTAGGGGTTTGGGACCAAATTTGCTGGGATGGGAGGTGAGAACGATGTGGCGGGGTTTGGCCCCTTGTTGCGGATCGGGCATAGTCACACGGTGAGGTCGGTGAATAGTTGATTTTATCCTGTCAATTCTGAATTGATGTAGCCAGTGTGCCCAAGTGATGGGATGGTGCTGACTTTCGGCGATCAGAGGATTGGTATCGAGAAACTGGAGACTGAAATCGCAGCAGGTTAGTCTAGTTGCAAAGAGACAACGGTACAGTGCCCTGATATGACGGCATCGATCCATTCCAAGCCAGAAATAGAGATCCCTGCCTTGCAAAGTGGAGATCGACTGAATTGGGCAGAATTTGAGCGTCGCTACAGCGCAGATCCTTACATTCGCAAAGCCGAGCTGATCGAAGGAGTGGTGTACGTGGCCTCCCCTTTACGGCATCTGCAGCATGGCCGACCCCATAGTCGCATTCTCACCTGGCTAGGAGTCTATCAGGCGCAAACCCCTGGAACCGATCTCAGTGTAGAACCGACAGTCCGGCTGGACATCCACAATGAACCCCAACCCGATGCAGTTTTGTTCATTGCCCCTGAATGTGAAGGACAAATTCAGATCAGTCCAGAAGGCTACATTGAGGGTGCTCCTGAGTTGATCGTGGAGATTGCCGCCAGTAGTGAGTCTATAGATCTGGGGCAGAAAAAACAAATCTATTGCCGCAATGGGGTGAAAGAATATCTGGTCTGGCAAACTCATGAAGATCTACTGATCTGGCATAGTCTTGAGCAAGGTGCTTATCGGATCATGCCCTCTGATGCAGACGGTGTGATTCGCAGCCAGGTTTTCCCGGGTCTCTGGTTATCTACAGTTGATTTGATTGCAGGGAATATGATCAAAGTCTTAGAGGTTGTGCAAAGAGGAATCGCCTCAGATGCGCATCGATCATTTGTTGAAATGCTTGAGTTTAAGTAATAAGGTTTATTGACAAAGCATTAACCAAATCGATTCAACGGCGAGCGATCGGCATCCGCCAACCTGTGCCAAAAGCCAGATCGGTGACCCGTAATCCAGGGGGGGCTTGTTTACGTTTAAATTCTGCCCGCCTGACCATGCCCACAATTTTCTGAACAATATCCGGATCAAAGCCTGCTGCAATCAACTCCTGGGTAGACTGATGTTGCTCAATGTGACGAGTCAAGATCTGATCCAGCAGTTCATAAGGGGGCAAACTATCACTATCCTTTTGATCCTGCTTTAATTCTGCAGAAGGGGGTTTGCTGATCACCTGTTGAGGAATGATTTCCTGTTCCCTATTGATCCAGTTCGCCAGAGCATAGACCTGAGTTTTCATCAGATCCGAGATCACGGCCAATCCCCCCGACATGTCTCCGTAGATGGTGCAGTAGCCTACGGCTAATTCCGACTTATTGCCGGTGGTCAGCAACATATGCCCCAGCTTATTGGAGAGGGCCATGAGCAGATTGCCCCGGATCCGTGATTGCAAGTTTTCTTCGGTAATATCCTCAGCTCGACCCGCAAATGGCTCCACCAGCACCTGATCATAGGCCTCCATGATGGGCTGAATAGGCAACTTATAGGTGGAGATCCCCAGCTTATCCGCCAGGATCCAGGCATCTTCCAGGCTTCCCGGGCTCGAATAGGGGGAAGGCATCAACACCCCCAGGACATTCTCAGCTCCCAATGCTGCCACGGCGATGGCTGCTGTTACCGACGAGTCGATCCCCCCTGATAGACCCAACACCACCTGGCGAAACCCGCACTTGTGCACATAATCTCGGGTCCCCAGCACCAAGGCGGCATAGATCTGGGCCATGGGTTCTAGGAGGGGATCCCGTACCGTTCCCTGCGCAGTGGTCAGATCCACCAGGACCAGATCGGTGTCAAAAGCTGCCCCACGGGCCATAACACCTCCTTCTGGGGAGACCGCAAAACTGCTGCCATCAAAGATCAGATCATCATTGCCCCCCACCTGATTGACATAGACTACCGGGATCTGGTGGCGACGAACCAGGGAAGCCAGCATTCGTTCTCGAAAGGCTTGTTTGCCAACACTAAAGGGGGAAGCCGAGAGGTTGAGCAGCACTGTTGCGCCTGCTGCAGCCACCTCCTGGACTGGATCATGGGTGTAGCGGCGGTGATGCCAGAAATCGTGATCGTTCCAGATATCTTCGCAGATGGTGATCCCCAGCCGTTGGCCCTGAAAGTCCATCAGATTCAACGCCTGACGGGGCTCAAAGTAGCGATCCTCATCAAAAACGTCGTAGGTGGGCAGCAGGCGCTTATCAAACCACTGCCGGATCTCGCCTCCCTCCAGCCAGGCAGCACTGTTGAATAGCGGTCGGCCTTCACCCCCATTGCGGGACCGGGCAGAACCGACAAGCACAGGTAGATCTGGGGGAAGCGACTGAGCCAGTTCCGTCATCACTGCCTGAGCCCGATCCACGAAAGCTGGGTAGAGCAGTAAATCTCGGGGAGGATATCCCAGAAGCGCCAGTTCAGAGGTGATCGCCAGATCTGCCCCAGCGGCCTGGGCCTGTGCAGCAGCAGCACGGATTTGTGCAGCATTGCCCTCCAGATCACCAACAATCAGATTGAGTTGTAAGAGGGCGATACGCATGCACCCGATCCCCATCGTTCAATTGGATTGATTTTAAGATAACCAAAAATAGTGAAAACTACCATAATCTAGATGGGAGTGGAGGAAACCTGATAGCCCCGAGGAGTGATCAGCCAGCCCTGGTGGGTGAAGGTCTTGCTGTTGCCGATCAGAACCACCGTCAACATATCCACACTCTCCAGGGGCATCTCCTCCAGGGTGGTTGCTCTCAGGCTTTCATCGCTGCGATACACAGAGCGGGCCAGCAGCACAGGGGTGTGGGCAGGACGGTGTTGCAGCAAGATCTGTTGAGCGATCTGGATGGCTTCGGTTCGGGCTGAGGAACGGGGGTTGTAAAGAGCCACGATAAAATCTGCGGTGGCCGCCGCTTGCAAACGCTGTTCGATCACAGACCAGGGAGTCAGCAGATCCGAAAGGGAAATGGCACAAAAATCATGCATCAGGGGCGCCCCCACCCGAGCAGCAGCGGACTGGAGGGCTGTGATCCCGGGCAAAACTTCCACTTCTGGATCCCTGCCATTCCAGCTCTGGGCCACCAGACACTCCAGGACCAGACCTGCCATGCCATAAATCCCACTATCCCCCGAAGAGATCACCGCCACTTCTAACCCCCGCTGTGCTAGAGCAATGGCCCGCTCCGCTCGCTGCTTCTCCTGGGTAATCGGGCGGGCCTCCACCACCTGACCGGGTTGCCAGAGGGGCTGGATCAGATCGACATAGCGCTGATAGCCGATGATCACGTTCGCCTGCACCAGAGCCATCCGGGCAGCGGCAGTCAATTGAGACAGATCTCCTGGCCCCGTACCCACCAGCCAGAGACGACCCTGACGCGGGTTCAGCTCCTGGGAGGCGCGTGCTACCGCCAGAGTACAGGCCCCCTGATCCCCCCGAAACACCTGTTTGTTCACCAACAGGGTGTCGGATTGAGCTGCTAGCAGACTGGCTGCTTCGGCCACGCTCGGTGTGCCCACGGCTTCCCTCACCACCTCAGAAGGATGAGGCACAGACTGTTGGGCCAGATCGGCTGCAGTAAAGATGCGCAAGGCCCAATGGTAGCGCTGGATCAGGGTTTGCAGGGCAACTTCATCCTGCTTCAGCTCCAGGGTGGCTAATCCGGCAATGGCGGCAAAGGCCAGATCATGTTCCGCCAGTGTGGTGCGGATCGCCCCTTCGATCAAGTCTGCAGCGGTGCCCCGCTCACAGCCGACTCCGATCCAGAGGGTACGCGGATGCCAGCAGACTCGCACCTGTTGATCCTCAGGTGGCAAATGATCCGAGATCCAGAGCTGAACTGCTGTTGACGGGGCATTCTCAAACACAAAGGGATGCTGCCGGGGCAAACTCTGCTGCCACAGATCCCAGCCACAGGTTTGCACTACCTGTACGGAACGTCCCTGGGTCATGGCTGCTGCTACCGCCTTCCAATCTCCTGATCCCTGTCGCCATCCATAGGGATCCCCCAACACATCCAGTCCAGGTAACTGCTGTCCTTCACTGGCTGAGGTGAGAACGGGATCCACACCCAGGTACGCGGCCACCTGCAAGGCCAGCGCATTTGCACCTCCCCGGTGCCCTCCGGTGACACTGATCACCCAGCGGCCCTGCTCATCCACCGTCACCACCCCAGGATCAGAGGATTTATCGGTGAGAAGGGGAGCAATCAGGCGGACCGTTGCTCCCAGTGCCAGAACAAAGAGACAGGCATCAACCCTGGTCCATTGCTCGGCCACGGTTTCCGCCAGAGATCTGGAGATGATCTGGGTTTGGGGCAGATATGGGGCCTCAGGCGCGAAGGGTCGGGTCCAGATGGTTTCGGGTTGGAGTGCACCGGCGAGCTCAACCGCCAGTTGATAACCCTGAGGAGTGGGGGCAAAGATCGCAAGTGTCATCGCAAAAGTGTCGAGGGAGATCCGATCATATGGGCAATCCTTTGGCCAGTGCCGGAGCTACGGGTCAAGAGTCGGAGTCCCAAAGCCAGACTGAGGCCACTGATGCCTGTGACGAGATATCCCCACTGTTCCGCTGCCGTGCCTCTGTAGGTCACCCTGATCTGACTCTGCCCCTGTGGGACCTGCACCTGTAGCCGACCCTGGGGATCATGGTCAGATCCCCGTTGCCCCTGGTCATTCACCTGCACCCACCAGCCTGGCCAGGCATGCATTCTCAAGGCCACCCTCCCACCGTCTCGACTGTCGATCTGGAGACGGCGTTCACCGTACTGCCAGGCTTGGATCTCCACTGTCCCCTCCCCCTGAATCCACTCCACAAGGTCATAGTTGCGATCCGGCAGGTGTGGTACATCGGGAGCTGTGCGCGGCACATATTCCGAAACATCCGTGAGTAGGGATTGGCCTTTGCTGTTTCTCAGCATGCCAAAATCGACAGTTTCAAACGGCTGGGCCTGCAGATCCACCTCCTGTGGGAAGGGGGGACGACTGATCAGAAACTGATCCAATTGCCAGGGTTTCTCGGGCCAGAGGATCATGTGCTGCCAGATAGGAAGAGTTGTTCCCAACAAAATCACAAAAGTCAGCCCCAGATCCAGCCAGCGCAGACGAGAGCGAAGGGGGATCAGGCGAGTGTAAGTTAGCGCTTGCAACAGTCGTCCCCAGAGGAAGGGCCAGAACACTGCCGCCAGGGCCAGCCACCGCCAGGAAAATTGCACCCGCATTAACGGGGGAAACAGAGCATACATATCTCGGCTCAGATCTGTCATCATCACCAGCGACAGACCTGTCCCCACCAGCAGGAGTGTGGTTTGAGGATCGTTTAAGTTGGGCACTAGCCGAGTGTACCCCCAGAGCATCAGGGCCGTTGCGGCTATGAGACTGAACGAGATGAGAAGCTGCTGATCAAATTCATGCTCACTCAGGTGCAGATTCAAATCGAAGAATCCACTGACCAGAAAACGCTGGACAGGCAGAGCATGTTCCAGGTAATGAATATTGACCCGATCCTGATCCCAAACCGCTGGAAATAACGAACTGGCAGCCAAACCCCATCCCAGGACCAGGGGAAGATAACAGCGCAACAGCCAGCTGCACAAACGCCGGATACTGCGTTCACCCGCCAAAGACAAGATCCAGGGCAGCAGGATCCAGAAACAACTGAGGAGCAGAATCGTGGGCAGATGCGATAGGCCGATCAAGCCGATGGCCAGTGATCCCACCCCCATAGCCGCCGCCGGAGGAAGAGACCAACTCCACAGCAGCCAGGGGATCCAGACCATGGCCCACATTTCCCCCAGGGCTCCCCGAATCAAGATATTGATCAGCCAGTAGGGAGACAGCAGCATCATGACGGGGCAGAGACCAACCAGCCAACGACACCGACGCTGGGGAAAGAGCTGTTGGGCATAAAGCCAGGCTCCCCCTGCCATCAGCACTAGCGCCAGCCCAATCGACCCGATCAGTTGCTGACTGATGGGTAACCCCAGGGCAGCAAAGGGAATGACCGCCACCATCGAGAGAGGCGGGTAAAACACAAAGGTAGGGCTGCCCATGCTGGCAAAGGATTGCTCCAGCCATCGAGGAAGCCACTGGCCTGCCAGCACCTGAGTTCCATACTGATAGGCCCAGAGGAAATTCGATCCAATCGAATGGGCGTAAGGATAATTCCAGCGCAGAAGCGGTGTGTACGCGACAATCAGGGCTGCCAGGATCATCAGACCCCAACGCCAGGGCCAGCTAAGCCTGATCAAAAGACAAAGCCAGGTGATCCGCTGCACAGCCATCAGTCCACAGAGGTGATTCCATCAAACGGGAGAGTGGCGCTGCAGATCAAGGGTGGTGCGTTCTCCGGGTTGAGGAGTGATAACCCGCGTCTTCAAATGGTGTTCCCGCAGTTGGGTTTGCAGATCTTCAGCACTGCCTCGGGTCTTGAGCAGGGAGGCGAGGATCCCTTCATAGTGAATGTTTCCAGCATTGGCGGTGGGCAAAAACCATTGGGGGTGAACGTGTTCTGCCAGGGGCAAGGCCGACTCCGCCCCCTGAATAATGTTTCCCAGCAAGGGAACGGCCAGACTGACCACCGGAGCGATCACGACATCAATGGGAGCCTTTTGTTGCAATTCGGGGGCATGGTGACCGTGAGGTTCGTAGTAGAGGGAGGTTTGTGCCTCTAGATCCCTGAGCAGGTACGCATTTTCCATAAGCATCGGACCAATGGGCGAACCAGGCAGCGCCTCAATTTCCAGTTGCCCCTTGACTCGGTGGGTTTGTCCGTGAGCCAGGGTCGTGATGTTCTGAAATCCCAGGTTCTGAACCACTTTCGTGGCGTTAGGGGAGGCAACAACCGGAATCTGACGATCCAGGATCTGCAGCGAGGGCGGGTGGGCATGATCCTCCAGACCTTGAGAAAGCAAGATCAGATCCAGGTCGGCGGGGACCGTAAGAGGCTGAGGTCGAATTCCCTTAAATAGCCATTCCTGACGGGCAAACACCAGATCACCCACAAGCCAGGGATCCAGCAGGATCCGACAGGACCCCATTTCAATCAACCAGGAGTTGCTGTCTAACCAGGTGAGGTACATAGATGCCTAGAACTGGACGTCTCTCCCATTCTAAGCAGTGTAACAAATTGTAAAGGATCGAAATCTCTGGATCGCCCGACTGAGGTGAGATCAATGGGTTTCCAGGGCAACATTCTCCAGCCAGGTCCGCAGATCCATTTCAGAGATCTGGCTCAAGTCTTCGATTCTCATGGCTAAGCCGATCTGAAGCAACTTCTCTTCGGGCTGATCCTCCAGCTGCTCTGGATCCAGGTTCTGCAGGCAATGCTTTACTTGCAGGGCGAGAGCGGTTGCCCCGGCTTGCCGATCGGTTGGCTCCGAAAGTTCAAAAAGGTTGGCCAGCGTGATGTGGGTGGAGAGGGGCAGGTCCCGGAGAAACTGGAGCATTGCCTCGGCAGGTTCTGGGACTGCAGGTTGGTGCTCGGAAACCAGCGTTGGGGCGAAACCGATCAGGTCAAAGGTCTGCACCCAAAGGGGATGGCTGAACCCCTGTTGGATCCCATAGACAATCACGCGCTCAATCGATTCGGGGGCCAGAGTCCGCAGGGCTTTCTCTAGATGGGGCACCAGGAGGTCCTGACTGGGCAGCTGTGCAGATTCCAGGGCCAGGTTAAGAACCCCTTTGCGCAAGACACCCTTGGCCGAGATCCCACGGGGCTGCAGGCTGTGGTTCAGGGCCGCCGTGATGGCGCGGGGATCACCCTGTTTGGCCAGTTGCAACAGGCGATTATCCACCATGGCTTACCACCCCCAGGTTCCAGGTCCCCCCTTGAAAGGGCCGACGACTCGGGAGGTGATCCAGCCGCCGTAAAAATCGCCTTCCTGGGATTGCACAAGCTCACCGTTCACCCAACACTGATCGACTTTGCTGGCGTAGAAGCTGAGAAAGCCCCGAATCGCAGCAAAGGCAGGCGTGGGATCCTCATAGCTCCAGGCCACATCTGAGACCTGCTGATCATTCACCTGCAGTGACCAGTAAGAGGCCACCCCCTTAAATTCACAGAGGCTGCGGCGCGGGCTCCGGCTCAGATACTGCATCTGGATATCGTCGGGAGGAATACAGTAAACCGGAGGATGACTGGTTTCCAGGACCCGATAACAGTGATGAGAGTCAGCCATCACGACCTGGTGATGGATCACCTGCACATGATCGGTGCTGGGCTCAAGCCGGGGGGGGCGAGGGTAATCCCAAACAGACTCCTGCCCGGGCTGAGGTTGAATGCGGGAAGTTGGCATGAACTGGCTGAGCCGACGGATCTGCTCCTCTATGGTAGTGGCCATCCTTCCTTTAGGGGCAGTTCCGTGATAAGTATTTGCCAGAATTAATCCTTGAATTGCCTGAGACCATCAAGAATGGGTTCCCTCAGAGACCGCTTCGCAGACCGACAGCATCGTGCTAGCGTGATCTGAGCATGGATCAGCGCTGCTGCAGTTTGTAGAGATGAATCGTCACGATCACCTACATCTGTCCAGCCATTTTTTGTCATTGCGGAGCCGCTTGTGAGATCAGCCAACCCTCGTCCTAATTTTGATCTGCCCTCCATCTCCTGGATCCCTCTAGTTCTGGGGGCATTGGCTCTGGTACTCGTGGCCACTGCCCTGCAGTGTTTTCTGGTTGTACCTGCTGGAACACGGGTGGTGATTTTCAACTCCGTCACTGGCCTCAAGCCTCAACCCCTTAAAGAAGGATTGCACCTGATCTTGCCGGTGATTGAAACCCCGATCAAATACGATGTCCGGACTCAAACCTACACCATGGCCTCCAGCCGCACTGAGGGTCTGATTTCTGGAGATGATGCCCTCAAGGTCCTCAGTGCAGATGGGCAGGAGATTACTCTGGATGTCTCTGTCCGTTTCCGTCTAGATCCCAACCGCGTCTCGCATCTCCACCAGACGATTGGCCCCACCTACCTGGATAAGGTGATCCGACCTGAGGTGCGTTCTGTGATGCGGAATGAGCTGGCTCTCCACCGCGCCATAGCAGTGTTTTCAGATGAACGAGAGCAAATCCAAACCAATGTGGAACAGCAGCTGTCGGAAGTGTTTGAAAAAAATGATCTGATCCTGCAAAATGTGCTCCTGCGCAATGTTCGCTTCTCTGATCAATTCCAGACGGCGATCGAGCAAAAGCAGATTGCTGAGCAGGTGAAAGAGCGGGAGCGCTTCTTAGTGGCCAAGGCGGAACTGGAAAAACAGCGGACGATTGTTCTGGCAGAAGGCGAAGCTAAATCCATTGAGCTTCAGGCTCAGGCCCTGAAAGAAACCCCTGAGGTGATCCAGCTGGATTATGTTCGGAAGCTGGCCCCAGGCACACGCGCGATTATAGCCAACCCCAAGTCTTTAACCTCGCTGACGGGTGAGATCGTGAGCCCCTAAACAGGGAGGTTAAGCTCATTATCCACACTGCAATTGTCCCCCGCCTTCTCTGAACCCAACCGATGCCCGTGGAGAAACTGCCAGGTTCATCAGTTAACGCTCAGCTGATTCAGGATCGGATTGCTCAGGTTCGCAGTCAGATTCCTGCTCAGGTTGAGATCATGGCGGTGAGCAAGGGCTATACCCCTGACCATATCCGCGCTGCTTATGCCGCCGGTATCCGTCATTTTGGCGAAAGTCGGGTGCAGGAGGCGGAGCAAAAACAGGATCACCTACAGGATTGTCCCGAGATCTGCTGGCATTTAATTGGTCACCTCCAGTCCAACAAGGTCAAACTCGCTCTGCAGAGATTTAGCTGGATCGACAGTGTGGACAGCTGGAAATTAGCAGCACTTCTGAATCAGAAAGCGATTGAGCTTCACTGCCACCCCCTCCTTTGTCTTCAGGTCAAGCTAGCCCCGGATCCAGACAAATATGGCTGGGAGCTAGAGGATCTCTGGAATCAGCTGCCTAAGCTGGATCAGCTGGATCAATTGCAATGGAAAGGTCTGATGACCATTCTGCCTTTGGGTCTGTCGGAGGCCTCGGCTGCCCAAATTTTCCTGGATCTGCGCACCCTGGCAGCCCAGATTAACCAGAAGGGATGGTCCCACCTGCAGATCGAGGTGCTTTCCATGGGGATGTCTGGGGATTATCATCTGGCGGTGGCGGCAGGATCAACACAAATTCGCCTGGGACGAGCCCTCTTTGCCGGATCTTGAGTCTGAGCGCCTCCCTGATTGTCTCTATCCCTGTTTCAGCTCTACAAACTTTCTTAAGAATGGCCAAGGATCCTGATCGTCGAACTTATCATGCACTACAATTGCATATTTAAGCCCATTTGATCCAAGCCTGATGATAGGTGATTGTTCATGGCACTTCAATCTTGCTTGAGGTCAGCTGGTTACGGATGACAATTTTTGTAGACATCGGTACACTCTTTCCGAGCTCCCAGATGGTTGAATAGATGAGTAGGTATACTCTTTGTGGGTATCTGATAGATATACCTCTGGGTTTTACCCTGCTCAGCACCTTCCAGGTCAATAGGATCAGTTGGTTGCCAGGTTCATTGTTGTGAGGATGTCAATGATGAGTGGATTGTGGAACAGAGTTAAAGATTTTGTGGGATTCAGTGACCCTGTTGACAACCTGGAGGATTTTGCGGAGATTGAGGGTCAGGATGAGTACCAAGCCCTTTATCAGGGTCAGAGCCAGCGCGGTGGTCACTTCTCAACGCCCCCAGTGGGTTTGGATGAAGAAGACACCTCAGCTGAACCGATGGGTGGAGGGACTGCTACCTCCTGGAGAGAACGTAACTGGCGTTCCGAAGGAAGTCGGCGGCGGCCTGGAGAATGGTCTGAGCCAGGAGGCAGTAGCCGCGAACGGCGTGGTCGGAGTGAGCGTCCCCTGAACAGCACGATGAACAATGTCATTGGGTTACCGAACGTGAATCAGATTGTCAGTGAAGTCGTTGTGATGGAGCCCCGCAGCTTTGACGAGATGGCTCAGGTGATCCAGAATCTGCGGGACCGCAAAACCGTAATCATGAACCTGACGTTGATGGATCCTGCCGATGCGCAGCGCTCCGTTGACTTTGTGGCGGGTGGCACCTACGCCATCGATGGACATCAGGAGCGAATTGGAGAAAACATTTTCCTGTTTACCCCTAGCTGTGTGGCAGTTTCTACCCCCTCCTCAACTCCGGTCCAGATTCCGCTACACACTTCCATGCAAACCCCCACTCCGATCTGGTCCTCAAGTTTCTCTGAAGCACAGGCGGTCGGACAGCGCTGATTCAGGAACCTAAAATCTCATGTCCGGGCCACTTAAACTAGCCGTAATCGGAGGAGGGGCCATGGGATCGGCTCTCCTGCGAGGAATGGTGAGTAGGCAGGTGATGACCCCAGCTGAGGTGGGGGTGAGTGATCCTGATGAGGGGAAGCGGGATGAACTTGCCCATGAGTTGGGGATTCAGCCTCTTGCGGACAACCGGGCAGCGGCCCGGGCTGAAATGCTGTTATTGGCCGTGAAACCTCAGATCTTTCCCCAGATCATGGAGCAACTGCAGGGACATCTCCACCCCCGTTGTCTAGTGATCTCCGTGATGGCCGGGATTTCTGTGGCTGCATTGGAACAGGCCTTTCCCCAGCAACCTGTGGTGCGTACCATGCCCAACACGCCTGCACTTGTGGGGGCGGGAATCACGGCTCTATCGGCTGGAGGGCTCACAACCCCGGAACAGTTAGAGGAGGTACAGCGGCTGTTTGAGGCGGTGGGGACGGTGGTGACCGTTCCAGAAGCCTGGTTGGATGCAGTCACTGCTGTGTCAGGATCAGGTCCTGGCTACCTTGCGGTCATTACTGAGGCAATGATTGATGGCGGGGTCCACGCAGGCTTACCGCGACCTATCGCCACTCAGCTGGTGGTGCAAACACTCCTGGGAACCGCTTCTCTCCTGCAGCAACGCCAATTGCACCCTGCTCAACTGAAGGATCAGGTCACCAGTCCGGCGGGCACAACGATTGCAGGCATCTCGACTCTGGAGCGGGGAGGAATTCGCGGCTTGATCATCGATGCGATTGCAGCAGCTCAAGACCGATCTCGCCAGTTGGGACAACGCCCTCAGCCTTAACTCAAACCATCTCACTGACGGGAAATCGATCGAGCAATTTCTGGGCCTGTCGAGCTCGATCTTTCAACTCCCCCTCAAGGTGGGGAACATGGGGAATTTGGGAGAGTAAATCCAGAGTCCGGCGGATCAGACGCACCAGATCTCCAGGATCCAGGTTTGTACTTTGTTCCAAATCCTCCCACTCCATGCCATCGGCCCAGCGCTGCACCAGTCCGGCTAACGAAATTTCCATCCACACCGGCATATGAAAGATTTGATGGTGCCGTTGACTGCGAAACAGGTGTCTGCGTACACCCTTGAGCTGGTGTAAGGTGTCTCCCACCTGATCATCGGCATGAATCTGACTGACGGTTCCCGATCGGGGTGTCTCGGTGACCAAAGCCGCCATCACGCCCGCCAGTTGGGAGGGGTTGAGGTGCTGTAGATATCCCGAACGCAGTGCCAAGCCTAACCACAGTTCATTATCTCCTCGCAGAGCCGCTACCACTTCTCCCTCAGGAGTCGGTTCATAGTCCTGCAGACAGTCAAACTCCTCTAATACACTCACCAGGGCCATAAACTGGTGCCAGCGCAGTTGCTGTGAGGGTCGTTCCTGAGCCTGGCCTATGCGATTGAGTTTCCGCTGTAAGCGCTGCTGTTTTTCCTGCAACTTCACCAGATCCTTCCCCCCAGCGGCAAAGACCGGATTGGCACGGATCTGGTCCTCCAGGGCAGCAATCCGATCCAGGTGAGCTTGAATGTGTTGCTGAGCCAGCAGAGCCAGACTGGGATCTTGTTCCTGTTTCAGCTGTTTTTGCAAATAGCGCAGACTGCGGCGTTCCTCGCGGCGTTGCCCCTCCAACTTGTGATAGTGCTCAATATCGCGCGGGGAGATCTGCCCCAGGATCTGATTCAGGGTCTGCAACTCCGCCTGCAGTTCTTCGATGTCGTGATGTTGGGGAATCTGTTGGAGAGAAAGCAGGTATTGACCAAAACTGCGGTTAATCAGATCCCGAGCTTGCTGCAGGGACTGCTTTTGCAGGAGATTGAGCACCATGCCGTAGCTGGGGGTGAACTGGCTCACCAGCGGATCCGCAGGAGAAGTGGCCAGATGAGCGGCTTCCCTGGCACCCTCGAAGGGAGACTGGACGGTGACGACATAGCCCAGGGTGTCTTTCCCCCGCCGCCCCGCTCGCCCTGACATTTGCATAAACTCAGATGCATTCAGGGGACGATGGCCATTATCAGTGCGCTTGGAAAGGGAGGAGATCACCGTGGTCCGGGCGGGCATATTAATTCCTGCCGCCAGTGTTTCTGTGGCAAAAACCACCTTCACCAGACCCTGCTGAAACAGGTTTTCCACCAGATTTTTCCAGGCTGGTAGGTGACCCGCATGGTGAGCAGCAATGCCTCTATAAAGCGCATTCAGTTGATCCTGTCGAATGGCCTCTGCAGACTCCTGGCAAAAGCGCTCAATCTGCTCCTGCAGGATGGCTTTCTCCTGTGCACTCCGGATCAGGTCCATACCTCCCAGCTTCTGTACCGCATCATCACACCCCTTGCGACTAAAAATAAAGTAGATGGCGGGCAGCATATCCCGTTGTTGCAGATGATCCACCACCAGCGTCAGGTCTGGCACGGCGGGTCGATGTTGACGGCTGGTCACCACTGCTCGTTTTGTTTTTAAGCGGGGATTGCAGATCCACTGCCCTGACTCTGATCGCTGTAGCAAAGGAAACATGCCCTTGGTTGTGACAAACAGAAAGTCGAGGGGCACCGGACGAAATGTGGAATCTATCAACTGGGTAGGCCCATGCACCTCATTCATCCAGTCCGTCAGCTGATCACTGTTGGCAATCGTGGCTGAGAGGGCAATCAGTTGAATCTTGGGGGGACAGTAGATAATGGACTCCTCCCATACCGTCCCCCGCTGTTGATCATTCATGTAATGACATTCATCCAGGATCACAGCCTGCACACCCTCCAGAGATGTTCCTACTTCCCCTATGGGAGTCCCGTAGAGCATGTTGCGAAAGATTTCTGTGGTCATCACCAGAATCGGGGCTTCCCGGTTGATCGAGATATCTCCGGTTAACAAACCAACAAAATCGCCCCCAAACTGCTGGGAGAAATCCCGATACTTTTGATTGGAAAGCGCTTTCAGTGGAGTTGTATAAAATACACGCTGTTCGTGGGTCAGGGCTCGATGGATGGCATATTCCCCCACCAGGGTCTTGCCTGAGCCCGTGGGAGCACAGACGACCACTGAGTGTCCGGTGTTGAGGGCCTCGATCGCCTTGGACTGGAATTCATCCAGAGAAAATGGGAAAAGCTGCCGTAGGTCGAGAGACATTGCAGCATTCACGGCAGACATCTTGAGTGAGTCATGATCAACAGATAAGCAGCATCAGGCCAGCAAGGGGCGACTAGAACGGTTCGAGAACCAGTGAGTCCTTGAGCTGAGGGAGAGATCGTCAGCGCTCAGCACGAAAGAAAGCCTTGCCTATAAGAATAACTGAGCAATCTGGGGGAAAGGCAACTGAAGGGGGGGAGCCTGAGCGGTAGGATTGAGCTAGGTTGACTCACTCGACGGCTGTCGAAGGTCATGACCCGTTATAAACTTTCGTGTTGGGCTGAGAGGTGACATGCGTAAACCAGCATGGGCAATGACGTGGCTGATGCAGATACTTTTCGGGATTCTGATCCTAGTGGGAGTATCCGCCTGTAATGCTTCACAACCTGCCCCCCCCGAACCCCTCGCATCTTCTGTGCAACTGCATCAGGTGCCCGAGCCAGAGGAGATCTCGCGCCTGAATGCATATCTGGAGGATGTCACCCCTGTCGTCGAGATCCTCAGCCCTAAGCCAGATCAGATCCTGGAGCAGGACAAGGTCTCCATTCGCTTCGCCGTCGCAGGCTTACCCATTTTTAAGGATCCGGATCTGGGGATGGGACCTCATTTGCATGTGGTTCTGGATCACCGCCCCTATGTGGCCCATTACGATCTGGAACAATCCCTGGAATTCACCGATTTAGAGCCCGGTTCGCATACGTTGCGAGTCTTCGCCAGTCGCCCCTGGCACGAAAGTTTTAAAAACTCCAGTGCCTACGCCCAGGTTACGTTTCATGTGCATGTCAAAACTCCAGAGTATATTCCCCAGGCAGATCTTCCTCTCCTGACCTCGAGCCGACCTCAGGGACACTATGGAGCCGAACCCATCCTCCTGGACGGCTGGTTAGCCAATGCCCCTATTCGTGAATCTCTCCTCAGTGATGTTCCTAAGGATTGGCGTATTCGCTATACCTTCAATCGCCAGAGTGAAGTGCTGGATCAGTGGCAACCTGTTTACCTGCAAGGCTTTCGCCCTGGTCGCAATTATTTAGTGGTGGAACTAGTGGATGGAGAGGGAAACCCCATTCGCAATGTGTTCAACACCAGGGTTCATGAGATTACTTACACCCCTGGAGGCAAGGACACCCTTTCCCGCTTAACTCGAGGGGAACTCAAGGCTGAGGAGGTTGTGGGAATTTTACAACCGAACCCCCCGACCCCATTGACTGAGGAAACATCAGCCGGATCAGCTCAGCTTCCAGCATCACAAGGTCAAGCTTTATCTGGAGACGATCGCATCCCCTCAACTCCAACGCCTGAGCCAACTCCGACCCCAACGCCTGAGCCAACCCCGACCCCAACGCCTAAGCCAACCCCGACTCCGACTCCTAAGCCAACTCCGACTTCAACGCCTGAGCCGACCCCAACTCCGACTCCTCGCCCCAGCCGCCTCCCTCGTGTGAAGGCGACGACGTTCCCTGCTCCGTCACCAACCCCGATCCCGAAGATCACACCTGTCCCACGACAGCAGACTGCAGAGTCAGATAATGCTTTGGAACCGACCTTTCAGTTTGCCCCCCCTGGATTTAATCTCTAACTAGATATGGTGTCGGCTGGCCACCGTTTCCAAAAGCAGCTACTATGTATAGCGTCTTTGTTCTCAGGTGCCTGCTGAGAACTACCTGGAAATGTGCTTTACGCATCTTCCCAGTTGTTTTTCCGTTTTGTCCCGTTGCTCAGTCATGTTGATGGGCTAGTTCTTTCTTGCTCTCAACACATTCATTCCTTCTCTCCGCCATTTTTGCTGGGAAAACGTTAGTCATAGCAAATTTGCTTTTCTCTAAGTAAGAGAATGGCTATTGATCATATTCAAGAATTTGTATTCACTTAACTAGTATTTCTGTCGCCTGAACATAGAGGGAAAACTTTAGTATTCCTGGGGAATTCATCCTCGATCATTACTGCTTTGAATAGGCATTGCCCTCGTTAGAGGGAAATTGAAGTGGCCTTAGATAGTGCCCTCATGTTCACAAACCGCCGATTAACACCACTAATTGTGCCCACCGACCCTGAGTTTAACCAAAGGCTATTTTATGAAGATGATAAAAATTTCAGGGATTATTGCAAAAAAGGCTTTACTAAAAGCTCACTGAATTGGTATTAATAAAGTGCTGATTCTCCCAAACACATGAGTGGGGCCCTCAATGTCCGAAAATCTTGATCTCCAGGATGCAGTTGGCCGCTTCCTCAAGGCGATTGGGCGCTACTCCCTACTCACGCCGGAGGAGGAACTCAGTCTGGCGTATCAGGTTCAACAGATGATGGTCCTGCTGGCCAAGAGGAAAAAACGCGAGTCTATTGAGGCCTGGGCTATGCGAATGGATTTATCAGTTTGCGAGCTGGAGGCTGTGTTACAGAAGGGAGAAGCCGCTAAAAAACGGATGGTGGAATGCAACCTGCGGCTAGTGGTATCAATCGCTAAGCGCTACCGCAACCGGGGGCTTCCCTTTCTCGACTTGATCCAGGAGGGCACGATCGGATTAACTCGTGCGGTAGAAAAATTTGATCCCACCCGAGGCTATAAATTTTCCACCTATGCCACCTGGTGGATCCGTCAGAGCGTCAACCGTGGCATTCAAAACAAGGGTCGGATGATCCGCCTGCCTGCCCATATGTATGAGAAGGTTTCCCAGGTCAAGCGCCGCTATCGAGAACTATCAGCGGAACGGGGAGCCCGACCGCGCGCCGAAGATGTTTTTGAGTCTCTGGAGATTGGTGAGAACTACCGTGAACTGATTACCCGCCACATGGGAGAGATGCGATCGCTCAATATGGGGGTGGGGGATGAGGATGGCACTGAGCTGCAGCATTTCATCCAGGATGAAGAAAATGATCCGATCGAACATCTGAACCGACTTGCCCACTGTGAGGAGGTAAAGGTGCTGGTGGAACAGCTGAGCGACCGGGAAAGACAGGTCATTATAGCTCGCTATGGGTTGGATGGTTCTCCTGGTCTCACTCTGCGGGAAATTGGCGAACATATCGGCCTCTCGCGGGAACGGGTGCGCCAGATTGAACGACGTGCACTGCGAAAGCTCCGTCGTCTGCAACAGGACTATTCCACCCCCAAGGGTACGACTCCTTAGATAGGCAGGTGTAGAACTGGATAGACATGACCCGGTTTTTTCTGTGTGAAGATCCCCTAGGGCGGTAGACTTCTCTCATGTAGGGTTAAGGGTGTCATGGCCGAGACGCTGGTACTTCGAGATACGCAGGGCCGTCAAATGCTCTGTGAGGTGCACAGGCGAGTGGAACTGGAGGGTGTCACCTATATCCTGTTGACACCGACCCTTCCCGTCGCAGAGATCCTGGTCTGGAAGGATGAGGAGGTGGAGCTGGACGCCAAGGATTTCCTTATGGGGTTCACCGAAGATGACTATGAAGGAACCCTGGATGAACCCGATTGGGAAGACATGGAAAAAATCCTGCCCACTGCTCGAGCTGTCTTAGCAGAGCAAAACCTCAATTTGCAAACCCTGATCTTTGATCAGGTTCATTTTCTCTCCGTCGAAGGCGACATCCCCCTCCCCAGTGATGAAGATCTACTGGAGATCTCCACGACCGATGATGAGGATGAACTGGAAAGGTATCAGTTGCTGGCTACCTTTTATCACGAGGATCGCCATTATGGTGTCTTTGTCCCACCTGCCGATGAAGATGGGAACCGTGACTCTCCGGTCCTGCTGGCGGTGCAGCCTCAGGCGGGAGAACCCTACCCCCTCTTTGATTTCCCCCCAGATTTAATGGAACGCCTCCAGATCCTGCTCAGTGATGACGACGAGGACGAGTAACATTAACTACTACGGCTAGTTGTGCTTAGCTTCACAAGGTCAATGTTTGTCAAGAGAAGGCAGAGAAAGAAATTCTCTTGTGCTACTCATCTCAGCCTGAATCCTCTACAATTTGCTTATAGGTAAATTTGCGTCACGGTATATCGGAATGGACAACAGTTATCATTCCACAGAATTGCTGTCGGAACGGGAACTTCAGGTGATTGAGCTTATAGCGGCTGGACTAACCAATCAAGATATTGCTGAAAAGCTGGAAATTAGTAAACGTACAGTTGATAACCATATCAGTAATATTCTGAGTAAAACTCGCACCAGTAACCGTGTTGCCCTGGTGAGATGGGCACTTCAGTGGGGGAAAGTCTGTTTAGATCAGGTCAATTGTTGTGTATTGCCCAACCCTCAATCCGCCTAAGATTTTCTGCACTTACACCTCAAGAGATAAGATTTATTAAAATTTGTATTTGTGGTTCTGAATGTCACAATTCCAGTTGCTTGCTGTTATCAATACTTAAAATGCTCGGATCCACAGATTGCTTTCCAACTCTTGTTGTTGTTCGTTATGATACTTTGCCTTTAGCGATGTATCGCGAATTAGCTGCACATCTACTTGCGGTGGAAGGCACCGATGTGGAGCTGCAGTGGAATCCATCAGAGAATTTTCATTATCGGGATAGTCAGATTGGTGCCCTGATCCTGCAGATTTCGGGTCAAACAGATCAGGAACTTGTCTGTCGCATTCTTAATTATTACGGCACCTGGCATCAGGAGACAAAGTCTAAGCAGATCAATCACAATGAATAGATCAGTGTGGTGCTCAAGGATGTTAGCCCATTCATGTTTCAGGCGACCCGACGTCGATTAGCACTCTGGTACACGGTGGTGACAGCAGTTCTCCTCTTGCTTGTGGCCAGTGGGTTTTACTTCTACGTTCGCCACACCCTCATCGATCGGGTGGATGACACCCTCAAGCACGTGGTGGAAGTCCTGGAGAGGTCGATCCTCCTTGACGAGACCCATCCTCCAGGCGAGATCATCACAGGTTTTTCTGGATCTGAGGGCAGCCAAGAAACCACCTCAGATCCCGCTACTGATTCCCTGCCCCCCTGGACCACTGCCACCGCCCACCTGGATGATGACCACATTGATATCGACTGGTTTTCGGCTGAGGGCGTCCTGCGCTGGTCCACTTCTCTCCAAACTTCAGAAATTCCCCTTCATTTCCAGAGCTTGCATCAGACCGTATATTTGCTTTCCGGCTATGGGTTGCGTCAATTGACCCGTCCGGTTTGTCAAAATGATCATCTGCTTGGTTACCTGCGGGTGAGCCACCCCTGGTTTGAGGTCACCAAGCCCATTCGTCAGCTGCTGCAGGATCTGGGGATTGGGGTTGTGATCCTGCTGGTGTCGACAGCCACCCTGGGCTGGTTTCTTTCTGGATTGGCGATGCAGCCCGTCTGGGCCTCTTTCTTGCAGCTCAAGCAATTCACTGCAGATGCCTCCCATGAGCTGCGCAGCCCTATTGCCAGTATCCAAACCAATGTCCAGGTGGCCCTGACCGATTCACACCTGGATCCCGCCACGCGGCAAAGCTGGCAGGTGGTAGAACGTCTGACCCAACGCTTAGCCAGTCTGGTGGATGATCTGCTCTTCCTTGCCCGTCAGGACAGTGGCATCATCGAGACACCAGCCCATGCCTGCTCTCTGGATGAAATTTTGTTTGAAGTGGTGGAGGAACAGCAACCCCTGGCCCAGGATCAGGGCATTCAGCTCAGTTTGCATATCCTCACCCCCACTGATCCAGCCCCGGATCCGGAAGACCCGTTTCAGCTTTGGGGGATGGCCGACCAGCTTGCCCGTCTGTTTACAAATCTGATCAGCAATGCCCGGCAGTACAGCCTTCGCGGTGGGGACGTCCATGTCACACTCACCTATCTGCGACAGTTGGGGATCCCTTACCTGCAGGTTACCGTTACAGACAGGGGTGTGGGGATCTCGGCGCAGGATTTACCCCATGTATTTGATCGGTTTTATCGAGCCGATCCAGCCCGTACTCCTGGAACACGGGGCTCAGGATTGGGGCTGGCCATTGCTCAGTCGATCGTAGAGCGCCACCAGGGTCGGATCTGGGTGGAGAGTACTCTGGGAGAAGGGACGACTGTGACCACACTGCTGCCCTGCTCCCCCCCTGAGTAAACTAGGATTCGGCTGTAGCCGGAAGGAATTTTAAGGCAGCGGAATTCATGCAGTAGCGCTGTCCTGTTGGTTGGGGTCCATCCGGGAATACATGCCCCAAATGTCCGCCACAGCGGGAACAGTGAACTTCGGTGCGCGGCAGGATCAATTTCCAGTCAGTTTTGGTGGCAACTGCTTGCGAGGAAATGGGTTGCCAGAAACTGGGCCAGCCCGTCCCGCTGTCATATTTTGCCTCTGAAGAGAAGAGAGGTTGATCGCAGCCTGCACAGTGATAGGTGCCAGCCGATTTGCTGTCGTGGTACTCATTTTGAAAGGGAGGTTCGGTGCCCTCCTGGCGCAGCACACGATACTGCATTTCCGTGAGGATTTCTCGCCATTCGGCATCGGTCTTGCTAACCGGATAAACTTGCATAGCTCCCTCTGTTGCGGCATCTACTTGCGATGAACTAAGACTCTGAGCCACCAGACTGGCCCCCGTTAGAAACCCAGCTCTTAGAATTGCACGACGTTCCATGGTGACCCTGTGACTCCGAGTGCTTCTCTCTATTCCAGACTATCAAGCCAAATTGAGGATAAGGAAGAGTTAAATGATTGATGAGGAAAACCGCGAGACCCGCTTGTGAGATCCATCGACAGCTTAAGACTCCTGAACAATCCGCAACTCCACCTGGGTGGCATCGGAGATATTGGACGTATTCGGGTCAATGATCAGATAAATCGATTCATTCAGGGTAGTGGCGGTGCGGACTGAGAAGCCTTGACTTCCGAGATCAGGAATCGCTCCCGCAAAAAGAATCGTGCTGCCCTGTTGAATTCTCCAGCTGACGCCATCCCCTCCTCCCTGTTCAGGTTGACTGACACTGCCCTCGATCAACACTGTTCCCTGGATTGGGCTACGCCAGCGAAGGATCACCTGCTCCGCCGGGGCTGGATGAACCTGAACTGCACCCTCGGGCCAGGATCCCTGCGGTTCACGGGAGGTATTGAGGCCGACCCAGGGGAAATTGACAGTCACCTCCTGCGGATCTGGGGTTGTCCCCTGCCAGGTCTCCAACCCAGCGATGCCAAAGGCATTGGGTAAAAACTGAGTGAGCAGAAAAAATTGAGCAGGATCCTCAGCCTCAGCAGCTCCCCGTTGGAAGGCCCAGATGCTTTCTGCCCCACAGCGGTCAGGATTGGGGTTGCTCTGGTTAGGGAAGGCCTGGAAATCACTGGTCAGGATCCATTCACGACAGACAGACAGAGGGGAGACGGCGGGGGTGGGTGTGGGCGACACGCCTGGAGAGGGAGCAATCGTCGGGGTGGCAGATGGGGCTGGAGTTGGGGAGGCCGTGACATTGGCTGCGTTGGCAACGATCACCAGCGGTTGACCTGCCCTGAATACCTCCTGAGTCAGGGTGGTGACCTGTGCAGACAACACATAGCTTCCCGCCGTGACTGAGGCAGGCAATGTCAGGGTGAGATTAACAGCACAGGTGGTGGACCCTACAGTACAGCCCACAGCCTCAGGTGTGAAGGGAAAGGACCAGGCCAGGGGTCCCTGCGTCAGTTGAATTTGGATCGACTCACCCCCTGCCAGACCCGCCGAGAGTGCTACTGCCAACCCAAACGTCAATGGTTCCCCGAGGGGGGTGGTTGTGGGGGCCGCCAGGATCACAGGCGAAGGACTGGGGAGGGGCAGTGGGGTGAGGGAAGGGAAAGGAAAAGGCGTTGAAGAAATTGGAGTCGAGGATGGAGGAGACAAGAGGGGATTGGAGGGGGCCCCCTGCGGGGTTGGACTCTGTAGAATCGAGGCAGGCGTGATGGTTACCACCGGTGCTTTGGCCTGATCCTGCCCTGTACAGCCGAAGATACTCCACCCCGCTGCAATGATTAAGATTGTTCTCCCGCCCAAATACCTACCCATCCCTATGCCCTCACCACCCTCACCACTTTCGATCCACACTACCCGTAGAAGATAGCATGACTTGCTCTCCCATCCCTAGTGGGGAGGCAGTGAGTTCAGGGTTAAATGGGCGACGAGGGGAGCGACGCTTAGCGGTGCGCTGGATTGCGGATATCCCAGGGAGTGGTCCCAGCGGCTTCAATGTGCTTGCCCCGCAGAGGATCTAGCCCGTAGGATTGAAACCAGCCAGCATCAACTTTGGGCTCTGGAGTGGGGGAAGGATGCGAACGTAAGGAAAGCTTTGCCTTCATGATGAACCTCCCAAACTGAGGGCCTCCTGTCTCCTGAGAAGCCAGGGATCCCTCCCCATTTCAGGGGGGATGACAGGCCTATCTTTAGATTAGAAGCTGGCGATGAAGATCAGCGACTCCTCCAACAAAAATTGATAAAAGAAACCCAGGTTCTTATCCTACAAAACCTTGGCAATTTCCTTGAGATAAACTCGCTTAAAAGGTTCCCCAGGGCCAAGATGATAGTGCTCCATGTACCCCTGTGACTGAATCGAGATCTCGATCCCCTGTTTGAGGATCACGGTGGTCGGCTCCAGCCCTTCCCGCACCAGCATCATCTCCGTTTCCGTTGGCTCCTCCAGGACAACCATGGCACTGTTTTGGTATCGCATCCCGTCCTCTTCCAAAACGTCTTCACAGTATTCTGCGATCAAGAGATCGAGCTTGGGGTTCCGGAGGAGGTTCTGGACATTGACGTTGTAATGGGGATGTTTAACTTTGGTGGCGCGGTTGATCAATACTCCCTCTCTGGATACAGCGCCAATCACCCAGCTGGGGTGGCGGTAAAGTACACGGTCGATGATTTCTTGAATCGCCTGCAGGGAAATACGGTTAAAGGTGAGGATGGGAATCGAGGCTTCTGAGGCAACCGGAAAGAAAGTTTGCAAGATCGTGGACGGCACATCCACACTGTCGCCCACTGCAGGTTTGAGATGCATGAAAATCCCAGGAGAAGCGTTGATCTCAATAATGCCAAGGTTCCCCTCTTTCCAGGATTTGGCCAGGGTGGTGGTCATGACATCAATGCCCAGACAGGTGAGACGAAAATACTGGGCGATATCCTGGGCCAGGATGATGTTGTCAGGATGGATCGTGCGGGTGGCGTCATAACTCACCCCCCCAGCCGAGAGGTTGGCCACCTTGCGCAGGTAAACCCGATGTCCGGCGGCTGGAATACTTGCCAAGGTCAGGTTCTGTTCCGCCAGATAACTGGACATGGCGTCATCCATCTGGATCTTGCCCAGGGGAGAGGTGGGGGTATCAGAGCGGGCGGCGGAAGCATTCTCCTTTTCAACCAGTTGCTGGATCGTAGATAGACCATCTCCAGTCACGGAGGGAGGACGCCGTTCTACCGCTGCAACAAATCGCCCCTCTACACAGAGCAATCGAAAGTCGGTTCCGATGATGTGGCTTTCTACAATCAGGCGCACGGGCTGATCGAGAGGAATCGCATCCACGGCTTTCTCACAGGCAAACTCCAGCTCTGCAGGGGTAAGAATATGCGCTGTGACCCCGATGCCTTTATGACCCGCGACGGGTTTGACCACCACCGGATACCCGATCCGCTCAGCCACTTCCAAGGCTTCCGCCAGACAGGTAACCACATGACCCCGAGGAACGGGAAATCCTAATGTGCTCAGAAAGGCTTTACAGTCATCCTTGCGGGTGGTGAAGTCGGAATCCAGGCGACTGTCCCGATCAAAAGTGGTTCCGGCTCCCCGCACCTGCCGCCGTCCGTACCCGTACTGCACCAGTTCCTCTTCCCACAGAAACATGGTGGGGATGCCCCTTCTCTGAGCTGCCTGCCAGAGGGCATAGACGGTTGGTCCGCCATAAACCGATTTACGAAAGGTCTGCTGCAGGGATTGCAGTTGCTGCTCCAGCCCAAACTCTTCGTGCAATGTGATCGCCTCAAACCAATCCCAGACAGTGTAGATAACACCACGGGTGGTGCGACCATGCAGGGCCTCGATCGCAATCCGGGTGAAACCCTCGCCATTTTTCAGGATCCACTTGTCCAGGTGGAGATCCATTTCCAGGTTGTTGACTTCAGCAACTACACGGCTGAAGAGATGAGCATGAGAAAGGTAAGTGTCCTCTCGTAAGTGGGGATAGTACGCCCCAATCGCAGGCAGGTAGTGGGCCAGAGGCAGAGGACGCCGATCCTCCAGCAACACGAAATCAAAGACCAGGGCTGACGAATTTAAGTAGGGATTGGGGCCTGGGTAATGCTTGAGATTAAAGATATCAATGACATCCGTTGGACGAGCGTTGATGCGGGGCACGCTGGGGGCGGCATCTGAATGCATAGATATCCCTACAATGGCCGGAAAGATCCACAACGCTGTGGCATCGATCAGGATAATAGCGTAGCCAGGCAAAAATGGTCGTTGGCTTTGATTTCACCTGCCAACCTCAGGATCATCACGCGGCTGATATCCTCGCTTGTCTGGAGAAAATGGCTAGGCAACTGCCGCAAGAGTTGCTAGGCTCCTACAAAAGTCCTGATCATTCGTTGCCTCGACTCCCCATTCTTGCCATTCCTCTCCCCTCCCCGTTATGTCCAAACTCGTCATTGTTGAGTCCCCCACCAAAGCCCGCACGATCCGTAACTTTCTGCCTTCGCAGTACGAGGTGAAAGCATCAATGGGGCATGTTCGGGATCTGCCCGAATCCGCAAAGGATATTCCTAGCGGTTTGAAGGGGGAGAGCTGGGCAAATTTAGGGGTGAATGTACACTCTAACTTTGAGCCCCTTTACGTCATTCCCAAGGACAAACAGAAAATTGTCAAGGAATTGAAGGAGGCGCTCAAGCAGGCGGATGAACTGATCCTGGCCACTGACGAAGATCGGGAAGGGGAGAGTATCAGCTGGCATCTCTTGCAGATCCTGCAACCCCGAATTCCGATCAAGCGCATGGTGTTTCACGAGATTACTCGGGAGGCGATTCAATCGGCTCTGGATCACTGCCGAACCGTCGATGAACAGCTGGTTCGAGCCCAGGAAACCCGTCGCATTCTGGATCGGTTGGTGGGATATACCCTGTCGCCACTGCTCTGGAAAAAAATTAAGCCCCGTCTCTCGGCTGGGCGAGTGCAGTCGGTGGCCGTCAAGTTGCTGGTGGATCGGGAGCGGCAACGGCGGGCCTTTCAGATGGGCTCCTACTGGGATCTGAAGGCGGAATTGCTGCAGCTGAAGAAGCCCTTTAGCGCGGAGATGATCTCGCTAAGGGGGAAGCGACTGGCCACCGGACAGGACTTTGATGAGTCCACCGGTCAGATCGCGGCGGATCGGGATGTGGTGCTTCTGGATCAGGCGGCGGCAGAGGAATTGCAAGCTCGGTTGCAGGACAAACCCTGGAGGGTTGATGCCGTCGAAGAACGCAGTCAACAACGCAAGCCTGCCCCCCCTTTCACCACCTCCACCCTGCAGCAGGAAGCCAACCGCAAACTGCGTCTCTCTGCCCAGCAGACCATGCGCCTGGCCCAGAAGCTTTATGAAGAGGGCTACATCACCTACATGCGGACCGACTCGGTGCACCTCTCAGAACAGGCGATCACCGCTGCCAGAACGGCTGTGGAAAGCATGTATGGTCCCGAGTATCTCAGCCCCAAGCCTCGCCGCTATACCACCCGCTCCAAAGCTGCTCAGGAAGCCCACGAAGCCATTCGTCCGGCGGGTTCTGAGTTTCGTCTGCCTGCAGATACGCCCCTCTCCGGTCAGGAACTGGCTCTCTACGATCTGATCTGGAAGCGGACGATTGCCTGTCAGATGGCGGAAGCTCGTCAGACCACAATCTCCGTGCTCTTGTCCGTGGAAGATGCCGGATTTCGAGCCTCGGGCAAACGCATTGATTTTCCTGGCTTCTTTCGGGCCTATGTCGAGGGATCCGACGACCCGGATGCGGCCCTGGAAGATCGGGAAGTTCATCTGCCTCCGCTGAAACAAGGGGATCAACCGGAGTGTCAATCTTTAACCGTGGTCGGTCACGAAACCCAACCTCCGGCCCGCTTTACCGAAGCCTCTCTGGTGAAAGTGCTGGAAAGTGAAGGGATCGGTCGCCCCAGTACCTATGCCAGCATCATCAGCACGATTAAGAGTCGTGACTATGTGCGGGAGCAGGGCAATGCACTGGTTCCCACCTTCATCGCCTTTGCCGTCACGGGCCTGCTGGAAACCTACTTCCCTGAACTGGTGGACACCCGGTTTACGGCCAAAATGGAAGGCACCCTGGACGATATTGCCACCGGGCAGGAAAACTGGCTCCCCTATTTGCAGGATTTTTATCTGGGTGAGGAGGGGTTGGAAGCTCAGGTCAAACGACGGGAATCGGAAATCGATCCGGGCCAGGCGCGCACGATTCAGTTTCCTGATCTGGACTTTAAGATCGGCATCAGTGCTTTTGGTCCCTATGTCGAAGCCCCGAATGGTCAAAGTCATGTCCGCGCCTCGCTCCCCGAAAGCATTCCTCCAGCAGAATTAAGTGCGGAACAGGCCGAAGCCCTAATCAAACTCAAACTGGAGGGCCCGACTCCGCTGACCTACCATCCCGAGACCCAGGAGGCTATCTACGTCTATCCTCAGGGTCCCTTTGGTCCCTACGTCCAGTTGGGGGATGTGACTGAAGAGAACCCGAAGCCGAAGCGATCGTCTTTGCCTAAGGGAGTGAAACCGGAGCAGGTCACCGCTGAGATGGCCCTGGGATTGCTGAGCTTACCTCGCAAATTAGGCAGTCATCCCGACCATGGCAAAGTTGTTCAGGCAGGGATCGGACGGTTTGGGCCCTATGTCGTCTGTGATGGAGACTACCGCTCCCTAACCGCATCCGATGATGTGCTCAAGGTCAGCTTCGATCGCGCCCTGGAACTCTTATCCCAACCTAAAAAGGGCCGCGGACGGCGCTCTGCTTCGCCCTTACGGGAACTGGGTCCTCACCCTGATGGGGGTGAACCCGTGAATATCTATGATGGACCCTATGGTCAGTACATCAGACATGGCAAGGTTAATGCTCCTCTGCCTAAAGATCAGACGGTGGATCGGATTACGCTGGATCAGGCCGTGGCTCTCCTGGCTGAACGGGCAGCGGCCAGTGGCAAGAAGGGCAAAGCCTCCGGGCGGTCAACTTCCACCAAAAGCAAAACCTCCAGTAAAGCCAAGACCACAGCAGCAAAATCCTCTTCAGCCTCCACCACGAAGAAGCAAACCCGCCGCCACCAAACCACGGAGAGGGAAACACCTCAAACTCAACTCTCTCAGATAGAAGACGCCACCCCCCTCTCCTCTGGGGATCCACCTCCTCAGCGCAAGAAAAGCTCCATTGTTGGGATCAGCCCTGCCAAAAGCCGTTCCTGAGCAGCAAACCTGAAGATCATTGAGCAACCCCCAGTGTCTTTCTTGGTAAAGATCAATCCTGGACCTGGAGATTGGGGCAGCTGGGATAGTATCGTAAAGAATTATGAGCAACTCTGCAGACCGTCAGGATCCACCCCAATGCTTAAATCGATCACACGGCATGTCCACATCTTTGCTGCCACTGTTGATGACAAGGGCCAGTTGTTTGACAGTGAGAACACCCTCACTCTGGATATTGATCCCGACAATGAGTTGAGCTGGAATGATCAAGGCTTACAGAAGGTCTACACCCGCTTTGAGGAACTGGTTGCTGACTATGCAGGTCGCGATCTCACGGAATACAATTTGCGCCGGATCGGCTCTGATCTGGAGCATTACATCCGCTCACTCCTCAGACAGGGGCAGATCAGCTATAACCTGAAAAGTCGGGTGTTGAACTACAGCATGGGGTTCCCCCAGATTCCCGAAGAGCAGGTTAAGCAACGTCAGTTTGTGCCGCCCGAGCGTTAGCATCCTGCACCAATCCGAAGCGTCTGCACACCCTGACCCTTTGAATCGTCGTCCCCTTGTGGAGAAGAGAATGACGGAAACCAGCAATTCATCCAAGTCCAAAGGCAAATCCAAAGAGAAAGAAGAGGTCAAACCCTTTGCTGACCAGATGCGGGAGGAGGTAATCCCCGCCATCCAGAAGATCCTCCTCAACCGTGGGGTCACGGATCTGCAAGTGAGCTTTGAGGATAAAACTTTGGTGGGAACCTTTGCCAATGACCGCCGCCAATTTCGGGTCCTGTTTGCCGAAGAAAGCTTAACCGGGAAAAAGTATTTTTCCTACTCTGTGGACGGGCTAGCACCCAGCACGATTGAATCCTTCATGATTGATGAACGCAAAATCGATGTAGACCTGGTGGCCTTTTACATGGCCCAGCGCCTGCAGGCACTTCAGTGGTACTAGATCACAGCCTTCAAGATCTTGTCAGTG
Organism: uncultured bacterium; assembly: GCA_964392245.1. Classification (GTDB taxonomy): domain Bacteria; phylum Cyanobacteriota; class Cyanobacteriia; order Thermostichales; family Thermostichaceae; genus JAAUUJ01. The sequence goes on from CAYMOX010000028.1 coordinate 51,744, forward strand.
GTGTGTGGAAACGTTAGACTGATTAAGCTAACGACGCGGGGTAGAGCAGTCTGGTAGCTCGTCGGGCTCATAACCCGAAGGCCCATGGTTCAAATCCATGCCCCGCCATTTACTTTTTTCTCAAGCGAACTGTCTCAGATGGAACTGTGCATAGCGTCCATTTTGAGCCAGTAATTGGGCATGACTACCCGTTTCAATGATCCGGCCTCCCTCCAGCACCAGGATCCGGTGCGCTGCCCGGACGGTGGAGAGACGATGGGCAATCACAAACACGGTACAGTCCTGCATCAGTCGCTGAAGGGCTTCCTGCACCAGAGCCTCCGACTCATTGTCCAGCGCCGATGTGGCTTCGTCCAGGATCAGAAGTTTGGGTTTCTGCAAAACCGCGCGAGCAATAGCCAGACGTTGACGTTGTCCACCGGAGAGATTGACCCCTCTTTCCCCCAGCCAGGTGCTGTACCCATCCGGGAATCGGTGAATAAATTCATGGGCATTGGCAATACAGGCAGCGGTTTGAATGGCCTCCAGATCAAATTCCTCCTGCCCATAGGCAATGTTGCTGGCAATCGTGCCCGAGAACAGAGTGATCTCCTGGGGAACAATGCCAATCTGAGCCCGCAGGCTGCGCAATGTTACGGTTTTAATGTCGATCCCATCGATTAAGATGCAACCGATTTGAGGATCATAGAAACGGGGGATCAAGCTCACCAACGTTGACTTGCCAGCGCCCGAAGATCCCACGAGGGCCACCACTTCCCCTGGATCAATCCGAAAACTAATCTGGTGTAAAACCGGCTGCTGACTGCTGTAACCAAAACTGACCTGATCAAACTCCACCTTCCCGACCATCGGGGGCATGGTCATGGCCTGAGGTTGGTCGAAGACTCGGGGTTTGACATCCGTTAACTCAAAAACACGGTCCACCGAAGCCTGCCCCGACTTTAATTCGCTGTAGTTACTGGTAATCAAAACGATTGGATCAATGAGCAGAGCCAGTCCAGCCACAAACCCCAGAAACTGAGTTCCCGTCAGATCCCCTTCACTGATCTGCCATCCTCCTAAAAGAAAGACGAACAACACACTGGAGGCGTAGAGAAATCCGACCACCGGATTCTGGATCGCCTTGACGTGTTCGGTGCGAAAACGCGCAGAGCGATTACGTTCGGCAATGCGGCCAAATCGGCGCACTTCATAGTCCTCGGCAGCAAATGCCCGCGTCAGACTAATGCCGTTAAACACCTCCGTCAGCAGGGAGGCCAGATCGGAAACCTGTTCCTGGCTGTGGCGAGACTGGGCCAGTAGCTTTTCTCCAAACCAGCTGATCAACCACCCCATCAGAGGGGCGACCACAAGGGTGGCCAGGGTGAGGGTGCCGTTGAGGTACACCATGTAACTGACCACCGCCACAATTGTGAGCACACTGGGAATAAATTGATGGAAAAACTTGTGGATCACCTCCCCAATCCGGTCCAGATCTTCAGTGAGACGATAGGACAGATCTCCGGTGCGGCTGACACTAAAGTAGTCAAGATCCAGGGTTTGCAGATGAGCATACACCTTCTGTCGGAGCTCCAGAACAATCTGCAGAGAGGCGCGGGCCATGAGGGCGTCCTGCCCATATTGGAGAGCTCCCCGCACCACAAAGATGGCCATGCCGATCAGGGCGAGCTGAATGATTTCCCCCAGTTGACCGGCCCCCACCGACTGAGCCAGTTGCTCCACCAGATAAGCCAGACTGGGCATGGTCAGGACAAACCCCAGCGTGCATCCCAGAGCGATCCCGATCATCCAGAGGTGAGGTTTGACATAGGGAACCAAACGGTGATAGACGGGACCTAGACCCACAGTTATCCAGTTTCTATTGCTATCTGTTTGCACTCGCCTGTTAGACGACACTCTCTTGGACAGGCTGGAAGTGTCCCAATCATACCAAGGGGGACTGAGACTGAACGCTCTTCTCCTGGCCTTTCAAGAAGTCCGTGATCTCCTGATAGCTCGGCAAGCTAGCCTGAGCCCCACGGCGAGTCACGGTCAGGCCTGCCGCTGCCGCTGCAAAAGCAAGCGCTGATCCCCAGGATTGTTGTGCCAGTAAGGCTGCTGCCAACGCACCACAGAACCCATCTCCTGCAGCGGTTGTATCCACTACAGGCACAGTAAACGCAGGCAGATGTCCATGGCCTTCCGCAGTTGCGTAGACCAGTCCCGCAGAACCCAGGGTAATCACAACCTTCTCGGTTCCCCGTTGCCGCAACTGCTGAGCTGCTGTCAGGGCCTGCTCTGGGGAGGAAAGAGGAGCCTGGAGAAGTTGAGAGGCTTCTGTTTCATTGAGGACGAGAAGACTGATCTGGTTGAGTAGATCTGCGGTTTGGGGATGCAGCGGTGCAGGGTTCAGGAATACCGGAATGCCAAGGTCCTCAGCCTGAGTTGTCACATACCTGACGGTTGCGAAGGGAATTTCCATTTGCATTAAGATCATGCGGGCATTGGGCAAGGCCTGGATCGGAATCTGTTCAGGAGTGAGCTGGGCATTGGCACCCGGGCTGACCACGATCATATTTTCCCCCTGGGGATTGACGCTGATCAGAGCGATTCCAGAAGGACCGGAGATCTTTCTCAGATAGGTTGTTCCAACTCTAGATTCCTGAACTGCCTCAAGGAGTTCCTGCCCAAAAGGATCACTCCCCACCAATCCCAGCATTTCTACACAGGCACCCGCCCGCGCTGCCGCCACCGCCTGATTGGCTCCTTTACCTCCAGGAAAAGTCAGGTAGTCCGAGCCGAGAACGGTTTCTCCAGGGTGAGGGTGATAGGGCACAGGCACCACCAGGTCCATATTCAGACTCCCCACCACCAGGAGGCTACTGCACATAGGGGGTTACATCTTCACCACACTGATCGGCCAGATAAGAAAGGGCCCGAAAGCGCAGTCCCACCACCTGATCGTAAAGAGGATTGAGCTTGCACATGGCCGGAATATGCACCACCTTGCGACCAAAAACCACCACATCCCGTTCAAAGGGGCACTGGGCCGGAATTAACCGACAGAGAAAATGGGCCACCTTACGATTTTTAATATCGATTCCATCCATCCACTCCCGCAGGGGATGCAAGGGATCAACCGGCGCGGCTCTTCCACTCACCTCTGCAAACGGACGAGGAACTGGAGCAATATCCGGCCCAGGGTCTGACAGGGTAGACCGCAGTGCATCTAGGGCCGCAATTTCTAAGTTAAGCGCTTGAGCAAACTCATGCAGCAATTGATCTTCTGCGGCAGTATAGACGCCATCAGCAACGGCTGTCATCACTGCTGTTCGCAGAAAGTCTTCCGCATGCTCTGGCTCTAATAACCGTCCCAACTCTGCCGCCGAAATGGGGGTGAGTTCACGGTTCGCTTCATCCGGCCACTCCGAACGGATTAGCTCCGTGATCAGTTGCTGTTCATGATCGTCAAAGTCTCCATCCACCCAGGCCATGCTGATCAGACCCCGTAGCCAGAGGTGAGCCTGCTCCGCAGAGCAGTGAAAATCTCCTGAATCCTGATCAAGGGAGGGCTGAGGTGCATTCTTGGGCTTGAGGGACATATGACCTCCAGAAAACCTTCACCACCAGCTATTGTGGCCTACGAGGCTCTCATCTCCCCAGTCCAGACGTCAACGAGCAACTTATGTAGCTGTTAACACCAAGAATAACCCACGTAATCGTAAATCCACTGGTTTACATAGCGAAAGATATTACCGCCCTCCTCAGGAGTACGGAGAAGCACCTCTCTAAACTTATGACGTAAGTCCTGGAGAAATGCTGTTTCCCAGCCCCCCTTTCCTCAGCGAAACTGAGGCTAGTTATGGGCAGATAAACCATGAATCAAACACACTTGCTGGGGCGGCTGCTGAGTTCAGCCTTCAACCTAGGGGATTTGTACGAAATGCGTTTGCATTTTGACGATGGGAGAACGATTGAGCGTATCGTATCCTCGGTCCGGTCCAGACGTTAGCGCCCATCTCCTGATCATCCACCTGAATCCTTGCCACGTAGGGGGCCGGTAAAAGTGGCCTGGGTTGAGAGGTTCTGAGAGATTCTTTACTAAATGCAAAGTTATGTGTCATACTAACCTACAACCCAATACTTTCATGGGTTGATATTCATCATTTCCTAGCTGTTTATAAGGATTTGTCGTCATGACAACTGTCATTCAACGTCGTTCTAGCAGCAGCCTGTGGGAGCAGTTTTGCG
>CAYMOX010000029.1:0-55231 GCA_964392245.1 uncultured bacterium
CGAAGCGGTCACGCTTGAGCCAGTCGTCGAGGGTATCGAACCACCCCCGCTCTGGTGCTACGCGTCCAACTGCTATGGTCATAGAATAAGTCCTCTCAGTCGAACAATTTTCAGATAAAATTCAGCACACCTCGGAAATACTGTGTGCGGAAATATCAACATTTTACGAAATATCAACGAGTGTTGCTACCTTCTCAGATTCGGATCAGATCCAGAAGAACTAAGTGGTGAGGTTGTCCTCAAGGACCTGATCCGGAGGTGGTTAGATCAGCTGGCGATGGCTTCGGCGCGATCCTCGATCACCCGATCCACAATCCCATAAGCATGAGCTTCCTCGGCGGAGAGATAAAAGTCCCGCTCCACATCCCGTTCGATCTTCTCCAAGGGCTGGCTGGTGGTTTCCGCCAGGATCTGGTTGAGCTTGCGTTTCACCCGCAGCGTCTCTCGAGCCCGGATTTCGATGTCGCTGGCCTGCCCCTGTACCCCACCAGAGGGCTGGTGGATCATGATCCGGGTGTGGGGAAGAGCAAACCGTTTGCCTTTGGTGCCAGCGGCCAGCAGAATTGCCCCCATGGAGGCAGCCTGTCCCACGCAAACGGTGACAATATCTGGCTTGACGTGGTTCATGGTGTCGTAAATGGCCATCCCGGCGGTCACGGATCCACCTGGGGAATTGATGTACATGATGATGTCTTTTTTCTGATCCTGGGAGTTGAGGTAGAGCATCACCCCAACCACCGTGTTGGCCATGGCATCATCAATCGGTTCACCAATGAAGATAATTCGTTCCTGGTAAAGACGGTCATCCAGGCTGATCCACTGGCTGTAGGGCTCACCGGGGAGACGATAGGGGACTCTGGGAACTCCAATAGGCATGGGATTGACTCCTGTTTCGGTTGCTATCAGTTGCTGGAGGTGGCGACGGGGGAGGGGAGATGCTTGGTACTGGAGAGGACCTGGTCGATCAGGCCATACTCCTTGGCTTCATCTGGGGTCATGAAGAAAAGACGCTCAGTGTCATGCTTAAGCTTGTCCAGAGGTTGTCCCGTGACCTCAGATAGCTGCTCCAGCATCATGTTGCGAATAGTGAGCACCTCTTTGGTGCGGATCTCAATATCGGAGGCCTGTCCCCGAGTTCCCCCATAGGGTTGATGGAGAACGATGGTGGAGTTGGGCAAACTGGCCCGGTAGCCTTTGGCTCCAGATCCCAGCAGCATTGCCGCCATCCCCACAGCACTACCGATGCAGATGGTGTGTACAGGAGGTTTGATGTACTTCATCGTATCCAGGATGGCAAAGGCGGCTGTGTCATAGCTGTAGGTGCCCGTGGAGTTGATGTACATGCGAATCGGCTTTTCCCGATCCTCCGACTGCAAATAAAGCAGCTGGGCGATGATCAGCTTGGTTACGTTGGCATTTGCTTCTTCTGCCAGGGGCAACCCCAGGTAGACAATTCGCTCCTGGAGCAATAACGAGGCCAGATCCGGAGGGGGCGTGCGATAGGGGGCTCCCCCAGAGTAATAGTAGGTCGACTGTACAGCCTGCCAGTCCATCTGCTTCTCCAAAGAATAGCTGACATGGATTAACCTACGGCTGTTGTTGACAAGGCAGCAGGAATCCTTATCTACTGTAGCTTTCTCCAGAGGCAGGCAGGCAGTGGGTCACCGAACTCCCCACCCATTTCCATGAATGGCGCTGACGGATTCCAGCACTTGCCAGTCCAGCTGACTGCCCAGATCGGCACGCTCTACTTCGGTGGTGGCTGAGATCAGGCGGGTTATGGGGAGGAGGCCCAGGACAGGAACTGAGCAGCGCGATTGGATGGTAGTCACGATCAGGTCGTGAGAGGAGGCCGGAGACTCCAGACCCTGCACCATGATAAACCCTAATAAATCCGCTCCCGATTGTCTCACTAGCGCTGTAAAGGCGACCGCTTGGCTGACACTCCACGCTTCCAGGGGAAGAGTCAGGATCAGGGGTAGACGCCAGTCGTGGGCCCAATCTGCTACGGAGAGACGAGGGTCAATGGGATCCGCCACACTGCCTGGGTACACCACAGCCACCCAGGGATGAACCTGTCGCAGGGAGGTGTAGCTTTGCCAGAAGTCTCCCCAGTTGAGGGAAGAAAGATCCGCTGGTGCTGTCAGGACATTCAGGGACTGGCGAGTTTGCCGACGCAGATAGGCAGCCAGACAGGGGCTTAGCAACTCAGCATTGGACCGCAGGGCGCGATTGGGATCGCGGGTACCAGTAATCAAGAAGGTGGGCACAGATGCTGCTCCCACAGTGACAAGAAGCTATCTTCAATTTCGAAGCCAAAAATCAGAGCCATATTTTTCAGATCCGCCACGCCCCCCACCTGGTGTTGTTTCATCCAGTGCATCAACACAAAGATCTTGGAGTAGAGAAAGATCTCCAGTGCTTCTGGGTGGTATTCGATGCCTTCCTGGGGATGAAATTTGTGGGGAACCAGCATGGCCGCATAGCGAGCCAGCTCCCCCTGTCGCCAGTCCAGGAAGTAGGGCATCCAGGGGTAATGGGCATCAAAACGGACAAACCACAAGCGAATTTCCGGGATCTCCGATAGCTCACGCGGATCGTCCAGAGCCCGTGGAAAGTCTATGTGGCATTGCACTTGCTGGGCACCCGTGGCTGGATCCTGCAAGAGCTGTTCCAGCAGTGTATGACCCGGAGTGAGATCCAGCTGGCGAATAGCCTCAGCATTGAGATGCAGAATCATATTTATACACGCTTTCCAAAGCCCTTTGCAGCTTAACGCAGTTCAGTCTAGCGAGGGAGAGGGATCGGTGATGTCTTCTAGCTGGGCTCGCCGCCAGGCCACCCGTTCCTGTAATCCGGCTTCGTAGCCCTGATCAGAAGGGGTGTAAAACACCTGCCCCCTCAGCCTGTCAGGGAGATAGGATTGCGGCACCCAGTGGCCTTCATAATCATGAGGGTAGAGGTAGCCTTGCCCATGCCCCAGAGACTTCCGATCCCGATGGCTATCCTGTAGGGGTGTGGGCACTGGGGGAGTGGGTTCCCGTTTCACCACATTCAGGGCCTGGAAATATCCGGAAATACTGTTGGATTTGGGGGCTGTGGCTAGATAGAGGGCCGCCTGCGCCAGGGTGTATTGACCCTCCGGCAGTCCGATCCGATCAAAGGCTTGAGCACAGCTGTTCACCACGGTGATCGCCTGCGGATCCGCCAGACCTACATCTTCACTGGCCAGGATCAGCATTCGCCTCCAGATGAACTGAGGATCTTCACCGGCATAAATCATGCGGGCCAGCCAGTAGAGAGCCGCGTCTGGATCAGAACCCCGCAAACATTTGATGAAAGCACTGATGGTATCGAAATGGGCATCCCCATCCCGATCGTAGTGGAGGGCCCGCTGTTGAATGGCATCCTCTGCCTCGCTCAGGCGGATGTGGATCTGTTGAGTGGCAGGATCCGCAGATGTGGTTTCCACCGCCCACTCCAGGGCATTGAGTAAACTGCGAGCGTCCCCATTGGCCACCTGGATCAGATGATCCAGTGCTTCTGGATCGATTTGTACATTGCGTCTGCCATAGCCCCGTTCCGGATCGGTGAGAGCCTGATGCGCCACCTGCCGCAGTTCCTCACGGGAGAGAGGATGCAATTGCAACACTCGGGAGCGACTGACCAGCGCCTGATTGACAGCAAAGTAAGGATTCTCAGTGGTGGCCCCCACCAGGATCACCGTCCCCCGCTCCACCCAGGGAAGGAGAGCATCCTGCTGACTTTTGTTAAAGCGGTGGACCTCGTCCACAAACAGCAGAGTCTTCACCCCGTGGTATCGCAGGTGCTCCTGAGCAGTCTCGATGGCGGCACGGATTTCTTTGATCCCAGCCAGCACTGCATCCAGCTGTAGGAAATGGGAATGAGTGTGCTGAGCAATGATCCTGGCCAGAGTGGTCTTTCCGGTCCCCGGTGGACCCGTGAGAATTAACGAGGTGAGCTGATCGGAGGCTATCGCCCGGCGGAGCAGACGCTCGGGTCCCAATAGATGAGATTGCCCCACAAAGGCATCCAGAGTGCAAGGTCGCATTCGTTCCGCCAGTGGGGCCTGAGTCTCTGTGGACTTTTCAGCCTGATAATCAAACAGATCCATGCAGGGAAAAGAAATTGAGTCCCTAGGGGGCCAGGGCATTCCCCCGCAAGAGACTGCCAATGGTTTTTGCCGTGACCTTCAACTGCACCAGAGGGTTCATGGGCACTACAGTCTTGTAGAGATAGCTGTCAAAGGTCATCTTTTGTACATCCCGATCCGCACACATTTCCACGAAAGCCTCGCGGGTGGCGTTGGAGCGGTAGAAGACGGACTGCAACAGATCCAGGACGCGATAGGTCATGCCGTACCTGCGATCCCAGCGCTTGAGATAAACCTTGAGATCAGCCTCTGTGGGAATTTCAGCCCCATTGCGGGAGTACTCCACGATCGTTTCGGCGCACATACGACCGGACTTGGCCGCAAAATAGATGCCCTCACCGGAAGACTTGGTCACATAGCCCGCTGCATCCCCCACTAGGGCGGCCCGACCCACCACTCGCCGTGGACGCGGATGTTCGGGAATCGGATGGGCCTCAATCTTGATCACTTTGCCCCCACGGATCTTGGCCGCCGCCCGATTGCGGATCCCCGCCTGCAGCTTCTGAATCTGGGATTGGTGCACATGCATGGTCCCTGTTCCCACCGCCACATGATCAGACTTAGGGAAAACCCAGGCATAAAAGTCTGGAGAGACATCATCCCCCACGTACATCTCCGCCCGGTCCTCGAAGTAGGCCATCTTGTCATCGGGGATGCGGATCCGCTCTTGAAAGGCCAGAGCATAGTTGTAGTCGCCCGCATCAATCGCTTCAGCCACCTTGGAGTGGGCCCCATCAGCCCCGATCACCACATCCACCTCCAGGGTGCTGAGCTTGCCACCCCCCTTCTTGCCGGGTTCCAGCTCGCTGAAATCGTAATACTCGATCACATAGGGCTGGTTTAAATCCTTAGCATTGGAGGGCAGACGTATATCCACTACCCGACCATTGATCAGATGAGCCCCCAGCTGGTGAGCCCGTTCCCGCATAAACCCATCCAGGATTTCCCGCCGACACATGCCAATGTACTCGTCCGGGTTATCCAGTTGAATATCCACCTCGTAGTCTGAGGGGGAGATCATTTTCATTTTGCGGACTTTACGGTCAATAATTTCAGGAGGGAGTTCAAATTCCGAGACCATGCAGAGAGGAATTGCTCCTCCGCAGGGTTTGGCATTATCCAGCTTGCGCTCAAATAAGTAGGTTTCTATACCAGCCTTGGCCAGTACCTCTGCCGCTGATGATCCTGCCGGACCTCCTCCGACAACCGCAACTCTCAGGCTCAAGATCTGCTCTCCTTATCATGCAAAAAGGGTGGACCACGACATGATTACAAGGGGAAGGATCCCCTGCTCTCCCCTGTATTGAGGGAAGGGCTTTTTCCAGTAAGATCAAGCCATGCTCAAAACTGCAGGCATCGTATCACAGCTTATTTCGGGCCCCAGAGATTCGTGACAAAGTGTAGCGATTCATGTTCAAAGCCCTGGAGCCCTTGCAGGAAGTTAATGTCTGTCAACGAAAAATTAAGGCTCGGCCAGGGGATCAAAGGATGGGTTCTGCCGGAGTCTTCCCGATGACGAACTTCTATACTGGAGTCCAGCAGCTCCCAGTCCAGCCTCCAGGTTTAGTGCGACTGTTATGGCAGGGTTACCAGAAGGACATCTGATCGCTCAGCGCTACCGCCTCAGCAAGTATGTGGGGGGGGGAGGAATGGGTCAGGTGTATCGTGCTGTGGACCTGCGCATGTTTGAGCGGGTGGTGGCTATTAAGCTGTTGAAGCAAAATCTGACCGGAGATGAGGAGACATTAAATTATTTACGGCAACGGTTTGAGGCCGAAGCCCAGATTAGTGTGTTGCTAGGTGATCACCCCAATATCACCAAAGTTTTGGATTATGGCCTGGATGAAGGACACCCTTATATTGCCATGGAGTTTCTTGGGGTTCCTCCGCTGGTAGGTCAGAGTCTGGCCCAGATTCTTCCCCGCACCGGACCATTGCCACCCCAACGGGTGATCCGTCTGGCTCAACAGGTGTGTGCAGGGTTGCAGTACGCCCACAACTTTGAGGGGAAAGTGGGCGATCTGATGATTAAAGGGGTGATCCATCGGGATATTAAACCCAGCAACCTGTTTGTGATTCAAGATCCCACCCTGGGAGAGAAAGGAGAGACCGTTAAGATCCTGGATTTTGGCATTGCCAAGATCGTCAGTAACATGACGATTACCATGGGCACCAGTGCCTTGGGCTTTGCCGGAACCCTGCAATATGCTTCACCGGAACATCTCCGCGGCAAGACCCTGGATCCCCGATCTGATATTTACTCCCTGGGGGTCATGCTCTACCGGATGCTCACGGGACGATTGCCTCTGCGACCTGAGACCGATTCCCTCTGGGGATGGATCGAGGCCCATAACCATCAGCCTCCCCAGGGATTTGACCAGCTGCAACTGCCTTACTCCCTGCCCGCTCAGCTAGAAGCGGTGATCATGACCTGTCTGGCAAAGGATCCTGAGGCTCGCTGGCCGAGTATGGAAGCCATGAGCCAAGCTCTGGAGAAAGTAGGGTTACAATTACCGACGGCAGAAGCAGAGGACCTTCGACTCTCTCCCAATCCGCCAGAAACCATTGAACCCACGACAGCCATTGAGGCGCCGGAAAGCTGGATCGCCTACATTAACGAAAAGTCCCAATCTGCATCCCCTCCAGATCCCCCAGTTGCTACTTCAAGTTCATCTGACTTGCATCCGGTTCTCTCCCCAAAGAAGCATGCCCCCTCAGAAGAGCTGGATCCGCCCACACTGTACTCCCAGTCAAAGACCCCTTCCCCAGTCCAACCGGAAGCCAGACCTGTGGTTGCCTCGCTGCTGCCCTCCCCCTGGCTATTGGGAGCCACTGCCCTCCTGATCGCTGGACTGATCGGGGGAGCGTATGGATGGCGATTGTTATTGAGTGTGCCTGACCCGAATCCCCAGCCTTTAGCTCAGCCGGTTCCCACCTCTCCACTGCCCACCCCAACGATCGATACTCCTTCTCCCCTACCGCCGCCAGCTGCTAGTCCTAGCCCAGTCGTCACCGATCCTTCTCCAACCTCAACCCCTTCCACTCCCCCCCCAACTCCTGCAACAACTCCGTTTGCTCTCTATTCAGAGGAATTGGAAAAGAAAATTGCGGTCAGAGACTGGGGATCAGCCCTGCAGATTGTCAATCAAATGATCAGGGACTTTCCAGACCGACGGGAAGAACTGGAGGCCTATCGGCTGCGCCTAGAAATGTTGCAACGACAGGATCCGCGACCCCCTTCCCCAACCCTTTCCTCTCCTCTGCCCTCACCCCTCCCCACCCCTGAGCCTGCAACTCCCGCGCCATCCCCTGTAGTGGAAACACCTCCGCCAACAACACCAATCCCCTCCACACCCACTCCGCCTCCCCCTGCCGCAGGTGGGGGCAACTCCTGTGTGACCACCCTGATTGATCTGGGTATTTCCGCAGCGGCTGCCGAACAAGAATGTGCAGTGGAAGCCTGCGTGCAAAGATTTACGAGTTTGGGGGTGTCCCAGGATCAGGCACGACAGGAATGTCAGGGATCTGAGTCCTGATGAACCTACCCCAATTAAGTGCTCCGGCCCCAGCGAAACACCAGAGCACCCCAGGTGAGTCCGGCTCCAAACCCAGCGAATACCCCCAGATCTCCCGACTGAAACCTGCCTTGCAAGAGGCTGTCGGCCAGCGTGATCGGGATCGAGGCTCCAGAGGTGTTGCCGTAACGATCTAGAACGGAGGGCATGGAGGTGGGATCAATCTCCAGCCGTTTGACAATGGCATCCAAAATTCGCTGGTTGGCCTGGTGCACAAAAAAACCTCGCACCTGTTGGGTGGAAATGCCAGCGCGAAACAGGGCCTTTTCAATGACTTCTGGTACCGCAGTGACTGCAAACTTATAAACTTCCCGTCCATTCATGGTGATCGGCTGACAGCTGTACTGTCCCACCTGCATAATCTCGCCCAGAGAAGTGGCTTCTGTGGTCATGGAGAGGGTCAGCAATTCACTGCCACCCCCATCCGCTCGCAGTTCCATCCCCAGGATCCCTGTGGGGATTTCAGGAGGAGCTGCTTCCAGAACGACGGCTCCAGCTCCATCTCCAAACAAGATACAGGTGGTGCGGTCACTCCAATCTACCGTTCTGGAGAGAACATCGGCGGCAATCACCAGCGCTCGCTGATAGGTGCCGGTCTGAAGAAATTGCACCGCTGTGGCAACAGCAAAAACGAAGCCTGTGCAAGCCGCTGTCAGATCAAACGCCACCGCCTGGAGAGCTCCCAACTGTCGCTGAATTTGAGGAGCTGTGCCAAAGCGATCGGAACTGGTGGAGGTAGCCAGGATAATCAAGTCGAGTTGAGAGGGATCCAGACCTGCCTGTTCTAAGGCCCGTTGACCTGCAGTTGTCCCCAGATCCACCAGTCCTAACTCTGGCTTCAGAATGCGCCGCTCCCCAATACCCGTCCGTGGCCGGATCCACTCATCTGAGGTGTCCACCAGGGTGCTGAGCTGATCGTTTGTGAGGATGGACTCTGGAAGGGCAGACCCTACACCAACAATATGCACTGACTGAAGCGTGATCGAGGGGGTAGGAGGGAAGCTGATCATGGTGATAGGTATGACCCAAGCGAGAGGGGAAGACAGCTCGAACTGTCCAGGTTCAGGGCAGTTAGTTAGCAGGGTTGAGGTTCATCCAGGGGAGGGAAAGTCATGAGCGGGTCATCGACCGCTTCAGGGGAACGCTTGTGATGATGACTGGGAGGCGGGGCGGCAGGTGACACAGGGGGAGGCTGGAGGGGCGCAGGAGGATCTAGTGGGGTTTGTAACGGATCCAATTCTGCCTTAATGCGATGAAGCACTCGGTGTTCTACGGCCTCTTTCGCAAGCCGGATAGCGTTGTAGACCATGGCCTGTTTAGAACTGCCATGGGTAATCACACACACACCCGCCACGCCCAAGAGCAACCCACCCCCATACTCCACATAATCAATTCGGCGCTTGACCCGGCGCAGGTTGTTTTTCATCAAAAAGCACCCCAGCTTGCCCTGCCAGCCCTGGATCAGCTCCTCTCGCATCACCTGCCCGATCACCTGGCCCACACTTTCGGCAAACTTGAGAACAATGTTGCCCACAAATCCATCGCAGACAATGACATCAAAGCGACCCGTCAGGATATCTCGGCCTTCTGCATTGCCGATGAAATGAATATGCGGATGAGCCACCAATCGCTGGTGGGTGGTAATCGCCAGTTCATTCCCCTTTTTGGGTTCTTCTCCAATCGTGAGTAATCCCACTTTCGGACGGGTAACCCCCAGAACGTACTGGCTGTAGAGGGATCCCATCAGGGCAAACTGCTCCAGAAACTGGGGGCGACAGTCCACATTGGCTCCCACATCCAGCAAGAGCACAGGTTGACGTTGGTAGGTGGGCAGGAGGGCCCCAATGGCGGGACGATCCACGCCGGGAAGGCGCTTCAGGGTCAGAGAGGCTGCGGCCATGGCTGCCCCCGTATTCCCTGCTGCGACAACGGCACTGGATTGCCCTGAGCGCACATGCTCCATCGCCACCCGAATCGAAGCTTTAGGTTTGCGCTTCAGGCTACTGACGGGCTCCTCATCCATGCCAATATCATCTTCGGCGGGGACAATCTCAATGCCCTCCATGTTTTCCGGCAGGAAGGGTTGCATTGCTTCTGGGCGTCCCACCAGGGCAATGGTGATCCCTAGCTGCTCACGGGCTTGTAATGCTCCCTTGATGATCTCCTCGGGGGCATAGTCGCCACCCATTGCATCAACCGCAATCCGCACGAGTTGCCCTCACACTTGATGATGACCATGAACTGCCTTTTGCTCCTGTCAGCGCCTCAGCCTGCGACACACCGCAGCAGAGAGGGGGATTCTGACAACAAAATGCACCCAGATCCTACCAGATATGTCTCATGAGGTTCTTAAGCATTTCTTGACCTTCTCCAATCCTGCGGAAAAGCGTGAACCTGATCCGATCCGGTCAGTCGATGGCTAAATCGCCTCTAAATGGTTGAGAAACATGGGGATCAGGGACGATAATGGATCCTGGAAGGATGACCGAGTGGTTTAAGGTGACGGTCTTGAAAACCGTTGTAGGGAAACCTACCGTGGGTTCGAATCCCACTCCTTCCGTTGGAAAGTCAATGATGGCGCTGCTCCACCCCAAGTGCGCTCCCAGGTGGGCTAGCTCAAATCGCGACACTCTCAGGGATCAGTCCCTCCAAATGCATAACTAAAAACTCCCAATTCGGCTCATCAAAAAAGAGGCCGGACTTGCCATTGAATGCATTGCCTCCAGGGGATCCTGCGGGTAGCTTACACACTAGCAGGTGTGTTTAGAAGGTGAAGCTCATGTCAATCCGTGAAATTGTCAAGCAGGTGTTTGCAACCCAGCATCTGAATCGGGACCAGGAGTTGATGATCCAGCGAGCCCTGTGTGAAACCCGATTGCTGGAAGAGGAGGCTGAAGCATTGAATGAACTGCTAACGGCCATGTCCACCGGTGGGATCCAACACTGGTCCCGGCAGGCCTGAGCACCCAGATCCTGAAGGTCTTTAGTTCCCCAGTGCTGATCGGAGATGGACCTCCGCGTTGTCATTCTGGATACGAATATTTTCGTCGCCGCAGGCTTCAAGCCGGACAGTGACGCTGGGCGGATTCTGGAACTGGTCCGTTCTGAAAAACTCTCCATGATCTGGCATGCACAGACCCTGGAGGAGATCCATTACATCATCAACAAAATCCCGCCGTTAGCTCGCTCCTGGCCAAGCATAGCCCCGCTTTTCCGCCCCGAACGCTGTTATCTCTGGCCCCTGAGTATAGAAGATTTTCTTCATATCCCCGATCCTACAGATCGCAAGTTTGCAGCCCTGGCGGCGGTGACGGGTGCGACTCTAATCACCCTGGATTCTGATCTGCTCACCACGCGGCATCTGGCCTTGCCCTTAATTGTGCGCCCGCATGAGTTTTGGCAGCGATGGGGCCAGGAGGAACAGGAATAGAGGAGAGGCCTGATCGGCATTGCCCTCTACACTTGAAAAACTATGTCGGAATCTAGGGAAAGCGATCAGAACTGATTAAGATCACCAGTAATTCCTCTGTGCTCAACGGCAACCCGAGGTGAGGGCTGATGCCAGACGACACCACTGCGCAGCTGAGCTGGCTACAGCAACACACCGATCTGGGTCTCCTGCCTGAGGTCAGTTTGCGGGCGTTGCTCCCCCTGATCCAGACGATCACGCTGGAGGCCAATCAGAACCTGGTGGCCGAAACTCAGGAAGTGGCAGGGCTTTACATCATTAAAAGTGGACGATTGGAGACCTTCTCTAACCGTCATTCTCAGCGGATCTGGGGAACCAGCCTTTTGCCGGGAGCCCTGGTGCATCTGCAGGAGTTGTTACTTCAGCAATCGGCTCAGCGCACCGTTCTGGCATTATCAAGTGCTGAGGTTTGGTGGGTGCCCGCCCGCGATTTTCAGCAATGGATCGATCGCTATCCTCAGATCCGATCCATATTCACGCAGCAACTGGCACAGCAACTGGTGGAGGTCACCGCCCAGCTCAATTATGAGCAGCAGCGTCAAGAAGCCCTGCTTCCCTACCGGGTTCCTAAGGTAGAGCGGGGGATCGTAGGCAACAGTCGGTATGCCGTGCGTTTGCGTCACCAGATCAAAGAGGCTGCAGACGATCGCGAACCAGTGCTGGTTTTTGGGGAGCCGGGTCTGCAAAAAGATAACTGCTGTGCCCTGATCCACTTCAGTTCTGCCCATCGCCGTCAACCTCTGATCAAAGTCTCAGCCAGCCGCCTGCAGTCCAGTGGGGTGGATCTGTTTGGACGTCTGGGGGGAAAACCGGGGCTGTTGGATTGGTTGGGGGAGGGAACCTTAATCATCAACAATGCCCAGGGTCTGGATCCCGAGTTGATCCCCAAAATTGCCCAGCTGCTGGAACAGGGGACCTATGCTCCGGTTTCTCGCGAGGATGAACTGCCGTCAGAACCGCGCCGCTGTCAGTCTCGGATTTTATTGATCAGCGAGCGGGTTTTGCCTGAATTGCAACCGCTGGTGCACCACCTGATCAAAGTTCCCCCCCTGCGGGTGCGGAAAGCGGACATCAAAACCCAGGCAGATTATTATCTTTCCCTGGCCACTCGTTCCCGAGGATTAACCAAACCCAAGATCTCGCCCGAGGCACTGCGGCGTCTACAAAGTTACGATTTTCCAGGGAATTTGACGGAATTAAGGAACCTGACGGATCGGGCGCTGGTGCAATCAGCAGGAGCTTCTGTGCTTACCGAGGAGGTGTTCTGGTCCACGCAGGTGAAGGGAAAACAGCTGCGCCTGAATCTGCTCAATCTCTACCCTGACCTGCGCAAATTTCTCCGCAGCCCTTGGTGGCCGGATCGGATCAACACCTGGTTCGTCCTGCCTGCCTTTGCCTTGGTGGTTTTCATCCTGTTCTGGGGGCCTCAGGATCGGGAGCACAATCTGGGTCTGAACCTCTTCTGGGCCTGGTGGTGGCCGGTGGTGTTGCTGCTTTTTCCCTTCCTGGGACGGATCTGGTGTGCCGTCTGCCCGTTCATGATCTATGGAGAAGTGGTGCAGAAGCTGTCCCTCTGGCTGGTGCCTCGGTCACTGGGCAAATGGCCACGACCCCTGATGGAACGTTGGGGAGGATGGGTTCTCTTTCTGCTGTTTGCCCTGATCTTTATCTGGGAGGAGGTCTGGGATCTGCCCAACACGGCTTACCTCTCCGCTTGGCTATTGCTGCTGATCACGGCAGGGGCGGTTGTTTGCTCCCTGTTTTTTGAACGGCGTCTCTGGTGTCGCTATCTCTGCCCAATTGGGGGCATGAACGGTCTCTATGCCAAACTGGCCATAATCGAGCTGCGGGCCCAGCAGGGGACCTGTTCAGCAGAATGTACAACATACCAGTGCTACAAGGGGGGGCCAGAGAAGGAAGAGGGAATGGAAACCGAGGGTTGCCCACTCTATTCGCATCCCGCCCAATTGGAAGACAATAAAGACTGTGTTCTCTGCATGACCTGCCTGAAGGCCTGTCCCCACCGCTCCGTGGAACTCAATCTGCGCCCCCCCGCCATCGAACTCTGGACCACCCATCTTCCCCGATCTTCAGAAATTGCCCTGTTACTCCTCCTTTTGGGCGGCATCTACCTGCACCGCCTGCCCCAGATCCAATCCCTGCTGGGGATCCCCTTTTCACTTGAGGATTTTTGGCCGCATCTGCTGATTTCGATGCTGGTGCTCAGCCTGCCAGCCCTGATCCCACTCCTAGCTTATGGTCTGTTGAACCTCCTGCCTCGCAAACCGCGTCCCTTTGCCGAGCTTGTGTATGGATATCTGCCTTTGGTGTTGGGGGGAACTCTGGCCCATTACCTTCCTGCCGGATTGGGGGAAGCGGGTCGGATCCTGCCTGTGACCTGGGCTACTTTTGGCTTGCCTTCAGAGGGTTTACCCATTCTTACAGCTCATCCCGCCGTGATCACATTTCTGCAGGGAAGCACGCTGATCCTGGCAACGGTCCTTTCAGTGGCACTCACCCAAAAGATGGCGCGGCAGTCGCTGGCCGCTCTGATTCCTCAATACCTGGGAGTGTTCGCAGTGTGTATCAGCCTCTGGAAACTAATCGTGGTGGGATCGGCCTAGATTGGCCATGAGGTTACAGAATATCAACTTACCTTACAAACTTTAATACTCTGCAAGATCCTGAGAGATAGGTTTGTTAAAATTTGATCGTCGTTAAGCATCTCCGTCTTATTTGCAGCGAATCCGATCCGTATTTTTGCCTATTCCTTCCCACGCAAACTCAGCTATCCTACCCAAGATAGTGATGAGCAACTTCGCAGGTTTAGCAAGTGATTGCCAGCAAACTCGTTCAATCATAAATCTGCAGGCAAGGAGAGAAGGGTTTCAGTCGGTGGTTTGAGCATTGGCGCTGTTGTCCTTTGATGCCTGACAGGCGCACATTTCCCTGATGATTGGTGCAGCGACCGTTAGTGTTCTGGAGGTAGCCATGTCCCGTGAACTGATCAATATTGTGGAATATCTGGCCCTGGGTGAATTAGAGCATGAAATCAGTACTCACTATGCGCATCAAAATGTCTTTTTTGAGCCAGAAGAACGACAACTGGTGCTGCAACGGATTTTGAATCAAATGCCACCCGTTTATATGTGGCTCTCGTCAGAAGACTGTCCAGATCTGACCCAATTAACACCTACGGAACGTCAACATCTGCATCAGGTTGTGACGCATGAAATTCAGGAACAGGCGCAGCGGGCCGCACCCCCTCCCTGTGCTCAAGGTAGCTTGATGACAGAGGTTTTTTATTAATTGAGGCTCTTGTATTGCCAGCCGTTTAACTGAGGCCAGTTTTGTGGAGATCCCGGCCATGACATTCTCACCATCCAGTAGCTGTCCTATGTCTCCCTGTGTGATGGCAGAGATCAAGGATCAACTTTCGGCTTATCCCCTGATCTCAGAGGGTGAGGTCCAAAGGCTGATTCAGGAAGCGGCGGATCATTTACCTCCCAGTTATATTCCTCTGATCTGTGAGGTGAATGGAATAGATGAGAGAGCCTGTTTGCCCCGGCCTCTACGTCGACAATTGAAGCGAGTGGTACAGCAGGTGCTGAAGCAGAATCGACAGCGGGGCGATCTGGAGTTAGGATCCTCTGATCTCAACTCACCTGAGTATTATTACGGGTAGGTCGAGAGGTTAGCGGTGATAACGTGTGTTGCGCTGGATCATGTGGGCGCGGTAAATTTGCTCCACCAGCAGCAGCACCGCCAGCTCATGGGGAAAGGTCAGCTTTGACAAACTCAGGCACTGGTCTGCCTCCCCTACCAGACTCGGACTCCAGCCTTCGGGTCCAGACACGACAAAGACCAGGTTGTCACTGAGCTGGATTTGTATCCAGTCTGCAAACTCTAAAGAGGTGTACTCGTTTCCCGCTTCCATCAGCAGGATCATCCGGTCTTGAGGCTTGAGTAAAGTCAGGAGCTGGCGAGCTTCCTTCTCAGGGGTAGAATCCTTAATTTCCTGAAAGTCTACCTGTGGCACCCGTTTCAAATACTCCATCACCCCCTCACGGATCCAGGGGGTTTTCACTTTGCCAACTGCGATGATCTTCACTTTCATCTCGTCGATCTGGGGTCACGGCCAGGGATTGATTCGGGATGATTCATACCAATGGATAGCAGGGCAGGGTTACCCTGAATTGAGTGACAAGATTTTCACTCTGAACCTGAATATCCCCCCCCATAACTTCTACGGCCTTACGTACTAAGGGAAGCCCCAATCCAGTGCCTCCTTGTTGATAGCGATCCAGAGTGGTAACGCGGTGAAATTTCTCAAAAATGCGAGGCAGATGCTCTTTGGGGATCTCAACTCCCGTATTAATGACCTGAAAAGAAATCTGGTGTCCCCGTGTGGTTACAATCAGCTGAATCAATTCTTCGGGCGGGGTATATTTACAGGCATTATTGAGCAGTTCACTTAAGATTCGGGTTAACAACCCCGGATCAGAAATGAGTGTAAGCGGTTCATCGGGTATGGCCTGCTTGAATTGCAATTGGCGTTCCTGGCAGCGCAAATGGAAAGGCTCCAGGAGGCCAGGGATCCACTCCTTGAGTGAAATGGGGATTAACTGGATATTTCTTTGACCCGATTCCAGTCGTTGTAGATCTAAGAGATTGTTCACGAGCTCCACCTCCTTCTGCCATTCCTGTTGGAGCAGCTGGAAGTAGCGGGTTTGTTTTTCATTCAAGCCGGTAATCTCCAGCATGGTCAGGGCCATCTTCATACTGGTTAAGGGAGTGCGCAGCTCGTGGGAGACCAGATGCAGAAACTCTTCCTTCAGCTGGTTGAGCTCGGTTAACTGGTAAACCTGATCCTGCGTTGCCTGAAAGAGACGAGCCTGCCGGATGCCGATACCACATTGATTGGCGACCTGTTCTGCTAAGCGAATTTCCTGGAGAAGAAAGGCTTCTCGGGGGGCACGCACCAACTGCAGGAACCCGATCAGTTGATCCCCATCCTGAATCGGGCAGAGCACCCGAGTTAACCAGCCCAGAGAAGATGAGTGACCGGAGAAAAAGACAGTTTGCCGTTGCTGCAGCTGCAATAGGCTCTGAGGATCAAGATGAGTTAGCGGATCCTGAAGGGTGGGTGTAGACCCAGAATATTCGTATTCAATGGTGTAACTGCTCTGATCCGGGTTAAAGATGCCAATCAAACAGAATCCCAGGTGCAGCCCCCCATACAGTTCTCGCACCGCAGCCTGCAGGAGCTCTTTTTCATCCAGACTGGAGCGAACCTCATCGGTGATCACGCGCAGAAGTTGCTCAAAATTGATGGACTGGATCAGTTCGGCATTGCGCACTTCCACCTGATAACGGAGCTCAGCATTGGTGGCTTCTAGCTGTTCAAAAAGTTGAGCTTGCTGAATGGCAATAGCCAATTGATCCGTAATGGCTCTGGCGAGATCGATTTCCTGATCGCTCCAGATCCGTTGGGAATGAAAATGATGAAATGCGAATGCTCCCCAGATTGTTTGATTCACCTCAATCGGAGTGATTAACCAAACACCAGGGAAACGGTGGGAAAGCTCTTGGTGAAAAGGAGTCTGCAGATCTGGTGTATTCTCCATGCATACAGTGAGAATCTTGCGTGATTTCTTAGCCATCCAATACTCTGAGTCTGGAATTTCAACTCCTCCTGTGATGAGTTGAGATCTCTCCTGATTAGAGCTAGAACGACTGATCCATATCCCCTGATCCTGAAGCAGTTGAAAGATCACGACCTCCCCAATCCCCAGTAACTGACCCACGGCTTTTGTTGTAGTTTCGAACACAGTCGGCAAATCTAAGGAGCGGCGAACCCCCTGAGTAATTTCGTTCAGGATCTGCTCCTGGCTAAGCTGATTTAACAACCGTTGTTCAGCTTGTTTGCGGTCAGAAATATCCTGGAAATAAGCTGAGACTCCTCCATCTTCTGTAGGATAAGCATGGACTTCATACCATGATTGGGACGGCTCATAGAAGCCTTCAAAGATTCGAGCTTTTCCTTTGATCTGGATCTGCTGAAGCTCCTGAAAGAAGATGGTGTCGAGCATATTGGGCTGCAGAGACCAGAGATTATTTCCGATAATTTGTGACTGGGGCTTCTGCAGCATCTGGGCAAAGCGATCATTGCAGTAGGTAATAGACCACTCGGGATCAACGGCAAAGAAGGCATTGGTGATGCTTTCCAAAATATTTCGAGAGAGTTGGATTGCCTCTTCCAAAGCTTGCTCGTAGCGCATTTGCTCCGAAACGTTCCGAGTTGACGTCTGGATCTCTAGGGGTTGACCATTTTGACCATCCCGCACCAGAGTCGAGAGGGTTTCTACCCACAGGTACTCACCATTCTTCTGTTGCATTCGGTAACGGATCCGTTGGGGTCCAGCATCAACGAGGAGGGCCTGGTGGGTTTCGTAAATGGCAGGAATATCCTCGGGGTGAAAAAATTCATAGGCTGGACGACCGACCATTTCCTCGGGTTGATATCCCAAGAGGGATTGGCACACTGGTGAGACATAGAGATGGATCCCCTCCAGGCTGTGACGCATGACCAGATCAGAAGAGTATTCGGTCAATAACCGGAACCGATCTTCACTCGCCTTCAGGGCCTCTTCTGTTTGTTTGCGTTCTGTAATATCTCGGACAATAATTAACGCCGTATCCCCATTCAAGGGGGCAACCCGAACTTCCTGATCCCGAAGATGTCCTTCAATCCCAAGTTTATGTTCGTAGATCTGAATCTCTCCTGTTTTCAACGCCTCCTCAATGGCCGTTAGGCAGTACTCCGCAAGGGATGGAGGTAAGGAATCAAAGATGGACCGTCCCACCTGAGTCTCATTTGCTGCATACAGTAAACACCGTTCTGCCCCCTGCACATCCAGAAATACCCCTTGCCGATTCACCCGCAGGAACAGATCAGGAATGGCACGGAAGATGATGTCTTGCATCACCTGAGCTTGTTTCTCAGCGGTAATATCTTGGACACTGGCCAGCATGCCGATCACCTGTCCATCACCATTGCGTAAGGGAGCATCCAGGATCCGAACAGGAAAACGCTCGCCATTGCAGCGTCTAAAGATCAATTCCCACCCCTGGGGAGGTCTGCCCTGGGCCAACCCTTCTTGAAATGCCTCTGTGATTGCGTTCACTTCTTCTGGAGGCCAATAGATGTAGGGGGGAGTTTCTCCGATCAGATCTTCACTGGACCAGCCCACCATCCGGGCAAAGGTCTCGTTGACATAGGTTTGCCGACCCTGAAAATCCGCAGCAGCGATCCCGATGGGAATGGATTGCTCAACCCCGATCCGGAAGTTAATGGCTTCTTCTCTTTCCCGTGCTGCCCATTTGCGATCGGTGTTGTCTCTGGAAACACAGAGGATAAATTGTAGATGTCCCTGCTGATCTTTTTCTGGAGACAGAACCATCTCAAAAGATCGCACTCCCTGAGTGGTGGGAATTTCAAACTCGATCCCTTGCTGCTCCCCTGTGGCGATCAATTGATTGGCTGCTGCCTCCCAAGCCGTGATCATTTCCTCAGTTAAGCCCAATTCTCGACAGGTTTTACCCCAAAAAGCTCTGGTAGGCATTCCCGTGATGCGACTGAGTTCGGCACTGACATACACATGGCGAAAGTTGAGATCAAATCGTTCCACGATCTCAGGTGAGTTGTCGAGCAACCCCTGCAGATCCTGAACCCGTTGTTGCTCAATGTGTAAACAGATCTGCTGGATCTGTTGCCGTCGCACGACCCCCAGACAGCATCCTCGCTCATCCACCACAGGGCTACAGTGGATCTGCTGAGTATTCATCCAGTTCAGCAATTGCATCGGATCGGTGTACTGCTGGGCCTGGAAGATAGTGAGTTGAGGGGGCAGGAGCTGAGCAATCTCTTGCTGGAGAGTTCCTTGGGTTTGCTGCAGATGTCGCAGGAGATCCTTCTCGGTCACGACTCCTAAAAGTTGCTCAGGTGATCCCACCAGAACATAGCCAATATCACCCTCCGCCCCAGATGCCTGGATGGGTTGCAAGGCTGCAGAAAGGGGAGCCATGGGGTCGATCCACACAGGTTGTCTGTCCAGAAGATCCTGTAAAGACACAATGGGATCCAAAACAGTAGCCATCCAGAACGTGGGGAATACTCAAACAATCTAGCAGGTGTAAAGAGTTACACATGAGTAAATGTATTGATCTTTTATCGACCTGCTGAGCCGATACTGTTCTTTCCTGCTCTTGATCCTGAATAACACGTTTCTCAGGTCCACAACTGTCGAATCAAGATTTCAAACCTTAAAGGCTGTCCCCCATGATCCGTATTCCAGGGCTCGTCCTCGGGTGGATGTCACCACTTCCCCATGGCGGTACGCAATCTCTCCCCCCACCATCGTCAACGTTGGCCAGCCCACCAGTTCCCACCCCTCAAAGGGACTCCAGCCACACTTGGTCAGCAGATCCTCCCGCCGCACGGGCTTGACCGTCTCCAGATCCACCAGCACCAGATCGGCGTCATAGCCCACCTGCAGGCGACCCTTGTTTTTGATCTGGTAGGCAGCTGCCGGAGCCTGACACATCCAGCGCACCACCTGAGCAACACTGCATCGTCCCTGCTGGGCACAGGTCAACATCAACGGCAGAGAGGTTTCCACCCCTGGCATCCCTGAAGGAGAGTTGGGATAAGGGCGGGCTTTTTCTTCCAGGGTGTGGGGAGCATGATCCGTGGCGATCAGATCCAGAATTCCATCCTGTAACCCCTGCCAGAGGATCGCCTGGTTTTCGGGGGCGCGCAGGGGAGGATTCATCTGGGCCAGAGATCCGAGATTCATGTAGTCTTCGGTGCTCATCAACAAATGCTGAGGGGTCACTTCCGCAGTCACCCACGCGGGTTTATGGCGGCGCAGCAGTTCCACTTCCAGACCTGTAGAAAGATGCAAAATATGCAGACGGTGACGGTAGCGGGTGGCCAGCGTCAAGGCCAGTTGAGTGGCTTCCAGGGCAGCCTGCTCATCCTGAATCAGGGAGTGGATGGATACGGTTAACTGATCCTCAAACATTTCTCGCCGCGCCTGAATCCGGGCCTGATTTTCGGCATGCACAGCGATCAGGAGATCCGTCTCTGCAAAGATCCGGTCCAGCACCTCCACCTGATCCACCAGCAGTTCACCCTGCATCGATCCCATAAAAATCTTGATGCCGCAGGCCCCCCGAATGGATTTCAGATCCTCCAGGTTGTGGGCGGTGGCCCCGATGAAGAAGCCATAATTGACCACACTTTTCGCTGCAGCTCGGGCCAGTTTGTCATCCAGAGCCGCCTGGGTGGTGGTGGTGGGAACCGTGTTGGGCATTTCTAGAAAAGAGGTCACCCCCCCACGGGCACAGGCCTGGCTGGCGGTGGAGAGATCCTCTTTGTGTTCCTTACCAGGCTCGCGAAAATGCACCTGAGGATCAATGACTCCCGGGATCAGCAGTTTGCCCTCAGCCTCAATGACCTCCTCCACATCTGTCAGGGGCATCCCCACCGGCAGAAGGTGGCGATCGATCTGGGTGATCCGATGCTCATCCACCCGCAGATCGCCCTCAAACAGTTCTCCGTTGGGCAGAACCATACGAGCCTGATGAAACAGAATGGCCATACCTTCCCCTCCACAACGGCCTGATCCCCTGATGAACAAAGATTCTCGCAGGGATTACCAGCATCCTCCCGAAATCCAACCAACTCGTCAATTGGGTTCCCAGGTTCCCGCATTGGGCCAAATCAGTCGGTCTGCTCAATAGACTACAGCTAGAGTTTAATTTTAAGTAGGATCACTGTCCCGCCAGGTAAGTTGTAACTAAATGACAGGGGCTTGCATGAATGACTGGGAGGTTGCATATGCCACTTGAACCTGAAAAAGCCCAGGAAATCAGTATTTTCTGCCCTTCAAAGGCGTTGACATTGCCCTTATCTTAGAATGGTTCAACCTGGCGATGAGCATGATCATGACCTTGCAATCCATTGTCAGAGAGGCCCTCCTCACCCACAAACTCACCCCCGATCAGGAGCAACGAATTGCCGATCTCCTGCAAAGGCGGACCTGCAGCAGCCAGGATCTTCTGGCCCTGGGCAGGCTGACCCAGGCGATGATCGAGGGTAGCGTCTGCATGCAAGAGCAAGCCGCGTTAAGCTAATAGGGCACTGTGCTGAGATGACGTGGAATGGATATCTTCGGAGTTGGCCTGCCAGAAATGATGTTGATCCTGGTGGTCGCGCTGCTGGTATTTGGGCCTCGCAAACTCCCGGAGATCGGTCGGACCCTGGCCAAGGGCATGCGCAGTCTCCAGGATGCTTCCAAAGAGTTTGAGGCTGCTCTCAATCGAGAGGCCGCTGAGCTAGAGCGTTCGACGGGGCTGAAAACTCCAAAAACGAAATCAAACACTGCTACAACCAAAATTGCCAACCCCGCAGGGTCGACAACCACACCCCAGTCTGACGCTCCGGCGCAAGCCTCAGATGAAATTGAGTGCACCTCTGAGCAGATGGAGTCTGATCTAGTCAATGCCGACGTTATGTCGGATCCTCAAGAAGATCCAGAGTCAGTTTCGGCTCCTGACCTTCATGTCGATGCAGACCATCACCACGCATCAGATCGACCCCTATCCACCCCAATGGCTGCTGAGTCTAGTGCTGATCTGAGTGAGTCTTCTTTCCCCCAGGCCTAAAGGATGCAGCCCAGCCTTTCTCCCTCCTCTCCAGCTCACATTTGTCCCTACAACCAAGCCTGCAGCTATCTAGAGGAGGCTGCCCGGGAACTGCGCCTGGATCCTGGCCTACTCGATATTCTCACCATTCCGCGCAAGGTGGTGACGGTGGCGCTCCCGATCCAGCGAGACAGTGGCCACATTCAGGTTCTGACAGGCCACCGAGTCCAGCACTGCAATGTCCTGGGTCCCTACAAAGGCGGGATCCGCTACCATCCTGCAGTTTCTCTGGAAGAAGTGTCGGCCCTGGCCATGTTGATGACCTGGAAATGTGCTCTTCTGCGGATTCCTTATGGCGGTGCCAAAGGGGGGATTCCTATCGACCCCAGGCATTACAGCCTCCGTGAACTGGAGCGGATCACCCGACGCTACACCAGTGAGCTGATTCAGGATATGGGACCCGAGGTGGATATTCCTGCTCCTGATATGGGCACCTCTGCACGTGAGATGGCCTGGATCATGGACACTTACTCCATGAATAAAGGACATGCTGTGCCAGGCGCAGTGACAGGTAAACCTCTCTCGATTGGGGGATCCTGTGGGCGGGATATGGCTACGGGACGGGGAGTCATGATCGTTGTCCGCGAAGCCCTGGCAGAGATGGGTCAGGCTCTCCACGGCGCAGAAGTTGTCATTCAGGGATTTGGCAATGTCGGTCACGCCGCCGCACTCCTACTTCAGCAAGCGGGGGCAAAAATCCTGGCGGTTTCTGGACGAAATGGGGGCATCTATGCACCTGATGGCCTGGATATTCCTGCCCTGCGAGCCTACATAGAATCCCATCCTGAGCAACAGATGCTGGGGTTCCCTCACTCGATTCCCCTCACCAATGCTGATCTTTTGACGCTGTCCTGTGATGTGTTGATTCCGGCGGCGCTGGAAAACCAAATCACCCAGGACAATGCTCACCGCATTCGTGCCCGCATCATTGCCGAAGCGGCCAATGGTCCCCTGACTCTGCAGGCAGATCAGCAATTGACGGCCCGGGGCGTGCAGATCCTGCCGGATATTCTCACCAATGCTGGCGGGGTGGTGGTTAGCTATCTGGAGTGGGTACAGGGACTCTCTTACTTGTTTTGGGATGAGAAACGGGTGAATCGGGAAATGGAGCACCTGATGGTTCAGGCCTATAGACGGGTGGTGCGGGAAGCTCACCAGCGTCAGATCTCCCTCCGCCGTGCAGCCTATATCCTGGGAGTGGGACGGGTAGCTCAGGCGCTTGGGGATCGGGGTCTTTATCCTTAGCTAACCCTCGTCCTTTTTCTGGTCAGAACTGGCAACGGGCTTCATCAGAAGGATCCGAATCCTGTAGGATCGGGTTAGCAGTGCTTGCTGCCTGCCGACCCCTCTCAACGTTGGACCAGGAGAACTGATTGTGACCTTGACTGTACGTGTCATTACCCCCGATCGGATGGTGTGGGATGCAAGCGGGGATGAAGTGATTTTACCTGCCACCTCCGGGCAACTCGGGATCCTGACGGGCCACGCGCCTTTACTGACCGCCCTGGGGACAGGAGTCATGCGCATTAAGAACCAGGGCAAGTGGTTTGCCATTGCCATCATGGGGGGCTTTGCCGAAATTGAGAATGACGAAGTCACGATTTTGGTGAATCGGGCAGAACGGGGAGAAGGGGTGAACCTGGAGGCTGCTCAAGCCACGCGCAAGTCTGCCGCTGACATTCTGGAGCGCAGCACTGACAAACTGGAGCGGATGCAGGCCAAACAAGAGCAACAACGGGCCGTGGCACTGATGCAGGCTGCAGAAATGATGAGTAAGAGCTAGGACGGTAAGGTTAAAAGCGGTTCAGGACCAAAGTCACCCAGGATCCTCACTTCGGGCTCCAGCACCAGAGACCAGCGCTCAAAAACAGCCCCCTGGACAAAGCGCATCAAAGTGTGAATATCGGTGGCAGAGGCCTGACCGCAGTTCAGAATAAAGTTGGCATGGCGATTGGCCACCTGGGCCCCCCCAATCTGGTGGCCTTTTAATCCCGTTTGTTCAATCAGCCACCCTGCTGCCATGGGCTTGGGGTTGCGAAAGACGCTGCCACAACTGGGCAGATCATAGGGTTGCCGTTGCTGCCGTTCCAGCCAGTTGCGTTCTGTGTGGGCCTTGATCCGAGCTGGATCATGACCGGGCTGCAGTTGGAATCTCGCTCCGGTTACGATCCAGGTTCGCTGCTGGAGCAAAGAGGAGCGGTATCCGTAATTGAGTTCTGCCATCGTCAGTCGCTGGGGCTGGGCTTGATCATCTAGAAGGGTGACTTCAAGTAACACATCGGCAATGGACTGCTGATGGGCACCCGCATTCATGACCACGGCTCCCCCAACAGTTCCAGGAATGCCTATCGCCCACTCCATGCCACTCCATCCTCGCTTAGCCGCCAGATGAGCCAGTTTCTTCAACGGTTCTCCCGCTGCTGCCCAAAGACGACCCTCCGGCAAGATCTGAATCCCCCTCAACCTGCGGGTGTTGATCACCAGACCCAGCAAGCCCTGATCGGAAATCAAGAGATTGCTACCCGCCCCCAGAAAGGTAACGGACGTCTGAGATTGCAACGACCACGCCAGACAGTGCTGCAGTTCCAAAAGGGAGGTGGGCTCACAATACCATTCTGCAGGTCCCCCAACACGAAAGGTGGTATGGGAGGCTAGCGATTCTGTCGCTCGAATCAATCCCCTGGCAACTGTGTCCTGATCACCTCCATGAAAAGCGGCGCAACTCATTCCACAGTAACCTCACCAATCTTCATCTCCTCCTGCAGACGCAGTGAATAAGCTTCAATCGTGGCCCGGATGGATTGGTTAAGATCTCCTGCCCCCAGGAAAAGCACCAGATCCCCAGGCAGAAGCATTTGCGTCAGATGTTGAGGGAGATCTCCCAGAAGGGAAACATAAGCCACATGAGGGTGTTGATTGGCAATCGCTTGGGCCAGACTGGAACTGGTCACGGTGGTTTCGGCCTCTCCAGCGCGATAGGTTGGGGTTAACACAACGCGATCCGCCAGCTTGAATGCAGAGGCAAAATCGAGAAAAAAGGATGCCAGACGACTGGGACGATGAGGCTGGAACACCGCAATGATCCGGCGACCCTGCAAACGAGCTGCAGTCAGTGTAGCCTCAACCTCACTGGGGTGGTGTGCATAGTCATCAATAAATGTGACACCTGCCACTTCTCCGATCACTTCAAAGCGACGATGAGCCCCCCGAAATTCCGCCAGGGCAGTGGCAATCACGGCAAAATCCAGTCCCAGTCGCCGCCCTACTGCTATGGCAGCCAGAGCGTTACTCAAGTTATGAGACCCGAGCACCTGCAGTTGCAATCTTCCTAAGCGTTCATCCTTTTCCCACACCTCTGCGATCGTGCCCGTACCCTGATAAATGATCTCCC
This sequence comes from uncultured bacterium, assembly GCA_964392245.1. Lineage (GTDB taxonomy): Bacteria > Cyanobacteriota > Cyanobacteriia > Thermostichales > Thermostichaceae > JAAUUJ01. The sequence continues at coordinate 25,380 of CAYMOX010000029.1, forward strand.
TTGCCCGGTAGAGAGCCTGGGGATGATCGGCAATGGTGTAACCGAGGGTTGGCTGTAAATGGGCAGCCACATTGGGGCAGTCCAGAGACGCCACCAGTTCATGGCATTGATCTGCGTATTGATGAAAGGCCTCAATCACCTGCTCAAGATCTTCATAGTGATCCGGATGATCCAGCTCGACATTGGTAATCACTCCGATGCGGGGAAACAGTTGCACCAGCGATCCATCGGATTCATCCACTTCCGCAACCAGATAGCGGGACTTTCCCAGTCTGGCATTCCCCCCCCAGGCATCCACCTCACCTCCAATGATCAGGGTAGGATCCAGTCCTGCCTTCAGTAACAGGTAGCCGATCATGCTGCTGGTGGTGGTTTTGCCATGGGTGCCCGCCACGCCAATCCCAAAGTGAGTATTAAACACCTGGGCTAACAATGCCGAGCGGTGACAGATGGGCAAGCCGCGATCCAGGGCATGGGCCAGTTCTGGGTTTTGAGGCCGAATCGCACTGGAGTAGATCACCTGGGGATCTCCCACCACATGGGTGGCAGCATGACCCTGGGCAAACTGCACTCCCATGGACTCTAACCGCTGGATACGTGCATTCAGGGTGATATCGGAGCCCGACACCCGATGGCCCTGCTGAACGAGGATGTAGGCCAGGGCGGACATCCCCACTCCCCCGATGCCTACAAAGTGATAAGACCGCTGCTCTACATCCAGCGCATCCCCCATGTCCACTCCTCTACCCCTGGCACCACAAAATTCAGGGCATATGATAGCAGGATTTCAAGGTACAAGGTAGAGCTCTGTTAACTTAGAGATTCCACCTGACGAGGATTCGGATAGACAAAGTGGCACCCTCTTACAATGATTTCAGGGCCTCTCGGGCCTGGCTGGCGATTTGCGCATCGCAATCTTGGGCCAATTGCTCCAATCCAGATCTGGCCGCGTCTCCCCCAATTTGCTGCAATGCTAAACAGACTCGGTAGCGCAGCTGCTGATCGGTGTCCGCGAGGTAACGCTCCAGGACTGGGATAGCTCGCGGATCTCTCAAATCTCCCAGGGCACCCGCTGCCACCGTTTGAATCAGGTCACTCCCTTCCTCCAGGGCCCGAACCAGCGTCTCCAGGGCATCAGGATTGCCCAATTCCCCCAGCGCCGCAATGATACTAAACTGGACCAGCCACTCATCTTCGCGAGCATAGGCTTCCAGTAGATCCTGCAGGGCCTGAGGTTGTTTGAGATCTCCAAGGGCAGCAGCAGCGGCAGCCCGGACATCATACTCAGGGTCTTCCCGCAAAATCTTCTGCAACAGGGCCAAGGCCTCGGCAGGATCGGGGAGAGCCAGGGTTCCAATCTGACTGACGGCGGCGTAACGAACCCGCACATTGGGGTCGGCGGCAGCATGGGCCAGCAACTGATAGGCCGTTTCGGGGGGCAAAGGTCTAACTAAATTAATGGCATGGAGGCGATCCCCTGGAGAGCCATGGTCCAGCAGGTCGCGAATCGATTCGGGAGAGGGAGCACGGTCAGATACCATAGGACCTCCGGAAACATCGAATTTTTCTACGAATCAGCTAGTTTTTCTGGCCAGTCAGGTGCTAGAATCACCAAGCACTGCATATGTTCATACTCTCATGGCGTTGCCGCAAGCTCAAAAGCAGGAGATCATTTCGGGATTTCAGGTGCACGACACAGACACTGGCTCTGCTGATGTTCAGATTGCCTTGCTGACCAACCGCATTAATCAGCTTACCCGCCATCTTCAGGCTAATCCCAAAGACTACAATTCTCGTCGTGGTCTGATGATGATGATCGGCAAGCGCAAGCGGCTTCTCAGTTATGTGGCTGAGCATACCCCCGATCGCTACATGGATCTGACAAGTAAGCTTGGCATTCGCGTGCGTAAATAGCAATGGCTTCCAAGTCCAACAAGCGTTCCAAGCGTTCTGGCCCCAAGAATACTCGAGCTGCTGGTGTCAGACGACGATCCAGCTCAACGGTTGAATCTGAAGCTGAGGTTGGGGCTGCAAATCCAGGCGATCAGTCTGAGAGCATGGCGATCCCTGAGAATGTCAGCCGCCGCATGATCCGTCGGATTGCTGTCTTTTGTGGCATTCCTACTCTGCTGGGACTGAGCAGCTTTGGCGTCAATTATGTTCTTCTCACTCAGGGGATCTGGCAACTTCCCCCCTACCTGACCCTGGCGGAATCGCTGGGCTTGTTGGCCCTAGGCTTCCTCGGCATCAGCTATGGCGTGCTTTCCGCTTCCTGGGATGAGGAACCCGGATCCCGTTTAGGCTGGAAGGAATTCCGTTTGAATCTCGGGCGAGTGATTCAGCAATGGCGGGAACGGCAGGGCAAAACGTAATCACCTGATATTCAGGCGGTTCAGAGCTTCGCTAAGTTCCAATGCACTGTTGTAGCGATCCTGAGGATCCTTAGCCATACAGCGCATCACAATTTCCTCCAGGACAGATGGTACCTCCAGCTCCGGGCTAAAGGGGCGGGGCGGAGTGTTGACATGGGCATAGAGCCATTGCATGGCATTAGCCTGCGTAGGGAGAGCAAAGGGGTTCGTCCCTGAGAGCATTTCGTACATGACGCAACCTAGACTGTAAATGTCAGCCCGCCGATCCACTGTTTTTTTAGCTTCACATTGCTCCGGAGAGGCATAGTTTGGGGTGCCGCGAAATTCTCCGGTGACTGATAGCGACTCCATCGACAGTTCCCCCTGCAGCTTAACCAGACCAAAGTCGGCCAATTTAATGGTTTCTCCTCCTAGGGAATCTTTGAGTATGAAAACATTCGAAGGCTTTAGATCTCGGTGGACGAGATTAACCCGTTTGCCCTGAAGCACGACCCCAGCATGAACGGCCTGAAGAGCAGCGGCCACCTGCTTCGCGATATTCAAAACCCGAGCCGCTGGCATGCGGGGTTGCCTTCTCAGCACTTTTTCTAAAGTGGGGGACGGCACATACTCCATCACCATATAGGGCAAATATTCCATCCCCTGGATCTCGTCATCCGTAATGCCATAGTCCAAAACCCTCACAATCCGGCTGTCTTGAAGGTTTAAACAGGCCTGCATTTCCCGCAGGAACCGTTCTCTTTCTTCATAGCCAGCATCAGCACCGTGCAACATAAACTTGACGGCAACATAAATCGAGAGCTTCTGATCCATGGCCCGGTAGACTTTGCCCATGCCTCCAGCCCCCAGCACCGATTCCAGACGATAGCGCTTCCCTTCACCGAAGGTTCGTCCCGACCAGGAATCTAAATCCCCCGCCGGTCTGATCCGTCCAGGGCCTTCCGGGCTGCCTTCAGGTACCTGCCCCACCGCCAGGCGTTTGCTCATGACAAACTGCTGTTGTAGATATTCAATCTGGTGTTTTAGCTCCAGGGGATTAGCCAAATAGTGCAGTTGCAGACGAGGCCCTTCCCGCAGGACCAGGGTAAGATCCCCAAAATGCAGCATCTTACCGATAGCAGAGATCTCCAGCTCCACTTCACGGATCCCCCCCCACTGAATATCCTGAGTGGGACTGCGAAAGAGAAAATCACGGCGAATCGAGAGATAGCTAGTTCTGAGTAACAGAGTGTACTTATGAAATTTGATCAGCGTCCCTAGAGACAGGAGGAGGAGCACCATCATGGGAATGGGCACAATCCAATAGGGCAGGCCAAAGCGCAGGTTTTGTGACAGAGGAGACGGGATCAAGAGCGCGAGTGCCAGTGCCAGCAACAGCAAGAGTCCTGCCAGAAACCACCAGGTCAGCCAATGGGAGCCCGCGCGGTAAAGGACTGGTTCCGATTGGGGAGAGACCCCTCGGGGTTCGGCAGCGTTCTTACCTGCTTTATCAGCTTTAGCCCCTTCCACTGCAATCTTAATCGCGGCAGTTAACCCTGTACTGAGCTCGGGAAGCGTATTGTAGGGATCAGCACAATAGCGACTCAGCCAGACAGCAAACGAACGGAACTTGTGGTCATCATAACGGCGGATATTGGACAACCACTCCTGAACAAAATCTGGAAGCGAGGTCAAGTCAACTTTATCGGGATCTTTAAAGAAATCAGTCAGTAAGGGCAGGACTTTTCGCTTTTCTGAATCGCTGAGATCATGAAAAAACATCACGGATTGGGCAATATCAGCCGAGGGGGAAGGCAGCGACGTGCGCAGCATCATCGGATTCCGCACAAAGCAATACTGGGAAAGATCCAGTTCCGGCAAAAACTCCAGCTCGTGCATGTCGAGATCCTGATTCTCATCCCTGCTTGGCTCGGAAGGAGCTGCTGGAACAGCGGTCATCTCTGCCATGTTGGCAGCAGCAGGTGGCGGGACCCAATCGGTCCGGACGGGTTGATGAGACTGGAGGTGAGCTGGAATCGGTTGAGGCTGGAGGGTGGATTCTCCTTTTCGCTCTCCAGGTGTCTGCAGCACTCGCTGGATCTGCCAGTCTGGATGGTCTCGGCCCGCAGGACGTCCTAGAATCTCAACGGTTTGAATATCGTCCAACTGTAAGGCTTCCAGTTGGGTCAGAACCCGTCCTGCCAGATTTTCCTGATCCAAACGTTCCCCGGCAGGATAGTTGAGCATGATCCGCAGCGTGTTCCCCACTTGGCTAAGTTGGATCCGCAGACGTGGGTTCCCCAGGGACATTTCCAGAAGTTCTACGATCCAGTCCTCCACCAAGGCCAGGCTGGCAGGGTGGGGGGGCGGGGAGGGGGGAGCCGAGGCAGAGGGTTCACCACTGGCTTCAATGGCAAATTCCTGCTGCCAGTCAATCGCTGTTTTGCCTCGCTGACGACTTTGCAAACACACCCGATCGATATCCGCCAGGGGTAAGGTTTCCAGATAATCCACGATCTCGGCGATCAGCAGCTCATAGTTGAGGGGATGGGGGGTGAGCCGCTCCAGGAGAACTGTTAACGTGCTTCCCGCCTGAGTTACTTGCGGTTGCAACTGGTAAACCTCCAGCAATGACTCCAACTCCTGGGTCAAGAGAGGACGAGGAGCACCAGGCGAGGAGATCGATCCCGAGGGGGGAAAAGCCAAAGCCGTAACTTCTGGGAGGACACGGCGCAGAGCCTGTTCCAGTTCATGGGCTGTGCTGTAGCGGCTATTCGGATTTTTCTCCAGGCACCGACAGACAATGGCTTCCAGGGATTTGGGGATGTGCAGGGCAGCAGGAAACGGTTGGGGATGTCGATGAAGATGGGCTTCCATCCACTGCACCACACTGGCTTCCGGGGCAAGGTTGAGAGGCGAATCCCCGGTCAACATCTCATACAGAATACACCCCAGGCTATAGATATCGGCACGCCCGTCAATGGCTTTGAATTCCTGCAGTTGCTCGGGCGACGCATAGGCGGGTGTCCCGCCAAAGGCTCCGGTTCGAGTCAGGGATCGGATCTGGGAATTGCCTAAAAACTTAACCAGCCCGAAGTCCCCCAATTTCACTGTTTCGATCCCCAGCGCATCGCGACGCAAGAAAATGTTGCTGGGTTTTAAATCCCGATGAACAAAGCGAACCGATTTGTCTTGAACGGTGATTCCATTGTGGATGGCCTGTAACCCTGCAGCGATCTGGCGCCCTAGATCCACAGCTCTGGGTAGGGCCAGGCGCTTCTCCCGCGTTAAAAGGGTTTCCAGCGTTTCCCCTTCAATCCACTCCATCACCAGGAAAGGGAGTTCCACCACCTGCCCATCGGGGGAGCGGGATGAACTGACACCATAATCCAGAACCTGGACTAGATGGATATCCTGCAGGATCATGCACGCCTGCATTTCCCGTTGAAACCTTTCTCTCGCCTGAGCATTACCTGCCAGGTTGACAGCCATGAACTTAATCGCCTTGTAGACTGAAGCAGCATTCATCGAAAGGCGCTGATCGAGAGCACGGTAAACCCGCCCCATGCGACCTTCCCCCAACACTGACTCCAGTTGGTAGCGCCCGCCCTGTCCAACTGTTTTCCCAATCCAGGGGTCTTGATGACGTACCTGCATGCTACCAATTCCGAGCGAGTAGTGGCCGTGACCCTGCCTCACACCCTCTTGGGGTAGATACCGCAGGCTTCTAGCTTAATGCTACTGATAGGTTACCCTCTCATCCAGTTTGATTCATATCCGGTGAACTTCTGTAGTTATCCGAGTAGACGCTGGGCCTCCTGAATGGGATCTGGGTACACTAAGGAAGATTTGTGCTCTTAAGGTCCTCATTATTATGCCAGACTTCCCTTCCTCAACTTTATCTGCGTTTTCCCCTGCTGAAAATAGTGAAGCTCCACTGAACACAGAGTCTCGCCCCTGGGGCAGTTTCACGGTTCTGGAAGAGGGACCCGGCTACAAAATTAAGCGCATCGTGGTTCTACCCAAGCATCGCTTGAGTTTGCAGATGCATTACCACCGCAGCGAGCACTGGATCGTGGTTCGCGGCACTGCGAAAGTTACCTGTGGCAGCGAAGAAAAAGTGATCTCCACCAACCAATCCACCTATGTGCCTCCCTGCACCCAGCACCGACTGGAGAATCCTGGGGTGATCCCGTTAGTGATCATCGAAGTTCAGAACGGGCAGTATCTGGGTGAGGATGACATCGTTCGCTTCAGTGATGACTATGCGCGTGTTCCTCGGACTTAGTTCGGTCTGGCATGTCTTGAGCCTTTTCATGAGGCGGGATTAACCTTCTTGAAGAGCCGCTGGAACAGCTGCTTGACTTCCTCAACTTCTGGGATCCGGAGTGCCGCCACCCCCAGGACATAAGTGCTAATGCCTAGAACCGCGGCCAGGGTTGCCCCACTCAGATTGAGGATCAGTAACTCACGCGGTTGCCAGGTCTGCCAGATTGTCCAGGATCCCCAGGTAACAAGAGCTGCGGTCAAGGCCACGAGAGTCACCTGACCCAGCACCCTCAGGATCTCGGACCAGGGAATCTCCTGCAGCCGTTTCTGCAGCAAAAGACCTAACCAGATCAGGGCCACCAGATTCACCGCCGCAGTGGCCAGGGCCAGTCCCGGAGCCCCGAACCAGCGCATTCCCACCCCATCAAAAACTACATTCAATCCAATCGCCGCCCCACTCACGATCAGGGGAGTCCGCCCATCCTCCAGAGCGTAATAAATCCGGACCACCACATCCCTGAGCAGGTAAAACACCATGCCTATGCCATAAGCGCTGAGTAGGGCTGCCACCTCTTGCGTGATTTCAGGCGTGAATCGTCCTCGCTCATAGGCGATTTGAACCAACGGCTGGGCCAGGACCACCAGCACCATAGAGAGGGGCAGGCTCAGAAGGGTGGTTACCACGACTCCCTGCCGGATCCGCTGCCGAAATTCCTGCCAGCGTTCAGGAACCGCGAGTTGGGCATAGACTGGCATGAAGGTGACCAGGACCATGTTGGAAAGAATGCCGATGGGTGTTTGTACCAGCAACTGGGCATAGCCAAGGTTGCCAATTGTCCGATCCCCGGGAATATAGGAAGCAAAAAACATGTCCACATAAACATTGATATGCACCATTCCAGAAGAGACAACCGCGGGCAGCATCAATAGCCCCACTGCCTTGACTTCCGGTGATCTCCAGTTAAACCGCAGCCGGGGTCTACCCAGATTTAATCGCGCCTGGAGAGGGACCTGAACCAACCATTGACAGATTGCGCCTGCTAGCGTTCCCCAGGCCAGAATCAGGGGATCGCCCGTATGACCAAACAGAACCAGAGCCCCAATCACAGTGAGGCTGGAGAGAAGGGGACTGAGGGCTGGGACCATATACTGTCCGGCAGCATTCAAAGTGCCAAACCCAATGCCGATCAGTCCAGCCAGGACGGCCAGGGGAGCCATGATTCTCAACTGCACTGCCGCCAGACGATGGACTTCGCTACTGGCTCCAGGGGCAATCATCTGCACCAATCCAGCGGCTCCAAGCCAGAGCAGAGCCACCACCACTACCAGGATCAGGCCCACCAGTGTGGTGATCGACTCTAACCAGTGAGCAGCATCTTCCCCCTCTCGTTTCTTGAGGATACTGATGACAGCACTGTGAAAGGGACCGTTGATCCCTCCCAACAAGATCAGCAGGAAACTGGGAATAACATAAGCGACTGCAAAGGCACTGTACTCCGGACCAGAACCAAACATTGCCGCTACCAGGAACTGACGGACAAATCCCATCCCCTTGCTCAGCAATGTTGCTGCAGCTACCACCCCCGCCACCTGCATGAGTGACCGTGACGATGCTCCTCGATGGGTCATAAGTTGGTTTGCTCAGTCATACAGGTCTGGATCGAAGCTTGATCCTCCAGCACATCAGCATAGCGCGCTCAGGATCCCGATCACTGCGGGCAAACCTGAATACAGAAAAGACTCCCACCACAAAAGATGAGAGTCTCAGGAGTTGAGAAACATCCAGATCAGGACTCAGATAGCCAGGATCCCCATTGAAACCTGAGTTTTTTACCTGAGGGGAGAGCTAAATTAATCTCTAGAACAGGAGTCAAGACGATAGCAACGGATGTGAAACACCCTTAAACAGTCTTGGCAGATTGCCGCAACTGAGCTTTCCAAACTAGAAAAGAGCCAACAGCAAAACAGGTGGGCTCCAGAAGAGCACGATAGAGGCGACCCAATCGATCCCTCCGGCTTCCACGCATTTCTGCCCTCAGATCAACACTGCGATGGCGAGCAATGTGTTCAAGTACCTGACGGATCAAGCGATTGGGGAGATGATCCCCTTGTTTGAAGGCAAAATGGACTAGGGGTAGGAAGAGAGCATGGTAACCCAGTTCGTGTTCTTTCGTCAGATGATCCTTGGCATACTTGAGCCAGATGAGATTACGGAAGCTACCAAAGCCGTAAGCTGCATTCATGGCAGTACACACGATCTTGCCCCCAATCGTGACATCGACAGCACCTTCTTCGATCGTTGTGGTGATGTCCGTATCCGCGTTAATAGGGATGTCTACCGTGCCATTAAAGTTATCGTTGATGGGGATGTTGACGGGAATGTCTACCGTGCCATTAAAGTTATCGTTGATGGGAATACTTACAGTGTTGTCTCCTCCATTATCACTGATGACATTATCCCCACCAACATCACTGACGGTAAAGGTATTGTCCCCTCCATTGTCACTGATATTGTTGTCTCCGCCAATATCACTGAAGGTATTATCCCCCCCAATATCACTGATATTAACTTGGTTATCTCCCCCAACATCACTGACTTCGTTGTCATCAAAGTTTTCACTGAAGTTATCGGTGATCGTAATCGGGGCACTGTTTCCACCGATCTGACCACTATTTCCACCGATCTGACCATTGTTCGTAATCGGGGCACTGTTTCCACCGATCTGGCCATTGTTGACAGTATTGATCAGAGGAGCATCGATATCATTGTTAACAAGTGGGGCTTCGATCTCAACATTAACAATCCGGATGGGTCGCGGGCGGGGAATAGGGATAAAGATCACGGGAGGACGAACTGGAGCTGGGGCAGGAGCTCCGGGAGCACCTGGAAGGCCTGGAGGCCCGGGAGGTCCCACAGGGCTCACAAATCCTGGAATCCCGCCTCCAAAAGGGTTTGAATTGGGGTTTTGGCTGGGGTGTGAACACCCCGTTGCCGTTGGAGACGCACATGCTCGCAAGTTCGGGGTAGCAAGCAAGGCAGTTGAGGCAGTCTCAGCACTGGTGGACTCTACGGCCTGAGACTCGCTGGCAATATCAATCGAGCCAGGTAGGGATCCTCCACCGCACGAAGCTGCTAGACACAGACTGCTGGATAAAGTTAACAACGCAGTTAATTGAAACTTTGGCTTGGGAGTTGTCATGGAAATCCTCACACAAATTGATTAGAAGAAAGCATACCAGCTACTGCAAGCACACTCCAAATCTCAGAATGACAAGGTTTTGAGATCTATTATGATGAAACTAGCCCACATCAACCTTAACAACCGACATCAACAGTATTGGTCTAGGGAACAACAAGAAACCCTCTCAGGAAAATCCCAAGAAGGATGCAGCTTAGACAGCGAGGAAAACAAAGCCAAACTCCCTAAGCTAAGGGCAGAATAATAATAGCAAGCTGACATCAAATGAATGCCAGTCATCACGTTCAACACTCTACATGAAAACGGATGATAGCCTGTGATTTGTAAAGATGCAAGCTGATAGTGAATAACTTCATGGAGTTTTGTACTGAGGATAGTCTACTTGCCATGAGGAGGATGGAGAGGTTGGAGAGGGAGAAGTTGTACTTTCTGACGTATTGGTAGTTGATGATTCTGCAGGTGTTTCATTTTCTGCTCCCGACTGGGGAGATTCTTGCTGCGTGGGCACCAGGAGTGTAGGTAATGGCAAAGAAAGTTGCTCTTCTGATGGTGCAGGCGCTGTTGTTGATTGGGATTCTGCCTCGCTGGGAGCGGGATCCTCGAAGGGGGTAGGTGGAAAAGCAGGTCCCATGATTGGAGCTTCAGGGGTTGCTGAAGGAACCTCAGGGGATTCGGTAATCACTGAGGAGTTTTGAGGATCTGGGTCTTGTCCATTCTGAAAAATGACTGAAGGGGATTCAGAGCCTTCACTGTCTGGCTGATCGAACGTCGAAGCAGGGGTTTCTTCTGAGGGTGAGGGTAACGCCGTTGGCGTGGGATCGATGCTGGGTTGAGTTGGCTCTGGAGATAACGAAGTTGCCTCGGGAAAAGGGCTGAGCTCCACGGCTGGAGTTGGGGTGGCCACAGCCGGAAGACCGGGGAGTGTGGGATCACTGGTTACCAATTGGGTTCGCACCACTTCAAAAACGAGGCGAAACCGCTGACCTGTTGCTCGATAGGCAAAATCTTCCAATAAACCTACTTGCTTGGTTGTCACGGGTTCTGTCGCCTCAACTAGCAACCTCACCTCGGGTGGGGAAGCGACCCAGTTAAACTCACTGGCAACCAGCTCCACCTTTTGAAAGGTCACCGTGCCTCGCATGAGGGCAGTTTCGAGCGTGGTTTCCAATTGAGCTTGGGTTAGCAATCGCGTCAGTTGGGCTCCCAAGGGTAAAACCAGCAGTCCCACCAGCCCCAATACCCAAAGGAGCCCTGAACGAGCCTTGTGAAAGGGGGCATATCCCAACAATAAGAAAGTAACCATACAGGCCAGAGCAATCCCCAGCAAGTTGGTGAGGTACAGTAGGCCCGCCCCCAAACTCACATTCCAGTCCAACTGAGAAAGCCCCAGACCCATGACACACACAGGCGGCATCAAGGCAACTGCAATTGCAACCCCGGCCAAGCTATCAGCCACCTGAACTCGCACGCGGGCAAAAGCTCCCACTCCCCCCGCAGCAAGCGCGATCCCCAGATCCAATAATGTGGGTTGAGTCCGAGCCATAATTTCACTTCCCCAGCCCGGGCTCACCAGCCACCCCAGTAGACAGGAAATCACCAGGGCAACCCCGGTGCCCATCCCAACGGAATACAGCCCTGTATGAAATAGGCGGAAGTTTCCCTCCAATGCCCCCATGGCAATTCCCCGGATCGGCAACATGAGGGGGGCAATGATCATGGCTCCAATAATGACTGCGGCACTGTTGGATAACAATCCCAGGGTGGCAATCACACAGGATCCCATCACCAGTACCAGGTAGTTAAGGCTTAATCTGGATTCCCGCATCAGACCATCCTGCAGGAGAATGACCTCTTGTTCAGAGGCACTGGGTATTTTCTGCAGCCACTGCAGGGATAGGGTGCGCAAGTGCCGCCAGGTCAGCTGTTCCATAATCATGCCTCAGGACCCAGATTGCCTGGATGGAGTCTAGCAGCAACGGTAGCCGATCGACGTGCGGTATTGGATTGCAGTATCAGGATGGGCAAAAAAAGCACGCCTGTTGGCTACCGTATATTGAGATGCATCCAGGGGATGGGATCCACCGAAACTCCATGCACAAACAAACCCCAGTGAAGGTGTGGACCTGTGGCGATCCCTGTGGCCCCAATCGCCCCGATCGCTTGCCCTGCTTCGACTCGATCTCCCTCCTTCACATCAATGCGGCTGAGATGGAGAAAGACACTGGTCACCCCCTGTCCATGATCCAATCCCACCGTGTTGCCATGCAGACGAAAGCCATCGGATTCGTAGCCCACCAGTCCGACCATCCCCGCTGCGGGTGCCACCACCACTGATCCGACGGGACCTGCATAATCGATGCCGCGGTGATAATAGTTTTCGGCAAAGACATCGTTGTAGTAACGGCGGACGCCAAAAATCGTGCTCACCGGACCTTGACTAGGGGGAATGAAGTATCCCTGCCAGTATTTATCTGGGGTCGCCTGCTCCCGAAATTGAGATACACGGGTCATTTCCAGTTCGGTGGGTTCTAAACTTGCCACCTCGGGGGTGAGATAAACTCGCTGGACCGGGAAGTCACGGGCCTCTAGATTGATCTCCAGCTGAGTCGGATCGGCAAATCCTTGAATCTGAATCGATTCCAGACCGGGTGCATCCAGGGGTGATGTGGGTAAGAGAGCCCGCCATTGCTGAGCTCCAACGGTAAAGGCAGGATATTCCTGGCCTCGAAAGGTGACTGTTGGCGGTTCTAAAGGCTGCTGTCCTGGAGCGGTCTCAATCAGGACAGCAATGGTGTAGCCCAATTGCGGTGTGGTTGGATTGACTTTAACCTGAGTTGCCTCCCCAGACAAAGCCACAGTCGTGCTGATCCAACCCAGGGTCAGAGTGGCAAGCACCTTTGTGCTCACGGCAGAGATGTGATCCCAGGAGAGGATTGCCGAACGGGGTGCAACCATTTCGAAACATACCAACCAGATCCAATCAGAGAGTTTAGTCTAATTTGGTCACCCCGGGTGGAAGCAGATCCTCCTTGATGGTAAACGTCACCCTGCGCAGGTTGATGTCAGAACCTAACTGCACCTCCAGGGTGGGTTGGATCAGGCTTTCCAAGAGTTGCAGCATCAGCCGTAGTTGCGGAGTACTGGCCCCAATCATGCCATCCAGCTTGTCCGCCAGATCGTTGATCCGTTTCCAGCTGGTGTAGAGCTTGGACAGTTGTTGTTCCATCTGAGCCGCCTGGTTCATCAGATCGGCGGTCAGGTTGAGGGCCCCCAGGCGCAGCGCCTCCTCCAGGGCTGTTTCTAGGTCCAGACTGGGCTGATCCAAACAGCGAACTCGACCCGCGGCCTCCAGATAGCGGGCCAGATAACGGGCTTCCGCAGTCACCTGTTTCAGGGTATCCACGCTGGGATCACTAACCATCTCCGTCTGCAGGGTGCGCCGATGCGATTCCGGCAATTTCTCCAGCTCTTTCACCAGGGGGGTCATGTAGCGAGTGGGGATTGCTTGCTGGGCAGCCTTCTCCCGAATCGGTTCTGGCACCAGATCAGAGTTCATGGCGGTCCATTGATCCGTCAGATCCCGAACCTCGCGCCGTGTGATCCGCTGCCCCTGTTGAGCGGCTTCCGTCACCATTTGTTGCACCGGAGCCGGAGCCTGAGCGGTTTCCACAAAGGCCCGCTTGCTAAATCGCTCGACCGTCTGGGCATCCATCTGGTGGGCGGATAGCAATTGATCGGCGCTGTCGGCCAGTTCAATCCAGCTATAGGCCTGGCTTTTACTGATTTCATGATCCTTGAGCCAGTTAAGGAATCCTGAGCCACGCCCTTCTCCCCGCTGCTTTTCGCGGTCTCGAACCAACCGTAGAATTCTTCCCCGCCAGATATTGGTTTGCAGATCAAAGCGATCACACACCTGCCAGGCCCGCTGGATCTGCAGTTGAAAATCTCCCTCAGGCAGAGTGTCATCTTTGGGGTCAGGCAAGTGCAACCCCAGATCGGTTCCCAGAGGCACATCGGTCTGGCTATCTTCCGCCAACGCCATGTCAAGAGCTGCCGCCAGATCCGCCGTCACTGCCATATTTTTCAACCCAGAGCCAAGTGCCGTCCCATTATAGGGTAAACCTTCAGGGGAACCGGGACCCGGTATGATCAACCTGATGTTGCTGGTGCACCTTATGCGCAGTTTAAAAATGCTTCTGGTGATGGCTCTGATCCTGCTGAGCTTTGTCGCCCTCTGGCCCCAGAGCAGTATGGCTCAAGCCGGTTCCACCGCCCGCAAGACCTACAGCGCACCTCCCGAGATGAGGATTGATCCTACCAAGGGATATGTGGCTACGATGGAGACCACGGCAGGGACCATGACCCTGGAGCTGTTTCCTGAGGAAGCGCCAAAAACGGTCAACAATTTTGTCTTTCTGGCGCGCGAAGGCTTTTACGAAAATGTGATTTTTCACCGCGTGATCCCAGGCTTTGTGATTCAGGGAGGCGATCCCACAGGCACCGGACGGGGAGGCCCCGGCTACAAGTTTGAGGATGAGGAGGTGAAGCGTCCCTACACCCGCGGCACCCTGGCCATGGCCAATGCCGGTCCCAACACCAATGGCAGTCAGTTCTTTATCATGCACAAGGATTTCCAGTTGCCCCCCAGCTACACGATCTTTGGTCAATTGACCGAAGGGGAAGCGGTTCTGGATGCAATTGCAACCGCACCCACAGATCCAGGAGATCGTCCCAAAGAACCCGTCAAGATCGTCAAGGTTTCGATCACGGAATCTGAAGAGTAAGCTCTGCAAAGAACAGGAGGTGGGGATCGAGAAGGACAGCAGTCCCCACTACTCCTCTCCACAGCAAAGGCTGTCGGATCCCGATGGCTCCGGATTGCCTCCCTGGCAATAATCAGAAACAGGAACACTTCATTGCCATGGTCAAGCTGTCAAGCCTTGACTGGGCTGAACGGATCCTAAGGATCGGGTTAACAGCAGCAGTTTACTGAACAGCGACAGGCAATCAAGGGATAGGGGGATGGCGAAAGCCATCCTTTGTTCTTTGATCAAGCGGCTGGGCTAGATTAAAAAACTAGAGTTGAGGTCGGACTTCGGCAAAGATTTCCTGCAGAATCGACTCTGCCCCCTGGGCTCGCAAGTGATCGGCCAGGCGCTGACCCAACGCCTCAGGTTCCTGGGCTGGACCGGAAAGAGTGTCTTTGACCCAGCGCTGCCCATCAATGCTAGAAACCAACCCTGTCAAAGTGAGGTTCTGATCAGAAACCACCGTATGCACGCCAATGGGCACCTGACATCCGCCTTCAAGATCCTTGAGAAAGGCCCGCTCTGCACGGCAGCGGAGGGTTGTGGGAGTATGAGCCAGCACCTGGAGCAACGGGAGAATGTCTGGATCCTCAGATCGACATTCAATGCCTAAGGCCCCCTGCCCCACTGCATAGAGGGAAATGTCCGGCGATAGGGTCTGCTGGATCCGTTCTCCCCAGCCCATGCGTTTTAATCCGGAGGTGGCCAGGACCAGGGCATCGTATTCGCCAGCATCGAGCTTGCTGAGCCGAGTGTTCAGGTTTCCGCGGATATCCTTAAATTGAAACTGCGGGAAATGGTGACGCAACTGAGCCAACCGTCGCAGAGAAGAGGTGCCAATCACGGCTCCCTCTGGCAGCGTTTCCAGTTGTAGATCCCGATGCTTGGGGTGCACCACCAGGGCATCTGAAGGGTCTTCGCGTTCCGTAATGCAGCCTAAGGTTAAGCCCTCGGGCAAATGGGTCTGCACATCTTTAAGGGAATGGACGGCAAAATCGGTTTCACCGCTCAGGATGCTGGTTTCCAGCTCTTTGGTGAACAGCCCCTTATCCCCAATTTTTGACAGCGCCACATCCAGAATCTTGTCTCCCTTGGTGCTCACTTCCTGGATCTCAAACTGCCACTCAGGGAAGTGAGTTTGCAGGGTGTCTTTGACCCAATGGGTTTGGATCAGGGCCAGCTGACTTTTACGAGAACCAATGCGAACAAGTCGGGGAGAGCTGACGACGGTAGTGGTCATAACAGATTCAAAGGTGAACGAAACTTTACAACTCAGGACGCACTGAAGCAGGAAAAAAGCGCTTTACCATCCTATCGCAGTTAGCTCTTCCGCCTCTGGCCCCTGGCTTTCGTACACAAATGTCAACAATGTGCTCAGGAGTGCTGATCTGAGCCGTCATCAACGCTGGACAGCCATCAGGAAAGCTCATTATCATCGGGTTAAGATGTGGTTATCCATTTGTAATTAGAAGGTAGGGCCATGGCATCCTCGCTTGCGAACTCCCAGGAAACCCGAGTCCGAGTCCTGCGTCCTCCTTACGCAGCAGGGAAGATTGGCGTTTTAGTGGCAAGGGAGAAAGCCCATTCAGGTAAATCCACATCCCGCTGGCTGGTCAAACTGGTGCATGAGCAGATCCTGCTTTCACTTCAGGCAGAAGACTTTAAGTTGATGGACAGCTGAGCCAGGCTTCACAACTTCCCCACAACTGTCACCACATTTCCTTCATTTTTTTTTTTTAGGCTGTCAATGGGAAAAGCGATCCCGGTTCTGATAGCTGAGACTGTGACATGATTTGCATTGAAGACTCTTACCGTTTCCAGGTCCCCTTTCCAGAGCGGATGCCTGAATTGATCCCGATTCCTCAACAGGCTTCGGTCGAATCCAGGATTGTGGAGCGGTATGCGAAAAGTATTCGTCTGCGACTGGGGTTGTTAACCCACCTGAGAGGCGAGGGGAAGCTAACACCTGAACAGGTGCATGAAGAGTTCCAACTGCTGCGCACTCAATTTCGGCAAACCCTCAAGGATCTTGGCATTATCGTAGCCGCTTAGTGCTGGAGGGACATGATGATGATTATCTCTGCTGCAAAACCTTTTCATACAGCGAACAACTTATGGGTGACGATCCTGTACTGGATCTGTCTGGTGATTCTGATCCTCAGCATTTTGCGACCTCTGCTGCCAGGCATCCATACCCATTCGATCGCTCCTCTTCCTTCCCTGCAGATCAAGCAAGCGCAATCCGTGCACCAGCCCAGTCCAATTCCCTATCGGGGATGGGCAACCCTACCCTGATCCGGTCTTCTGCAGGAGTGTTTCAGTCGGGTATTCCAGATCAGCGGAAGTCGCTGTCTACCTGAGATCTATGGGCATGATCTGGACGGCGAGCCCTGCCGATTTAATCACAAGACTGGCCACGAAAGAAATCCTGCGATTTGACTGGCCAGAGTGGTGGGATCAAAGGGTTTAACAATGACTCCAGCAACCCCGGCCTGATAAAAACGATAGCGATCGGCAGCCTGAGCTTTGGCGGTGAGAAAAATCACGGGGATCTGTGCGGTTTCCGGATTAGCTTGCAGTTTTGACAAAATGGCGAACCCATCAAATTCTGGCATCATCACATCCAGAAGAATGGCATCCGGGTGTTCAGAGGCTGCCAGGGAAAGTCCTTCCATCCCAGATGTGGTGATTTGGGAGTCCCACCCCTGACCAATCCGGAGACCCAGTTGAGCGATGCGTAGAATGGCAGGCTCATCATCAATGATTAGAATGCGCTTGCTGGACATCACTCCTCTTCAAAGTCGGATCCATCATCTGGAATCGTGAAATAAAAGGTGCTTCCCTGTCCCTGGACACTCTCTACCCAGATCCGTCCTCCATGTTGCTCCACAATGCTGCGACAGATGGCTAGACCGAGACCTGTTCCTCCACGGAGGCGGGAATCGGACGCATCCACCTGCTGAAATCGCTCAAAAATGCTCTCCAATCGATCTGGAGGAATCCCTCGGCCCTGATCCTGAACTGTGAAGAGGATGTGGGCCTCTTGTTTGCGGACCTGCATCCAGACGGTTGTCTGATCAGGGGAGAATTTGATGGCATTGCTCAGAAGATTCGTCAGAGTCTGGAGGATCGGATCGGGGGCCGCCCAAACCCTCACGGGAGACGCTTGAATTTCCAGAGTGATCCCATGACGATCCGCCATCGGTCTCATGATGTCTACCGCCTGACTCAAGAGGGATGCGGCTTCACAGTGGGTCTTTTGGAGACGATATCGACCCGATTCAATCCGTTCCAGATCCAGGACATCGCCCACCAACCGGATCAGTCGCTCGGTATTGTCGGCGGCAATATCCAGCACTTCCTGACCTTCCTGGGTCATGTCTCCCAGTTGTCCGGTGGCTAAGAGTTTGAGCGAACCATGAATCGAGGTCAGGGGGGTGCGCAACTCATGGCTGACCACAGAGACGAATTCATCCTTCAGCTGTTCCACTAATTTACGACTGGTGATGTCTGTAGAAATGCCACAGATCGCATAGGGATTTCCCTCCTCCGATTGCAAAGGAAAGATACCGGAGAGGTAAGTGTGGGACCCATCTCCCCGTAGTAGGATCTCTTCCACCTGAATGGGGGTATTCAGGGTCAGGGTTTTCTGATGATTGGCGATGATGACCGCCGCAATCTCCGGTGGCCACACATCATAAATCGATTGACCGATCAATTGATCCTTCGTAAGTGCAAGGAACTCTGCGTAGCTGTGGTTCACCAGCAGGTGACGGTGCTCCAGATCCATCACTGAGATCAACGAAGGGGAATTATCGATGATTTGCTGCAGTAAATTCTGACTCCGTCTCAGAGCTTGCTCTGCCTGACGACGCTCCGTAATATCCTTAAGGATGGCAGTAAACAGCAGTCCATCCCGTGTCTTTAACCGTGAGATGGAGGCTTCTGCTGGAAACACTTCGCCATTTTTGCGGCGGCCCCACACCCCACCCTGCGGACCCACCATGCGCTGCGAAGTATTGCGATCTCCTGAAAAACTGTTGACATACTGCTGGTGTTGGGACTGGTAAATCTCTGGAATCAGCAGCGCAAGAGGCTGTCCTATCACCTCCTGTGCTAAATAGCCAAAGGTTCGTTCCGCCCCCTGGTTAAACATCTGAATCAGTTGCTGTTCATCAATGGAAATGATCGCTTCATCCGCAGTTGCCAGGATACCCGCCAGGCGTTGTTCATTTTCTCGTAATTCAGCCTCAATGGCGATCCGATCCTGGATCTCTTGCTGCAGGTTACGGTTGGTATTGGAAAGTTCCAGGGTCCGTTGTTCTACCCGATCTTCCAACTGCTGCAGAAGCTGTGATTGAGACAGAGCAATGCCGAGTTGATCTGCAAGTTGTTGCAATAATTCCTTTTCGTCAGATTCCCATCTGCGGGAACGATCACACTGCTGGACAATTAAAAATCCCCAGGGATTATCTCGCACGAAAATCAAAAGTTCTAGCTGATCTCGCACCTGAAATTGAGGCAATAGGGGTAGAGGACGAGGATCTCCGGGAATCAAATCTTTGCCATCCAGATTAACAAGTTTTCTCAGAGCAGGGACAGAATACTCGACATTGAGCATACTTTCCCACTCTGGTTGTAGAGCTTCTTGAATAACAATGACAGTTCCATCAAACTGGATTCTAGCAATTAAGACTCGATCACACTGAAGCAAACGCAGGACTTCCTGGACAGTGGTTTGTAGGATCGTGGGCAGTTGGAGTGAGCGGCGAATTTTATTCGTAATTTCTGCCAGTAATTTCTCATATCGTGACTGGCGTTGTAATTCTTCCTCCACCTGTTTCCGTTGGGTAATATCACGGGCAACGGCGTAAATGAGCTGTTTTTCCGGATAGGGAACGGATGACCACAACAACCAACAATAGGATCCATCACGACAGCGATAACGATTTTCAAAGGCCAGCACCTGCTGACCTCCTACCAGACAGGCTACAGCCTCTAGGGTCCTGGTTTGATCGTCGGGATGCACAAAATTGAGAAAAGGTTGACCCAGCAACTCCACCTCTGAATATCCCAAAACCTGCTTGAAGGCTGGATTGATTCGCTTAAAAAAACCATCCAGTCCGGCAATACAAAGCATGTCCACCGAGAGATTGAAAAACTGATCCCGCTCCAGTTCGGCTTCAATCCGCTCGGTGATATCCAACCAGTACCCCAGAACTTCGATCGGCTGATGCAGGGAATCGGTCAAGACATTAAACTGATCCAGAATCCAGCGATAGGTGCCATTGCGGTGGCGCATCCGGATCTGGCGGGCATTGGTGTTAAGAGAATGCAACTGACAGGCGGCTTCCCGATCCTGAGGGTGAACCTGAGTCAGCCAGAACTGAGGATCCTGCAAAAAGGTATCGGCCTCATACCCCAGCAGCGTGCTCACGTTTTGACTGATCGAGATCATTCCGCAATCTCCAAGGGGACGGCGACAATAGATCACCGTGGGACTGAAACTGAGCAGGTACTGTAATCGCTGTTGAGTGGTATAAGGATCAGGGGTTTCAGCTTGTTTGAGTTCAGCCAGGGTCAGATCAATGCGGTGGTCCAGAGCTTGGTTGGCCTGTTGCAGAGCCTGTTCCAGTTGTCTTTTTTGTGCGATTTGAGCTTGCAGCTGACTGTTGACCTGAGTAAGTTCCTGGGACTGGTTGGTTAATAACTGTTGCAGTTCGTCAATGTTGCCCAGAAGTTCCATCGGATCCAACCCTTGCAGAATGCTGCTCTGGGTGATGATCCCCACCAGGACGCCAGTTTCTGAAGTGACTACCAGTCGCCGGATCCGTCGCGCTTGCATCTGACAGTGGGCGCTCCAGAGGGAATCCTCCGGCTGGATAGGGAATAAAGGGGCACTCATGACCTCCCCTGCTTGAATATGGGCTAGATTCAATTCCAGGGCTTGAAATTGAACAACGTCCCCCTCTGTAATAATGCCAATCGGAACTCGGGGGAAGGGATTTTCACGGTTTCCCACAATTACAACGCAGCTTACCTGGTGGGAGGTCATTTTTTTGCCAGATCAAGCACTGAGTCCGAGGCAAGGGCTGTGATCACCTGCTCCACCATTTGATCCCGCACGCGTTTGAGCTTAAGAAAGTTGAGGGGCTGTAGGGCCCGCCGAATGCTATCCAGGGTGATCACCCCCACCGGATATCCACCCGGGGTTACCACAGGCAAATGTCGCACCCGATAGCGGCGCAGAGCTGCCAAAGCTGTGAACATGTCCTGAGCATCGCTGGTGGAAAGGGTCTGCACAGGCCGGGTCATGATCTCCCCCACTTGTAGGGTGTGCAGGGGGTGGCCATTGGCGGCTAATTTCACCAGATCTCGTTCTGTAAAAATGCCCACTAACTGGTCCATTTCCACCACCAGAGCACAGCTAGAGCGCAAACTACGGGCAGTTTCTTCGGTTTCTAGCTGGGGCTGATGGGAGTCAAGGGCCAATCCAACCGAGTCAATTGAGGTCAGGGTGCAGCCACTCCCTCGCACCTGGCTCATCTGCTCGATCACTTCCACCAGCAGAGTTGACGGTAAAACCTTAACCAGTTGGGTATGAATATGAGGTGGAAACGGGAACTCCGCTAACATCGGGACGAACCTCACTGACCCTAATCAATGTAGCCCCAGACTGTAGAGAAAATCTGTAGAGAATGTATCAACGGCTGAGGGGCAGCTGTTGGACCCGCTGGAGTCGATTCAGGATCCGAT
This sequence comes from uncultured bacterium, assembly GCA_964392245.1. GTDB lineage: Bacteria > Cyanobacteriota > Cyanobacteriia > Thermostichales > Thermostichaceae > JAAUUJ01. Next base: position 46,764 of record CAYMOX010000029.1, read on the forward strand.
GGGCCAACTCCTCAGCCTGAACGGGTTTAATCACCAGATCATCACCTCCACAGGCATAGGCCTGCCGCTGGGTTTCAAGATCCTGATGGTTGGTCAGAAAAATAATAGGTAGGTGCGACCATTGCGGATCACGACGGATGACCTGGCAAAGCTCCAGACCATTGGTATCCGGCATTTCAATATCCAGGATCAGCAGATCCGGGGCAGACTGTTCCAGGACACCCCAGAAGGCATCTGCAGTGGTAAAGGATTGAATCTCAAACGGCCATGGCATCAATTGGGTTTCCAATCCGGCCAGGAAGACTGGATCATCGTCTACCAAAAAAATTTGAGGATGGTTGACCCGAGATCGCAACAGCTGACGAGCGACTTCAATCACCTGTCCTGCCTGCAGAGGGGTTGTCATGACCAGATCTGCTCCACAGCGAATGAGCTCCAGTCGTTCTGTTAAGCCCCCTCCCGGCAGCAGGGCAAGAATGGCCTGGCAAGGAAAGGTTTGGCGGAGCTGGGTGAGAATATCGACTCCAGAGTTCCTCCCATCCGTTTGAGACGGATCTTTTTTAAAGATTGATGCATTCAGGATCAGGCAACTTAATCCAGGCTGCTCCATCTGGGCAACCCGAGTTTCGATTTGATCTAGCCAATCGGAGGGGAGGGGATAGGGGATCAGGATAATGGTTTCTTTGGATGCCTGCTGCTGGAACTGGTCTACAAGAGGGGAGGGATCAGCACCCAGGAAAAATATGCAGATTTGCAAATGAGGACAGGTGGGAAATACAGCTAAGGAGGGGGATTGATCCAGCGTCAGGCGCAGAGTCTGGACCCAGGTGGCCAGTTGAGCTACCTGTGCAGGGTTAAAGGGTGGGGTCAAATTCAAAATCTCTTCCACTTGACGAGCGAGAGTAGAACCTGTTTCAAATCCAAAACTTCCCAGTGATCCAACCAGTTTATGGGCATCTGTGGCCGCATGCCTTAGCAGCTCTGGGGTGAGTGTTCCCTGTCTAGCGGCGCGGATAATGGCCTCCAGTCCTTCGACTCGGGAGATCATCAGAGGCTTGTAGGTCTCCCAGATCTGGGTGAGTGTCTTGAGCTCGGCGCTATGGGTGTCCGGAAGCTCATACTGCTGGGGAAGCTCATGACCCTGCCCAGAAAATTCCCACTGTTTGTTCAGGCGATACCCCAGGCCGTAGACAGTTTCAATCAGATCCTTGGGGGCTCCAGCGGTTTTGAGTTTCTGTCGTAACCCTTTCATATGGGTCCGGACCACATCCTCACTGGGGGGATCTTCATTGGCCCAGAGGCTTTCAATAATCGCCCCAGGACTGCGGATATGGCTGGGCGCTCGCAGGAACAGCTCCAGGATCCCCAACTCCTTGGGGGTCAGGTTCAGAAGTTGATGGTTGTAGGTGGCTTCAAAGGTACTCGGATCCAAGGTGAGGGATCCCCACTGCAGAATGGCGGTCAGGTTCTGGGATTCTCGGCGTAAAAGGGCATAGATCCTGGCGATCAGCTCATTTAAATCAACCGGTTTCACCACATAGTCATCGGCTCCAGCGTTCAAGCCCTCAACCTTGTCAGCGGATCGGTCTCGACCGGTGAGGAAAAGAATCGGCATGGTGTGCCCCTGGGTGCGTAGCTGCTGACAGAGGGTGATGCCACTAATATCGGGAAGGCTAACATCCAGGAGTAAAACATCATAGTGAAAGAGGGAGACATAAGCCTTTGCGGATTCCCCATCTAGGGCGGTATCGACAGCGAAGCGGTAGCGCGTTAACTGCCGGGCGAGCAATTCTATGAATGGCTCATCATCATCGATCAGCAGCAACCTCATGCCGTCAGCCCGAAGACATATGTATCTTCGATATCCTACCCTAGTCCTTCAGACGGCGGGATTTGGCGACCCTCCCACATGAACAACCTCAGAACGGTGCTGGAACCAGTGAGGAGATCCCTGGAGGAGCGATTCTCCTGTAATCAGTTTGACTACAGCCATGCCATTGTTGATCACCCCTGGAACGCTGGGGTATCCGGCAGTGGCCCCCACCAGAAAAAGATTGGGCCAGGCGGTGCGGTAGCCGATCCGGTTCAACCCCACCTGTTGGGGGATGAGCTTGGCCCCATAAATGTTGCCTTCCGGTTGCCCCAGATAATACTTACTGGTCGTCGGGGTACCGTAAACTTTCATACGGCAGAAGGCGTTAATATCCGGGATCAGATCCTGAACGCTGGCCATCACCGCCTGATAAACTTCCCGTTTTTTGGCCTTATAGGCCTGAGGATCAGAAAGGCGCAAGCGGTGGAACATCTTGTAGGGACAGACGGTGGTGATTTCCAGGATGTGGTGACCGGGCGGGGCGATGCCAGGTTCTGTTGACTTCAGGGTTGGACAGGACATGAAGATCCAGGGATGCTCCAGCTGTCCTCGCAACTGCTGTTCATAGGCTTCGTTCAAATTGGCATGGGGGTAATACCAGATATTCCAGTTGCCGATGCCATAGTTCTGAGGTTGAAAGCGCTGATCCAGTCCCAAATAGATATTGAAGGCGCTGGCTGAATAGTCGTAACTGGTCAGTCTTTCCAGTTCCTGAGCCTCAATCTGGGTGGGATCTTGCATCAACTGAACCGTGAGTTTGGGATCGAGATCACTGATGTAAGCCCGCCGAGCCCGATATTGAGCTCCAGCAGCTGTGACTGAATGCACCTGTCCATCTCGCAATTCAATGCTTTCGACAGGGGTGGAGAGTTTGAGAGTGCCACCGCGGGAGGTGATCGCCTCCACGACCGTATCAATAAAATGACCAAAGTGATAGCGTGGATAGTAGGCCCCCTGGCAGTAATCCCAGACCAGAGACGTATGCGTGATCAGGGCAATTTGCGAAGGGGGTAACGCATAATCGCCACTCTGACCCGCGAACAATGCCTGTAATTTTGGTGAAAGACCCAAATGATCATAAAGATCTTGCAGGGTCCAGTTACGTTTGTGAAAGAGGTTCCAGTACCTGGGCAATTTCAGCCAGTCATGCCAGCGCGGGTCGTACCAGTCCACCTCACGGTTGAGGGTTTCCATTTCCTGGTGCAGGCATTGAATGGTGTCGAAATAGCGATTGATGGGAGTCGTTTCCTCGGGAAAGGTGGAAAGCATCCGCTGGCGGAAGGTCTCCCAGCCCAGGGGAATGCGGAAGTCAACCTCAGGAGTGATCACCCGATCAAAGCCCTCCGGATCCAGAGAGTTGAAGGCAATCTCTCGCTCAATATAGTCAAGAAACTGTCCGATGACTTCCTGCTGACCGCATTGAGAAATGTAGTGAACATCGGCACAGAAGTGATAGTCTCCAAACTGAAAAGTGTGGCAACATCCACCGGGAAGATAATGCTGTTCAAGCACAAGCACCTGATGTCCTTGCCTGGACAAACAGGCCGCAGCTGAAAGTCCTCCCAACCCTGCTCCCAAGACAATATAGTCAAACGTTTCCATCGCAGTCCTCCTGCTGAAAAGGGGGCGATTCAAATCCAAATTTAATTTGCACGAAGGAGTGTGCTTCGGTGGCGATCCCGACGCTGTATCCAGACCCAGACAAAGTTCTCCCTCTCCTGATCCTAGAAATCCTGTCCAGGTCCTGGGGCCGCCTGTTACAAAAGTCTGCGATCTGAAGTTGGGCTCTAAGCCCGTTTTAAAGGGAGCAACCTGCACCAGGAGATGCACTCGCGGCGAGCAACCCCAGACCCGCACTCGCAGCGTGCTTCATCATTGGTTAACGTATAGAGATAAATCTATCTTCTGCCAGTATCGATAGACTTACTCTGATGGTATGCTTCACTTATCCGCTATAGAAAAAGCTCTATGCAGCTCGCTGGACTTGTTACAGTTAGCAACTTGGTGGTTCTTATAATTTGTGGTTTCTCTTTTGATGAATTGATTACCTTATTTGGGATAGGAACATTTTTCATTCACTGCTTATGTCAATCACTAATCTGATCCGTTTTGATAATTTGCGATGTGATCTCTTTGGAGGGGTGACCACTGCGGTTGTCTCGCTTCCCCTGGCCCTGGCTTTCGGAGTGGCCTCTGGAGTGGGTCCCATTGGGGGGCTGTACGGTGCCATTTGTGTGGGATTCTTTGCCGCCCTCTTTGGGGGCACTCCCACCCTGATCTCAGAACCTACGGGGCCGATGACGGTGGTCATGACATCCATCGTGGCAAGCCTCACCGCCAGTGATCCGGAAAATGGGCTGGCGATGGCCTTTACCGTTGTTATGTTGGCTGGCTTGTTTCAGATTATTTTTGGTTTTTTTAAGCTGGGCAAATATATCACTCTGATGCCCTATAGCGTGATCTCTGGCTTTATGTCGGGGATCGGGGTGATTTTGATCATTTTACAAGTGGCTCCCTTTCTGGGACAGGCATCGCCCAAAGGAGGGGTTGTCGGCACGCTTACAGCGCTTCCGGAACTGATCGGGAATCTCAACCCCGTGGAGTTGCTCCTCGGTGTCCTGACGCTGGCCATCATCTTCCTGACCCCTCAGTCAGTGAAGCGATGGGTTCCGTCTCAGTTAGTGGCTCTGATCATCGGCACTGCCATCTCTCTGCTTGTGTTTTCAGATGTCGAGATCCGTCGAATTGGTGAAATTCCGGTGGGGCTTCCCCCCCTGCACCTCCCCACCTTCAGTCCTGGACAGTTGACTGTAATGTTTGTGAATGGGGTGATGCTGGGGATGTTGGGCTGCATTGATACTCTGCTAACGGCTGTGATTGCAGACAGCTTGACCCGTACTGAGCATCGCTCCAACCAGGAGTTAATCGGTCAAGGGATCGGCAATATTGTCTCGGGCCTGTGTGGGGGCTTACCGGGGGCTGGGGCCACGATGGGAACCGTCGTCAATATTCAGCTAGGAGCAAAAACAGCAGTTTCGGGCTTAACCCGAGCTCTGGTGCTATTTGTCGTTGTCCTGGGGGCTGCCCGCCTGACTCAACCCATCCCCATGGCTGTTCTGGCAGGGATTGCACTGAAGGTTGGTCTCGATATCCTGGACTGGAGTTTCCTGAAACGTTCCCATAAGGTCTCTATTAAGGGATCCCTGATCATGTATGGGGTCTTGTTCTTAACTGTGTTTGTGGACTTGATTGTGGCCGTTGGTGTGGGGGTCTTTGTGGCTAACATCCTGACGATTGAAAAACTGAGTGAAACCCAGGCGGCCAATGTCAAGCTGATCTCCGATTTGGATGATGATGTGCGTCTAACTCCAGAGCAAAAGGGGTTGCTAGATCAGGGGCAGGGACGGGTTTTAATGTTTTGTTTGAGTGGACCCATGATCTTTGGGGTATCCAAGGCGATAGCCCGCGAACACAATGCAATGTCTGATGCAGATGTTCTGGTGGTGGAATTGTCAGAGGTGCCTTCCATGGGGGTGACAGCTTCCCTGGCGATTGAAAATGTTATCCGCGATGCTCATGATAAGGGTCTGGCTGTTTACATCGTCGGAGCAAGCGAGAAAATTCAGCACCGCTTACAGACATTGGGCTTGTTTGAGCTCGTTCATCCCGATCATGTCATCATGGACCGCACAGAAGCTCTACAACAGGCCTTGACCCATGTCCAGGTGAATGCCGCTATGGCCTAGAACGCTTTTTCTTCCTGCCCATCCCGATTGAATTGCTGCAGTCCGTTGGTCCAGATTTGTCCCTTACCTCGAGTGAATAATGTTGATTCAACCCTTTTTATCCGCCATGTTTGAGCCGTTATCTCTCCTGCCCCCCTCCGTGCCCCTGCTGGCTTCGGCAGAAGCAGAAACCGCTCCCCTGATCCTGGCCAGTGTTCTCCTCAGCCTGGTCGTGATCTACCTGGCCAGTAAGTTAGGGGGGGAACTTTCCCGCATCCTCGATCTCCCTCCGGTGCTGGGGGAATTGGTCGCGGGAGTTGTGGTCGGTGTCTCCGCTCTCCACTGGGTGATCTTTCCTGAGAGTGGTCTGCCTGCCGCGACCTCGGGTGTCATGGCAGTTCTGCAGTGGGTGGACGGCCTGCCCCCCGATCTGGTGGAGAAAATCTTTGCCAGCGAGAGTGAAGTCATCTCGGTGCTGGCGGAACTGGGGGTGATTATTCTCCTGTTTGAGATTGGTCTGGAGTCCGATCTGCGCCAGCTTAAGGCCGTGGGTATTCAGGCAACGGTGGTGGCCTGTGTCGGGGTCACGGTGCCTTTTGCAGCGGGGACGGTGGGCTTGATGACCCTGTTTCATGTTCCGGCAATCCCTGCCATTTTTGCCGGAGCAGCCCTGACGGCCACCAGTATCGGCATTACCTCCAAGGTGCTCTCCGAGTTGGGCCAGTTGAAATCTAAAGAAGGCCAGATCATTGTGGGGGCAGCGGTCATTGATGACGTGCTGGGGATCATTGTCCTGGCGGTGGTGGCCAGTCTGGCCAAATCGGGGGAAGTGGATGTAACTCAGGTGATTTACCTGATCGCTGGAGCCACTGCCTTTCTGATGGGTTCCATTCTCCTGGGTGGTTTTTTTAATAAAACCTTTGTCATGGTGGTGGACAAGCTCAAAACTCGCGGCAATATCGTGATTCCGGCCTTTAGTTTTGCCTTTTTGATGGCCTTTTTGGGCAACGCCCTGCATCTGGAAGCGATTCTGGGGGCTTTTGCGGCTGGACTGGTGCTGGATGAAACGGATGCCCGCAAAGAACTGGATGAACTGGTAAAACCGATCGCCGATCTGCTGGTCCCGATCTTCTTCGTCACGGTGGGGGCAAGAGCGGATCTGGGGGTGCTAAACCCGGCGATTCCTGAAAACCGTGAAGGGTTGGTGATCGCTGTTTTCCTGATCGGGGTGGCGATTCTCGGTAAGGTGGTCACCGGATGGTCGGTTTTTGGGCAACCCGGGATCAACCGTCTGGCCATTGGCATTGGCATGATCCCGCGGGGAGAAGTGGGGCTGGTGTTTGCCGGGATTGGGGCTGCCAGTGGTGTGCTCAGTAAACCCCTGGAGGCGGCGATCATTATTATGGTGATCCTGACAACCTTCCTGGCACCGCCTGGTCTGCGTGTGGCCTTCAAACAACCCACTCCCCCCCCATCCTCAGAAGAGCCAGACTTGCAGGAATCTCCAGTGGCGGAAGTTTAGGGGTAAGGAGCGGAGGTCCCAAGGATGTCTGTTTTAGAAGCCTGTGTCTTTGCCACGATCTTGACTGGGTTCTTTGGCATTCTGCTGAAAAAGAATCTGATGATGAAGATCATTGCCATGGATGTGATGAGCACAGGTGTGATTGCCTACTACGTGCTGGTGGCCTCCCGCTCCGGTGTGTTGACCCCGATTCAGCAGGAAGAGGAAGCCCTTGCCTATGCCGATCCGGTACCCCAGGCAGTGATTCTGACGGCGATTGTGATCGGCTTTTCTATTCAAGCCTTAATGCTGGTGGGAGTGATGAAACTGTCTCGAGATAACCCCACCCTGGAAACCCATGAGATCGAAAAGCACTTGGCCCCATGAACTTTATCCCTTTGCTCGGGGGGAAAGAAGCCACCATCCTCTGGCTAGCCCTCGCGTTTATCCTTGGTTTTGTCAGTTATCTCTTGCCCAAACTGGATCGGTCCCTAGCCCTGGGGGTTGGGTTTCTTTCTTGCGGTTATGGATGCGTTCGTCTGCTTGATCCTGCACCCCTGAGTCTGGAATTGCTGGATCATTTCAGTGTCACGGTGCTTGTGGATACCCTGAGTGGATTCCTGATCCTGACCAATGGGCTTGTTACCCTGGCGGTGGTTCTTGACTCCTGGTCCAGTGGCAAATCCGCTTTCTTTTTTGCCCAGTTGATCATCCTGCACAGCAGTGTCAATGCGGTTTTCATCTGTGCTGATTTCATGAGCCTCTATGTAGCGTTGGAGGTGATCGGCATTGCTGCTTTTCTCCTAATCACCTATTCCCGCAGTGATCGGGCCATCTGGGTGGGACTACGCTACCTGTTCATCAGCAACACGGCCATGCTCTTTTATTTGATCGGGACGGTGCTGGTGTATCAGGCCAACCATTCTTTTGCCTTTTCGGGATTGCAGAATGCCCCTGTGGAGGCGGTGGTCCTGATCTGTGTGGGGCTGTTGACTAAGGGGGGGCTGTTTATCTCCGGTCTCTGGCTACCCCTTACCCATGCGGAAGCCGAAACAGCAGTTTCAGCCCTGCTCTCGGGGGTGGTCGTTAAAGCGGGGGTATTTCCTCTGGTGCGCTGTGCTCTGCTCGTACCCGATCTGCAGCCCTTACTGGCGATCCTCAGTACCGGAAGTGCCGTGCTGGGGGTGAGTTACGCTCTCTTCGAACGGGACAGTAAGCGGCTCCTGGCCTGGAGCACCATCTCACAGGTGGGGTTTATCCTGGTAGCTCCCGCAGTGGCCGGATTCTATGCCCTCACCCATGGGTTGGCCAAAGCAGCCCTCTTTCTGACCGCCGGGAATCTCCCCAGTCGTGATCTGCAGACTCTGCG
>CAYMOX010000030.1:0-53811 GCA_964392245.1 uncultured bacterium
CCCGACGCCTACCCCCTCTCCTTCCCCAACTCTCCCGCCCTCTGAGGATCCCGACTTCACGGGAGCTTACATGATTTCCGCCACCGCTACCTCTCAGTTTGGATCTGCGAATGGATCGGGTAGCCTCAATCTCACCCAATCGGGAACCACGGTTACGGGTAGTGGCAGTATCACCTTCACTTTCCCTGGGGCCGATCCCTTCACCCTTTCTGGAGGCATTAATGGCACAGCCTCCGGAAATACCTTGACCTTCTCGCTTCCAGGTGAGGCTCCATGTGGCAATTTCAGTGGTACGGCCACTCTGAATGGAAATAACCTCTCCGGCTCAGGGACCACCTTTTGTGGCTCTCAAGTAGGAACGATCAATGTGACCTTCTCCGGATCTCGATAAGCCCACAATTCCCTCTGATGAGATCTCTTGTGGGATCCGTTCTGACCAGGCCGTCCTGGAGCTGGAGTCCCTCTCTGCTGCTGTCAGGATGTTCTGTATTCCTGATCAGTTGGGCAGCTCCAAATCGTTGGCTGCACTGGCACGGGGCGGCCTGGATCGCGCTGGTGCCCCTTCTGCTTCTCTGTTGGGGGAAAGGTTCTCCCTGGCATCAGGTCAAGATTCTGCTTGGGATCTGGGGCCCTGCCTCAGTCTTCATTTTCTGGCCGGACTTTCTTGCCGTTCAGTGGTTGAGTTGGCTGGAGATCACCGTGGGGTGGCTGATCCTGCTGTTGATTCCCCTAGGATGGGTGCTGATGGCCTGGATCAGCATGGGGATCAGCTGTGGGGTTCCCCCGGGGTTTCGTCCCCTTTGCCTGGCTTCCGCCTGGGTGAGTTGTGATGTCCTGCTGGGGTTATGCCGCTGTCCAATTCCTCTCCACTGGGGAGTGACCCTCTACGATTGGCCTCCCGGTTTACAAATCGCCGATCTGCTAGGGATCTGGGGGGTGACATGGCTGATCGTTTACGTGAATGGCCTGATGGCGCTCTTGATCCTGGAGGGCCCCCGACCTGATCTTCGACCGCTGGTGCTAGGGTCGATTCTCCTAGGGGTTGGGATCGGCGGCTACAGCCATCTGCGTTTGCAACAATTGACGACTATACTCCCTTTGCAGACTGATCTGAGGGTCGCAGCCCTGCAACCTGTGGGATGGTTAGAGCGGGACCGCAGTTGGCCCTACCGTGAACAGCAGTATCAGGTGTTACACGATCTGTCCCTGCAGGGCATTCGGGAAGGAGCCTCGCTGATTATCTGGCCTGAGGGGGCTTTGCGGGCTCGTCTGTTGGGCACGGATCTGGAACCCTATCTGATTACTCCGGTCACGCAAGCGTTACCTGCTCAGGGGGGATTGATCACAGGGTCAGCTGAACCCGCTCCTGACCTCCAGGCTGAAGAGACGGTGAAGGGAAGCAACTATAATGCTGCGCTCCTGTTTAATGCCCGCAGTGAACTTGAGGCTTGGTATGGCAAACAGTGGATCTTTCCTCTCTTTGAAGCAAAACGCTTTCGCTCTGCCCCTGGAGGATACCAGCCCCTTCAGAGCCCATCTCTGGGGCCATTGGGGGTGCTGATCTGTTTGGAAAGTGTGCTTCCCCACCCCAGCCGAGTGCTTGTAAAACGGGGAGCCGAGGTGCTGGTGGTGATTGCGGATGACAGTAGCTTTGGCCACAGCCATTGGCCACGTCTGCATGCCGCCTTCGCCGTTTTTCGTGCGGTGGAAAATCGTCGCAGTGTGGTTTTTGCGAACAATACTGGCAGCAATCTGATCGTGGATCCAACAGGGAAAATCCAGCATCTGGCTCCTGTGTTTCAACCCCAGGTTCTCGTGGGGGATGTATGGCGCTGGCAGGGAATGACGCCCTTTACGGTGGGTGGGGAAGGGTTTGCCTGGGGCTGCCTGGGAGTCAGCGGTCTGCTCCTGAGGCAAAGATGGAGGAGTGCTCGCAGAGGGTCAGCGCTACACTTGGGAGGGAAGCCTGTTGATCACCCTGAGGAGCCATGAAGCGGAAGCTGAGAGCGCTCAATCAGATCCTGCGACGTAAGCTGGAGGAACAGCGTCTCTTCGGCAAAGCTGAGATTAAGGGGCGGGTCCTAAATGTCCTGGTAGAGCGGGTGAAAGGAGACGAGGTCGATACCCAACAACTCCTGGAAACTGTGCGTGCCGCTGTGGATGCTGCGCTCCTGGGACCGATCCGCAAAGTGAATATCTATCTCTGGTGTCGCAATCAATCAGACGCAGAAGATCCTGAGTGGTCAGGATCCTTTGACTATGCGCCTCTTCCGGTCAATCGAGAGGCCCTCACCCCAACTGCTGAGTTTCGTCAGGATTATTCAGGGATTCGGGTCCTGTTTTTTGGCCTGACCACGATCACCGTGATGCTCTATTTTCTGAAAGAGCGGAGTTTGCTAGATCTGATTCCTCCCCTTCTCTCGCTGGTGATGGGCACCCTGTTCCCCTGGGGCAAACGACTGGTCAAGCGCCGCGTTGATCGCATCTTTCGACGTCTGGGGATGGGAATTGGCTTTGGCTTGTGGGGATTCACCCTCTGGCTCCTGTTTCAGGATCCGCTGCAGCAGTCTGTGCTGATCTCACTTCTCCTGATGGCGGGCTTGTTGCTGGTGGGGTTAGGCCTTTGAACCTGCGCTAGTTCCGGTAGAGCCAGGCTGATACATCCCCTGAAATACCCGTTGCGCGGGTCCGGTCATCAGCACATGTTGGGATGATGGATCCCAGTGGATCGTGAGCGGGCCTCCCGGAAGTTCGACCACGGCCTCTGGCTGTGCCCGTTGTGTCAAGACTGCGGCCACCAAGACAGCACAAGCTCCCGTTCCACAGGCTAATGTTGCCCCGGCTCCCCGTTCCCAGACCCGCATGCGCAGGTGAGTAGGACTTAAGACCTGGACAAACTCAGTATTGATCCGCTGCGGAAACACAGGATGGTGCTCAAACAGGGGCCCGATCCTTTCAAGATCAATGGGGTTGACATCCTCCACAAACGTGACACAGTGAGGATTTCCCATGCTGACACAGGTGATCGTCCAGGATTGCTCTGCCACCTGGAGAGGGTATTCAAGAATCGTATCGTCTGGATTTCCCAGCGTGGTGGGAATCTCGGCGGCCCGTATCCGCGGCGGACCCATATCGACCGTGATCAGCCCGGGCTCCTGAATGCGGGGGATGATCAGCCCTGCCAGAGTTTGGATCCGATAGGTGTCCTTTGGCGAATTCACCCCCAGATCCTGAAGAAACTGGGCTAAGCAGCGGATGCCATTCCCACACATTTCCGGCTCAGATCCGTCACTGTTGAAGATGCGCATCTGATAGTCGGCCCCCTCCTCTTGGCTGGGCAGCAGGAAAATAACTCCATCGGCGCCAACCCCAAACCGACGGTCACAGAGTTGCATTGCCATCGCCGCATCCAGGATCGGGTCTTGCTGATCGCGGTTGTCGATCAGAATGAAATCATTTCCCAGGCCGTGATACTTCCAGAAGGTGAGTGACATAGGGTTCAAAGTCCAGCACATTCATATCATCTTCCCCCAGATATTCCCCGTTCTGGATCTCCACCAGCTGGGCAGGGAGAACGCCTGGATTAATTAACCGATGAGGTGTACAGGGGGGCACATAGGTGGACTGGCCACTGGAAACCAGTTTTTCTTCATCGTCACAAACCACCAGCACCGTTCCCGAGACAACGATCCAATGCTCACTGCGGTGGAAATGCTTATGGTAAGTCATCTGACCCGAAGGATTAATAATCACCCGCTTGATCCGGTAATGATCTCCTTCTTCCAGAACGGTGACCATTCCCCAGGAGCGAGAGACCTGTTCTGGTGATTCAGGTTCTGACATGGTGAAAAGGGGCCTCCGCCACTTGCTGGGAGCATCTTAGCAAAGTTGATTATGATATGAGGGCCAATCCTATGGATCCTGTTGTCTTTGACCCTATGCAGGAAACCTTCACGGTCCGCCTTAAACTCTACGCCATCTTTCAGGAGGTCATCGGAGTCCCGGATCTAACCTGGTCGATCTCCCCTGGCACCAGCGTGGCTCAACTCTGTGACCAGCTTCTGCACCACTATCCAGCTCTGACCCCCTGGCGTCACCAGATCCGATTTGGGGTCAACCTGGAGTTTGTTGCTCCCGAAACTGTTCTTGTCCAGGGCGACGAAGTGGTTTTCATTCCTCCGGTCAGTGGTGGCTAGATTTCCTGAAAGGGTTTGGGAGGGCCGCTAGAAGAACCAGCCGTAACTGTGCAGACCCTTGCCCAGAATATTGACCCCCAGATAACAGATCCAGACCACCACAAAGCCCAGGCTAGCCAGGAGAGCTGGACGGCGGCCCTGCCATCCTTTAGTGATGCGGGCATGCAGATAAGCGGCAAAGACCAGCCAGGTGATCAGGGCCCAGGTTTCTTTGGGATCCCAGCTCCAGTAAGTTCCCCAGGCTTCATTGGCCCAGACGGCTCCAGCAATAATGCCAATGGTTAACAGGGGAAACCCCAACCCGATCAGGCGATAGCTAGTATTGTCCAGGATCTCTGCCAGGTTCAGGCGCTGCGGTTCCAATGGGGGGGTCCTAACAGCGATGGGGGGATCCAGAACGGCAACAGTTCCCTCATTCCCTAAAGATCGTGCTCCTGCGGTGGCAATAGCCGCTCCCAGCTCTTGTGGGCGAGCATCTCGGGGGCGATAGCCACTGATCCCCAGGGCATCTCCACTCAGCTGAACGGGTTTTCCACGTGTGACCAGTAAGAAGGCTAGGGCCAGGAGGGATCCCACCAGCAGGGTGGCGTAGCTGAGTAACATGACCGTGACATGCATCATCAGCCAGTTGGATTGAAGTGCTGGTACCAGAGGCTGGGCAGCCTGCATATCCTCGGGTAGAACCAGGGCGGCAAAAGCCACAATGCCCATGATCACCGGGGCAGTGAAACAACCCACCAGACGGCTGCGGCTCAGTCTTTCTGCCACCAGATGAATGGTCGTCAGACCCCAGGCCAAAAACAAGAGGGACTCGTACAGGTTACTCAGAGGGAAATAGCCTGCATCGATCCAGCGGGCACCTAGCAGCGTTGCCATAACCAGATTGCCAGTCACCATGCCTGCGGTGCTCATTTCTTCCAGGGCGGGCAGGCGGCGGAAGGCGATTCCTACCCAGTAGAGCAAGAGGGTTGCAAACGTTATGACAAAAGCGGTGTTGTTCAGGAAACTCTGCAGTTGCACCAGATCCATGGGCATCCTCGATCTTGACAAGCAATGGTGGCTGGTCACCCGGAAAAAAGGGTCCACCCTCACTATAGCTGTGCCGGGAGGTTGCCCACTCACTGAACAATGGGTGATCAGGCTCCCTAGTCAGGATGATCCGACCCTTATCCTTTCCTGCTCAGGCCAGCACCTGCAGATAGAGATCAAAAGAGCCACTGTTATCTCCAAACTTGCCCTTAACATCATTAATGCCGCAGTAGAGGTCAAGATTGGAGTCAATTTCAATCTCCTGAGGAGCCTCCGCCATGGTCTCCCGCACAGTCCAGGCTCGCAGGGTTTGATCAGTTTGCCGCTGAAAGAGCACAATCCCATAGCGGAACAGACCCGGAAACCGCCAGGTTTCATCGGTAGGAATGGTGCGCCCCAGGGGAGTTTTAATCGCTGTCGAAAAGCTGAATCCATACCGCCAGGAGACATCCGCTGTGAATAACCGGATCCGTCCCGCCCGCAAAGGAGTCTCTCCCTGGTAGAGAAGGTTGCCAGCCTCATTACTGACACCCAGGTTATTGAACCAGAGCCACCCTTGCATTTGCAGCTGAGAGTCTTTCGGGGATGAGGCTTGTACTGAGCCTGCCTGACTGAAGTCCAGATCACTGGCATCGCAGATGATCACGTCAGGTACCGCCACGACTGTTGAGCTATCTTGATCGTACATAATGTATGCTGAATAACAGCCAGCGAAAGAGAAATGGATCAATCTAGGTCATCTGGGGAGAGGTCAACTGACCCTCACGTCTAGATTACAGGTATTTTGACGGAATGGATGCCTAGTTTGGGGGCAGATTTTTGTCCTCACGTATCTGAATCTGGGTTAGCTGGAGGCACTGGTATAGAAGCGAAGCGCAAACCGCCAGAAGGAGTGGGAGCCGATCAATAACCCCAGTGCTAACCCTCCAGAGCCCAGGATCCAAACCGGTTCCGTGCGCCCGAGCAGGGTCTCGGCTGGAATGGTGGTCAAAAAGGCAATCGGGACAACAAAGGTAAAGAAAACGCGATAAGCAGCCGGATAAGCCACCATCGGATAGCGACCCGCTTCTACCAATCCCCGTAACACTTCGGTGACATTGTAAATTTTGACAAACCAGATACTAGTCGCCCCCAGAACAAACCAGAGACTGTAAAGGCTAATCAGCCCAAGCCCCAAAGGAAGGATCCCCAGTAGATAGGCTCTGAGGGGAAGCTGCAGATGAGCCCCTGCATAAAGGATCAAGAGCAGGGCAAAAACCATGTCCGGTAAGCCCCACGGGGATAGGACGCGAACAGACAGCCAGAATTGACTGCTAATCGGTTTCAGGAGCACAAAGTCCAGGGTTCCCTGTTGCACCTGTTGAACGATCCGGTTCAGGTTGGGGTTAAACACGCTGCTGGACACCCCCTGCAGAAAGGTAAAGGTGGCCAGGACTAGCAAAGATTCTTCCCATTGCCAGCCCTGAAAGGTGTAGCCTTCTCGGTAAAAGAGAAACAGTCCAAACAGACTGCCCGCCATTCCCCCTAAACTGCTGAGAGCGGCTAGCAGAAAGTTGGTACGGTATTCGAGTTCTGCGGCTAACGAGGTTTGCCAGAACAACAGCAGCAGGCGACCATAGATTCTCCATCCTCTGCAGAATCGATCCGGCATGCGTCTCCTCCTTACCCTGACAGATCCTGCAACAGATCCTGGGCATGGCTGGCAACCTTGAGATGACGCCCCGAGTAAACCTGCTCAATAATCCCCTCGGTATTGATCAAAAAGGTGGTGCGGGTGATCCCCTCGTACTCTTTGCCCATGAATTTTTTGGGTCCATAAACCCCATACAGGCGGGAAACAGCCGCCCCCTCATCGGCTAAGAGGGGAAAAGGCAGCTGCAGTTTAGTGGCAAATTTTTCATGGGAACGAAGGCTATCGGTGCTGATCCCAGCCACCTGAATTCCTTGTGCTTGGTAAGAGGCAAAGGTGTCTCGAAAACTGCAGGCTTCCTGAGTGCACCCTGGGGTGTTGTCACGGGGATAAAAATAAAGCACAACAGGCTGACCGCGAAACTGAGATAGCTGCCAGATCTGTCCCTGACTAGCGGGCAATTGAAAATCAGGGGCCACTTCCCCCACTGCTAGAGCCATGGTTGCTTCACTTGCTGCTTTTGGGGGCCAGGATCATGGTCATATTTTTCCCTTCTTTCTTGGGAGCTTGTTGGAGTTCTGCCACAGGCTCCAAATCCTTGGCCAGCCGCCTTAACAGGTCCTCCGCCAGGTTGGTGTGCTGAATCTCACGGCCTTTAAACATGACGGTTGCCTTGACCTTATCTCCGTCCGCCACAAACTGCTGAGCGCTTCGCAGCCGCACATTGTAGTCATGTTCACCAATGTTGTAGCGCATCTTGACTTCTTTGACTTCAGCCGTGTGCTGCTTCTTACGGGCTTCCCGAGCTTTCTTTTCCTGCTCAAACTTGAATTTGCCGTAATCCATGATCCGGCAGACGGGAGGATCGGCCTTATCACTGACCAGCACCAGATCCAGATCCTTTTCTTCCGCCATGCGCAGAGCTTCACGCGGACTCAAAATGCCAAGTTGCTTCCCGTCCGTATCGATCAGACGGATTTTTGGAAAGCGGATCCGCTCGTTGATCATGGGCAGATCAGCGCTGGGCTTACGGGTAACGCGTTCAACTTGACGTTCGGGGCTCAATCAGGATCCTCTCCTTCGACAGGGAATCAGCAAATAAAGATAAACAGTTTCTATATTACTCAGGTGGCTACAGCACTTGCTACCTTTGCCCAGGGAGCTTGCCCCGATCGCAGCAGACCCCGTATCGTACACAAAAGGTTTGACAATTCGCTACAATAAGAAAGTGCACCTTCTCCAGATGGGAAGATCTTGCCGTGATAGCTCTCTCTCTCAGGCCTCCAACCTGCATCTGGAACAGTCTCAGTTTTCCGTCCACCCTCTATACGCGTCCAGTCCTCGATCAACTGCTCCTGGATGTCCCCCTCCCCTGGCAGGCAGAAGTTCGTCTGGGACTGCAAGAAGCTTTGATTAACGCTGTCAGGCATGGGAATCAGCTGGACCCAGCCAAGGTCGTGGTGGTGGAGTACGCGATCTACGCCCCCATTTATCAATGGATTATTCATGATCAGGGGTGTGGCTTTCCCTGTACCCGGGAGCTGGAACGCTGTGCTCAGGGTCAGATCTGCGATACCGATGAGTCTGGCCGCGGCACCTATATCCTCACCCAGATTTTTGACCATGTGGAGTGGAATGAGAAGGGGAACCAGCTGTACCTGGGAAAGTACATTCATCAGGATGGTTGCCGCCAACCGATCATCCTTTAGGACCTGGCTTCAGGATCGAGAATACCTAGGGTACCTGGCTGACAGTAGGCTCCCAGATCACCACCACTGCATAGCGATCCAGAAATCCATCGGCTTCGTTTTGTTGCCAGAGCGCCCAGGCATCTTGATTGGAGACCACCAGATCGTATCCCAGGGTTTTGACGGCCCGGATCATCAACGGTCGTTCCCCAATGCGGTTGAGTAGTGAACGTGCCTGCTCTTCTGAGGTGGCATAGGCGGCTGTTCCCTGACTGGCCACCAGATAAGTATTTAAATCTTCATGCGAGCCAGGGGTGGTATAGATCTGATTTCCCTCGGGATCAAAGACCCGCATGGACATACTGGGCTGAAAATCCAGTCCCCGGGCATCCACAATCAGGCCAGTGATCTGCTCTCTTCCCTGCTGTGTACCCGTTTGCAGACTTTCCTCCTGACCCGCTCCCCCGCCCAGTCCACCCCCTGACCCCGATCCAGACCCTTGTCCATTTCCCTGTCCGCTTCCAGACCCGTTATTTTCACCGGTGGCTCCCCCCTGGTAGCGATTGCCCTGCCCCGATCCAGTCCCCCCCTGCTCAGGTCCGAGTTGCTGATTCAGGTTGATATCAAAAATCGGATTATCTTCAGAGGTCCTGACCTGTTCTGGTTCTTGGGTTTGGGGCTGTTCCTGCTGAAAGGATTGCGTGTCAATCACTTCGCGACGGTATAGCGTCATGGGGTCAGAGGTTTGCAGCTCGGAAGCAGGAGACCCTTCTACCAAGGGAGTGGGTGTGTTGGCTGGCGGAAACACGGATTGAGCGGCGGCTTGAAGCTCAGCAAGTCCAGAAACGGCAACCCCGATCCCCACTAGCAGGTGTGTAACTCTGGACATAACTCTGTCATCCTCCCCAAGCACCTTGATTGTTCTTCATCATTTCTGCTTACCTATCCTATCGATCTCGCCCAAAATCCTCAGGGGAAAGGACGCAATCCCGGCAACCGGGTCAAGCAGCCTGGACCCGAGCAACGTGCCCGCGAGTTTACAGTCAGGATCACATGATCAAGTGAGGGGAAAACACTGCTGTAGATCTCGTCGGATGGGTTCGGGCACCAGAGGGTGAATCGGACCGCCCAGCCGCGCCACTTCCTTCACCAGGCTGCTACTTAAGAAACTATGTTCACTGGAGGTGGCTAGAAAGATGGTTTCCAGTTCCGGGGCGAGTAGCTTGTTGGTGTGGGCCATCTGCAATTCCACATCGAAATCGGAAAGGACGCGCAGACCCCGGATCAAGACCTGGGCCTGGTGCTGACGAGCATAAGCAATGGTCAGGCCGTCAAAACTGCCCACCGAAACATTCGGGAGATGCTGGGTGACCTCTGTGATCTGCTTCAATCGCTGCTCTGGAGAAAAGAGTGGAGTTTTGCTGGGATTTTTAAGCACCGCCACGATCAGATGCTCAAAGAGGCGACAACCGCGCTCAATGATATCAAGATGTCCATAGGTGATGGGATCAAAACTACCAGGGTAAATGGCGATCACAAGGGGTGTCCTATCACAATACAAATTCAGTTGGTTCAGGTTGGGTTATGTGGGTTTCTCTTCCAGACTGGCTGCTCCTGGAAGGACATGGTAGAACAGGAAAGCAGTGATGGGATGACTCTCTTTTGGCTGCCTCCCCTGCAGAAAATCCCCCCTCCTTAGCGGAAGCGATTGCTTTGATTGAAGCTCATTTTGAGCGGGGTCGGTACCGTCAGGCCCTGGAACAGGTGGAAGAGGCCCTGCAAGCCCATCCTCAATCAGGATCCCTGCGTCTCTGGCGAGCCATGTCACTGGAAGCCATGGGATATACGACTGAGGCAATCGCGGTGGTACGCACCCTGCGGCATCACCCAGATCGGGATATCTGCCAGCAGGCGGAATATATGCTCTATATCTGGCAAGCCCCTCGCCTGCGCCGCCCCCAAGCCTGGTTGAGTGAGATCCCTGATCTTAGCCATCTTAGTGACTCTGACTGGAATTTCACCTCGGGCACCTCCTCGTCCCCACCCTCGGCCAAGGGATCTGCTGCCTCTGAAAAACCAGCAACAGAAAATCCCAAAGCTGGAGAAGCGTCACCCTCAACCTATAGGATGATCAAGATCCTGGTGGGGGTCTGTGGTTTAGCTGCTGTCATTGGGTTGCTCACACAGATTCTCAGTTAGGGCGAAGATGGTTCATCATCCCTACGTGGGAGGAGGCTCGACAGGTGAAAGAATGGGTTCGCGTCCGAGTGCCCGCAACAACCGCCAACTTAGGGCCTGGATTTGACTGCATTGGTGTAGCCCTGGATCTCTATAACTACTTTGAGTTTCGCTCAGTCGCCTCTGGCTTGAATATTCGCTTTCGCGGCAATGATCATGTGAGTCTGGGCAAAGAGAACCTGGTTTTTCGGGCCTTTAGCCGTGTCTTTGAGGTGGTGGGGCAGCCGCTTCCCGGTCTTGAGATCAATTTGGAGCTGAATGTTCCCCTCTCCCGAGGCTTGGGGAGCTCCGCCACCGCCATTGTGGGGGGACTGCTGGGGGCCAATGCCCTGGGGGATCTGAATTTGTCTCTGGAAACCCTGCTGCAGCTGGCGATTGCTATGGAAGGACATCCGGATAATGTTGTCCCTGCTCTCAAGGGAAACTGTCAACTGTGCGTACAGAGTCAGCAGGGGGGCTGGACCTTCTGTCCCATTGACTGGCATGAAGCGGTCCACTTTGTGATCGCAGTGCCGGATTTTAAAGTCCCCACCCAAACCGCCCGCAGTGTCTTACCTAAAACTGTCAGCCTGGCCGATGCGGTCTTTACTGCCGGACATTTGGGGCTGCTGGTCCGGGCTTTGGAAACTGGCAATCCCAACTGGCTACAGGTGGCCCTACAGGATCGTCTACATCAACCTGCTCGCCTCAATTTGATTACAGGTTTTAATACGGTACAAACCGCAGCTCAAGCGGCAGGGGCCTACGGGGTAGTAATCAGTGGAGCGGGACCGACCCTGCTGGCCTTTTGTGGAGCCGATTGTTGTGAGGAGGTGAGTGCTGCCATGGTCAACGCCTGGAAGCAGCTGGATGTGGAGGCTGATCCCCTGCGATTGCGGGTGGATCGGGTCGGGGGTCAGGTGTTAGAGATTAACTGAAGAGAGGCCACAGGGTTTGGATCCACTGCCAACCCGGCGGAAGTAACAACAACCCCGCCACCAGCACCGACACCAGAGCGGTTACCAGCACTGCACCTGCAGCGCAATCTTTGGCAATCTTGGCGAGAATATGATAGTCCTGGCCAACCGTGAGATCCACCACAGCCTCTAGCGCCGTGTTGAGTAGCTCCAAGGCCATGACTAGACCGCAGGTGAGACTGATAATGGCCATTTCCACCAGAGTGACCTGGAAGAGGATCCCCAACCCCAGGGCCAATATTGCCACCACCAGTTGAATCCGGAAGTTTCGCTGGGTTTGAAAGGTGTAGATCAGGCCCATCCAGGCGTAATGAAAACTTTTCTGGAGGTTAGGGGCCACTTGCCAGGCGGGAGGACGATGGAGAACTTTGCCAAAGATGGGATACTGCTGCAAACGCTGACTCGAACTAGTTGCCATGCGTAACCTCAGAATGGAGATGAATAGCAGCAAGGAGTTGACGCTGTTGATGAATCATGCGTTGAAAGGCCAGCTCATCGGGATGATCCCAGCCCAGCAGGTGCAATAGACCGTGGGCCGCCAGCCAGGCCAGTTCATCCGAGAGTTTGTGCCCCCGTGCTTTGGCCTGGACGCGGGCCGTAGGAACCGAAATCACAATATCCCCTAGCAACCGGAAAAGCTGTAGCTCTTTTATCCCTACGGGAACTAACGTTTCCTGGGCTGCAAAGGCAAGGACATCGGTGGACTCATCCACCTGGCGAAATTCACGGTTGAGATCTCGAATATGCTCGTCTGTGGTTAAACATAGGGTTAATTCACAAGGAAAAGTTACTCCCAAAACCTGGAGCCAAACCTCAAACCAGTGGTGCCAGGATGTTTCTTCAATGGGACTCGGTACATTCAGTTGTAGATACAGGTCCAGGTCACTCATGCACACTTGCCCCATATCGTCACGGACTAGGTTACCTGCTGAGACTCGGTTCGGCAACTGCAGCCGACAAGTTAGCCCCATTCAGGTTAACTTACGGGCAGTGATGTAGTGGCTGACATAGTGGCTGCTCTCTTCAAGCACTTCACACCCTGCCTGCTGGAAGCGCAAGCTCAGATCATCGCCAATGTAGTCCCGATAGTAGGGTTCATGAAAGATCTGGGCAAAGGCCTGCATAGACTCCTGTAGCTCGGGCGAATCAGCCAACTGAATGGAATCACAAACCACAGCTACGCCCCCGGGTTTTAAAACACGGCTGATCTCATTGATCACCTGTTGTCGAGCAGCTCGGGGTAGTTCATGAAAGAGAAATACGCAGGTTACTGCCTCGAAGGTGGCATCGGCAAAGGGAATGGCCTCTGCATTAGCCTGAACGAGTTGGGGAACTTCATTCGGCAATTCCCTAAGCAAATCATTGGCTTTACGTAGATAAGCAGGACTGAGATCCAGCCCACAGAGGGAGGTTTGGGGATGAGGGAAGGCTGCCCGCAAGAGTCGTAGAGTGCGGCCTGTCCCCGTGGCTACATCAAGAATGCGGTACGGTTCCGAGGTTGAGAGATGGGTTTTCAGGGGGCGAATAATCCGGCGGCGCATGGCATCCGCACTCCCCCCAAACAGCAGATCCACCTGTAGATCGTAGAGATTGGCAGATTTTGCACTGAGATAGCCATTGGTTTGATGGTGAAAATTTTGCAGGTAGTAGGACGGGTATCCCTCAGTATTGATGCTGGGATCAAAGGATTGGTATTGCCGCCAAGCCACCCGCTGGCTAATTTCTGGTAATTCCAGCCAGAGTTGAGGGTAATACTGAAAAAAATCTCCCCAAGAGCTGTCAAAGAGAAGAGAAGAGGGATAGTAGCCTGCCTGGGCCTCTTTAAGATCTAGCTCCAAAAGCTTTTCGTAGCGGGATTGAATTTCCCGTGCCGTTGCCTCGCTCACTTTAATTGTTTCTTGACCTTCTCCTCTGGCCTCTGCGGTGATCTCAGCATTCCGCAGGAGGGAAACCAGCCAGCGAGTTGCTTGCGTGGAGGTCATGCGGTGCATCAGCCCAAAGATCTGTTTGCCCCATTGGTGAGTGCGGTAGGCCGTTTGCCACCACTCTGGAGGTAGAACATCCATCCATGCTGCAGAACTTTGCATACCAACCTCAATCCTTAATCTTTGTTTACATCATATTTTGTTTACATCTGTTTACATCATAGAAGGTTCTCCATGTTGCCTGCAGGTCATCGGGGAATTCAATGGCAGGAGAAGTTTGCCCCGGTCCCCTAGAGGAGGGCGATTTTTGCTATTGTGCCTACAGTCAGCATCTGGCGCGAGAATACTCTAAAGAGTGCTCTTTAAGTTCGCCAGGCTACATGCCCTGTGGATAGCGTGAATCGGCCCTGGGTGGCTTTACGTTGTCGTGCCTTTCATCACTGTATGTGGAGACAGAGGGAGCGGTAGAATGGCAGCCAACACTGTGCTGGTCATTGATGACAGCATTATGATCCGCAAGATGGTCGCCAGTATCTTGGCTGACCAGTTTGAAGTTCTGGAAGCGAAAGACGGGATTGTTGGGTTGGATGTTGCGCGGCGGCACCGACCAGATCTGATCCTTCTCGACTTTGTCATGCCCAAGATGGATGGCTATGACACCATGCAGGCGATCCGGCGGGAGGAAGCCCTCAAAAATACCCCCATCATCATGATGTCGGGATTAAAGGAGCAGGTGACCTCCCGTATTCCAGAACCCTTTGTTGGCTTTGATTTCATCGAAAAGCCCTTTGAGGCCGAGTCGCTGATCGAACGCATCCAGAAAACCTTACAGGTGACCCCCTCGGCGGATATGGAAGCTGCGGCTGAGCCTACCCTTCAGCTGCTTCTGGGCAAGATCACCTCTCTAGAAACTCTGTTTATTCAGGGCACCGAAAACCTGATCCAGAGGGAGGTGGTGGGTCGCCTAGCGGAGGTGAACGGTCAACTCCAAAAACAGGAGAGTACCGTCCATGATCTGGATAGCAAGCTCAATAAGCTGCTCCATGAGGTGGAACGCTCCAATCGGGGGCTGGCGATTATTGCCAATGAACTCAGACAGATCCGCAAAATCCTGAATCCTTGAACCTGGCAGCAAGAAACCAACTCTCCGGGCTAGAATATGGTCTCGAGTTGTTCAGGGAGACATAGATCCTCTCTGAAAGGTTACTCCCGAAGAATCTCGTTCTGAACCTGCTAGAGTCATGCCTTTAAATATTGCCATCTATGTGCTAGCAACCCTGCTGGCCAACTACACCGCTGACTGGTTTATCCCCTTTGGCCCTATGCAAACAGCTTTGGGCACTTTGGTTTTCGGGATCACTTTTACGCAACGAGATCGGATCCATGAGTCGGGACGCCAGTACGCCTATATGGCCATTGGGGTGGCTCTGGTCATGAACACGATCATGTCTTTTTTGCTGGATGTACCGCTGCGGATCATTGGAGCTTCATTTCTGGCCATTGCCCTGGCGGAAGGCACCGATACCGAAATCTACCAGCGTCTGATCCAGCGCTCCTGGCCGGTGAAAGTCCTCTCCAGTAATGCGGTGTCGATTCCTCTCGACTCAATCCTGTTTACCTTCATGGCTTTTTACGGGGTGCTCTCACAGCTGGAATTGTGGCAGTTAATCGCGGGAGACACGCTGGTTAAATTCTTGATTGCCACGGCCCTGGTGATCTGGAAACCGAGACGACTGAGATCTGCCCAGGAAGCTTAATGCAACTATGGATCCCGATCATTTGCAGCGCTTGATTGCCACGGGTGAATCGGAGCAGGTGGAGTTCAAACGGGAACTACCTTCCCTGAACAAACTGAGTCGCACCCTCTCGGCGTTAGCAAACACAGTAGGGGGGTTCCTGATCCTGGGAGTCACGGATGCTGGTGAGGTGGTGGGTGTGGAGGATCTCGATCTCATGTATGCGCAAGTGGAACAGGCAGCCCAGTTCTGGTGTGATCCCCCCATTGAGATTCAGATCCAGATCGTCGTTCTCCAGGGGCAAAAGATCATGGTGGTGGAGGTTCCTGATTCCCCCTACAAACCTCATGTCGTTCTGGAGGATGCTGATGGAGCAGGCAAGGTTTATTTGAGGCAAGCCTCCTCAACGCTGGCCGCCAGTCCCCAGATGATCAAACTGCTTGAAAGGCGTCCAACCCAACCACGGCTTGAGCCCCAGGATCATCTGGAGGAAGCATTGTTGAACTATCTGGCAGAGCACCCCCGCATTACCCTGGCCCAGTACTGCCAGCTGGTGAATATTTCCAAGCGGCGGGCCCAACGGATCTTGGTCAAATGGATGCGGGCTGGCCATCTGAACTGCTTTCAACACGAGCGGGTGCCCTACTATGCACTCAACTCCCCTGCAGGCAATGATTGATAGCTGGGTTTACAACCATAGATGTCGGCTTGGCAATCTAGAACAGAATCATATCCGGAAAGCCCGTCTGACATTGGGCTGCAAGAGCACCGAGATGATCAGGCCAGAAAGGAGGATCCCGATCACAGTCTTGCCCTCTCCACTCATGAGGTTGAGTAACCCCAGACAAATACTGATGCCTTGAACAATCAACGTTCCCACCCAGGCCCATCCCCGCATCTGCAGAAGACCAATGGCCAGGATCAGGGAAAGGACTCCCAACAGTAGGGTCAAGAGAGAGATTGCTGCAATGAAGCCGCCTGCAACTGTTGCTTCGCCAGATGAACCAATTACGGACACTGAGGCTCCAAATAACAATCCCAGGAGAGCCACAAGTACAGTGAAGCCAGCACCCAGGATTTGCAGGATGGCAATGACGGTGATACTAGCGGGACGTTCGATCATGATCGTCTCCCATCAGTAGGGAAGTGCAAAATAATGCTACCATAACCCCTCAGATCTTTTCAGAAGATACTTACGCTTGTGAAATAACGCTATCTTTCTTTTCAAGAGGCGACACATTGCTCGGCGTGAATTTACAAAGCTTAAAGCTTGGCTTTTAAGCAAAGGCTTGTTCAGATTCAATCTGGCCGTAATTTAGCTTGATAATCCGGTCGGCGACATGAAAATAATGGTCGTCATGGCTGATCACCAGGACTGTCTTTCCCTGATCCTTGAGCTGGGTCAGTAGGTGGGTATAAAAGACTTCCCGAAAGATGGGATCTTGATCAGCAGCCCATTCATCAAAGAGGTAGATGGGGCGATCTTCCAGATAAGCCGCCAGTAGTGCCAGTCGTTTGCGTTGTCCCTGGGAGAGGGCGGTGGTGGAAAACCGTTCATCCTGAATGCTGACTTTGTGGCTAAGCTCTAACTTTTCCAGGTAGCCCTGAACCTGATGATCCTTGTGGAGTTTCTCGGCAGGAATCAGCCTGTCAAACAGGTAGTAGTCTGAGAACACCACGGAAAAATGTTGCCGGTACCACTCACGATTGGTGTCAGTGATCGGGATGCCATCCAGCTGGATTTTGCCTGCTTCAGGTAGATAGAGTCCGGTAATCAGTTTGGCCAGTGTTGACTTCCCACTACCATTGCCACCCACCAAAAAGATCAGTTCCCCCTGTCGAAGGGTCAGATCAATGGGGCCGACTGAGAAACGGTGATTCTTTTCCCCATCATGATAGGTGTGAACCACCTGCTTTAATTCCAGCCGATTCCATTGCTGTTGGACAGGGTGAGATTGGGTTGGAGTGGCTTCGGCATTGGCTGCTAAGGTTAGTCCCATCTCCTGCACCTTTTGGATCGAAACTGTGGCGCTGGTTAAGGTGGGGGTCAGGCGAATCAAGTTTTCTAAAGGACCCAACAAATAGGTGAGGGTGAGGACGAAGGCAGGCAAAATCGATTGGGCCGTCGGGATCATTTGCGGGATGCCAAAAAGTAAAAGGCCGATGAGCACAAAGAACAATAATCTGCCCCCACCCGAGGCTAGGGCTGCCAGGACAAAAGCCATAGTTTCGTAATGGCGAGAGGCGGCAGCACTAACTTTAAGATCCCTCTCCAAAAAAACATGCCGCCGAGTTGCATGGAGTTTGAGTTCTTTAACGCCATCGGTAATGCTACGAAAATGCCCCAGCAGGTGATCCACTTCTTTTCGGGATAACCGCATAAAGTGATAGGCATAATTCATCAGAATCTGGACCAGCGTGATCGCCAGGATTAAAAAGGTGGTGACGGCAATAAAAACCCAACCGGAAAGCCAGCCCAGGTAGATCAGGCAGCCTGCGATCACGGCAATGTCGATACACAAAAACGGAATGATAAATACCGTATCTGAAATCACCTGAATATCATTACTGAGAACCGCAAGCAGCTGGCTGGGGCCCAGTTGTTCCAGTTGACGCAAGGGGGCAGAGAGGATCCGCTGGCTAAGTTGCAACCGCAGCTGATAAATGGAACTTTGGGCCAGGTTAATCAAGAGAAACTGAGAAAGGCTACCCGCGATCAAGGCAACAATGGCAAAAGCCGTAAAGGGCGTCAGCAACGATTGGGGTGCATTTTGAGCAATGGCGGTATTGATCAGGGCAATTAACCTGGCACTCAGGGTGCCACTGAGGATACCCGCCAGAATCGCGAGGGTTACACTTGGCCAGGAGGCCTGGATCAGGAGCCAGATGATACTCATGAATCGGTTATTTACAAGGGCAGGGGAGAGATCGATCCAGCTGAGGGATGAGGTTGCGAGAGAAACTGTTGCAACGCATGGGCAACTTCACACACCTGCGCGGGATCTCGCATCAGGCTCAGGTGGGTTCCGCTGATGGTGTGAGTTTGCAGTTTAGCTATTAAAGATCCCCAGCCAAGGGTGGGATCGGGGGAGATACTCAAGGATTCGGTGGAGGTCAAGAGTAAGACTGGACCCGTGTATGGCGTTGGGATGTACTGTGCGAAGGCGCGGTGATCCGATTGAAATTGCTCAACCTGGTCTGCAAACTGGGGCAGAGTCATATCGACGGGAAGGGCATGGTGATCTTTGGCCAGTTGGAGGACGTAACCCATTTGCTCCTCAGGATCGAGTGGAGCCAGATCGCTAGTAGTAACGGGCAGAGGCGGATCACTCAGGGAGGCGATCTCCACCAGCACCTGACTCAGACTGAATTCCTCAGGAAAGGACAAACCGGCAGGATTGAAACTGTCAATCAGGATCAGGTTTTTGACGGATTCCCCAAGCTGTTGCAGTTGCTGAGCGATGTCGTAGGCGATCACCCCTCCCATCGACCAGCCGAGGATCTGGTAGGGTCCCTGAGGTTGAATGGTGCGGATGGCGTCCCGATAATCTCTGGCCATCGCGGCAAGATGATCTAAAGGCTGCTGCCCCGTTAGCAACCCCTGAGATTGCAAGCCGTACACGGGCTGATCTGCGTTCAAATGGGGAAGGAGAGCCGTGTAGCAGAGCGCATTACCACCCGCTGGATGGATACAGAAAAGCGGAACACGGTGGCCTTGAGGCTGGAGGGGAACCAGGACTGACTCTGGGAGCGGTTGTTTTTCCTGATTTAACCAGATCGCAAGTTTTTCAATCGTGGAGTTCTGAAAAAGTGTGGAAAGGGGGAGGGGCCTGCCAAAAGTTTCTGCAATCCTGCTTGTCAACCGGATCGCCAGCAAAGAATGTCCCCCCAGCTCAAAGAACTGATCCAGAACACTGATCCGAGCTTGTGGAAATAACTCTGACCAGATCTGAAGTAGCTGCAGTTCCAGGCTGTTGCGCGGTGGGATGTGGGGTTGAGAGGTGAGGATCCCTGGGGAGGGGAGAGGTAAAGCCTCACGATTGATCTTGCCATTGGTGGTGAGAGGTAACGCATCCAGGTGCAGCAGGTGCGGGATCATATAACCAGGGAGCTGTTGCTGGAGAGCAAGATTCAGGGTGTGCAGATCTGGATCGGAGTGGGGATGCACCACCACGTAGGCCACGAGTTGGGGGTTTTCAGTGTGTTCACCGTGCAGGATCACCGCTGCTTGCTGCACCTGTTCATGGCGATGGAGCACCGCCTCAATTTCACCCAATTCAACGCGGAAGCCGCGGATCTTCACCTGCTGATCTGAGCGCCCCAGATACTCAATCATGCCATCAGCCCTGGAGCGAGCCAGATCTCCTGTTTTGTAGAGTCTGCCCTGAGAGTAGGGATTGGCAATGAAGCTTTGAGCGGTCAGATCCGGACGCTGCCAGTATCCCCGCGCCAGTCCAGTCCCACCAATGTACAGTTCACCTGGCATGCCAATCGGAACGGGCTGCAGATCGGGGTCCAGAATATACACCTGAACATGGGGTAGGGGACGTCCGATCGGGATCTCTCGTCCTTCCGCTTCCAGGCAGGACTGGGGAGTGAGTAAGCAGGTGGTGGCCACAATCGTGGTTTCAGTTGGTCCATAGCTATTGATCAGGCGCGGGGATGCCCCAAAATGCTTCAACCAGAGCTGAACCGCATCCCAGGGAACTTTTTCTCCCCCAATGATCACCAGGCGCAGGTGTTGAGGGGGGATCCGGTGGTTAACCAGCCAGGCAGAGAACTGGGTCCAGAAGGCGGTGGGCAGATCCAGAACGGTGATTTGCCATTCCAGACACTGCTGCATCAAGATCGCAGGCTGTAGCATCTCCTCTGTTCGCAGGATCAGAGTGGCCCCGGTGCTGAGGCAGATAAAAATTTCTTCAACAGCCGCATCAAAACTGAGGGAAGCAAACTGCAACACTCGATCGGAAGCTGTGATCTGATACTCAGCAATCGCCGACTGGGTAAAGGTGGTCAGGGCCTGGTGCTCAACCATCACCCCTTTGGGCTTGCCCGTGGATCCTGAGGTGTAGATGACGTAGGCCAGATGATTGGGGTGGATCGGTTTCTCGGGGTTGGTTGGCGGGTGAATGCTGATGCTTGACCAATCCTGATCCAGATCAACCACATGCAGTTGCGGCAGATTTTCCCATTGGATCCTCTCTCTGACGCTGCTTTGGGTCAGCAGGATGGTCATCTGGGCATCCTCAATCATGAACTGCAGCCGTTCGGGGGGATAGGTCGGATCCAGGGGGACATAAGCGCCGCCAGCTTTCAGGATCCCCAGCAGCCCCACGATCATCTCCAGAGAACGCTCCACACACAGCCCCACCAGAATCTCAGGACCGACTCCCAGAGATTGCAAATGATGGGCCAGTTGATTGGCTCTGGCATTCAGATCCCGGTAGTTCAATGACTCCTGATCCCTGATCACCGCAATCGCATCGGGAGTTTGCTGGACCTGGACTTCAAAAAGCTTGTGAATACACTGGGGGGACGACTGTTGCTGGCTCCCTTGCCACTTCAAGAGTATCTGATCCCGCTCAGTCTCTGTCAGTAAAGTAATCTGAGTAATAGATTGTTCAAGATCATTCAGGCAAAGATCCAGCACCTTTAAGAAGTGATCCAAGGCTACAGGACGAAGCGACTCAGGGAACACATCACAATGGAAGTCGAAGTCCAGGGTGATCTGGCCAGAATCAGCAAAGTCATGAATTTGCAGGGCCAGACTTTCATATCCACAACCGGAATGGATCCACTTTGACTCGACTTTCCAGTTCTGGAAGGACTGACTTTGCGAGACATGATAATTGAAGAGAATGTCATAGGTTGGCGATGGTTGTGAATTACGGATCGTGTATTGGCCGTGGTAGAGGATCTGTAACGACTTTCGCTTGATACGTTCAAATAAACTGGCAATATTATCCCTGGGTAACACTGAGATCCGTAGAGGAACCACCTGCATTAATGCCCCAACTGTGCGTTGATGTTTCTCTGTGAGACGGTTGTGGAAGGGGATACCAATACACATCTCTTCTGAACCGGAAATCTTATGGAGATAGATCAGAAACACTGTCAGCAGAAAATGGGGTAGAGAAATGCTAAAATCAACCTCCTCCCCTTCTTTAGTCACTATCTCATGCAATCGAAGACAGATTTGGGGTGCAAGAGTGTAACTGATCCGATTGACTGTTTGTGTCTGTTTCCGGGAGGATCTTCCATAAAAGGATAGGGGCTGTACTGGGAAAGAAAATTCTCTATCCCAAAAGGCTTGATCCTTCTCGTGTCGGGAGGAGTGTCGGTAAGTCTGCTCATCCTGGAGAAAAGATTGTAGAGGTTCCAGATGGATCGCTGCATGAGTTTCCCGTCGTAATCGCTGGCTGTAGAGTTGATCCACCGTCTCAAGGATCAGTTGCACAGAAATTCCGTCAGCAATGATCTGATGGGTTCTTGTGAACCAGAGAAACTGATCCGGTGCGAGTTGGATCAGAGTGGACTTCCACAGAGGTTGACTCAGATCAAAGGGCTGACGCGCAGATTGTTCCAGATAAGCCTCTAAATCAACGTCCTCCAGGAAAGTAGAGGCATCCCAATACTCCAGTTCAGCCTTCAGTTTGGGCAGCACCCTTTGCTGGGGAATTCCATCGTTGACTTCAATTACAGTGCGCAGGGCATCTGCAGTCACAATCAGATCCTGGAAGGCTTCTCGGAAAAGATCCGGATCCACAGTACCTGAAATCAGACTGCAGGCAGCGTTGTTATAGACCGGAGACTGTAAATCCAGCTGTTGTCCCAGCCAGATCAGCAGTTGATTTGCGCTCAAATTGGTCTGGTGAAGCGTGTGGTTTAAAGCCAGTTGGGTGGCTCCAAAAGGTGTGTGTCGAGAAAGCGGAGGTCGGATCCCTTGATACAGGCTGGTGATTGCCTGATCCGGTTTGGACACGGCGGTTTTCAGGAGCTGTTGAAAGTGAGCAATCAGACGAGTAATGGTGGTGTCGGCAAATAGATCGGTGTTGTACTCTATCGCCCCGACGTAGCCATCTGAGCCTGGATGAATGTAGAGGGTTAGATCCGTTTTCGCTATCTGGGGATCCACCTCTAACGGGGTCATGGTGAGGTCGGGCAGCTCCAGCAGGGGCAGGGGATCGTTTTCCAGGGCAAAGGCTGCCTGGACCAGAGGGGGTAAGCTCAGATCCCGTTCCAGATTGAGATGCCGCACCAATTGTTCGAAGGGGAGATCCTGGTGTTGGAAGGCCTGCAGGCAAACCTCACGGACTTGATTGAGTAACTGTCGGAACGTGAGCCCATCCTGTAACTGGATCCGCAGCACCAGGGTATTCACGAAAAAGCCGATCAAGGGTTCCAGTTCCACTCGGGTTCGGTTGGCAATCGGGGATCCGATCAACAGATCATGCTGACGGCAGTAGGTGGAGAGCAAGAGGGCATACACGCTCAACAGGGCCATGAAGGGGGTTACCCCAGCTGTTTGACACAGGTGCTGCAGGGCATCCCTTAGATCTGAATTGAGGGTGAAGGTTTGGGTGCGTCCCCTGAAGGTTTGTACGGCGGGGCGGGGATGATCGGTGGGCAGGTGCAGGTGTGGGGGCGCATCCGCCAGTTGCTGGAGCCAGTAATCGCGCTGTTGATCAAGCACGGCTCCCTGGAGCCATTGACGCTGCCAGAGGGTGAAATCGCCGTACTGAATGGGTAGCGGTGCCAGAGGTGAAGGCTGATCCTGACGATAAGCACGATAGAGGGTGGCCACCTCACGGATCAAGACGCCCATCGACCACCCGTCACTGATCATGTGGTGTAGAGTCACGACCAGGATTGTTGCGGGCTGGGCTTGTTGCTGGATCAGGGTGACACGCATCAGGGGCCACTGCTCCAGATCAAAGGGCTGTTGAGCTTCTGCGACTAACCAGTCCTGTAGAGAAATAGGGAGATCTTGTTCATCCAGGATGGTTATGGGCAGATTTGTGGGGGCATGGATCTGTTGCCCGGCCAGTCCGTTAACTTGAGGGAAGCTGGTGCGTAACATTTCATGGCGACGGATCACCTCATCCAGGGCGGCCTGCAGAACCGGAATCTTCAGATCTCCCTCGATCTGCATGGCCCCGAAGATGTTGTAAGTGGCTGAAGAACCCTGCTCCAGCTGAGAAAGAACCCAGAGACGCTCCTGGGCATAGGAGAGAGGCAGAGGAGATCCGTCCCGAGGTGTTGATCCAATGGTGACCTGATCTCTGGGTGAGATCTCCAGTAATTTCGCCTCCAGTGCGACCACGGTGGGAGCAGCAAAGAGCATCTGCAGGGGAATGTCTACCCCAAACGTCTGACGGAATCGAGAAACCAGTTGCGTTGCCAAGAGGGAATGTCCGCCCAGCTCAAAAAAACTATCCCTCAGACTGATCCGGTCAGCAGGTAAAGCCAGCACTTCGGCGAAGAGTTCGGCAATCTGTCGCTGAGTTTGTGTCTGAGGGGCATGAAGGGTGGGGGTCTGATCCAGAACCTCTTCGGGTGCAGGTAGGGCGTGACGATCCACCTTGCCGCTGGGGGTCAACGGCATCTGCTCTAATGAGATGATCACTCCTGGCACCATATATTCAGGCAGATGGCGGCGGAGGTAATCCTTCAGCGATTGGGTTGAGAGATGCAGGTAAGATGGGTTCTGGATCTCCTCATTCCTGAAGAGTTTCTGATAAAAGGATGTCTGCTTGAATCCTGGCTGGTGATGATAAGAGCTGTAATCAAAAGAGATGACGTCCTCATTGTTTCGAATGATCTCGCCCTGGATAAAGTAATCTGGATTGAGCTGGTTATCTGAGAGTCTTCGCTCACATCGAATCTGAATTCTGTCTCCAGGCGTGACCTCGACACCCTGATCAAAGACCGGGAAATAGACAGGTAACCAGCAATACTCCTGCTCCAGAATATTGATCACTTCTCCGGCAATGGTCTGCAGGTTGAGCCAGATCAAGAAACCATTGATGTTGCCAGTCTTCTCAATCGTGAGAATGCTTTCATGAATGGCTTCACTCTCCACCTGTTGCCTGAAATCAAGATCTTCAAAAACACCTGCCGTTGAGAGAATATGTGAATGGGGAAATCTCTTAATGCACAGCCGTAGATCAAAAGCATATCCAATCTGTGCAAAGATCTTGTCAGTGTAATAGCGGGAGGTGGGGGTGAAGTGAGGATTGAGCAGGAGTTCCTCAGGTAAGCTCACAGCTGCGATCTTGGTGGTGCTCCGTTCCGGGATCATCAATCCCTCAGGGGTAAGAAAACGTCGGGCCTGGTTCAAGATCACCGCAGCTCCTTCACAGCCCCCGATCGGCCCCACAATTTCAGAAACACAAACATCCACAGGCTCGGGTAGATCCACCACTCTGGCATCCCCATGAATCACCGTGATCTGGTCGGAGAACCCATACTCATGAACACAGGCAGCGGCGAGATGACTAGTTTCCAGATCCCGTTCAATGGCATATACCTTTCTGGCCCCCGCTTCTGCGCAAAATCTCGCCAGGATGGCATCTTTACCTGTACCAATATCCACAACAACTTTGTCTTTGACCTGCTGATCAATGGCAATCCGATAGCTGTGATTCCTTCGCTGATCATGGGTCATGGCAAAATACAACATTTCATCGTAGACATAGTATTCTGCCACCGATGGCCATAGCTCAGTCAGAGGATCCTGTTCTGATCCTCCAGAAGAACTCTCCAACTCCGGCACAATATAGGCCACCAATCGTTTTTGCCCAGGATGATCTTCACGGGCTAGAACCACAGCCTCCCGCACATCAGGATGTTGAGCCAGGAGATTGGCAATTTCACCAGGTTCGATCCGGTATCCCCGGATTTTGACCTGATCATCTATGCGTCCGAGAAACTCAATGGTGCCATCCCTGCAATAACGAGCCAGATCTCCGGTTTTGTAGAGACGGGATTCTGGGAATTCACTGAAAGGATTGGGAATAAATTTCTGCTGGGTCAACTCTGGACGATTGAGATATCCTCTGGCCAACCCGATCCCCCCGATGTGCAACTCGCCCGGCACTCCCACAGGAACAGGATTGAGATGGGGATCGAGAATATACACCTGGGTATTGGCAATCGGTCGGCCAATGGGAGGTGGTCCCTGCGGATCAACGGCGATGGTGGTGCAGACTGTAGCCTCGGTTGGACCATAGGCATTGAAAAAGCGACGTCTCTTCCCCCATTTCGCTACCAGATCGGCGGAACAGGCTTCTCCAGCCACGATCAGGGTGCAGAGGTCCGGGAGATCCTGCACAGGCAAGACCGCCAGCACTGAAGGAGGCAAGGTTACATGGGTGATCGCCTGCGTTTCCAGCGTCTGGAGCAGAGGGTTACCAGGCAGGAGCGCCTCTGGGGAGGCCAGACACAACCTTGCTCCCGAACACAAGGCCATCCCGATCTCAGAGATCGAGGCGTCAAAATTTAACGAGGCAAACTGGAGAACCCGACTCTCTGGACTCACCCCAAAGGTTTCGATCTGAGCTTGGACCAGATTGACCAGTCCGCGATGCTGCACCAGCACCCCTTTCGGCTGACCTGTGGATCCAGAGGTGTAGATCACATAGGCTACATTTTCTGGGCAGGGGGAAGGGATAAGATTCTCCGGCGATGCGTTGGCCCAGATCTGAGCATCATCGATCCAGCAGATCTGTTGCTTGGCTGTGGGTGGGATCCTGTCCTGAAGAGGGTGCTGGCTGATCAGAATTGAGAGCTGAGTGTCCTGCAGGATCAACCGCAGTCGCTCCAGTGGATAGGTGGGATCCAGGGGCACGTAAGCTCCACCCGCTTTCAGAATGGCTAGGAGAGCGATGATCATCTCGATCGAGCGCTCCACACAGAGACCCACCAGTACCTCGGGTCCGACGCCCAGGGTTTGCAGATGGTGAGCTAACCGATTGGCTTGAGCATTAAGTTCTCCATAACTGAGCTGGATCTGTTCGTAGACAACCGCCACAGCATCGGGAGTTTTCTGGGCCTGGATCTCAACCCATTGGTGGATACACAGATCGGTGGGGTAGGTCGCAGCCGTGTCATTCCAAGCCCACAGGAGTTGGTGTTGTTCTGTTGAACTCAATAGGGGAAGGGTGATCAGAGGCTGGTGGGGAGAGCTGATCATGGCCTGCAGCAGATTCTGAAAATGAGCGGCCATGCGCGTGATGTCTGCTTCCATAAACAACTGACTGTTGTAGGAAAAACAGAAGGATAAGGATTCCCCAGGAAGGGCCACCAGGGTCAGAGGATAGTGGGTGTGCTCCCTGACCGTGATCCGTTCAATCGGCAGAAGCGACTGCTGCTGAAGTGCCTGATCCAGAGGATAATTTTCAATCACCACGAGGGTTTCAAATAAACTCTGTCCACCAGGGATTAGACTCAGGTGTTGAATCTCTGCCAATGACAGAAAACCCTGCTGTTGTAAGTCCTGCAGATCCTGTTGGATTGTTTGGAGTAGCTGGGTTGTGGCAAGCTGATCCGCCAGGTTGATCCGGAGGGGCAGCGTGTTAATGCAGAGGCCCACCACCTCCTCGATCCCTGACAGCGGAACCGCTCGGCCTGAGATGGTAACCCCAAACACCACATCCGATTCCCGGCAATAGCGACTGAGAAGCAGTCCCCAGGTGCCATAGATCAGGGGGGCCAGTGTCAGGTGTTGATCCTGTAACCACGCCTGCAGAGACTGTTTTAACTCCTGGGGAAATTCAAGAATGTGTTGATGATAGGTTGCTTCTGCCGCCCTCAGGGGATCGGATAAACGGTTCTGCACAGGTAACTGGATGGGTGCTGTAAACCCTGCCAGCCGTTTCTGCCAGTACACTTTTGCCTCGGCCTGGTCCTGCTGCTGGAGCCAGACGATGTAGTTCTCAAAGGATCCTCGTGGGTGAACGGGATTGATCTGAGGTTGAGAGGAGGTGCCATAGCAGGCTAAAAGATCCCGCAGCAGCAGAGGCATGCTCCAGCCATCCAGAAGGGCATGGTGATAAGTCCAGACAAAGTGATAGCGATCCTGTTCCAGGTGCATCCGGCAGCAACGAGCAAGAGGGGCCTGCCGCTCCACAAAACCCTGTTGCCGATCCTGGTGTAACCAGGCCTGGAGCTGGGTCTGCTGAGCCTCTGCCGCAAGATGTCGCCAATCCAGCATTGTCCAGGGGATCTCCACCTGATCAAGCACCACCTGAACCAGCTGATCCTGGGTCTCGACAAAGCAGGTGCGCAGAACGGCATGATGGTGGGTGAGCTGCTGCCAGGCCTCTTGAAAAGCATCCCAATCCACCGATCCCTGCAGGGTGAGTTGCAGTTGTTCCACATAAAAGCCTTCGGCAGGAGCAAAGCGGCTGTGGAAGAGCATCCCCTGCTGCATGGGCGTGAGAGGATAGATCGAGGCAATCGTTTGTTGAGGATCCAGGGATTGAACCAGCTGATCCAGTTCGGCCTGGGTGAGCTGCACCAGCGGAAAGTCAGAGGGGGTAAAGCCACGGATCCCTGAGGCCTGACAGTGATCGATGATCTCCTGTAGCGTCTGCAGATACTGCTGGGCCAGCCTGGAAACCGTCTCGGCCTGATGATGACGGCGGCTGTAGGTCCAATCCACCTGTAAACATCCCCCGATCACCTGGGCATTGATCTCCAGCAGGTAGGGAAGGGTGCCCGTGGGACTGTTGACGGCCCCGCAGGATTCTGAAGCCCAGGACCACGCATGGGTGAAATCCAGTCCTTGATCCAGTTGTCCCAGATAGTTAAATCCAATTTGGGGGGTGGGTAAGGATCGGATCTCTGTGTTTTCAGCGAGATGTCGCAGCAGCCCAAACCCAATTCCTGCCTGCGGGATCCGGCGGAGATAGTCTTTAACTGCGGGGAGGACCGCCCCGATGGAAGGGTGATCAGGAAGTGGCAAGAGCACCGGATACAAACTGGTCAACCAGCCCACCGTTCGCGACAGATCCACCTCGGAAAATAGATCCTCGCGTCCGTGTCCCTCCAGCTCCACCAGCACCGGGGTATGGCCACTCCATGTCCCGATCACCAGGGCCAAGGCCGTTAAAAGAGCATCGTTGATCTGGGTGTTGTATCTTCTGGGAACGATCTGTAGCAGCTGTTGAGTGGCGGTGGGGTTCAGACTGACGGAGATCGTGGCGGCGTCGGCATAGGTGGCCTGAGAGAGAGACGGTGTTTCCTCCTTGTGATCCAGCGGAAGCGATTGCACCTGCGACCAGGGAAGTTTCAGCCAGTAGTGGCGTTGATCCTGTAACTCCTCAGTGTGACTGTAGGACTGCAACCGTAAGGCCCAGTCTTGAAACGCGGTGGTTTTGGGGGGAAGTTTGGGATCCTGACCCTGACTTACTTGCTGGTAGCAATCAAAGAGATCGGTGAGCAGAATCCGCCAGGAAACAGCATCCACCACCAGATGATGCAGGATCAGTAGCAAGCGGTCGGGTTGATCCGATCCCAGCTGGAAAAGCACTGCCTGTAGAAGCGGTCCTGTGCTGAGATGCATATGGGTCTGGTGTTGGGCCGCCAGGGTTGCAAGTGTGCTGCTCTGTTCTGCGGGGGTCAGATCCTGCAAATCCATCAACTTCAGATCCGCCGTCACCGACTCCTGGGTGTGAAATTGCTGCCATCCCTCTAGTTGATCTACGAACTGGAGGCGCAGGGCATCGTGATGCTCGATCACCCGATTCAAACTGGACAGCAAGGCTTCCACCTGCAGATCGGGGGGCACCTGGAGCAGAACCGCCTGATTAAAGTGATGGGGGTTGGGCCAGTCCTGATCCAGAAACCAGCGTTGGATGGGGGTCAACGGCACCGCCCCT
The DNA here is from genome assembly GCA_964392245.1 of uncultured bacterium. GTDB lineage: Bacteria > Cyanobacteriota > Cyanobacteriia > Thermostichales > Thermostichaceae > JAAUUJ01. The sequence goes on from CAYMOX010000030.1 coordinate 29,282, forward strand.
ATGACTCGATCCTGCTGGGCGGATATTGGGGATCGGGGTTGATGCTCCAAGGTTGCGGCTAATTCGGCAATGGTCTGGTACTGAAATAGCTGCCTGGGGCTGAGCTGAATGCCCCGCTGGCGGGCTCGAGCGATCACCTGGATGCTCAGAATGGAGTCTCCCCCCAGGGCAAAGAAATTCTCGTTAATCCCGATCGCTTCCCGACCCAGGATCTGTTGCCAGAGGGTGACCAGGGTTTGTTCCAGTTCTGTGCGAGGGGGGGCAGCCTGGGAGGGGAGATCCGGTTCCGGCGTGGGCAGGGCTTTGCGATCCACTTTGCCATTCGGAGTCAGGGGAAAAGCCGCCAGGGGGATAATGATCGCGGGCACCATGTAGTCCGGCAGCTGCTGTTTGAGATAGGTTTTCAGAGCAGTGGGATCCAGCTCCTGACCCTGAACATATGCCAGCAAACGTTTATTGCCCGCAACGGTTTCCTCGGCCACGACCACGGCCTGTTGCACCTGATCCTGCTGGTTCAGAACCGATTCAATATCTCCCAATTCAACGCGGTAACCGCGGATCTTGACCTGGTGATCCACTCGACCGATCAGTTCAATCGTGCCATCAGATAGGTAACGAGCCAGATCTCCAGTTTGGTAACAGCGCACGGGTTCCCCATCATGCAGCGCGATCGTGACAAACCTGGCCCGGGTGAGATCGGGGCGATTCCAGTAGCCTCTGGCCACCCCAGCCCCCGCAATATACAGCTCGCCCACCACGCCGATGGGAACAGGGTTCAGGGCCGGATCCAGAATCCAGAGTTGAGTGTTGGCAAACGGACGCCCAATCGGAACCGGTTGCGGGCGGGAGAGGAGCAGATCGGTGGTTTCAAAGTAGCTGCTGTCAATCGTGGCCTCAGTGACGCCATAAGAACTCACGATTCGGGTTTGCGGGGAACAGAAAGGCCGTAACCGATCCATTTCTGCCAATGTCCAGCTATCTGACCCCACGATCAGGACTTGCATCTGCCGCAGATCCTGCCCAGTGTCCTGCAGGTAATCCATCAATGCGCGGACCACAGCAGGAACAAACTCGGCACAGTCCACCTGCTCACGCCGCATCAGGGTGTAGAGATGGTGAGGGTCCAGCAGATACTCGCGGGGACAGATCACTAACTTGCCACCGGAACAGAGCGCCCGTACCCAATCGCCGGTAAACACATCAAAGGCAAAGCTGGCCATCTGCAGATGACTGTGGATCTGGCTGCTGAGGTGGTAGATCTCGTCCCAGGCAAAGTAGGCATTCACCAGGTTGGCATGGGGGATCATCACCCCTTTGGGTTGGCCTGTGGAGCCGGAGGTGTAGATGATATAGGCCAGATGATGGGGGCTGAGTTGAACCGGACAGGGATCGGTGGGCAGGGAGTGCAGGAGAGCGGCATCCCGATCCAGGCAGATCACGCGGCAGGAGGACGGAATTTTGAGGAGCGGGAGCAGAGATGCTTGAGTCAGGAGCACAGATGCCTCCGCATCCTGAAGCATGAACTGTAACCGCTCCGGCGGATAACTCGGATCCATGGGCACATAAGCACCTCCAGCTTTGAGGATCCCCAGAATCCCGATCACCATCTCCAGGCCACGCTCTACACCCAGACCGACGCGGATCTCGGGTCCGATCCCCAGTGTTTGAAGATAGTGGGCCAGTTGATTGGCCCGCCGATCCAGCTCGCGGTAACTGAGAGCCTCCTGCCCAGCCACCAGTGCGATCGCCTCGGGGGTGCGTTGCACCTGCGCTTCAAAAAGCTGATGAATACATAGATCCTGAGGAAAAACCTGCCCTGTGGCCTGCCATTGCTGCAGTTGGGCCTGCTCTGCTTTGGTCAACAGGGGAAGGGTCTGGATCCGGCTCTGGGGATGGCTGAGGATGCCCTGCAGCAGGGTCTGAAAATGAAGCTGCATCCGCTCAATCGTCGTGCGGTTAAACAGATCTGTGTTGTATTTGAAAATTCCCAGCAGACCTGAGTCGCTGTCCAGCATTTCCAGATCCAGATCAAATTGCCCCTCGAACAGGCGTAGCGGTTGCGGGATCAGACGTAGCCCTCCCCATTCCACAGGGGTGGGATCAGCTTCAGGGCTGCGTTCAAACTGCTCGAGCTCAAAGCTGGTCTGAAAAATGGGGGAATAACTGGCATCCCGTTGCGGTTGCAGCCGCTCCACGAGCACCGCCAGGGGGAAATCCTGGTGATCCAGCGATTCCAGAACCGTTTGCCGGGTCTGCTGCAAAAAGTCCAGAAAACTAATCGGCTCTGAGATCAGACTGCGGATCGGCACCATATTCACAAAGTGGCCCACAATGGTCTGAAACTCGGAACCCCGGCGTCCTAGAGTTGGGGATCCCACGATTACATCCGACTGCTGAGTGTAGCGGTGCAAGAAGATTAAATAGATCGAGAGCAGAAGCGTGTGCAGGGAAACTTTTTCCTGACGGGCCAGATCCTTAAGCTGTTGCGTGAGTGCGGGCGTGAGTTGAAATGAGCAGGAATCCCCGCGATAGGTCAGCACCGGAGGCCGGGGATGATCAAAGGGCAGTTGCAGAACCGGTAACTCCCCTGCTAATTTCTGTTGCCAATACTGCCAGAGGGCTTCTCCCTGGGCACTGGTGAGGAGCTCCTGTTGCCAGCGGATGTAATCGGCATAGCTGTGGCGGGGGGGGGCCAGGGTGATCGTTTGCTGGGTCTGTTGCAGGTGGTAGAGGATGGGCAGTTCCTCCAGCAGGATCTTGAGGGACCAGCCATCACAGACGATGTGGTGCATACACACCAGCAGCAGGATCTCATCCCCCTGCCTCTGGAAACAGCGCACCCGCATAACGGGACCCTGGGCCAGATGAAAAGGCTGTCTCTCGGTCCTGTTCACCTCGCGGTTGAGATCCTCTTCACTCCAGGGACGGGCGTCAATGATCTGAAAATCTAGAACTGAAGCCTCCTGGATCTGGAGATAGGGTTGCCCCTCATGACTGGGAAAACAGCTGCGCAGCAGGGCATGCCGCGAGATCAGCTGCTGAAAGGCCCCCTGCCATGCCTGCAGATTGGCTGCATTCAGTAATCGTCCCGCGAAGGAGATGTTGTAGGCGTCACTATCAGGGGAAAGATTCCAGACAAACCAGAGGGACGCCTGATTCAAGGAAAGGGCTAGACGGTTGGCGTCCTCAGCTTCTGATCCCCCTGGCTGCACCTGCAGAGATCCCACCCCATGGGACTGCTCCCCTGCCTGCCAGCGCTGTTGAATCTCCTGCACCAGTGTGTCGATATTCACTCCGGCCATCAAGGTTGAGATGGGTAAATCCACCCCCAGTTGCTTGTGCAACAGATTGCGCAGATCCAGGGCCATGAGGGAGTCCATCCCCAGGGCAAAGAAATCTGTCTGCGGATCCAGTGTTTCTGTGAACTGCAAACCCAACAGCCGGGTGACCTGATCCTGAAGCAGGGCTTGTAAATGTTCTTGGGATTGAATTGTTACACTCTGCTGCCCTGGAGATGCGGGTGTTATCTGTGCAATGATCTCGGAAGATTCCACAGGCAAGACCGCCGCCAGGAAGGCCCGATCTCCAGAACTCAATCGCGGACTTAATCCCTCCCAATCAAACCGGATCACCCCCACCTGTCCCTGGGATCCCAGGTGTTGTTGCAGGATCTGTAGCCCCTCCCCAGGTGCAATGGGCTGGATCCCCAAACGGGATAACCGCGAGCGCAAACCGGAGGAGAGTTGGGCCGTCATTCCTGTTTCTGCCCAGGGACCCCAGTTCAAACTCAATCCTGGTAAGCCCTGGTAACAACGCCACTGACAGAGGGCATCCATAAAGGCATTGGCGGCAGCATAATTCCCCTGCCCTGCACTTCCCAGCAACGAGGCGCTGGAAGAGAAGCAGATGAAAAAATCCAGATCCAGAGACTGACTCACCTGGTGCAGATGCCAGGATCCCAGGACCTTGGGTTGCATCACCCGTGCAAACTGTGCCCAGGTTTGGGTATTGAGCAGGGCGTCATCCAGAATTCCAGCCGTATGCAGGATCCCACGCAGGGGCGGTAAGGAGGCCTGGATCTCCCCAAAGGCCTGATGTAACTCGGCCCATTCACTGACATCCGCCCTGATTACCGTTACCACCGCACCTGCAGCTTGCAATTGAGAGATCACCTGGCGCTGATCTTCTCGGGTGATCCCCTGCCGTCCCAGTAAGACCAAATAGCGAGCCCCCATATCCGCCAGGTGTTGGGCCACCTGCAATCCCAGGGATCCCAGCCCACCCGTGATCAGGTAGGTGGCTGTTGCCGAGAGCGAAGTTGAGGTGAATTCCGGTGGATTTGTCCTGATCAGCCGTGCTACATAGCGTTGACCCTGACGATAAGCCAGTTGAGCCTCTTCCTCTAGCGAGAGCAGGTCTTGGTAGAGATGCTGGACGGGATCGGGATCCGCCACCTCCAGATCGATCATTCCCCCCCAGAGTTCAGGGTGTTCCTGGGCAATCGTCCGACCCAGACCGATCAGGGGGGATTGGGTCAGATTCAGATCCTGACCATCCACTGCCTGAGCCTGTTGAGTCACCAGCCATAGTTTGGTGGGGGCAGGTACGGAGGCCTGGATCAGGGTTTGCACCAGCAGTAGCAGACTTTGGGTGGCCAGCTTGAGGCTTGAGAACAAAACTTGAGGATGCTTTTGCAGTTGCTCATTCGTGGGAGTCTCCAAACCCCAGAGATGCACTACCCCGATCTGAGATGTAGAACCGGAGATCGCTTGAAAAAAGGCCTCGATCTGCGTTTGCAATCCATCTTGATTGACGATCCACCCTGTACTGGATCCATTCCTGGCCGCCAGTGAAGCCAGGGGGATGATTTTGCAGGTGTGCCCCTGAGCCTGGAGCTGTTGCGCCAGGGCTGCAGCGATGCCGCGCTGATCTGCCAGGAGCAGCCAGTGCCCAGGTTGTTGTAGGGAGGCTGATGGGCCTGATTGAGGTTGCCATGCCAGTTGATACAGCAGATCAGTGAGCGAAGGATGACGCGGTTGAGGTTGGGGTTCTGGCCGCACTGAAGCCGGTAGGGGAGGATTGATCCAGTAGCGTTGCCGTTGAAAGGGGTAGGTGGGTAAGGTCACTTTCTGCCGTTGAGGCAGATCTTTAGCGAACGCTGACCAATCGATCTGCACCCCACGCACATAGATCTGGGCCAGACTTAGGAGCACCGAATGCCAGCCATTTTCCCCTGATCCGGGTACGGGCAAGCCTGTCTCCAGATCCCCAACGTTGGGACCACAGGCAAGCAGGATCTCATATCCCTGATCCCTGAGGGTTTCCCAATGGGCAGGCGGGGGGGGTGACTGATCCCAATACTCAGGTGTTGTGATCTCTGCACTGATATCCTGACCTGTGACAGCGGAGAGGCAAGGGATCTGGGGAACCGCGGATTTGCCCCTGTCAGAATGGGAGGAGATCAGCCGCAATCCTTCCTCCAGACTGAAGACCCCGGCAATACAGGCCGCCACATAATTTCCCACTCCCTCCCCCGCCACCGCATGAGGCCGGATTCCCCAGGAGATCCACATCTGGGCCAGGCTATACTCCAGTGCAAAGTGAGCCGGTGGGGTGAAGGCCGTCTCAGGATCCAGATCGATCTGCAGGATCCGGGCACACCGATCCCAGGCTTGGCGGAAGGTGGGCTGTGTCTGATAGAGCTGTCCGAGTCCCAGGCATGGAGATCCGGCCCCTGGAAACACCATGGCAATCTGAGGCCCTCTGGGATTGACCTGTCCCCTGGGCACTCGGGTGGTGGGATTGCCTGCCAGGACCTGATCCAGTTGCTGCACCAGATCGGGAATGCTGTGGGCCACAACTGCTAAACGATGGGCCAAATGACTGCGCCCTGTGTTGGCGGTGAAACAAACATCAGCCAGAGCAGGAGAAGGTTGGGTTTGCAGATGATCCCGATAGCGTCTGACCAGGGCGGTGAGGGCCGGTGCATTTTTGGCCGAAAGGGTGAGGATCTCGTGGGTTTGCCCCTTTCCCTCTTCCTGCTGCAGTTGGATCTGGGGAGCCTCCTCCAGAATCACATGGGCATTGGTGCCACTCATGCCAAATGAGCTTACCCCGGCTCGCCGAGGCTGATCCGTTTGTAACCAGGACTGGGTCTGGGTCGGGATCTGTAGGGGTAGGGTGTCCCAGTCCAGGCGGGGATTGGGGGTGTGAAAGTGAAGATTGGCCGGAATCTGGTGATGGTGCAGACAGAGGGCGGTTTTGATCACACTGGCGATGCCTGCCGCCGCCTCCAGATGCCCGATGTTGGTTTTGACTGATCCCAGGATCAACGGCTGGGTGGCTGGGCGATCCTGACCGTAAACCCTGGCTAGGGCTGACAATTCCAGCGGATCTCCCAGCGGTGTGCCGGTGGCATGACACTCCAGATAGCTGATCTGGCTGGGTTCCAGGCGGGCATTTTTGAGAGCCTGTTGCAAAACCTGTTGCTGGGCCTGAACATTGGGCACCGTAAAGCCACTGCTGGGGCCATCGTGATTCACCGCCGATCCTCGCAGCAGTGCCCAGATCCGATCCCGGTCGTTGATCGCATCAGTGAGCCGCTTCAGCACCACCACCCCACAGCCTTCCCCGCGAGCAAAGCCATCCGCTGCCGCATCAAAAGAGGCACAGCGTCCCTGGGGAGAGAGAGCCTTGCCCCGACAGTAGAGGTGGGTCACGGAGGGATGCAGCATCAGGTTGACCCCTCCCACCAGGGCCAGGTTAGTTTCGCGGGATCGCAAACTCTGTGCCGCCAGATGCAGGGCCACCAAGGAAGAGGAACACACGGTATCCAGCGTGAGGGTGGGACCCTGTAACCCCAACGTGTAGGCGATCCGACCTGCGGTAAACGACATCCCGGATCCTGTGGCCTGGTAAAAATCCAGTAGATAATCGGGTTGGCTGAGGCAGTTGAGTAGCTGGTAGTCGTTGAAGCACTGGCCAATAAACACCCCAGTGGCACTGTTGCGTAAGCTTTCGGGAGCAATGCCGCTGTGCTCCAGGGCCTCCCAGACCACTTCCAGCATCAATCGCTGGCTGGGATCCATCTTGTGGGCCTCCGCTCCGGCGATGGCAAAGAAGGCCGGATCAAAGTGATCCACAGGCTGGTCCAGAAAGTAGCCCTGGCGGACATAGATCTTATGGGCCGTTTCAGGATCAGGATCGTAGTAGCGGTCCACATCCCAGCGATCGGCAGGCACCTCCTGGCGGATATCCTCCGACCGCAGGAGAAACTGCCAGAAGGACTCAGGACTGTCCACCCCTCCAGGAAAGCGACATCCCATGCCCACAAGGGCCAGGGGTTCTGTCTTTTCTCGTCCCAGTTCCTCCAGCCGGGCATTGGCCTGCTTGAGTGCCAGCACCAAGCGTTCCTGGGTGGATCGTTGCGGGTTTTGCTCCTGGATCATCACACACCACTCCTCATTGAGAAGGTCTGCGCCTGCATCACCCCCTACGGGCTAGAACTGGTTCAGGGATGCCTCCAGCTGATCCAGCTCCTGCAACAGACTCTCCTGCAGCTCATCCTCAGACATCTGGCCGACCTCCAGGATCAGCTTGATATCATCATGCTCCGGCTTGCCCCTTTCGGGTACAGGTCCATGGTCCCCCAGATAAGCTGCCAACGCCTCAATATTGGCGTATTCAAACGCTAGGGTGGGGGCCAGTGTGATCCCCAGATCGCGGCGCAACATCGCCACCAGATCCACGGCCATCAAGGAATCCATGCCCAGGCTGAAGAACCCTTCCTGCACATCCGGCGGATCGCTGGGGTTGCGTCCCAGTGCTTTGGCAACCACCTTGCTCAGGTAATCCACCAACAGGGGCTGCCGTTGCTCTGGGGAAAGGGTCTGGAGCTGATTCACCAAGCCTGGCAGAGAAGGCGTTCGCGGATGCAGGTTCAGATCCAGATTGGCCACCAGCTCAGCCAAAACAGCTGGAATCTGCCCACCAGAAAACTGCCCCAAAAACGGATCCCAGTCCACCTGAAAGATCCCGATCTGAGACTCGCGACAACCCAGCACCTGGCCGAGAATCTGGCATCCCAGCTGGGGTGGAATCGGCTGCATCCCCTGAGCCTGCAAGCGCCTCTGCACCTGATCTCCTCGATGGGTGACCATCCCCTCCTGATCCCAGGGACCCCAATTCAAGCTGAGACCCGGATGCCCCAGGCGGCGGCGCTCATGGATCAGGGCATCCATAAAGGCATTGGCGGCGGCATAGCTTCCCTGCCCAACATTGCCCAGGAGAGCGGTGACCGAGGAGAAGCAGACAAAAAAGTCCAGGTTAAGAGGTAGGGTTTGCTGGTGGAGATTCCATGCCCCCTGGATTTTAGGGGCCAGCACTCGACTAAACCGATCCCAGGATTGTTGCTGGAGTAAGCCATCGTCCAGAACTCCGGCGGCGTGAATGATTCCCCGCAGGGGGGGTAAGGAGGTGGTGATCTGATCCAGCAATCCCACCACATCCTCAGCACGGGTGACATCCGTCTGGATCACCGCAATCTGGGCTCCGGTCTGCTGCATTGCCGTCATCGCCTTCTCGGCCTGTGGTGAAGGAGGTTGTCGTCCCACCAGCACCAGCTGTCTTGCCCCCTGATCCACCAACCACCGACCCACCTGGAGCCCCAGGGATCCCAGACCTCCAGTAATGCAGTAACTGGCGTTAGCTTGGAGCTGAATGGGGGACTGAGGGTCTAAGCGGAGCGGCTGCAGGCGGGGGATCCACCGTTCTCCTTGTCGGTAAGCGATCTGGGGTTCCTCTGGGGATGACAGCAGATCCTGGAGCAGTCTGTCGGTCTGCGGTGCCGTATCTTCCTCTGGATCCAGATCCAAACAGTGGCAGGAAAGGTGGGGATACTCCAGGGAAATCACCCGTCCCAGCCCCCAGAGAGAAGCCTGTTGAGGTTGCAGATCCGGCCCTCCTTGCAGAGCCTGAGCCCCCTGCGTTACCAACCAGAGGGGAGGTTGATCCGCCAACAAAGCCAGGGACTGGATCAGATGCAGTGTACTCCCACAGATTTGCTCCTGGGCTCGGGTCAGATCCGTTACCGAAGTGTCCAGGCTCCAGAGATGAATGATCCCTGCCAGAGGTTGATCCCTCAGGTTGAGCATGAGTTGCCGAAAATCTTCGGGCTGGGTGGGATGGATCAGGACCCGATCGTCTTGAATCTGCTGGAATGGCGCGGATAAGGGCAAAACCTCGATGATCTGTCCTCCTTGCTGTTGCAGTCTTCTCCTCAGGTGTTGGCCGATCTGACTGTGCTCAGGTGTGAACAGGATCCAGGTTCCCGTCCGGGTAGAAGTCTTAGTAGCTAAGGCAGACTTTTGCCACTGCAGGTTGTAGAACCAGTTCCCCAGATCAGGCCTGAAGACCTGGGTAAGAGCCTGAGAGTGGAGCTTGCGAAAACGGATCCCAGTACATGAGATTAAGATCTGCCCCTGCTGATCCAGAAGATGAGCATCCCCTTGTAGGGTCTCCAATGTAGTGGAACCGTGGGGATCGATCTGGACATAAACCCAGTACTGCGCTTGGAGATCTGGAGCCTGGAACACCTGGCAGTGAGTGACTCCTGTAACCGCGTAGGTGGAGGAAAAGTCTGCATGGCTCTGACGTGCGTATAGAAAGGGGATCGCCACCCATCCGGCATCCAGCAGACCAGGATGAGGCCAGTGGGCATGCTCCGGTGTTCGTGTGATACCTGGCGGCTGGAGTTTGAGGAGCGCTTCCCCGTGTCCTATCCACACCTGATCGGTCCAGCGAAAGCTTTCCCCCAGATGAAATTTCTCCTGCACGGAGGTCAGTAGGGTGGTGTAGTAGGCCTGCCGGTCCAGCTTTTCTGAACAGCGATCCTGAATCTGCTGCAGATCCCATCCCCGAGAGTTCTGGTTGACACCTGCCAGGAGAGGTTGCAGGGTTGCGCTGACATGCGTTGTCCAGGGGTTGGTGAGCTCACTGGCTTGATCCGCAGAACTGCTGACCAGCTTGAAACGATAGCCTCCCTCGGGCAGCGGATCTGCAATCACCTGTACCGTTCGGGGCCTCTCCTCTGTAACGGCGAGAACCTCCAGAAATTGCAGCTGGTGGATGATGCAGGTATCCCGATTGAGCACCTGTTGAGCGGTGAGCCAGGCCATGATCAGGTGAGAGGCTCCGGCCACCACGATCTTGTTAAAAAACTGATGATCCCGCAGGTAGGCAGGGGAGGCAGCCGTGAAATGGGTTTGGAAGCGGATCTGGGAGAGAAAAGGCAAAGACAACCGCTGACCCAGGAGCGAAGCAGACGGATCCTTGTCAGTCTTGACCGTGGAGACCTGTCTGGAGGTGGGAGGATCCAGCCAGTAGCGTTGCCGTTGAAAGGGATAGGTGGGTAGCTGCGTTCTGCGCCATTGCGGATAGTCTCGCCCGAATGATCGCCAGTTGATGTTGACGCCCCGCACATAAAGCTCTGCCAGACTGGTCAGCAGGGTTTGCCACTCCGGTTGTCCAGATCGTAAGGAAGGGAGCCACACCCCTGTTCCCTCGGGCCAGCATTGTCGTCCCATCCCCAGCAGGATCGGTTGAGGACCACATTCCAGCACGATCTCGCTCCCCTGTTGGTGGAGGGTTGTCATGGCAGCAGCAAACTGTACCGGCTTGAGGATCTGCTCGCACCAGTAATCCGGTGTGGCCACCTTCTCCTTCTCCTCCCGCCCTGTAACCGTGGAAATGAAGGAGATCTGGGGCTGAGAGTAGCGCACCTGATCCGCCACCTGCCGAAATGGGGTCAGGATGGGTTGCATCAACGGCGAGTGAAAGGCATGGGAGACGGGCAGAGTTTTGCTTTTGATCCCCTGCTGGCTAAGTTGGCTGATCAGGGCCTGAACGGCGGCTTGACTCCCAGAAATGACGGTGCTTTCCGGTCCATTCACGGCCGCAATCGCCAGATCTCCCCGACCATTCATCCAGGATTTCACCTGCTCTACAGAGGCCATCAGGGCCACCATTTCCCCCTCCGGGGACATCTGCTGCGTCAATCTGCCCCGGGCAGCGATCAGCTTGAGTCCATCCTCCAGACTAAAGATCCCCGCCACGCCAGCCGCCACGTACTCCCCGACACTGTGACCCAGCACGGCATCGGGCCGGATCCCCCAGGTGATCCAGAGCTGAGCAAGGCTGTATTCCAGGGCAAACAGGGCAGGTTGGGCGTAACCAGTCTGATCTAACTCCGACCCCTCGGAAGCAAACAGAATGTCCAGAAGTGGCTTATCCAGGTAAGGCTGCAGGAGATCTGCGCAGCGATCCAGCATGGCTCTAAAGGTGGGCTGGGTTGAGTAAAGCTGCTGTCCCATGCCTGCGTACTGAGATCCCTGACCCGTAAACAGCATGCTGATCTGGGGAGCCCCCTGCAGGTTCACGATTCCCTGGCTTGTCCCTGGCCCAGAATCCCCATGGTCTATCCTTTCCAGCTGTTCCAGAACCTGCTGACGTGAGGAGGCTAGAACCACCAGGCGATGGCGAAAGTGGGCCCGTCCTATGCTGGCTGTATAGCAGATATCGGCCAGATCCTGATCCTGGCTATTCCGCAGAAATGCTTGATAGGTGAGTCGCAGATCCTGGAGTGCTGTTTCGGTTTTGGCGGAAAGCGGCAGCAGGTGCAGAGGCGGATCCAACCCCGCTGCTTTTGGGGAAGGCACGGGTGCTTCTGTCAAGATCACATGGGCATTGGTACCCCCGAAGCCGAAGGAACTCACGCCCGCCACCCGCTGTTGTTCACCTCGCGGCCAGGGTTGGGGTTGGGTGGGGATCTGGAGAGGGGTTCCCTGCAGGGTAATCAGGGGATTGAGTTGCTGCAGATGCAGATGGGGCGGGATCTCCTGCTCTTGTAAAGCCAGCACCACTTTGATCAGGCCCGCAATGCCTGCGGCGGCTTCCAGGTGTCCGATGTTGGTTTTTACCGATCCAAGCCAGCAGGATTGATCCAGAGTCCGCCCAGGTAACAGCACCGCCTTGAGGGCTTTCACTTCGATGGGATCCCCCAGAACTGTGCCGGTGCCATGCGCCTCGACATAGCTGATCTCCACTGGATCGACATCCCCATTAGCCAGGGCCTGCCGGATCACCGCCTGTTGTGAAAGACCGTTGGGGGCCGTTAAGCCATTGGTGTAGCCGTCCTGATTCACCGCCGATCCGGGAATCAAAGCCAGGATCGTGTCCTGATCCCTGAGGGCATCTGGCAGCCGTTTGAGAAGGATGATCCCACAGCCTTCCCCCCGAACATAGCCATCGGCACGCGCATCAAACGTCTTACAGTAGCCATCGGCTGCCATCATCTGGGCTTGCGAAAAAGCAATGGTGGGTTCTGGGGTCAACATCAAATTCACCCCCCCCGCAAAGCAGAGATCCGACTCCTGCTGTCGCAAACTCTGACAGGCCAGATGCACCGCCACTAGCGAAGAGGAGCAGGCGGTATCCACCACCAGACTGGGTCCGCGCAAATTCAGGGCATAGGAGAGACGGTTGGCAGCGATCGAGAAGGAGGTGCCTGTGCCTGCATGCCCACTCAGTTGAGTCTGATCTTGATAGACCAGGCGGTGGTAATCGGCGTTACTGATCCCGAGAAACACACCCGTGGGGGTTGCTGCTAGATCTTCGGGGTTGATGGCTGCATGTTCTAGCGCTTCCCAGGCCACCTCCAACACCAGGCGCTGCTGCGGATCCATCACCCGTGCTTCCTGAGGGGCAATCTGAAAAAAACTGGCATCAAACTGATCCACCTGGGCCAAAAATCCCCCCCATCGGCTAATGGCTTTTCCGGTAGGAGAAAGATCCTCTAGATCCCAGCGATCAGGAGGAACTTGGGTGATCCCGCTGCCCCCAGTTTGGAGAAGTTGCCAATAGGAACGTGGATCACTGGCCCCACCTGGAAATCGGCAACCTATCCCCACAATGGCAATCGGATCCATGGCAACCCTGCTGACCTAAAAGTAAAAGTGCTTAGGGGATGGCATCCGCTGGTGATCCATTCTTTCTAACTCTCAGGCTGAAATGGTGATCAACGGACAACAGAAATCAATCACTGTATTAGGTTTCCTAAAAATTAAGTTAACCTACCCCGTTCACGAAGTTATCCTATCCCAGAATTGAGGTCTGGACCTTAGGGAAATGACAGGTTAGTGATCGTTGTCCTACGAATCCAGTAGAGCTTCAAATTGGCGGAAAGCTTGTTGACTAGCCTGGACCCCATAAGCCACACTTCCCCACTCATCTCCGAATTGCATCTCGCGATTAACAGGCCACAGATAGGAAATGCTTGCAAAATAATTCTTCAGATCTTTCATAAGCTTTCGGTGATAATGCTGGGCGACATAAAATCCTTCGTGCTCTATACCAAAACACTTCCGCATCCATTCCAATGCTTCCACACCTGACATTTCAAATATAGGAGATTGCAGGATCTGGTGGATAAATCGCATAAATTCAACGTCACTTCGGAAGCAGCGGGCAGGGAGTCCGCAGGAGAGACCACTATGGTAGCGGATCACATTTTTTTGAGTGAGCAGCAGAGCCAGATTGGCCACAAAAACTTCATAGGGACTGCCTTTGCCAAAATCCTTATACATCTCCTGCCCCACGATCTGAGAGGTTGTGGAGTGAAAAGACTCATCGAGAAAGTGGTAATAGGAAAGGGCGGTCGGGGCTGGGATGGGGAGAGATTGGGCTTGCAAGCGTTTGTAGTACATGGCCCGTGCATGTTCCTGGGTTCTTAAGAGTAAATTGGCAATGTAGCGCAAGCTGTAGTAGTGACAAGCCAGAAAGGGTGAGCTCCCCCAGTTGAGGGTGAAAAACTTGAGCAGCGCGGGAGGGGCAATCCGACCTGCCGATCCCTGCATCGGGGTGGGCATGGGCTTATCCGCAAGCTGTCGCTCTTTAAGGTAGCTAGAAACGCAAAATGATCCCTCAGGCAGCATGGTTCTGGCCAGCCAGGATAAACTCTGATCCTGCCAGGTTGCTAACCAGGAAAACCTCTGATTTTGTGAGCTAGTTCTACCTGATGAGGCATGTTGACCCGAGAGAGAGTTGTGCTGTCCCAGCAAGGCCGTTCTAGCGCGGTGGGCAACTTTCTGGAAAGCATGCACATGGCGGTATTCTTGAGAGGTTTCCAGATCCAGTTCAGCACAGAGAGTTTCATAGCCGCCTACCTGCCTGAAAACTCCCGCAGTTAACTGATTATAAAAAATGGTGTTTACCTCTGAGGCAGCGGTATTGATATTCTGAATAACCCAATAAAGATGATTCAGGGCCTTGCGTTGTCGATCCGATGCAGCTGCAAAGATAGGAGTCCCGTATAAAAGCGATTGCTCTGGATCCGTCCAGAAGTGGTCTTGATGATCCTCGTACTTAAATCCAGCATCCAGCTTTCGCATTTTTTCTGTGTAGTTAGATGCCTGATTAGACGCATAGTTAAGGGCATTAACCTTGGTATGTTTATTGGGGAAAGATGTTCCCCGTAGAGACTGAATTGTGATGTGAGGGAAAGTCTTTTGCCCTGTTTCAGTAACCATTTTATACTCCCTTCCAGGATTAGGTCTGTAGTTTTTTTGCTAGGTATTGAGACAGATCCTCAATGGTTTCATAGTCGTAGAGCAGGGTAGGATCCAGTTCATACTCCAACCAGTCCTCCAGATCTCCAGTCATTCCAATCATGGCCGCTGAATCCAGACCATAGCGAGCAAATGAGCAGGACGGATCCACTTCAGCTGGATTAACTCGCAGATGCTGAGCTAAGTGGGTAACCATCCAGTCTCGAATTGTTTCCACCTGCGCTTTCTCCTGCGGTGATAGAGACTTCAACTCCTGCCCTCTGTCTGGATTACTCATAGACTCTATATCCTTTTGATCATGTGTTTGGTTGATAATTAGCCTGTAGCCAAAGCCCGAGAAAAGCGCTGAAAAACATTAAGGTTATGCTTAAGCGCCCGTTCCACAGAATCTCCAGCTGCAGCAATTCTCATTTCACGGTTGACAGGCCAGAGAAAGTCCAGATCCTCAGTAATACGACGCAGATCTGCAACCAGTGCCCGATGATAGCCTTGATTCACATAAAAGCCCTGATGCTCACGACAGAAACAGCGCTCGACCCACTCCAGTGCTCCCTGTGCTGACAGGCCAAAAACAGGACTCTGCAAGATCCTATATACATGGGCCATCATGCTCTGATCATCACCGTAATATCGACCCACAAGCGCACCAGAAATTAGACCGAACTCATTTTTTTGAGACAGTTGAATGGTGAGATTGGCAACCCATTTTTCATAAGCATTAGGAGGGGATAAATGCCGATACAGATCACGCCCCAGGAATAAAGATGTGGTTGTATGAAAGGCTTCATCAAAAAAATGATTCAAGGAAATTGCTGTGGGCACTGGGATCTTCTCACCTTGTTTTTGCAGCTCACGGCAGTAGGTGAATCTCTTATGCTCATGGCTCTTCAGATTCATGTTTGCCATGTACCGTAAAGTAAAATAATTGCAGGCCAAGAATGGTGAAGCTCCCCAGTTGCGAGCAAAATAGTCCAGTACTGGCTGGCTCATGTAGCCTCGTGGACCATGGAAAAAACCACGGGTTGTGAGCGTGGCTAACCGTCCCTTTTTCTTTAACTGACGTAAATACGGAGAAGTATATTGGTGCTGATTCCCCATGATCTTCTCAGTTAAATACCAGAGAACAGTAGACTGGATTTGAGAAAGTCGTGATGGAATCTTGCTCACGGCAGATGATTGACCACCTACTGAACGAGAGAAAATATCATCTCCTAGTAATGCTTTTAGAGTTTTATAACTGATCTTATAAAAGGCGTGAATGTGGCTTTTTTCCTGTGTTGTTTCTAATTCAAGATCACGGGCAATAATTTCATAGTCGTGTCCCATCAGTTCGTATAAGCCAGCTGTCACTTGATTATAATGAGTTACTTCTGTTTCAGATTCAGCAATGCGACTGTAGGCCGAGACCCATGCCAGATGATTGAGTGCTAACTTTTGCTCCTCAGTTGCCTGCTCAAACAGAGGCGAGCCGTACAACATAGAGAGCTCAGCATTGCTCCAGAATAAGGATTTGTTCTCGGTGTCAGTATAAGTAAAGCTGCGCTCCAGACTTTTGATCTGCTCAGTGTAATTGGACTGGAGATTGTTTTGGAAGTTTTTTGTGATCAGTTTCATGTATTTTCGATCTCATTATCCAATCTATCCAGATTGAATCTCGACGTCACTATATCAAAACCTTATGGTCGTGAATTGTATCACAAATAGAGAGGGTGATCTTGTTTAAATATTGCCCTGTTTGCTGCCGTGAGGTACTGAAAACGTTTTCTAGGTTACATGAGGTTTTCTCTTTCCGCCGTTGGCTGATTGGTTTCGGCAGGATTAGACCAGCTTCTTCATCCCAAATTGAAAAATAAAAATTCACAGAAAGATCCTGATTAGAGACCCAATACAATGGGTTGATCATCCTCCCGCCAGATACAGTAGGTGATCCCGACACCCTGCCCGTTCACAAAAAACTTTTTGCCATCCGGAGAGAAGCACCCTCCCGCAAATTCCCGCTGATCTAGCAAATTTAAGACGAACGGAAATAACTCGCCATTGCGGGTGACCCCCACAACATACTGGGCCTCATCTCCATCCTCACAGAGGTAAAGGCTCCCATCCGGCCCGACGGTAATGTTGTCAGGATTATCCAGTTCACTTTCCCCTGCTGATTCCACCACCAAGGTCAGGATCTCGCTGTCGGGATTGTAGGCCCATACCTGGCCCTGTTCAGCAGCTCCACCTGATGTACAGACAAAATAAATTAACCCATTTCCATACCAGGCCCCTTCTCCTCGCCGAAAGATGGCTGCGTTCTGGGCTTGGGCCTGGGCCGCCACTGTATCGGTATCCGGGTCAGGATCGCCGATCTGGACCCACTCCACAGCAATCGGTTCCCCTTTACCGTAGCCAGCGGTGCTGGTATTGATCACACGGGTGGCCCCCACGGGTTTAAGGGCTTCCAGAATGCCGCCGGAGCTGAGCGTGCCAGGAGAATTGGGCCGGAAGCGATAAAAACAGCCATTGGAATTGTCTTCAGTTTCGTAGACGTATCCTGTGTCAGGATCCACCGCCACCGCCTCATGATTAAAGCGCCCCATGGCTGTCAGGGGGATGGGAACCGCTGTTTCTGAGCGACCCACGGGCACCTCAAAGACATAGCCATGTTTGCGATTAAGCCGGGGATTCTCTGTCGGGGTGAGGGTGGTTTCCTCGCAACTCAACCAGGTTCGCCAGGGTGTTGGTCCTCCCGCACAGTTGCGGATGGTCCCGGCTAAAGAGATGAAATCCCGACGCAGCTCTCCATCCGTGCCCACGATCAGGGTAGTGGTTCCGCCGTAGGCAGCATCGTCATATTTTGGAACCTGGGTTCTGAGAATGCCGAAGGGACTGAAGGTACTGATCTCATGATTGCGCACCAGAATGTAGCCTTCCCCAAGCAGTTCGAAGCAGGCCATACCATCATGGCTGGAGGGCACCTGGGCAAAATCACTCATGCGTTCGCTGGTGATCGAAATCGCCGTGTACTTAAAGCCGCGGGGTAGGGCCAGCAGCCTCCGAGCCAGACGTCCATTTCCCAGTTCCCTCAGATGATCCAGATTCTCAGGCAGTGTGGGAATGAGGCGGCCAAATCCTTCCCCAGTCGGCGTAAAACCCAGGGCAGATTGGCTGTAGAAGTTATCCAGAGGGGTGGTCATCAGAGAAGACTGCCCACAGGCTGAGGCCAGGACGGCTCCAGCTCCCATCCCCATGTAACTAAAAAAGTGTCGCCGCGAAAGATTGGGCATGAGATCATCCTGCCAGAAGCTCGGGTTATCCTACAGCGATTCGGTGAGATCCGGCTGTTATCTGGCCAACGTTGTTGAGGGGCGGAACTGGCAAAACTTCATCTTCAAGGACACTTTTCTGCCCATTCGCCCCACAGGGTTCTGGAAAAAGCTCTCTAGGATAGAAGTAGACGGCATGGAGAAAGGGGAACGCAATGCCAAGAACTCTTACATCCTGGTTGGGAAGGATCACCGTCTTGCTGACCCTGGTTCCTGCTCTGATCCAGCTAGCATGGGGGCAAGCCAGTTCTCCAGAACTTTTCCAACAGCTTGATCAGGCGGTGTTGACTCGCAACTGGGATAAGGCTGTCGAAGTAGTGGATCAACTGATCCTGGTTTTGCCAGAGCGCCGACAGGAGCTGCAGGAGTATCGGGAACAGTTGTTGCGATTACAGGGGACTGCGGCTCCTCTTCCTCCCTTACCTCCCGCCCCCAGTCAGGTGGAAATTCTCAGAGCTCAAGCCAGCGTAGCCAGCACGCGCTTTGAACAACGGGTTGAACGGTTTGACAGTAATGATCGCGATGCTCCCCTGATCATTGTTCCCGATCCCGTGTTTGGCCCATTGCGAGTTTTGGAGGTGCCCATCCGACTGGAACTTCCAGATCAGTATGGAGTTCGAGTCAGTCTACGTGGATCCCCTCACTTTGAGGAAGAGATCAGGGTGAGGGTGACACTCTCTGGAGGCGGGGAAAGCACTGCGCACCGAACTCTGCAGGTGGGAGGAGCCGTGGCCACTCTAGAAGAAGAGTTTCTTTTTTCCTCGAGTCAGGTGCAACGGCCCACACGGGTAGAGGTTGAGGTTGAGAATGGTAACCGTCGTACCTTTGCAGTCTCGCTCCCCAGCCGCAATACGATCCTTTCTCAGCAGGAATTGACACGCCGTGGGATCGGGGTGACGCCGATGAGCCGCTAGTCACTCGTATTCAGATTGGGGAGGGGGATCATAGGGAGAGCGAGAAAATAGACCTAGCAGCGGTCCCAGAACTGCTCCGAAGACAAACCCGCCAGCGTGAGCCCAGTAAGCGATTCCGCCTCCCTCCATGCCAATATTCATAGGGGTTTGCAAACTTAGAAGTCCATAAAAAGCCTGCTGTGCAAACCAGATCCCCAAAAAGATCCAGGCGGGAATCTCAATTGGAAAGAGGTAAAATCCGAGAGGAATAATAGTGGTGACCCGGGCTGAGGGAAATCGGAGAATGTAGGCTCCTAAAACACCTGCAATTGCTCCACTAGCCCCCAGAGAAGGAACAGAAGAAGCGGGATCAAAGTACCATTGGGTCAGCGCTGCCAGAGCCCCGCAGGTCAAATAGAAAAGCGTAAATTTGATATGTCCAAGGCGATCTTCCACATTGTTCCCAAACACCCAGAGAAAAAGCATGTTTCCACCGACATGCAGGAACCCGCCATGGAGAAATTGTGAAGTAAAAAGAGTCAGCCACTCGGGACGCGGTTGCGGGGGTAAGCGGCCCTGAAAACTGGCCGTCAGATCTGCGGGAACAACGGCCCAGGTGTTGAAGAATTGCGAGAGAGCCTCGCCACGCAAACTAAGCTCAACAAGAAACACCAGGATGTTCAGGGCAATCAAGGTGTAGGTGACGTAGGGGGTCAACGTGGTGGGGTTTTGATCTCGGATCGGGACCACAGCTCTTCCTGGGCTGAATAACACCTTCTTAGACTAGCCTGGGTGCCCATCACTCCGCTAAGCAGGGCTTTGTTGAGGAACAGGTGGTCAGCGGTGGGGGGATCGTGAATAATCACAGGGTTGTTACAGACTTGATTGCATATGAGCGTTTCGCTGTTGCCGCTCTCCCTCGATCGCTCCTTTTGTCATCTCTCGATGAGGAAATTGTGGCCCCTGTTCCTAGCAGTGTGGATCATTGCCCTGTCCGCCTGTGGATCCTCCTCCTCCCAAACGCGGGTTGCCTACCAGGGGGTACCGGCTCTGCCTCCTGTTCTGAACGATACAGGTTTTACGATTGAGATCCGTTTCCTGAATACTCAACTGTCCACGGCCCAGCAGGATCTAACGGTAGTAGCAGCGCAACCCTGGGCGGCTGCCATCTCCCAAGATATCGGCAATGTCGATCTGGATTTACCCGAGGGGATCTGTCTGCCTATTTCGTCTGCACTGTCCCAAACTGTCGATGATCTGCTGATTGATATCGCTGTGGGAGAACTGGATGGACCTGGGCAGATCCTGGCACTTGCCGGTCCCTGTGTTCTCAGATCTGGCAGTTTGCTTCCAGTCTATGGAGCTATCTTGCTGGACATTGATGATCTGAGTGCACTGGAGACGACGGATCTGTTCCGACTGGTTCTAGAGCATGAGATGGGTCATGTGTTGGGGCTGGGAACTCTATGGGAACCTCTGAGTCTGGTGCGCTCTGCTGGTTCATCTGATCCTCGCTACCTGGGATCCCAAGCCAACGCTCAGTATCAATCTCTAGGGGGGCGCGATCTGATTCCCCTTGAGGATTCTGGTGGACGCAGTACCCAGTCCATGCACTGGCGGGAAGCCCGTTTTGGCAATGAATTGATGACGGGGATCCTCAATCTCGGTTTACCGAATCCCCTCAGCGTCTTAAGTCTCGCTGCACTCCAGGATCTGGGTTATGGGGCCAATCTAGAAATTGCTGAAGCCTACACGTTACCTGAGAGCACCGCATCTCTGCTTTTTCCAGAGGAAAGCTTGGCTTTTATGGAGAGAGCATGGCAGCATGAGTTGCTGGTTGTGACGCCAGAAGGAGAGTGGGTTACAACTTTAAACAGCTCTCAAGCAAGGGACAGATAGAGAGTTAACATGATCTGACCCAAGTCAACTGGAACGATGGCTACACCCAAAGGTTTTGGTTCTTCTCCGTCCCCAAAGCAGCCAACTCAAGGGGCTGTTCAACGCAAGGTTGCCGCCCATCAGTACGACGAACTCAAGAAACAGGGCTTCCCAGAGTTTAATATTTTTGTGCGCCTGCCCGAAAAACCAGATAGCTGGTTGCCGGTGGGCTCTCTTGCGGTCAAACGCAGCAGTGCGATTAACCAGGCAATTTTTGAGAATCAGGCGGAACTGCGGAAAGGGGCCGTACGCCTATTTCCCCGCTTGGGCAAACGAGTAGGGGAGCTGGAATATGGTTATCGCCTCAAGGACAAAGCCTATCAGGATGAACCGATTCAGGTGGCCATCCCTCCCCAACCTGGTATTTTGCAACGGTGGCGCGATCAGGCAGCAACGTTCTTGCAGCAAATCACAGCCCTAGGTCAGAGAAAATAGAGCCTGGATCTGAGCTAACTAAAGGTCTGATCAAACTCGTAAAGCAGCTCATCAATTTCTTCCAGAGCCTGATTGACGTCAACCCGCAAGCTACCCAGGTCCGACTTCTCTAAGAGCCTTGCCACGGCTGGACGTCGCTCGCGGATGAGATTAATTCGTTGCTTGAGGGACTCAACCTCTGCAGGATTCATACTGTTTATTCCATGCACAACCGTTATCAGCTTAAACTAACTTGACCCTCTTGTTTCTGTGGGCACCGATGCTCGCCGACGATCTCGAAAGATGGGGTGACATTAGCCCGAGATAGGGTTTATGATGGTAGGCCATGTTTGCTTTGCTCGAAACAGGTTTAAGTGTGCTCAAAGGCCCTTGGGGTCAGGATGTGGGCGCCACCTGCACGGCATTAAGAGGAGCCTATGACCTACGCAATTATTCAATCAGGTGGAAAACAACTCTGGGTTGAACCGGGCCGATTTTACGATGTGGAGTTGCTGCATCAGGCTCCGGATACCTTGATCGATCTGGAAGAGGTGCTTTTAATCAACCACGAGGGAGTGGTGACTCTGGGCCATCCTTTTGTGGAGGGGGCAACCATTCGAGGACGGGTTTTATCTGAGCGCCGAGCTCGTAAGATCATTGTCTACAAGATGAAACCCAAGAAAAAGACTCGTAAAAAGAATGGTCACCGTCAGAATCTGACCCGTTTCCTCGTGGAATCAATTACCTGGAACGGGACCACGGTCGGAGCACCCACCCCTGAATTCACCTCATCCCCTATGCCTTCAGAGGTATCTGTGAATCATGCTTTAGAAGAGGTTGAGGCTCTGACCGTCAGCGAGAATGATCAGCAGGAGGAATAACCATGGCTCACAAGAAGGGAACTGGAAGTACACGTAACGGTCGTGACTCCAATGCTCAGCGGTTAGGCGTCAAGCGATTTGGCGGTGAAAAAGTGAGGCCCGGAAACATTCTTGTTCGCCAACGGGGCACTAAATTTCACCCTGGAGTCAACGTTCGAATTGGCAGCGACGATACCTTGTTTTCTGTCGTCGAGGGTGTGGTCACATTCGAGCGCTTTGGTAAGCGACGTCAGCGAGTCAGTGTTTATCCCCTGGTGACAACGGCTACCTCAAATTCTGAACCGGAACCAGCCCCAGCCCTTCAAGGGTAGTCACCTCGCCTGTTCTGGAGTCGTGGCCTTGTATTGTAGACTACGAGACGCTGTGATCAATCATGATCGCGGCGTCTTTCTGCATTGGGATCTTTTCTTATTCGCAGTGTTATCCAGAGCAGGAACTTGAGACATTCAAGCGTCCGGTGCCCAAAACTGAAGTACAGGAGGGGGAGTGAATCGCATACAGCGTTACCTGATAGGTGGACTGACCTTCTGCCATCTACTCGCCGGTTTTTTTTATCTCTCCTGGCGATTGACCCAAGGGTGGCAGGGAGCTTTGCTCTGGTTAACCTGGCTTTTTCTGGCAGCGGAAGTTTTTATGTTCCTGGGAACTGGATGCTTTGCGCTGAGCCAGATCTGGCAGCGGACACTTTCACTGCAGGAGTTCGAGCCTCTCTCTACGCAATTGCCAGATCTGCCCTATGTAGACATCATCATTCTCAGGCATTGGGATTCTATTGAAGCAACTCGGCAAACAGCTGAGGCTGCGCTGCAGATGCACTATCCCTGGCATCGCCTGTTTGTTCATATTGTTGATATTGAGGCTGATGAAGAAATGCGCCGGGTTGCAACTGCGATCCCATGCGAATACACCTATACCCCTGATCCCACCATTGACCCTCTAGAGCACATGCTCCACGGAATCACGACGTTGGGAGAGTACTGGATCCTGCTAGAGCCTGGACAACTGCCGAGTCCCGACTTTATCCAACAGTGTTTGCCTCAGTTTTACTCCCAGCAGCCGGGGGGCCCTCAGTCTAATCGGACTGGTTTTGTTCAGGCTTTACTCCATCCTCTAGGCTTTGGCATTGCGGATCATCCTTTACAACAGATGGTTCCCACTCCTGGGGATGGGCGAGAGTCTGCCCCCTTTCTAGGCATCGGGGTTTGTCTGCGTCGGCAGACCCTCGAATCTATTTCTTCTCTCGATTCCCGCCGTCCTGTGACTCTGGGCTGCCAGATCCATTTGCAGGGTTGGACGTCATGCCTCTGCCGTCATGCCCATGTCCAGGGAGTACTCCTGCCGTTACGTAACCGTCGGATTGCGCTACTGGCTTTACTCGATGCCATCAAGCTCCGACCGATGGTGAAACAAGCAACAAGCTGGGTGCAGAAGTGTGACTACCTCTGGCTCACGATTTGGAGTATGAGTGGCTGGGCTTACCTGGTTTACTTCCTGGTGCCGATCCTGGTGCTTTGGACAGGGTCCATGCCGGTTTCAGCCTTTGACGGGGACTTCTTTGCCAGGTTGATTCCCTATGTGGTGGTCAGTCGAGTTTTATGGATGAGTTGCTTTACTCCTCAGGAGTTGTGGAATGCCTGGAGAGCAGAACGACAAACTGGGGCCCAGTTTTTCCAGTCAATGCAGGCTAGCATCCAGGCTCTCCAAGGTGTCCCGCCTTATCGCGAAAAACCGTCGCAGCTATCCTTCGGCCCTCAAGCCGTCCTGATCGGTCTGACCTTGAGTGCGATTGCCATAGGTAGTTATCGCTGGATTTACGGCTGGAGCATCAACCTCGCAGGCTTTATCTATGTGGTTGCATGGGGGATCTACAACCTTCTCCTGCTGACCTGTCGTCCCCCTGATATAGACCTCACCCGCACCCAACCGCGAGAAAAAGAGTCGGATCTGAGCTCCCCCGAAAATAAAGCCAAAAAAAGGGTTGACAGCTCTAGGAGAGTCAAGTTACCTTAGTAAAGCGGTGGTGAGGGAAAGACACCTCGAAGCCGCAAGAACCTTGAAAGCCGAATAGTTCAAGTAGATTTACAAGTCAGCCTCGTCAATATCAATTGAGTTGGCTTGAGCTCGTGAGGTCTCTACTAAGAGATTTATCACAAATCAAGCGTTGAGACTACAGGTTAATCGTCTCTTTTTTATGAAGAGTTTGATCCTGGCTCAGGATGAACGCTGGCGGTATGCTTAACACATGCAAGTCGAACGGGATCTTCGGATCTAGTGGCGGACGGGTGAGTAACGCGTAGGAATCTACCCTCAGGAGGGGGACAACAGAGGGAAACTTCTGCTAATACCCCATATGGCGTGAGCTGAAATGGGTTTCCGCCTGAGGATGAGCCTGCGTCTGATTAGCTAGTTGGTAGGGTAACGGCCTACCAAGGCGACGATCAGTAGCTGGTCTGAGAGGATGATCAGCCACACTGG
>CAYMOX010000031.1:0-52137 GCA_964392245.1 uncultured bacterium
GGACCTTTTTTTCTACACTTGAAGGTGAAAAATGAGGATTAATCGAGGTGCCTTCATTTCGGTATTCGAGAATATGGAGATTGTGCAGCAGATCAAGTGCTTCTTGCTGGGCAATATCTGGCGGCGCAAATTCTTTATAGGTGGTGATCAATACCTGGAAATGTTCTTGTCCTAAAGGTTCAGTAAACTCTTGCCGCAGTTCCCTCACCCCTAGCTTGAGAACCTCACGATCAATTTTGAGCTCTGTGATAGTAGGATCCCGTCTCAGCTGCTTTAAACACTGACTACAGCACCGACTCGCCAGCCGGATCAATTCTCGCAATACCCCACCGCTTTTTAGAATCAGTTCTTCGACAATCTCAGTCTCAATAAGCTCAGGAGATAGTCGTCGATACAAAACTTCTTGAAAGCAAGCAACGGCATCAGGATTAGGGGAAACATTTTGACGTTCCTCACCCCGAGAGAAGAACTTTGTTGTAGATAACGCCAGGATGGGGTTATTCGTAATACTTGTCAAGCTACCCTTAACCTGTAGATCACGAGTCGCTGCGATTGGAATAGTATAAATTACACGAAAATGTGGCTGAAAAAGAGGTTGAATATTTTCATGATAAATCTGGCGGGCTAAAGCAAGATCCAGCTTATCCAGATCATCGATCACCACCAAAATCTGCTGATCCGAAACTGCTTCAATCGCAGTAGCAATGTCGTTGATCCGGTCTACCAAATCTTTGATCCGTCTGGCAAACTCTGTCCGGATTTCTTCTCGAATCACTCGGTTCAACTTCAAAACTGACTTCATCCAGGAAAGAAACTTGGCAAACCAGGTGCTCAGTCCAGCCTCAATATCTCCTCCTACCTGTAATTCAGACTCCAGCGTGGTGATCTCTGATTTAATTTGCTTGCTAAACCATGAATACAAAGCTTTTTTAGTTCCGGTAGGAATCTTGATCTTGCGCTTCTCTGCCTCCTCCATCAGCTGTAGTGCAATAGCAAACAAAATATTGACGTGATTGATATCTGACATCTCTACCATGTCAGCAATAGAGAAAAATACAGCAAAGAAGTGATCATTAGCTTTTTTACTAAACCGAGCTAAAAGTGTAGACTTGCCACATCCTCGATGTCCGGTAAAAATTAACTTATTGTTCTCAGGACCACAGTCTTCCAACCATTGCTCCAGATCAGCCAGTGTAGCTTCTCCATGCCTAACCCCGAACCTTTGCAAATCTTCATCAGAGATCAGAGGCAAAAGCTGAAGGTTCTGATAAGCATGTCTAAAGGCTTCTAGCAACACTGTGGTCATTAGATTAACTTGCCGCCATAAGGTAGTGACTACATCTTAACGCTGCGACTTTAGCCAACCCAATCCAGATTCTCTACTACCCCATGTGCCTGGCGAAATAGGTCCATGTTGTAGTGATCACAGGCAAGTTCTGGCTTATCCACCTACCTTTAATCAGCCAGCATCAGTATCAGCGACCTGACTCCATCAGATCCTTTAACTCAGCCAACAGATCTGAGAGCGGAGGGGTTCCCCCTTCACTGGCATGACGCTTGCGCACACTGACCGTACCTGCCTGCTTCTCCTCTTCACCCACCACCAGCATGTAGGGGATCTTGGCCTTCTCAGCATTGCGGATCTTCTTGGGTAGCCGCTCATTGGCCGCATCCACCGTCACCCGCACACCTTCCTGACTGAGTTGAGACTTGACAGTGAGCGCATAGTCCAGCACCTGATCCGAAACGGGCAGGATCCGCACCTGTTCAGGGGCCAGCCAGAAGGGGAAGTCCCCGGCATATTCTTCAATCAAAATCCCCACCAGCCGCTCCAGCGATCCAAACGGGGCGCGGTGGATCATCACAGGCCGCTGACGGCTACCATCCTCCGCCACGTACTCCAGATCAAACCGCTCCGGGAGTTGATAGTCCACCTGAACCGTGCCCAGCTGCCACTCCCGCTCCAGGGCATCCCGAAAAATGAAGTCCAGCTTGGGTCCGTAGAAAGCCGCCTCCCCGATCCCTTCAAAGTGGGGCATCTCCAGTTGTTGAACCGCACGGCGAATCGCGTTCTCGGCCTTCTCCCAGGCTTCATCTGATCCCAAGTACTTATCGGAGGTGGGATCGCGGAAACTGAGACGCGCCGAAAAATCCTTCAGCCCCAGACGGTCAAACACCGACAGGATCAAATCCACCACCTTCAAAAACTCATCATCCAGCTGATTGGGCGTAACAAACAGGTGAGCATCATCCACCGTGAAGCCCCGCACCCGCGTCAGGCCCCCCAGTTCACCCGATTGTTCATAGCGGTAGACCGTGCCAAATTCGGCATACCGGATCGGTAGCTCTCGATAGGAGCGCAGTTCACTTTTGTAAATTTGAATGTGAAAAGGGCAGTTCATGGGCTTCATGACGAATCCCAGCTCATCCTTCCGCGCCTGATCATCGTCCGCCATCATCGGGAACATATCTTCTTTATACTTCTGCCAGTGCCCCGAGGTTTTGAACAGATCCACCCGCGCAATGTGGGGGGTGACCACCGGAAGATAGCCCCGTTGCACCTGTTCCTGCTTCAAAAAAGACTCCAGAGTGGATCGCAGGATCGTGCCTTTGGGGGTCCAGAGGGGCAGACCCGGACCCACATCTTCCGCAAACAGAAACAGACCCAGTTCCCGCCCCAGTTTGCGGTGATCCCGAAGCTTGGCTTCCTCCAGGCGGCGCTTGTATTCCTGCAGTTCTTCTGGTTTTTCCCAGGCGGTGCCATAGATCCGTTGCAGCTGTTGCCTGGTTTCATCACCGCGCCAGTAGGCTCCCGCCACACTCAGCAGATCAAAGGCCTTGGGATGAATATCTCCAGTGGTTTCCACATGCGGTCCGGCGCAGAGATCCCACCACTCATCCCCCAGGTGGTAGAGGGTGATCAGCTCATCCTCGGGAATGTCGGCCAGGATCTCCAGCTTGTAGGTTTCCCCCAATTCACGGATACGGGCTTCTGCCTCCTGGCGGGGCACTTCTTCGCGGATCAGGGGCAGTTTCTTTTTGATGATGGCAATCATCTCTTTCTTGATCGCCTTCAGATCGTCGGGGCTGAAGGGTTGGGGGCTGTCAAAGTCGTAGTAAAAGCCGTAATCGGTGGCGGGTCCAATCGTCACCTGAGTGCCCGGAAACAGACGTTGCACGGCCATCGCCATGACGTGGGAGCAGGTGTGACGGATCCGCTCCAACTGGGGTGATTCATGGCTGCGCAGCAAGCGGATCTTAGACTCGGACGCCTCGGGGGCAGGGGACTGGACCATGACTGGACACACCAACAACGTCGATACTTTATTCTAGGCTGTGAACCTCTATCCTCCGAAAGAGCAGCTGGAGACAAGGATGGTAACCCGACTGGATCACTGGATTGGCGGAAAACGGGTGGCAGGAATCGGTGAGCGCTGGGGGGATGTTTTTAATCCTGCCACTGGGGAGGTGATCGCTCAGGTGCCCCTGGCCACAGCTGCCGAAACCACGACTGCCATTCACACTGCTGCTGCCGCTCTGCCCGCCTGGTCGGCCATGACACCGCTCCGCCGCGCCCGGATTCTGTTTCGCTTGCGAGAATTGCTGACCCAGCATCAAGACGATCTGGCTCAGGTGATCAGCCGCGAACATGGCAAAACCCTGGCGGACGCACGGGCAGCCCTGCACCGGGGGATCGAGGTGGTGGAGTTTGCCTGTGGCATTCCGCATCTGCTCAAGGGGGAGTTTTCTGAGCATGTAGGAACAGAGGTGGATAGCTGGTCGCTACGTCAGCCAGTGGGGGTGTGTGCAGGCATTACTCCCTTCAATTTTCCGGCCATGGTGCCCCTGTGGATGATCCCGATTGCCCTGGCCTGTGGCAACACCTTTATTCTTAAACCCTCGGAAAAGGATCCTTCGGCCTCTCTGCTCCTGGCCGAACTGTTGCAAGCGGCGGGACTCCCCCCCGGGGTGTTCAACGTGATCCAGGGGGATAAAGAGGCGGTGGATACGCTCCTCTCTCATCCTCAGGTGGAGGCGATCAGTTTTGTCGGTTCCACTCCGGTGGCTGAGTATGTCTACCGTACCGGATCTGCCTATGGCAAACGGGTGCAGGCCCTGGGAGGAGCCAAGAATCATCTGGTGGTCATGCCCGATGCCGATCTGGAGCAGGCGGCTCAGGGGTTGATCAGTGCAGCCTTTGGCTCGGCGGGAGAGCGGTGCATGGCGGTGGCCGTGGTGGTGGCCGTGGGTGCGGTGGCAGAGCCCCTGCTAGAAACCTTGATGCCTAAAATCACAGGCCTGAAGATGGGATCCGGTCTGGATCCCGAGGTGGAAATGGGGCCGTTGATCACCCCAGCCCATTATCAACGGGTGCTTGATTACATTGAGCTGGGCCTGCAGGAGGGGGCGGAGTTAAAGGTGGATGGCCGCAGCCTCAAGATCCCTGGTCATGAAGCGGGTTTCTTTCTGGGGGGATGCCTCTTTGATCAGGTGACTGCCTCGATGCGCATCTACCAGGAGGAGATCTTTGGTCCGGTGCTGGTGATGGTACGGGTCCCGGATCTGGAGGCGGCGCTCCAGCTGGTGAACCAGCATCCCTACGGCAATGGTGTTGCCATCTTTACCCGTGATGGGGGCACAGCCCGGCGCTTTTGCAGTCAGGTACAGGTGGGCATGGTGGGGGTGAATATTCCCATTCCGGTGCCGATGGCCTTTCACTGTTTTGGTGGCTGGAAACGTTCATTGCTGGGATCCCTGCATGTGCACGGTCCCGATGGCATCCGCTTTTATACGAAATTGAAGACCATCACCTGTCGCTGGCCCTCCAGTCCTGCGGGAGCTGCCTCGTTAGTCATGCCCACAATGACTTAGGCTGATAAAAAGAGTCAGAACGGTGGGGACCCATGCATATCAGTATCACCGGAGGAACGGGATTTGTCGGTCGCCGTCTGGTGGCGAGTCTACTGCAGCAACAGCACACCGTCATGGTTCTGACTCGCAACCTTGATCGCGCCCGCTCCATTCTGGGCTCTCCCCAGGGATTGGAACTGCTGGAATACGATCCCCTACAACCCCAGTCCTGGGCCTCACGGTTGGAGGGCACTCAGGGCATTGTCAATCTAGCCGGAGAGCCCCTGGCCGGATCCCGCTGGACCCCTGCCAAAAAAGCGGAGATCCGTCGTAGCCGAATTGAGGGGACTCAGGCGTTGGTCCAGGCCATTCAACGTCTGGAACAGAAACCCAGCGTGATGGTGAGTGGTTCCGCGGTCGGTTTCTACGGTCCTCGTGCAAATGATCAGCCCTTGACAGAAGCCGCAGACGCAGGCTCAGATTTTCTGGCTCAGATCTGTGTGGACTGGGAAGCCGCTGCTCAACCTGTCAAAGATCTGGGGGTGCGACTGGTGATCCTGCGTACTGGAATTGTCCTGGGCCAAGGGGGAGGAGCCCTGGATCAGATGGTTGGCCCTTTCCAGATTTTTGTGGGAGGCCCGATTGGCAGTGGGCAGCAGTGGCTCTCCTGGATCCATGTGGAGGATCTGGTGAAATTGATTGAGTATGCCCTCACCCACACCTCAGTAGAGGGAGTGATCAATGGGACCGCCCCCCATCCGCTGCAGATGGCGAACTTCTGCCAAACACTAGGACAGGTGCTGGGACGACCCTCCTGGCTTCCTGTACCTTCCTTGGCCCTGGAGTTGTTATTGGGAGAAGCAGCTCAGGTGGTGCTCACCGGGCAGCGGGTGCTACCGACAAAAGCAGAAGCAGCAGGATTTGCCTTTACCTATCCTGAGCTTAAACCCGCTCTGCAAAATATCTTGATTGAGTGAATTCTCTCGAATGTATTGACTCACAGATCCGGTGCCATTGCTGCCTCCAGCTCCTCTGAGGACAGAGACTCAATCAGATCAAAGCGGAATGGGTCAAGGAAAAGTCGGGATGCCGTCAGTAAGGGAAAATCTGCCCCAGCTGTATCTGTATTGTCCGACAAATACTGTTGTAGAAATGCAGTGCTGAGGGCTATCAAGCCTGTACGTGCCACTCTCGGTTCAGGTCCCACCAGATTGTCCGGCACCGTGAAGACCCCCTGACCACCACCTCCAAGAAAAGAGAAGTGGGTCCCCCGTTCTGTGACCACCAGATAGCGATCCGGTTGAGTTAACCAGGTAAAGGGCCGAATCTGTTCCGGCAGTACCGGGGCAATCACATCATCAGCTCCCCCTATCAGCATCGTCGGGATCTGCAACTGACTCAGCCCCGCTTCTCCAAAGACAACACTGGTCACAGGATTCACCGCAATCACGGCTTTGACTCGCGGATCCCGTAGAGAGTCTAGCTGCTCCGGGTTCCGGATCAGATCTCGGGCGCGGCACTGCAGCAACAACGAGATGTTTAACGTCAGGTCCTGATCCTGCCGACAGACTTGGCTGACCAGATCCAGATTCAGTTGTGCGCCTGCGGTTGCGAGAACGGTGTACCCCCCCAGCGATTGCCCGATCAGGGCCACCTGCTCCGGATCCAACTTCCCCTGCCACTCGGGATCAGAGGTGGTGAGGCGCTGTAACTCATCCAGCAAAAAGCGGATATCCAGCGGGCGATCAATCCACTCGGTGGTGGTGGGCAGCGTATCAAATCCTGCCAGGAAGCGCTTGAAGCGTTCAATACTGGTGCCCGGGTGCTCCAGAACCGCCACCGCATATCCCCAGGAGGCCAGATGCCTTCCCAGATAAGCAAAGGTATTTCGATCCGAAGCCACCCCATGGGAGATCACCACCAGAGGAGGGGGTTCTTCAGCATTCAGGGGCGTGTAGATATCAACAGGCACTTGCAACTGTCGTTGGGGATTGAAAAACTGCAGTGAAGTTTCCTGCCAGCGCTGAGCACCGGATTCACTCAATCTGAGCAGAGCCTCGCGAGTCTCCTGCGGACTCACCGACTGCGCCAGGGAGGCCACCACATCCTGGGTTGTGCTGAGGAGGGCGGCGGCAGCATTGAAGGCCTGAATACTCAGCTGCAGATCAACACGGATCTGTTCCTGGGGCAAAGCCCGCAAAAACCCCAGAATCGAGAATCCGTCCGGCTCCGCTGCCGCCAGGATCAGGGCTCCTCGCAATGCCTTTAAACTGGTTTCCGATGAAGGGGTGAGAATCGCCCGCCCCAGATTGGTCAGAAAGCGTTCGCCAATGGGAGAATAGGCCAGCTGACTCACCGCCACATGATCCACTTGAAAGCGACGGTTCAAAAGTTCCCGAAAGTCTGCCAGCTCTCGTTCATCAAAGAAGCGGGAGTAGTACAGAAGCTCCTCAGTAATCACACCATCTTCGGCAAAAGTTTCCAGGGCAGCAACAGTGAGGGAACGCTCAAAGAGAGGGGGATAAAAAACGGTGATCCGTTCGGTGGCTTGAACCGGAGCTGGGATCAGGACCGACGGGAATAACACACCCAGGCTGGTGAGGACGCCAGTGCAAATCATCGGCCAACGCCGTTGTTCTCTGCGCATCACTCCCTCACCCTCGATTGATCCTTGCAAGCCCAGATGCTCAGTCCGCTTCTTCAGCAGCCATTGCCTGAATGATATCCCCTTGGGTAATCACGCCAACCACCTTTTTATCGTCATCCAGCACAATCAGACGTGGCACCTTGCGATCATGCATAAGCTTGGCCGCTGCCTTCACACTCTTTTCCGGATGGATCGTCACCGGATGGGGAGTCATGACTTCCGCCGCAGTTTGCCCTAAGGATTTGTGCAGATCCCGCTCATAGGTGGCAGGGTTTTGCAGAAAGATCACGCTGTCCAGCAGCATGACAAAAGCCGGAGGAGAAACGCCCGTCTCCTGCCACATCAGATCAGACTCTGAGATCACCCCCACCAGGACTTCTTTTTCATCCACAACTGGCAAGCCACTGATGCGGTTCTTGGCCAGTAACTGGATCACGTCCTTGAGAGGCGTCTCAGGACGAACGACCAGAGGATTTGAACTCATGACTTCAGCAACCGTCTTGTTCATGGGGCACCTGCTGGTCTCTGTATTCTCATTCTAGGCAGTTCTGTCCCAGGAAGCGGAACCCGGATCAAATATCCAGAGCTGCCAGTTCCAGCTTGGCGGCATGGGACTCAATAAACTCCCGCCGAGGGGCGACTGCATCTCCCATCAGGACGGTAAAGATCCGGTCGGCCTCCACGGCATCTTCAATCGTGACTCGTTTCAGGGTACGCGTTGCCGGATTCATCGTGGTTTCCCACAGTTGCTCGGGCATCATTTCCCCCAGACCCTTGAAGCGCTGGATCGAATACTTGGCGGTGGGGGAGAGGGAACGAATGGTTTGCTCCCGTTCCTGATCGCTGTAGCAGTACTGAACATTGTTGCGTCCCCATTCCACTTTGTAGAGGGGAGGGCAGGCGATGTAGACGTATCCTTCCTCCAACAGTGCTTTTTGATAGCGGTAAAAGAAGGTGAGCAACAGGGTGCGAATGTGACTGCCATCCACATCGGCATCCGTCATGATAATAATTCGATGGTAGCGCAGCTGATTGGCATCAAAATCATCCCCCTTCACCCCCAGTCCCAGGGCCGTGATCATCGCCTGGATCTCAGCGTTCTTATAAATCTTGGTAGGGTCTGCTTTCTCAATATTCAGAATCTTGCCTCGCAGTGGCAAAATGGCCTGGAATTGCCGATCCCGTCCCTGCTTGGCGCTGCCTCCGGCACTGTCCCCCTCCACCAGGTAGACTTCCGATTCACTCGGATCGCGGGAACTGCAGTCCGCCAGTTTACCGGGAAGGGTGGAGGATTCCAGGGCAGACTTGCGCCGCACCAATTCTCGTGCCCGGCGGGCAGCCTCCGCAGCACTATAGGACTGGATTGCTTTTTCGACGATCCCTTTGGCAATGGCGGGATTAAATTCCAGGAACTCCGTTAGGGCCTCTGTCACCAGCGTCTGGACAATGCCGCGCACTTCGGTGTTCCCCAGTTTGGTTTTCGTCTGGCCCTCAAACTCGGGATTGGGCACCTTGACAGAGATGATCGCGGTCAGGCCCTCCCGCACGTTCTCTCCAGCCAGCTTGCTGTCAGCATCCTTGAGGCGATTGAGCTTGCGTGCCAGATTGTTAATGGTCAGGGTCAGGGCTGTTTTTAAACCCTCCAGATGGGTGCCCCCTTCCTCGGTGCGAATATTGTTGGCAAATCCAGTCAAAGTATCCGTATAGACATCCGAGCACCATTGCAGTGCAGCCTCTACCTGGATCCCCTCCCGCTCATCCTGAAGATAAATGATGTCAGTGTGAATCGGGTTCTTCTCTTGGTTAATAAAGGCGACATACTCCTTGATGCCCCCGCTGTAAAGATAAACCTCTTCATGGACAGGTTCAGAGCGCTGATCCGTAAAGCTAATGCGCACCCCGGCGTTGAGATAGGCCAGCTCCCGGAAGCGGGCGGCCAGGCGGGGGTAGTCAAAGGTGGTGCCCGTGGTAAATATCTCCGGATCGGGCTTAAAAGTCACTTGAGTTCCGCGCTGCTGTTGCTTGGAGGGCTGAGGCTCTTCCTGCAGAGATCCGGCGATCGCCCCTTTCTCAAAGCGTTGTAGATAACGGTTGCCGTCCCGCCACACCTGCACCTCTAACCACTCGGAGAGGGCATTGACGACGGAAACCCCGACACCGTGCAATCCCCCCGAAACCTTGTAGCCACCGCCGCCGAATTTACCGCCCGCATGCAGGATCGTCATCACGGTGATCAGGGCAGATTGTCCCGTCTGGTGGTGGATATCCACTGGAATACCCCGTCCATCATCCAGCACAGAGACCGATCCATCGGGGTTGAGGATGACCTGAATATTCTCACAGTAGCCTGCGAGGGCTTCATCCACAGAGTTGTCAATGACCTCAAAAACCAGGTGGTGCAAGCCCTTGGGACCTGTGGAGCCAATGTACATTCCCGGTCGCTTGCGGACGGCCTCCAGTCCCTCCAAAACCTGAATCTGCTCAGCACCGTACTGATCGGCCATGCTCTGCTCCACCCTTTGCGCAGCAACCTCCAGGAAAAATGGCTTTTAACCAGGGGTTTTCACTTGAGGTCTTAAAAACATTCCAATAATAGCACAGGGAGCACAAGCAGCCCCACAGCTGTCTCTGAGAGAGAATCCAGTGGCAATCACAGGACTGAGAGTTTGAACCTTTAGGCGTAGTGATCTAGAGGCGTTCCGCTTCGCGGATCGTGACCCCAAAATTCCGGCCCCCCAAGCTCAGGCCCTCCTGCGGCTGACCTTTCACGATCACCGTGCTGTCCATGGCGGGTAGACCCGTTTGCGTGACCACCCAGAGGGTGCCAGTGGGATCCTGAAGCTGATAGACCCCCTGACCAAAGAGGCCCACCTGATTCACGACCTTGCCCTTGACAGTGACGGTGTCTCGAGCCGAGGGATCCGCCACAATCTCTTGAATCTCCGTAACGCCAACCCCCATGCGGGCCAGCTGATTGCAACCTGTCAATCCGATGGTGCTGATTACGAAGAGGAGCAAAAGGCTACGCCCAGACAAGCCTGTGAGCTGCCGGAGGTTTCTCATAAATTCCAGATCCCAACACACGCTGCTCCTCCAAGATAGCGCAGGCCACCGAACACCCTGCTAGGCTAAAGGCGCAGACCCATCAGGAGGGATCCATATGGTACGCGTCCTGTTGCCCTTGGCTCACGGCTTTGAAGAAATTGAGGCCATTACCACCATTGATATTCTCAGACGGGCCCATATGGATGTGGTGGTGGCGGGGATCGAGACTGAGCGTCTGACCACGGGGAGCCACGAAATTCCTGTGATTGCCGACATGACACTGGATCAAGTTCTGGCGGAAGTCAGGCCTGCAGAGGTGGCGGATCAGTTTGATGCTCTAGTGCTGCCTGGAGGCCCCGGAACCCGCAAACTGCAAACGGATGCCAGAGTCCAGACCCTGATCCAGGTGTTTGAGCAGAAAGGTCGTTGGGTGGCTGCCATCTGTGCTGCCCCCATGGCGCTGGCCAAGGCCGGGATTCTCAAGGATCGGGCTGCCACCAGTTTCTACAGTCCAGAAGCCTATCACCAGGCGATCCAGGGGGGAGCTCCTTTAAATGTAGAGACGGGTCCAATTGCTGACTACCGTCTGGATCCCGTGGTCGTGGATCACAAGGTGATCACCAGTCGGGGGGCAGGAACGGCGGTGGAGTTTGCCCTGCAGGTGGTGGCAGAACTGGTGAATCCAGCGGAGGCTGAGCGGATTGCCCAGGCGATCCACAGCAACTGGACTCCGCTTAAACTCTTGGCTGCCATGTAGTCGGGTGGGATGAAGATAGCGTTTCTCCCTGCGACCCTCCTTCCGGACGGGATCCTATGCAGCCCTGCATTCCCAGGTTGGGGGTTGGATGTTGAAGCTTGACTGAACAACCATCTGGTTCAAGCGACCGCAGTGTTGCAACGGGGGCTCCAGTCTCGGGATCACCAAGACTTTCTGGGCAGACTTCAACCAACTTGAGCACAATCACCCAAGATCTGGTTTCCTAAATCTCCGCCACCTTTTGCATTCCTGCGCTAGCTGGATCAAACCCGTCTGGAAATTGAGTGGTGTCGTCGTAGGTGGCCTCTTGCCATTCCACAAATTTCAAAACAGCTGTACCCAATTGAGCCCCTGCCAGCTCCGCCTCCCCCAGTCTGGCCCCTGTCAGATCGGCCCCATCCAGATTGGCGCCTTTCAGGTTAGCCCCCCGCAGATCCGCGCCCCGTAGATGCGCCTGAGACAGCTTGGCCTGCTGCAGATTAGCGCGGGAAAGAATGGCCAGCTTCAGATTCACCCCCCTCAGATCGGCTTCACTGAGATTAATCTCTGCAAGGTAGGCTCGTTCCCAATTCACCTGAGCACAGTTGGCTCGCTGCAGATCCGCCCGACTCAGATCAATTCCTGATAAGTCTTGTCCGTGAAGATCAACTTCCGGGAGCTGTACACCTGTGCAATCCATGCTGCCGGAACGGTACTGCCGCAATAGATCTGCTGCTGTCTTCATCTCATCCATGGTGATGCCCTTGCCATTCAGTACCCAGCATACAGTGGTCTATTGCGCTTCTTGTTTCATTCCTGCCGCCACCGGATCAAAATCAGGGGGGAAAAGGGTTGTGGCGTCGTAGAGACTCCCTTCCAGAAGCGTGAACTCCAGCTGCGCTTCGCTTAAATCCGTGCCGCGCAGATCGGCCTCCCCCAGATTGGCCAGCCGCAGATCGGTGCTGATCAACAGGGTATTGCGAAAAAAGGCTCCCCAGAGCAGGGCCCCGCGCAGATCGGCTTCCGAGAGATCGGCATTCCAGAATCGGGCCTGGGTGAGGGTGGCTTCCATAAGTTTGGCCCCCCGTAGGTTCGCCCCCACCAGATTGGCCCGGCTGAGATTAGCTCCGCGCAGATCAGCGTTTCCCAAATCCGCTCCGGCTAGGTTGGCTTCCCGCAGATTGGCCTGAGTAAGGATGGCCCCGCGCAGATCAGCCCCGCGCAAATTGGCCTGCCAGAGGGAGGCACGACTGAGGTCAGCGCCGATCAACTGTACCCCACTCAGATCCGACTCACTGAGGCTGCAGGAAACACACTGCTTCATGACCACCAATTGCTGCAGCTCACTGGCGGCCCCGCAACCCACCAGCCCCAGCAACCCCGTGAGGATCAAACTCTGTTGTATGAGTGTGCGCATGCTCTCCAGGTTGAGCAACCCAACGGTTCACACGGATACTGCCCAGAGTATAGCCCCTGGAGGCTTAGAACCGATCAAGCAATGCGGCTGTAATGCTGCGTAAACCCTGAAATCAGGACCTCAATCGGATCCACCTGCACATCCCCCAGCTCCTGGCTAGCTTCTTCTGAGACGGATTCCACCACAGAGTCGGGCAGATCCAGAGCACTGACCAGCTGCTGAAAAGCGGCCTGCTCCTCCATATTGATCCGGGGCTCCTCCGGGGTCCGGGCGCTGGACGCGATCACCAAATACCCCAGCTTCAAGATCAGACGCCGATCCTCGGGATTGGGAACTTTGGGCAATACTTCCGCCAGCGGAATGCGCTGAGTAAAATATTCGCGGATCTGCTGAGCCAGCTCAGTTTGACCTTCAGGATGGGGGCGAAACCCCTGGGACAAGCGTGTGGCCATGACCTTAACTTCTTCCTCTTCCAGGACCCCATCACTCCAGGCCATGGCAGTCACAGCCCGCAGAATATTCATCTGGTGGGGGGTAATGGGTGGGGGCGCAGGGGTGGCAGACATATCAGCACCTCGGGCAACTCACGGCTGTAAAGAGATCGGTCCCTCAGACCTCGGGCAACACCAGCTCATCAGGCCTGATCTGGGCAGGCAGCAGCCTTGCACATTTCATGAACGCTGCCGGACCACCATAGTTGTAGTCTAGTCGCTTCCTTCCCGCTCCCCCGTTAAGAAACCTATCGTCCTCCCCCCAGGAATAACTCCACCACTTCAGGGTTTCTCAACAAGTTTGAACCTGTATCTTCAAAGCGGTTCTCTCCAGTCACCAGCACATAACCGCGATGAGCCAGTTGCAGCGCCTGACGGGCATTCTGTTCCACCATCAAGATGCTGATCCCCAGCTGATTAATCGACTGTACGATCCTGAAGATCTGCTCGATAAATAGCGGAGAGAGGCCTGCCGTGGGTTCATCCAGCAGTAGCAGTTTCGGATCCACCATCAGGGCACGACCCATGGCCACCATCTGGCGTTGTCCCCCCGAGAGTGCCCCTGCAGGCTGGTAGCGTTTATCCTTCAGGGGGGGAAACAGCGTATAGACTCGCTCCAGCGCCGCGTGAAAACTATCCCGCCGACAGTAGGCCCCCATCTCCAGATTTTCCTGCACGGTCAGGGAGGGGAAAACATTGTCGGTTTGGGGAACAAAACAGATCCCTTGGCGCACCCTCTGATCCGTCCGTAGCTGCGTTAGATCCTGCTGAGCAAAGACGATCTCCCCCTGGCGAATGGTGATCAGACCAAAAATGGCCTTCAGCACTGTGGATTTGCCAGCCCCATTGGGGCCAATGACCACCACGATTTCCCCGGGGTCCACCTGCAGATACACGCCCTTGAGGATATCCACGTCTCCGTACCCGCCGTAGAGATCGCGGATCAGCAACTGGCTCATGGGTGCACCTCTTCCACAGAACTGGGATCAGGCATGGCAACAGTCCCCAGATAGGCCTCCTGCACGTAGGGATTGCGCCGGATCTCGTCCATTTGGCCCTGGGTAATCACCTTCCCCTCAGCCATGACTACCACATGATCACAGAGGTCACTGACCAGATCCAGGTCATGTTCAATGATGCAAAAGGTATAGCCTCGCTCGCGGTTGAGCTGTCGGATCAGTTGGGTCAGTTGAGCTAACAGAGTCCGGTTCACTCCGGCTCCGGGTTCATCCAGCAGGATCACCCGCGGTTCGGTCATCAGGGTGCGTCCCAGTTCCAGCAGTTTCTTTTGTCCTCCCGAGAGATTGGCAGCCAGCTCATGACGAACATGGGTGAGGTGCAGTTGCTCCAGAACCGCATCAGCCTGCTCCCGAATTCTGCGTTCCTGTCGTTGCACCTGCCGCCACCGCCACCAGGAGGCCCAGAGGTTTTCGCCCAGCTGCTCTGAAGGCACCAGCATCAAATTTTCCAGGACCGTCATGCGGCTTAATTCCCGCGGGATCTGAAAGGTGCGCACCAATCCTCGCCGAAAAAGCTGATGGGGTGTCAGACCTGTTACAGGCGTCCCCTCCAGAATGATCTGACCAGCCGTTGGTTTTAGGGATCCGGCAATGATATTAAACAGAGTGGTTTTCCCGGCACCATTGGGACCGATCAGTCCGGTAATTTTGCCGGTTTCAATCTCGAAGGAGCATCGATCCACCGCGCGGATGCCCCCAAAATGTTTGCTGATGTTGTGAATCGTGAGCACAATTTGCCTCTACCCGAACCGTCCTCGATCTGAAAAGATCATAGATATTTATTATCAGCTTCACTCCCAAAGCGCAGCAATATCGGGAACGGAGTGAGCTGTTCGCACGTCTAAGTGAGCCGAGTTACCCCTAGTTGTTCAGCGAATTACAGCATGAAGTGGAGGTCTGTATGTTTGGGATGCCTTTCCGGAAGTTAATGCCACTGGCGGCAGGAATGACCGCTTTGACTGCCTTCACTATCCCCAGTCTGGCCCAGGAGGCCGTCAAGGTGGGGGCCCTGATGGCAATGACGGGTGATCTGCAGGCCTTTGGGGAAACCAGTCTGAATGGGATTAATCTGGCGCTGAATCAGATCAATGAGAACGGCGGTGTCATGGGCCAGCCGCTGGAACTGGTGGTAGGTGATACTCAAACCGCTCCTCAGGCTGCGATTGAAGCGGCGAATAAGCTGGTTTCTCTGGACGGGGTGGCCGCCATCATTGGGGCGCTCTCCAGTGGCGACACGATTCCCGTGGCCCAGAGTGTGACCAGCACCAACAGCATTCCTCAGATCTCCAATGCCTCCACATCTCCAGTGATCACCACTCTGGAAGACAATGACTTCCTTTTCCGTACGGTGCCCTCCGATGCCTATCAGGGGGTGGCGCTGGCCCAGGTGACCCGAGAAGCGGATCTGAGCAATCTGGCCATCATCTATATCAACAACGACTACGGTCAGGGGCTGGCCGAAAGCTTTGAGGCGGCTTTTACCGCCCGTGGCGGGACGATCACTGGCTCGGTTCCCTATGAACAGGGCAAAGCTTCCTACCGGGGTGAACTGTCCCAGTTGCAGGAGGGGGATCCAGAAGCACTGGTCTTAATCGGGTATCCCGAAAATGGCATCACGATTCTGAAGCAGGCACTGGAGGAGGGATTGTTTGATCGCTTCGTCTTCACCGATGGCATGAAGGCCCCTGAGATCATTGAGCAGATCGGGGCAGAGTTTCTGAATGGATCCTTTGGAACAGCCCCCCAGGCCCTGACGGACGGTAAGAGCTATCAGACCTTTGAGACTGCCTACGAAGCTGCCTATGGAGAGCTGCCGCCCAAGCCCTACATTGACACCGCCTATGACGCCACCATGGTTCTGGCTCTGGCTATCGAAAAAGCAGGCAGCACGGAAGGACCCGCCATTCGCGACGCCCTGCGGGAGGTGGCCAATGCCCCCGGCACCGAGATCTACCCGGGTGAATGGGCAAAGGCAAGAGAGCTGCTGGCGCAGGGGGAAGACATTGACTATGTCGGGGTCTCGGGTTCCATTAATTTTGATCAGGCTGGAGATGTGGCAGGCACCTTTGCCCACTGGGCGATTGAGAACGGTGAGATCACAACCCTTGAGGTGTTTGAGCCGGAGAATGATTAATCCCTTCTTCAGACCCATTCCAGGCCCTGGGTGGACCTGAGCTTGTGATCAAGCTGGACAGATGTGTCCTATACCGAGTGTCTGGAACAACCTCAGCAATTTCACCGAACCCTTGACAAGGATCGAACCCACATGATCTGATCACAAGGGTTTCGGCATACAGTGGTGAAAATTTACAGGATGAGCAGGATCATGGGGCAGAAAGGGGTAACGGTCTGGTTTACAGGCCTGAGTGGCGCAGGCAAAACCACCATTAGCCGGGCTGTGGAGGCCAAACTGCGAGCTGAAGAGTACAAAGTGGAGATCCTGGATGGCGACATTGTGCGGGAAAACCTGACCAAAGGGCTGGGCTTCAGCCGCGCTGATCGGGATGAAAATATTCGCCGCATTGGCTTTGTGGCCCATCTCCTCACCCGCAATGATGTGATCGTGCTGGTCTCGGCGATTTCCCCTTACCGCGATATACGAGAGGAAGTACGCAAGAAGGTGGGCAATTTTGTCGAGGTCTATGTGGCTGCCCCTCTGGAGATATGTGAGGCGCGGGATGTAAAAGGTCTCTACAAGCGGGCGCGGGCGGGTGAGATCCAAAACTTTACCGGCATCAGTGATCCCTACGAACCGCCTCTGAATCCAGAAGTAATCTGCAATACTGCTGAAGAAACCCTGGAGGAGAGCGTGGTCAAGGTGATGCAGGCTTTACAGACCCTGGGCTATCTGCCGGTGGCGGCTTAAAGGTCTCCTATTCTGCCGGGCTAGCTTCAGCAGCAGATCATCAGGTCGCCTGAAGAGGATCTTGGCGATGGAAAAGGTTGTCTTGAGCGGTGGACTGATCTTTTTCCATTTCACAAGCACTGATTGCTGAGTGAGCTGTTGTCACCACCGGTCATCAGCGGGAAGCAGGGCTCCCTTAAGCCTGGCCCCCTTCAAATTTGTGCCCTGTAAAATTGCCCCGGTTAGATCGGCACCCATCAAATTGGCTCCCTCCAGATCCGCGCCGGTTAGATCGGCCTCTCTAAAGTTGCACTGGCTCAGATTGGCTCGCCTTAAACTGGCTGCGGTCAGTATGGCCTGGGCGAAGTTGGCTTGTTTGGCCTCGATCCGGTTCATGCTTGTCTGCTGGAATTCAGCGGCCTGGCAGTTGGCCTGGGTGAGGACGGCCTGCGCTAAACGAGCTTCCCAAAAGCTGGCTTTTACAAGCACCGCCTCTTTCATCTCGGCCTGGGTGAGATTGCTCCCCCGTAGATCGGCAGCGGTCAGATCGGTCCAGTTCATGTAGGTGGCCTGCAGTTGAGCCTGGTGAAGATTGGCCTCGCGCAGATTGCACTGATTCAGGTAGGCCCAGTTCAGAATGGCCTGGCTCAGGTTGGAGCCCTGCAGATTGGCTTGATTGAGGCTAGAGCGTTGCAGATCAATGCCGCTGAGGTCCTGTCCAGAGAGAACTGCCCCCTGCAGCTCACTATCCGCAAAGATCCGCTGTCCGCTCTGATACTGATGCAGGAGTGCGGAGACCGGTTCATCCTCCGGAGAAAGGGGTGCTGTCTGGGGGACAGGGTGGGTCAGCACCACCGGATCGGGAACCCCAAACTGTTGGCAGTAGCTGTTGAAATCAGCAATCCGGATCCAGAGGCTGCTCAGAGGGCTTTCTTCAACAACAATGGCCATCAGATTCATTTCAATGCAGCGACGGCAGTCCAGTACCGCCTGAACCATGGGCAGAACCTTGACTTTGATATAGTCCTGTCCAAAAAGATGACATTTCTCCTGACGATCGGATAACGTCTGCCTCTTTTGCAGCTCTGCGAATGTGAAAATCATCATGATCTCCTCAGCGAATACTGGATAATCTCTGCATCTGGATCCACATTGAAATCCCAGTCCCCGCCATAAATAACAGGCCAAAGGCATTCAGAAAGGGATAGATGATGGTGAGATCCAGAGGGCCAAATTTGCCTGTATGAAGTTCGATCAGCCAGTAGAAGTCTCCGCCCTGTCCTGCTAGCTGAGCAATTTGATAGATCGATCCTGTGGCCAGGGAGAGGAGAAGCGGCAGAACGATCAAGGGGGCGAAAAGACGGTGAAATTGCCGGAAACGTGTTGCAGACAGGATCGGCGTCATGAATCCTTGCTCCCAATTGGGGGTGAATGCTTGGCAATGGTATTGAGATAACGGGCAGCTCCTTAAGGTATACGCTTGCCCTGTCCGATCGGATTTAATCATGGGTCAATCCGACATTTGAACAGATTTGAAGCCACCTCAGGTCCTGTGGGACAGTCATTGCAAGGATGATCCGCCCCCTGACGTCTGGCACGGATAAGGCTAGTCTGATCTGAGAACATCACAGATCTCTGGCATGCCCATCATTTCGGTCCGCCATCTGACCAAGACCTATCCGGTTGCTGTTAAGGATCCGGGCCTAGGTGGTACGCTGCAGCATCTCTTTCGCCGCCGTTACCGTTACATCAAGGCGGTTCAGGATGTCAGCTTTCAGATCGAACCGGGCGAAGTCGTGGGGTTTCTGGGACCCAATGGCGCGGGCAAAACCACCACCCTGAAAATGCTCACGGGCTTGGTGCACCCCAGCAGTGGCGAGCTGGATGTGGCGGGGCATCTTCCCTTTCGGCGGGAGGCCGCCTTCCTGCACCAAATCACCCTGGTTATGGGTCAAAAACAGCAGTTGATCTGGGATCTGCCCACCCTGGATTCCCTGCGGATCAATGCGGCGGTCTACAACATTTCCGATCAAGAATTGCAGCGACGTGTGCAGGAACTGACTGATCTACTGGATTTGAAAGACAAACTGACGCAGCCTGTGCGCAAGCTTTCTCTGGGGGAGCGGATGAAGGCAGAACTGCTGGCCGCCTTGCTACATCAACCCAAGATCCTGTTTCTGGATGAGCCTACCCTAGGCCTGGATGTGAATGCGCAGGTAAGTGTCCGCCAGTTTTTACAGGAATATAACCGTCGTTACCAGGCGACCGTCTTGCTCACCAGTCATTACATGGCAGATATCACCGCTCTCTGTGAACGGGTGCTCCTGATCTATGAAGGCATGCTGATCTATGATGGCAGCCTGGATCAGCTCCTGGAGCGGTTTGCCCCCTATCGAGAGGTGAAGGTTGATCTGGCCCATCCCTACCCTCCCCAGCGACTGCAAGCCTACGGCGAACTGTGCCACGGAGAAGCAGATCAACCCAGCCTCAGCACCGCCCGACTGATGGTTGATCGGGAAGGATTAACCCGGACCGTCTCGCAAATGCTTATGGACCTGGATGTTCTGGATCTGACGGTGACCGATCCGCCGATTGAGGACGTGATTGGGCGTGTGTTTCGCACCGGGAGCCTGGCATGAGACACTGGCCCCGTCAATTTGCAACCTTGATGTCGGTCTACTACGCCTACATGGTGGAGTACCGCGCTGAACTGATCCTCTGGGTGCTGGCGGGATCATTGCCCCTGATCATGATGGGGGTCTGGCATCAGGCGGCGCAGGCGGGGAGCTTTGCGCTTTCTTCCCTGGAATTTACCCGCTATTTTCTCTCGGTGTTCCTGGTGC
Source organism: uncultured bacterium (assembly GCA_964392245.1). GTDB lineage: Bacteria > Cyanobacteriota > Cyanobacteriia > Thermostichales > Thermostichaceae > JAAUUJ01. Next base: position 19,895 of record CAYMOX010000031.1, read on the forward strand.
GCCAGTTCACGATCGTGTGGGTGATCTGGGAATTTGAAACCGAGGTGGTGGAAGGGAAACTCTCCCCACGGCTGCTGCAGCCCATCGATCCCGTCTGGCACCATGTGGCCTCGCATCTGGCGGAGCGTCTGGCCCGCTTACCCTTTTCCTTGTTTCTGATCCTCTTGTTTTTTACCCTCTACCCCCAATCCTTCTGGATCCCCTCCTGGGAGGCCCTGGCCCTGGCGATTCCTGCCACCCTGATCTCATTTGCTCTAAGATTTGTGATCCAGTACACGTTTGCCATGATGGCCTTCTGGACGGAGCGGGCAGCGGCGCTGGAGCAGTTTTTTTTCCTGCTCTATCTGTTCCTTTCGGGCTTTATCGCACCCCTGGAGGTGTTCCCTCCCCTGATCCGGAGTGTGTTGCTCTGGACCCCGTTTCCCTACATGATTCACTTTCCCGCCAGCCTGATCACTGGGTTGCCCGTGAATGTTGGCCAGGGCTTTGCGGTGCCTTGCTTCTGGTTTGGGTTATTCTTTGTGCTCAATCGCTGGCTCTGGCGTCAAGGACTGCGACATTACTCTGGCATGGGTGCATAAGCAACATCCTTCGAGCGTGGACCTGTTAATTCTACTGTTGATGTTTTCTGCAATACCTGTCAGCCTAAGTATAGCGATAGGATCACATATGCCCAAGGTGAGCAATCCAGAAGAACTGTTGGCCAAATATGCCTCTGGAGAGCGGAATTTTACTGAAGCCAGTCTCATTGCTGCTGACCTGATCGGAGCCGATCTGCGGGAAGTCAACATGCGCAATGCCAACCTCACGTTTGCCAATCTGAGTGGGGCCAATCTGAGTGGGGCCAACTTGGGGGGAGCTGATCTGAATGCAGCTAAACTTATCTCCGCAAATTTACGGGGGGCAAACCTGTGGGAAGCCAACCTGATCGGAGCTGACCTGAGTTTTGCAGATCTGACGGAAGCGAATCTCAGTGGTGCTTTTTTGTGGGAAGCCAAACTCAAAAACGCCCGGCTATGTCAGGCGGACCTAAGTGAAGCCAAGATGATGGGAGCCGATTGGATGGGGGCCGATCTGGCAGGGGCCACGTTACCGGATGGAACCCAACATCATTAGGGGCTGGCCAGAATCGCAGGAATTCCATGCCCTCGATCTTTGTAGGTCGACGCAAACAGTTTTCGCTACAGTAAGTAGCAAGAATCATGGCCTGGATCAGGAGACGAGGGACCGTTCAATGCGACCTGTCATGAGGGCGGAAGAATTAAAAGAACGCTACGCTGCCGGGGAACGGGATTTTCGTCATGCTCAACTCAAAGAGTCTTACCTGAAGGAAATCAATTTGCGGGGCGCGTTTCTGGAGGGGGCTGATTTTCGGGGGGCCAATCTCTTGGCTTCTGATCTGAATGGGGCCTATCTGGGTAATACCGATCTGCGGGGAGCCTATTTGGGGGGGGCCGATCTCAAGGAAGCCTATCTCGGCCAGGCCCGGTTGGAGGATGCCTATCTGATTGGGGCCAATCTCTGGCGGACCCATCTCCTGGGATCCCTGGTGGACACCAGCACACGCATGGATCAAAAATGGCGGGTTGTCTGGGATCTGGTCAATACCAGCTGGACACAATATAGTCTGACAGGCCTGGATTTAAGCGGCTCTCGTCTCTGTCTGGTACAGCTGAGCCAGGTAGATTTGCGAGGGGTCAACCTTTTTCAGGCGGATTTGTGGCGAGCCGATTTATCCAGATCCCACCTAGAGGGGGCAGATTTGCGCGATGCCTGCCTGAGTTGGGCCAATTTGAATGATGCCAATCTGGTGGATACCACCTGGAAAGGGATTCAAATGCTGGGGGCTTCCTATACCGATAAGACCCGTTTTCCAGTGGGCATGGATCCGCTGGCGATGGGGATGAAAAAGGCAGAATAGGGCGCTAACGGGAAGCTGATTCCTGCAATAGTTGGGTCCGGGCATCTTGGACCAGCTGATCCACGTAATCATTCCACTTGATGCCCGCATGGGCCTTCACCCACTTCACTTCCACAGCGGGATCCTGTCGTTTCAGCTGGGCCAGTTCCTGGATCAGATCAAGATTCTCCACTGCTCCTGTCTTGCGCCGCCAGCCCCGCGCCTCCCAGCCTGCCATCCAGGTGTTGTAGGTCTGGACACAGAGGTTAGAGTCCATGAAGATCTCATAGGTTTCCTGCGTGGGATGCTGGAGAACGTAGTGAAGGGCCTGGATCAAGCCCATTAATTCCATCCGATTGTTGGTGGTTTGCAGATCACCTCCCCAGTCTTCGTGGAGGATCTCCTCTCCGGTGACCACAACATACCCCCAGGCCCCAGGCCCAGGATTGGGTGAGCAGCCCCCATCGGTGTAGATCGACGGTTGGATTGCGGTTATTGACATATCATTTTTGGGGTGAAAAGCATATCTAGTGTTTTTACACACCCAATTATACGAGATGACACCATATTTTGGATTTGATCTTACGGCGAACCAATTGTTGCTGCTGATTAAAGCACAAAAACAGATCTGAGAGTCACAAAAAACCCCCAGAAATCTGGGGGAGGAGTGGTGTGTTGAGGTGATGAATACCTGCATCATACAAGCCGAATCAGGGAATGGGGCTGATCTCACCAGGGAATTATTCGCTAATTCGGAGATTTCTAAGTTTCTGCCCTCCGGTTAAAAACACTATATATGGAAGCAATTCAGAAGCAAAAAAATAGCCACCACCAATAGTGGCAGCCGCAACAAAGATCCGGCAGAAACCACCAGGTATGGGAATCAAATATAGCTAAACAACTTAACCCTTTGATGACGCTAGGGGTTGTGTCAGATGCAGGTGCTGAGCAAGCCGATTAAAGTCAAAGTTTCTTGACATTAGCTCCTGGATCGCCCGCACCTTGGCGGCCTCATGCAGCCTCACCTGGCCAAATAGCTGCTCAATGCGGGCAATGGTGGCAAAGGTATCCAGATCCACCGATAGCACCGGTACTTCCAGATCTTCTGCCCGTCTGCGAATGCGGCTATCCAGGGGAAGCTTGCCAGTAAGAATCAGACAGTAGGTGGATGTTTCCAGGGCCGCCAGCTGAATATCAGTGCGATCTCCACCCGTGATCACGGCCTTGTGCTCTGCCTTGCGGAAATAGCGAAGGGCCGAGTTGACATTCATGGCCCCAATCACGAAGTCCTCCACCATCACATCCAGACGATCGGGGCAACAGAGAACCTCGGCCTGCAGGTGATGGGCCAGTTCCTCGACGCTGATACTGCGCAGTGTGGGATTGGAGACAAGCACCCCCAGGATCGGGATGCCCTGAGACTCCAGATAGGGGCGAATGACGGTTTCAACTTCCGTCAGCTGATCCTCAGGCACATCATTGATGATCACCCCTGCCAAATGAGGTCGGAGCTGTTGATAAGCATTCAATAAAGTCTCCACCACCAGGGCGGAATGATAGCGAGCGATCAGCAGAACCTGCGCCTGCAATTGTCGGGACATCTCTGCCAGAGAAAGCCCAAAAAGTTTTCCCTCCGCCAGCGTCGCCGGTCCCTCCAGCAGGATCAGCTCAGCTCGACTCTCTTCGATGTAGGTCTGCAATGCCTGCAAGTAGTTGTGTTCGTGGGGATGCTGCAGGTGATTCAGCAGAACCTGTTGATTCAGTTGCAGGAGGGTGGGGGGCTGATCGCTTTCGCTTAACCCGAGTGATCTGGCAATAAACCTGATGTCTGGATCAATACTTTCGCTGTCCTGGAGCGATCCCAGTGGTTTTCCGTAGGCAATGGGAAGGCCCAGATGCTGGAGGTGGCTGGCTAGGCCCAGAATGGCAGCCGATTTACCACTGTAGGGCTCGGTGGAACCCACCAGAAGACACTGAGCCACAACCACCTCCTCAGACGGAAAGAGCCTGTCGTAAATTCATCCTTAGTTATTTCCAGTGTAACGGAGAGTAACAACCTTAATCGTTAACACTTACACAGGGACAACGGCCTTTACTGAGATGGAGACCCCAAGTGCAGCAGTGCCTGTAGCACCTCCAGGGCGCTCTGGTAGCGATCGGCAAAATGATAGCGAACCATCTTGTCCAGAATCGTGGCCAGGGCCCCACTCACCTGGCAGTTCTGCCGCCAGAGGATCTCGTCGGTTTTGGGATCATGCTGCAATTTTTCGGGACGCAATCCCGTGAGAGCCTGAATGGCTAATACCCCCACGGCATAGATATCGCTGACCACCCGCGGACGACCCGCACATTGCTCAATCGGCATATACCCAGGGGTGCCCACAGCAATGGTTCCACCGGTAGGCCTGTCGGCGGAGACCTCGGATCCGAACTGCTTGACAGCCCCAAAGTCAATTAAAACCAGACGATGATCATGACGGCGGCGGATGATATTGCTGGGTTTAATATCGCGGTGGATCACGTCCTGACTGTGAACATAGACCAGGATCTGCATCAAGTCCTGTAGGATGGCTATTACCTCCACCTCTGGCAACTGTCCAGCCTTATAAAACTCTGATTCCAAAGAGTGGCCTTCAATAAACTCCTGGACCAGATAGAAGGTGTGATCCTGTTCAAAGTAAGCGAGCAGCTGGGGGATCTGGTCATGCTTGCCCAGTTTTTCCAGGATTTCCGCCTCCGTATTGAACAATCTCCGCGCCATCTTCAGGAATTTGGGATCTTTATTGCCCACCTGGAGCTTCTTCACCACACAGCTGGGGCGGTTGGGACGGTGCATGTCCTCAGCCATGTAAGTCTCACCAAATCCACCAGCACTGAGGGCATGGAGAAGTTTGTAGCGTTGACCCAGAAGGGCAGGATTGTCCTGGTGTTCAGTGAGTTCCCTCACGGTCCCTTCAAAACCTGTGATCTGCCCTTGAGCATCACGGATCACCCGGGCGTCCTCTGTGATCCAGATGGTCCGCCCATCTTTGCGATAGATCTGGGACTCAAAGTTAAACACGGCTTCCTGAGACAATAGCAATCGCTTAAATTCATCCCGCCGGTTGGGATCGACGTAGAGCTGGCTGGAAATACGGGTGAGGCTGGCGATCAGTTCCTGAGAAGAGTCGTAGCCATAAAGGCGGGCAAGTGCTGGGTTGGCATTGATATAGGTGCCATCCAGAGTGGTCTGAAACATACCCACCGGAGCATGCTCAAAGAAGCCCCGAAACTGATCGGGAGTTCCATCAGAAACCGGAGGAAGGGTCTGTCGTGCCGCAATCGGTTGCCCACGAAAGGTCATGCCAGCAGCATTCACTGGACGACCCCGATAGGTTAATCCTGAGGAGGGATCCTCGGTCTGTGCCCCACCACGGCCAAACAGGCGGTTCAGGGCTCCAAATGCGCCAGAAGATGTTGATTTTTGAGATTCCTGCACTTCTGCTGCTGCCTTGGTCTCAGGAGGGGGAGAACCCGAGTTGATATTCAGCCCTCGATAACTCAACTGCTGGGGATTGAAGACCGCAGGCTGAGATACCGGCGATGGGGAGACTGGATCGGGGGCTGGGGAGGATGGGAACGGTGGATCGGGTTGACGAGATCCCAGAGGGGGAGCAGAGGGCTGGGGTTGGGACTGGGATGATACGGAGAGCCCTCGATAGCTACGGAGCTGGTCTGACGAAGGTGAGCTCCCTGCAGAGGTCGGAGCTGTATGACCACTTCTGGGGTTATAGATGGGTTTCTCTGGACGGGGGGAAGGGGTGCCTGAGGAGGTTGGGGCGGTGTGGCCACTTCTGGGGTTGTAAACCCCTGTCGCCCTGGGAGGAGAGGACTCAGACTTGGCAGGTTCACACCAGAGGGTTAGGGAGATGGCATTTTCCACCAGAATGCAAAAAATACCTGTGTTCTCAGCCCGTTCTCCGGCCACTAAAGCCGCCTGCCGCTCGTGCTTGCCGAATTCGTGGGTCCGCTGCAGGACTTTATTCTTCAGGATCAGTTCTGAGGCCGTATCTGGCCGGATTCCCTTTGCTTCTAGATCTTCAGACCGTAGGACTTTCATCGGCCACCTCTGCCTGTCAGGGATACGTCGTCAGCTTACGGTTCTTTGCGTAATCAATTTCAGCATTTTAGTAACAATTGACTGCTAAAAAGTGCAGTATGTGATACGATTCTCTTTTTTCTCAAGCCATAAGCGGGCGATTCTGCCGCCGATCCGTCAGGGTGAGGGACTGATAGACTAAGGGGGCTAAAAAGTCCGGGTGGCAGAGAAAAGGAAGAGGAATTTATGGGTGCGTTTCTACTGGAGGTGGGGACCGAGGAATTACCAGCGGGGTTTATCACCAGTGCTCTGCAGCAGTGGCAACACCTGATTCCGGTCACACTGGCGGAGGAGCATCTCTCTGGGACCCATCTGCAGCTCTTTGCCACCCCTCGCCGTCTGGCTGTCCTTCTCACCGATCTGCCTGCGGAACAGCCGGATCGGACGGAAGCGATCAAAGGTCCACCCGTGCAGGTGGCTTACCAGGATGGACAGCTGACGCAGGCAGGGCAGGGGTTTGCCCGCAAGCAAGGGGTAGATCCAGAGTCCCTGCAGATCCGGGAAACGGAAAAAGGGGAATTTATCTTTGCGATTCAGCAGATTCAGGGCCGTCCCACCCTCGCGGTTTTGCAGGAAAGGGTACCCACCTGGATCACAGGCTTAAGCGGCGAACGGCTGATGCGCTGGGGAGCCTATGACCTCAAGTTTCCCCGCCCGATTCGCTGGCTGGTGGCCCTCTGGGAGGATACGGTGCTGCCCATCCAACTTGAACAGCTACAGGCGGATCGGATCACCTATGGACACCGGGTTCTGCATCCCGCTCCTATTGCTCTTTCCCACGCGCAAGGATATCAGGAGGCCCTGGCAGCTGGCTATGTGCAGGTGGATGTGAATCAGCGTCGCCAACGGATCCAGGCCAGTATTCATGAGGTTGTGAAGCCAATTCAGGGGGAGGTCGATATCCCCACCGATCTGCTGGAGGAAGTTACCCATCTGGTGGAATGGCCCACCGCTGTCCTGGGGACATTTGATCCCGACTTTCTGGAACTGCCGGGGCCTGTGATTAAAACGGTGATGATCACCCACCAGCGCTACTTTCCGGTCCATGACCACCACCACCCCGAGCAGTTGTTGCCCTCGTTTGTCACCATTGCCAATGGGGATCCGGCCAAGTCGGATCTGATTGCGGCAGGCAACAGCCGTGTGATCCGAGCGCGTCTGGCGGATGCCCGCTTTTTCTATCAGGAGGATCTGAAACACCCTCTGTCGAGCCGAGTGAAATCCCTCGCCCAAGTCACCTTTGTGGACAAACTGGGAACGGTTCATGACCGGGTGGATCGGATTCAGAGGTTGGCCCACTGGATCGGGGAAGCGCTGCAGGTGTCAAACTCAGAAGCCGCCTGGGTCGAACGAACTGCCTATCTCTGCAAAGCGGATCTGGTCACCCAGATGGTTTACGAGTTCCCGGAATTGCAGGGGATCATGGGGGCGGATTATGCCCGTCGAAATGGGGAGCCCGCGGCGGTGGTGGAGGGGATTGCTCAGCACTACTGGCCTCTGGGGGCTGGGGACCCGCTGCCCAGTACACTCACGGGGCAGGTGGTGGGGATCGCGGATCGACTGGATCTGCTGGTGGGGCTGTTCAGTCTGGGCAAAATTCCCAGTGGCTCGTCCGATCCCTTTGCCCTGCGCCGTGCCGCCAACAGTGTGGTGCTCATTCTCTGGGATCTACCCCAGGCCCTGGATCTGCATCAACTTCTGCAGCAGGCTGTGGACACCTTTGCCCCTGATGCCCCTGCAACTCTGGATACCCTGGAAGATTTCTTTCTGCAACGGCTCCAAACTCTCCTTAAGGATGAACGGCAGATTGACTACGATCTGGTCAATGCCGTCCTGGGAGAAGGCGATCGCCTGGATAAGGTCAAAGTTTTGCAGGACATCCAGGCCCTGGCTCGGCGAGCTGACTACCTGCAAGCCATGCGGATCTCCGGGGTTCTGGCGGATCTCTACCCCACCCTCAACCGCACCGCTCGTCTAGCCCAACAGGGCTCTCTCCCCACCGATGTTTTAGATCCGGCGGCGGTGATTGATCCCCATCTCCTCAAGGATCCAGCGGAAGCCGATCTCTATCAAGTCTGTTGTGAAGTGTTCCAGCAAAGCCAGGCAGCACAGCAACAGGACTACGATGCCCTGGTTCAGGCCTTCCGACAGGGCGCCCCGACAGTGTCCCGTTTTTTTGACGAGGTGCTGGTGATGGATCCCGATCCGGCCATCAAGGCCAATCGCCTCAACCTGCTGGGGATCCTGCGCAATCATGCCCTGACGCTGGCGGATTTTAGTGCCGTGGTTATGGCCGGAGAGAGCTCATCCAACTCAACCCGTGATTTCCCAGAACTGTAGAGAAAATGATGGTGAGGGTGGCAATGGCGATCAGGCCAAAAGCCAGGGTGATCACCTGTCCGGAGGCTTTCTGGTAGGTTTCCACAATCAGGTTTGTTCTCTCTTGCTCCCGTTCCATCTGCCCCAAGCGGGCCTCCATATCGCCCAACCTGAATTCCACATCTCCCAAGCGGGCCTCGATCTCGCCCAAGCGGGTTTCCACCTGACCCAAATGAGACGTCAGCTGCTCCAGTTGAGTGGAGTTCGTCCGTACCCCTTTGACAATCTCCTGTAGTACTGCTGACATTGAATGCCGATCCAGCAGCTTGACCTGGGAAGCAGGAGCAGCATGGGAAGACTCAGACGGATCAACCATGAGTTAATGCAGGAGAATCACACCATTAGAATCCAGCATACCCTGCTGCTCTCACCGGACTTTCGCGAGATCCTGCAGCAGCCAGAACCCTGCAAAGGCCTGCGCCTGCAGATCAGTCTGGATCGCCAAGAAATGCAGTCCATCCACAGCTTCTTTTTGCTGCTCAAAGCCCATGGCCTCTGCCCGCAGGGAGGGATTTCCCAGTCGAGCCAGGAGGTAGCGCTCGTTCTGCCCGGCCTCCAGGATCAGCAGCGGTTGCGGATCCGGAATGAACTGAATAAAGGCGGGTTCACTGCCACTCATCCAGGCGGCCATGGGAAGGGCTCGCGGTGAAGCCATGACCATCCCTGGAACAGGGGTATCAGCGTCATAGTGCTGCCAATTGACGGGAAACAGATCGCGGAATTCAGCGGGCCAGTCTTCGGCTGCCGCCAGATCCTCCACCTTAAGGCTGACCAGAGCCCAGCGCTCCCCCCGTAGCCGATCGGGCAACGGCATCGGATCCGGTTGCTCCACATCCGCCTCCAGCCGATCCTCAGGGGTGTAGGTGTAGGCAGTTTCCTGAGGATAGACCTGCTGTTCCCGCTGTTGCCGCCACTGCTGTAATGCATACACACGCCGACTGGGCCGCAGGGGTAACCCCGCCGCTTCACATCCCCGTTCCATGATCGAGGACATGCGAGAACGAAAGACGCGGACGGCAGCAGGCTTCTCTGGGGCCAGATCCAGGAACTCCTGTAACCGCTCCCCCACCCAGAGGCTGTTCACCTCCTGATTACTGCAGTAGCGAGCCTGTCGAAACTGGCCCGTGCTGTCACACACCAGCAATTCCCAAACCCGTTTATCCCGCTCATCCCGCAGGGGGGCAGCGTAAAAATCCATTTCCCAGATCACCTGGCCCACTCTACACCTCAGCGGTATCGCCCACCATCTGCCACTGTCGCTCCCCGAAGATCGCGCTGGGATGACGGTAGAACTTAAATTCCAACAGATTGTAGAACGGATCCTGCAAAAAGAAGGTGGCATGTTCCAGCGGTGTGTTCTGGAAGCGCCATTTGGGAGACTGATAAAAGGTGAGATCCTGCTTGCGGGCGCGGCTAAGACAGGTCTGCCACTGCTCCTCGGTGGGAAAAATGAGGCCAAAATGGCGAGGATAAATGCCCCGTTGCGGCGTCAAAGGTTCATGGGTGAGGTGGGCCACCAGTTGATGCCCCTGCAAATTCAGGATCACCGTGGCAGCAGTCTCTCGCCCGATCTCACAACCCAACCCCTGGCCATAAAACTGTTTGGCCTCAGCAATATCATTGACCGGAAAGGCCAGATGAAAACGAATTGGCTCCATCCCTGTGCTGAAATACCTGCAGGTGTCTCCAGACTACACGCATTTCTCTCTGACTGGAGTCCCAGGCAAGCGAGATAGGCAGAAGAAAAGGATCCCTCTCACGTGGGAAGGATCCTCATCCTGGAGTTGTTCCCTGGAGAATCAACAGTCGTGCAACGACTCCTCACACCAGTCCTGAAAGGCTAACGCTGGGGACGATCTCAGTCATGAGCTGAGTCGATCTCACCAGGAGGGCCGCTTTCCTCGTCTTTTGGGCTTATCGGTCTCTTCCTGATAGGGTTGCGGTCCAGCAGCAGGAAATTGATCGGTGATAGGCTTAAAAATCCGCTCCACCCCCTGGGCCAGGTAATGCAATCCTTTTTGCAGGGTTTCGGGAAGGGTCTTGAGAAAACTCCAGGGACGACGAGGTGATGTCATAGGGACCTCCTGTAAAGATTGAGAAATCGACTGTGGATTCATGTCAACTTTTGGGCAATTCCACCCGCACAACTTTGCGAGTCGCATCCGTCGCTTTGGGCATTGTCAGCTGCAGGATCCCGTCTTTAAACTCTGCCGTCACCTGATCCTGCTGGATCTCAACGGGCAGAGGAACGGTGCGGTGGAACTTACCATAATGAAATTCCGAGCGGATCACACCCCCCTCTTCGGAACGGTCTTCCTGACGATGCTCACCTGTAATGGACAGCGCCTCACGGCTGACCTGTACATCCAGTTCTTCGGGTTTCATCCCTGGAATTTGAGCTTTGAGGATCAGATCTTGGTCGGTTTCTTCCATCTCAATGGCTGGCATCCAGGTGGCTCCATCCCCAGGCCAGCTCATCCAATCATGCTCCCGCAGCAGATCATCAAAAAGCTGATCCATCTGCCGTCGCAAGGTTCCTAATTCTCGGAAAGGTTGCCATTTAACGAGTGCCATAGGATCCCTCCTACAGAACTTTATGGAAATGCTACCTCAGGGAAAAGGGGTGGATAATTCAGACAATCCTGCCTCATGGATTCAGCTTTTCCCTCTGACTTGATCCTAGCCAGACCGACCTAGAATCGTGTGAATTTCGATCAGGGTTTTACGAAATGTCATGCAGAAGGCTGAGCAGGCGTTGAGAAATTAACAAACTAGAGATGGTCATCACAGCTGCCAGCGTCCCTTTGCCTCCGGGAACCAGGGAGGGCACCATCCCCGCGAAGGTTTGCGAACGTTGCTGCCAGACGATCAGAGCCGGGATGAACCCAAAGAGAATGGCGGCCCCCAGACTGCCCGCGTAGTCCAGCGCCACAAAAAAGAGATGGGGATGACACAAGGCAATCAGGAGGGGGGGCAAGAGGCTGAGTAAAAACAGTAAATGTCGTCCTGGGCGCCAGTTCCAGTACACCTGCAGGGTATCCGAGTAAAAATCCTGTAAACCGTAAACAAAACCAATAAATGAGGTAACGATGGCGAACTCGGAAAAGAGGGCAACCCATCCCTGCATCTGGGGCAGGTGATCCAGAGGATCAAAACGCACGCCACTGGCACGATCCACCCAGGCCTCAGGACCTGCACTCCCCAGAATCACCGTATTCCAGACCAGAAACATGAGCAAAGGCAGAGCCGATCCCCCCACAATCGCCTGGCGAATCTGCTGCCGATCCCCTTCCAGCTGGGTGGTGATCACGGGCACGACCGAATGAAACACCAGAGCCACGACCATCACCGGCAGAGCCCCGCCCACCGCCTGCCAGTCCTGATGCAACAACTGCTCTGGCTGCAGTCCCATCAAGGTTCCGGTCATCAAGACCCCAAAAGCCAGCACCACAAGAGCCACCAGCAGCGTATTCAGTCGCTCGATCCACTTTTCACGGCTGACGTAGAGCAGCCCCCCAAAGATCAACGTGAAGAAGGCAGCGCCCGCCCCCGGAATTGACTCCCAGGGTTGTAGATGCAGGGCCTGCAAGAGTATTGATCCCCCCCGCGTCAGGTAAGCGGTCAGAAGTCCATAGGTGTTGAGCAGATAGGCTGCCCCCGCCAGTCCTGCTCCCCAGGGACCCAAACTGTGGCGCACCATCGGCAGCAGACCCAGATCCGCTCGTCCCAACTGAAAGAGGGTGTTGATCTGCACTTCCGCCATCAGCAGTCCGGCGCTGACCAGATAAAGCCAGATCAGGATCAGGCTGGTGGAGGAGGGGATCACACCTGCAGGGAGGGTGACCGCAGGTAAAGCCAGGATCCCTGCCCCCACGGTTGTTCCGGCCACGAGGGCGGCAGCCTCCAGCACATTGCCCGGTTGATGCCGGAGCTGATTGTGGTCCCGCACAAGGTTGCTAAAGAGTCGGCTCATCGTCACTCAGGATCAGGGTTGCTTAAAAAATTGTAATCATATGCTATCGTTCTTTAATTCTGGCTCCAGGTCTGATCAGAAGGTGGATCTGGGAGCAGTCGAGGAACCATCAAGATCCTGGAATCTGCTCTAACCCGGTGACAGGTTTCTCCCGAGCATTTAGGCTCTACCCTTGTGAACCCGTGGATGAGAGAATCGGGCTATCAACCGCCAATGACCTTATGCCCCAAATCGTCAGACAAACCCTAAAAAAAATGTAAAACTGGCGTGATAATGAGACGTAAGGTAGTAAAGGCTTGTAACGGCCCAACACATTAAGGAGGAACCGATGGCTCTAGTTGCGATGAGGACGCTCCTGGATCATGCCGCCGAAAACGGTTATGGCATTCCGGCTTACAACGTAAACAACATGGAACAGATCCAGTCAATCATGCTGGCTGCCCATGAGACCAACAGCCCTGTGATCCTGCAAGCGTCCCGTGGAGCACGTAAATATGCTGGCGAGAACTTTCTGCGCCACCTGATCCTGGCGGCAGTGGAAACCTATCCCCACATTCCCATCGCCATGCACCAGGATCACGGCAACAGCCCTGCCACCTGCTACTCAGCCATCAAGAACGGCTTCACCAGTGTGATGATGGATGGCTCCCTGAAAGAGGATGCTAAAACTCCCGCCAGCTTTGAGTACAACGTGGAAGTCACCCGCACCGTGGTGGATGTGGCCCACGCCATTGGGGTGAGTGTGGAAGGCGAGCTGGGGTGCCTCGGTTCCCTGGAAACGGGCATGGGTGACAAAGAAGATGGTCACGGTGCTGAGGGTGTTCTCAGCCATGATCAGCTGCTCACCGATCCCGACCAGGCGGTGGACTTTGTGGAGCAAACCCAGGTGGATGCCCTGGCGGTGGCCATCGGAACCAGCCACGGTGCCTACAAGTTCAGCCGTAAGCCCACTGGCGACATTCTCGACATCGCTCGCATTGCCGAGATCAACCGCCGTCTGCCCAACACCCACCTGGTGATGCACGGTTCCTCCTCTGTGCCGGAAGATCTGATCGAGATCATCAACCAGTACGGTGGCTCTATCCCCGAAACCTACGGGGTGCCTGTGGAAGAGATCCAGAAAGGGATCAAGAGCGGGGTGCGCAAGGTGAACATTGACACCGACAACCGTCTGGCCATCACTGCTGCGGTGCGGCGTGCCCTGGCGGAGAAGCCGGAAGAGTTTGATCCTCGCCACTTCCTCAAGCCTTCCATTCAGGAAATGAAGAAGGTGTGCGCTGCTCGCTACGATGCCTTCGGTTGCGCTGGTCACGGCACGGCGATCAAGATGAGCACCCTGGATGAAATGGCTGCCAAGTACGCCTCAGGTGAACTGGCCGCCAACGTTAAGAAGTCGGTTGCCGTTTGAGCGGATGCAAGTTTGAACTGCCTTCACACTCGAAGATGATCTGCAAATCATTGTTTCAGGGGGAGCCAGATCAGGTTCCCCCTTTTTTATCTAAACTTTTGTTTGCATTCAGTTAGAGTTTACCTGGAGGACAGCATTGGCCTGAATGTATTCCGACAACTCCACAGGTACGGGTTGGACTCCCCAGATTTGTTCACAGTATTCCTGAATGGCCCGATCTGAAGAAAACTTGCCCATACGAGCCGTATTCAACAGGGACATGCGAGTCCACTGCTCCTGATCCCGATAGGCCTGACTCACCCGCGCCTGACAGTCAATATAGGACTGATAATCTGCCAGCAGCAGGAAGGGATCATGGTGCAGCAGGTTATCCACCAGAGGCCGGAACAGATCGGTATTGCCGTGGGAGAAGTAACCGGAGCTGATCAGATCAATCACGTGTCGCAGCTGCTCATTGTGCTGGTAGATCTCAAAAGGATGGTAGCCTCTGGCCCGCAGATCAGCTACCTCATCTGTCGTGAGACCAAAGAGAAAGAAGTTCTCCTCTCCCACCTCCTCGCGGATCTCGACATTCGCCCCATCCAGGGTCCCGATCGTCAGTGCCCCATTCAACGCGAACTTCATATTCCCGGTTCCAGACGCCTCTTTCCCCGCCGTAGAGATCTGCTCCGATAGATCCGCTGCGGGGTAGACGGGCTGGCTGTTGGTGACGTTGTAATCCGGCAGAAACACCACCCGCAGCCGTCCCGCCACATCTGGATCATGATTGACCACCTCGCCCACCGCATTGATCAGTTTGATGATCAGCTTGGCCATGAAATAGCCGGGTGCTGCCTTGCCGCCAAAAATAAAGGTACGTGGCTGGATATCGAGTGATGGATTTTGTTTGATCTGGTGGTAGAGAGTAATGATGTGCAGGACATTCAGGTGCTGGCGTTTATATTCGTGAATGCGTTTGACCTGAATATCAAAGAGACTATTGGGATCCACGAGAATACCCAGCATCTTTTGAATCCGGTCCGCCAGTTCCTGCTTTTTCGTTTGCTTGATCTGCCACCAAGCGGCCCGGTAGTCGGCATTGTCAACATAGGCTTCCAGCTTGCGCAGTTCACTCAGGTTTTTCAACCAGTGATTACCGATCACCTGAGACAGTAGTTGGGTGAGCTGGGGATTGATCAGGGCTAGCCAGCGGCGGGGAGTCACCCCATTGGTTTTATTACTGAATTTCTCGGGCCATAGATCATAAAAGTCTTGCAGCACGTCCTGTTTCAACAATTCTGTATGTAAAGCCGCCACCCCGTTAATGGCATGACTGCCGACACAGGCCAGGTGGGCCATGCGCACATACCCTTCCCCAGACTCATCGATCAGAGACAAGCGGGCCAGTTTTTCCCCATGGTGGGGGTAGTGCATGCGCACCATATCCAGGAAACGCTGATTGATCTCAAAAATGATCTGAAGATGACGGGGCAGCATGTCTTCAAATAAGTGCAGCGGCCATTTTTCCAGCGCTTCCGGCAGCAGGGTGTGGTTGGTGTAGCCCAAGGTTTTTTGGGTGATCGCCCAGGCCTGATCCCAACCCATCTGGTGCACATCCACCAGCAACCGCATCAGTTCAGCCACCGCAATCGCCGGATGGGTATCGTTCAACTGCGCTGCATACTTCTCATGAAAGGTATCCAGACTGCCCCCCGCCTGTAGATGCATCCGGATCATGTCCTGCAGGGAACAGGAAACAAAAAAGTATTGCTGCTGTAACCGCAACTGCTTGCCCTGCATCTGTTCATCATTGGGGTAAAGCACCTTGGTGATGTTTTCGGAGATGATCTTTTCATCCACCGCTCCGTAATAATCCCCCACATTGAAGGCCTCAAAATCAAACGATTCCGGTGCTTCTGCCCGCCACAACCGCAGTGTATTTACAGTATTCACCTGGTAGCCGAGGATGGGAGTGTCGTAGGGGATGCCCTTCACCACCTGATCCGGGATCCAGCGCACCTGGTAGCGGCCCTGCATGTCGGTAAAGGCTTCGGTATAGCCCCCGAATTTGACCTCCACCGCATCCTCAGGACGGGGGATCTCCCAGGGATTGCCATAGCGCAGCCACTTATCGGTGATCTCTACCTGCCAGCCATCATGAATTTCCTGATCAAAAATGCCAAATTCATAGCGAATGCCATAGCCAATGGCGGGCACCTCTAGAGAAGCGAGGGAGTCCATGTAACAGGCCGCCAATCGCCCCAGTCCCCCATTTCCCAGCCCGGGCTCTTCCTCCTGGGCCACCAGATCCCAGAAGCTCAACCCTGACTCTTCCACCGCCTGCTGTACCTGATCCGTGATCCCGAGATTGATCAGGTTATTGAGCAGGTGAGGCCCGAGCAGGAACTCCGCCGACAGGTAGCAAACCACTTTCACCGAAGGCTGAGTGGACAACCGCAGAGAATTGAGCCAGCGTTGCAGCAACCGATCTCGAACTGTATAGGCCAGTGCCACATAGTAATCATTGCGGGTGGCGATACCAGGAAACTTTCCTTGAATGTAAAAGAGATTATCCGCCAGGGCCCGCCGCAAGGTTTCGATACTTAACCCAGTCCGATCATCTTCAATTTGTACCGGACACTCTGCCATCTGTGCTGAAGGCATTTCCTTAGCGGTTGTCATTCTTACGACCTGCTGAACAACGACAAGTGCCCTGATGACGGGGTTCAAATCAGAAGCATCTACACAGTAGCAGAGAGGATCTGCTCCGCACTCCGTTTGTCATAATGTGCAGCAAACAGACACAATGATTCTCTATGGATTGTATTCTCCGCCACAAAAGTGGTCGACACAACCCAGAGTATTCAATTTCAGCAGTGAAATAACAGGTTCAGGTATTCAGGATTTGCGTTTAATATCCCGCGCCATGTTGCGGAACGTATCCATATCACTGCCTGCCTGACGACGAGGAGCAGGGGATGCAGGAGACTGAGACTGCTGTGGAGTTGAGGTTTTGGGTATCACATCTTCCGGAGAGGGAGTGGTTTCCGTCTTCTCAGTGATATCGACAACTTCCAGGGCTGAAATCGATTCAACTGTCCGATATTTACCTCCCATAAAGGTTTTTTCTACCGTGCGAGCGGTGCGCATGTACTCAACATTTCCCAGGCTTTTCGCTTCGTCCGGATCTAAATAAAAGCTTCTGACTTTCTTTGGCCGTGAAGAAGAGGTTTCCTCCGGTTGCGACTCGGCCTTTTTGGAACCAAAAAAGCGACGGATCCAGCCAGTCATGAGATGCTCCTCGATGCAATGCAATGTTACTGCACGTTAAGCATAACGAAAAAAGGCTGTCACTGTGCGGCAAAGAAACCTGAGAATCGGACTGACTTGCTGAAGACTCGACACCACAGCCGCTGTCCCCATCCTCCCAGGGGAAACCCCTGACGCGCCCAAAGATTGATACTCAGACAGAGGCCCGCCAGACCCAGCAAAATAAACGTGGGCACTCGGATCACGCCGATCACATACCAGCTGAGTACATGGCTGATCATCAGGGCTGCGTAGATCATGGCCACTCCACTCATGCAACGAATGGATGCGGGCGGGAAACGCAATCCACCCAAGATCAGGGTCTGCAGGGTGGCCAGCAGATTGGCAGGGACCAACACGGCACAGATGGCAACACAGTGGGTACGAGACCATGCGGCCAGAAGTTCAAGAGCAATCATGGGACATCCAGGAGGGGGACTGCATTGGTAAAGATACCTATTGAGCTTCAGGTTGCCTCAGATCGCTGAAGACGAACGAAAAAGCTAAGCTTCTTTACATCACGACACCTGCATATATTCATGACAACTTCCACTTATCCCTCTGCCCCCTGGCATCTAAAGGGATCGGCGCTCATCACCTTGCATCTGGTGGAGACCCCAACGGCCAGACGCTGGATCCCGCCGGAACTGGATCTGGTGTCCCTCTGGCCGGGACGAACTCTGGCTGGGGTGTACTTATCAAGCTATGAGGCTGGATCGGTCCTGGAATATCACGAGTTGATCGTAGCAGCAGGGATGGTGCGTTATCAGGGGCAGGTGGGCTTCTGGATCTCGCACATCTATGTAGACAACCCCAGCGCTTTAGCGGGTGGACATGAGATCTGGCAACTGCCGAAAGAGATGGCCACTTTCAACTGGGGGGCGGAGGAGATTCAAGTTTTTCAAGAAGATCAACTACTCTATCAACTCTCCTATCGTCAGCCTGCCTTCAAAACCGGATCTCTACCCTTTTCGGGACAGGTGTTTTCAGGAATGCGGGAGGAGTTGCTGGCTTTCACCGGACAGTTTCAGGGAAATTGGGGATTGATCTCGGCTCAGGTAAAAATCTCTGGCTCGGCTCCATTTGCTGACCTGAAATTAGAGTCTCCCTTTCTCAGTATTCAAGGATCTCCGCTGTCCTTTGAGGCTGGGATCCCGCATGGGATGGGAGCTAAAATCTCGCGATCTGCGGGCCAGGAGGTTCCAGCAAGCTAGGATAACGAGCCGCTCCAACACTACTGTGATTCTTCTATTCCAACATAATCCTCCGCTTCAGAGAATATCAACAGGCTATGAGCACAGGGCTTTCTAATCCTGATTGGCCCCCCGTTCCATGGCATCAGGAAATTACTCTGCTGCGATCTGGGTTAGTAATTGTTCAACTTGATCCGTGGATAGCTTGGTTAGGCTGGCAACCTCATCAATGGACATCCCTTGTCGAAGCATATTGGTGGCAACCCGTTGGATTCCTTCCTGGATCCCTTCCTGTTTACCAATCTGGATCCCGCGCTGTTCCCCAATCTGGATCCCTTCTTCTCTGGCCAGTTCTTCCATACTGCTGATCAGTGGCATCTTGACCTCCGCCTCGTACTGTTCCAACTCTTCCCTAAATTGTCGCTTAAGTTCGGGGGGCAGTGTCATCATCCGGTCCATCACCCGAACTAACCGGATCACATCTTCCCTGCTATACCCTCTCTCATACAGTCGTCTGGTCAAGATCCATTTCCACTGCTTTCTTGCCTGAGCATCGGATTTGGTGGTTCGAGATCTCAGATGGGCCATGATCACAACGGCCATAGGGTTGTCACTGGCCTCCAACTCCGACCACCGATCCTCGTAATCCAACAACTTCACGATGGGGAATCTCAAACTCAACTCACATCCGGCCAGGGTGTAGGTGTACCGATCCGGTCTCCAATTTCGGTTCTCATCGCCTAGGACGGCCAGACTCATCACCCGCTTTTGATAAAAGTCAAAGATCCGGTAGTGATACACAAACATGCGCTCTGAAAAGCCACTGTCCTCCTGGGATTGCACCTCTAGATGGATTAAGATAAATGCCTCTTCTCCATTGCTAAGCCAGGCTTTCACCAGTTTGTCAGCACAGCGGCGACCGACTTCAGCCTCAGGGATCAGGTCCTGAAATTCTTTGTCGAGGAATTCAACAGACCGATCCCAGTTGATCGCGGCATGAGCATCTGGAAAGAGGAAGGCTAGGAAAGGCTCGAAATAGAGATCTAGGGTTTCTTTCCATGCTGCGTCCAGATCTGAGGGGGGAGAGGGATCAGTCATGGTTGAGGCAGAAATTGGATATCCGTTCTACTCATCAAGATAAGGTCTTCCAGGAACCGGATGCTTAGACAACAGTTTCAGATCAAATGGTCCAGAATGAGCTGCACAGATCTGGCCCCCAACGTATCGAAGAGGCCAATCTCGACTTCCACTTCACCTAGTTGATCCGCTCGGGGAGTCCAGCGCAGGGTGCCACGGAATGGATCCAGAGTCATGCCTTCTGGTCCACTCTCCAGATTCCAGATCACGTATAGAGATCACAAGTGAGAGGAGCAACCGGTGAGTATTTCTTAAATATTGTTAGGATATTTCTCCAGAAGAAGACCTCAGATCAAAAATGTGCCAGTTACTTGAGTGGCACAAACTAGATCATCTATCCATGTCATGACAGAACGATCTTAATTTGAGAGTCTACACAGGAACTTAATTTTGCCTCTTCCACGATCCCGGTTAGCTGCAGCAGAGAGGATAGGTCTTTTTGAGGTTTTCCCTTGTGTTTGAGGAATTCGGCAAAGTCGAGAACTTCCTGCTGCTGCTCCGGAGACAACTGTTGCACAGTCCTCAGAAGAGATTCTTGGAGAGTCATCAGCGCACCTTCACTTCTCTAGAGCAATTCTGCCTGATCTTGATTTAGGAAAACGGTGACCGTGTCCAATAGCAATCAGGCAAAACTTATCTATCCTGGCTCTCCAACGAACGTGAAGGCAAAGAAACTGGGCAGGCGATGGTGGAGTAACATCTGAAATTCATGGAGCTTAGCGGATTCGAACCGCTGACTTCTTCAATGCCATTGAAGCGCTCTACCAACTGAGCTAAAGCCCCAGATCTGCCAAAAAGGCTGGCCAAAACTGCGCGGATCCCATTATCTAAAACCCCCGACCAGCTTGTCAACCTTCATGACACAGTTCCCGATCCGCAGCGCTTCTCTACCAGGAGTAACCAGGAGGACAGGAGAAACGCACCTTTAGGGGTAGGCTAGAGGGTGTTGTGGCTGGGGGAACGACCTTGACTGTACGGATTGTGCTCGTCCGCCATGGAGAAAGCACCTTTAATCTCACAAAACGGATTCAAGGCCGCACGGATGAATCTTTGCTGACCGAACGGGGGCGGCAACAGGCGATCTGTGTCCAGACCATCCTGGCCGAGATGGAGTTTCGCCAGGCCTACTCCAGTCCCCTACAACGCGCCTACGACACCGCTGCGCAGATGACGGCCACCAGCTCTACCCCATTGAGTTCCTCGCCCCTCCTGCAAGAGATTGATCTCTCTGCCTGGGCTGGCATGACCTTTGCGGAGGTGGAAACCACCTATCCCGAGGATTACCGTTGCTGGCGCGAAACCCCAGATCAAATAGCCCTGTCTGGTCGCTACCCCGTCCAGGAGCTGTGGCAGCAGGCCAGAGAGTTTTGGGCCTTCCTCGGACAAGAACATCCCGATTGTCTGGAGCATGAACCCAGCGATGACGTGAGCACCTTTCTGCTGGTAGGACACAGTGGCATCAATCGCGCCCTGATCAGCACCGCTCTGGGGATCCAGCCTCGCTACTACCAGCGGATCGGGCAGGACAACTGCTGTATCAGTGTGCTGAATTTCCAGAAAGGGCTCAACCATCCTCCTCAACTGGAATCCCTGAATCTCACGGCCCATCTGGGGGCTCCTCTGCCCAAAGCTAAGGGGGGATTGCGGCTACTGCTGGTTCGGCACGGCGAAACCCAGTGGAATCGAGATCAGCGCTTCCAGGGCAAACGGGATATTCCCCTGAATGAAAAAGGAGAGGATCAGGCGCAGCAGGTGGCCGCGTTCCTGGCCTCCCAACACCTGGATATTGCCTTTTCCAGTCCCCTTAAACGCTCCTGGGCCACCGCAGAAGCCATCTGCTCCTATCAAATCGAGGGACAGGCCGCTCACCCCCATCTGGATCTCAAGCCCATTCCCGAACTGCAGGAGATCTGCCACGGCCTCTGGGAAGGCAAGCTGCAATCGGAGATTGAGAACGAATTCGTTGGACAACTGGCCGCCTGGCAGACCGCTCCAGAAACTGTGCAAATGCCCGAAGGAGAGAATTTGAAACAGGTGTGGGATCGCACGCGCCAGGGATGGATCCGTGTTCTGGACACGATGGAGACCCTAGGAGCGGATGGGATCGGGTTGGTGGTGGCCCATGATGCCATTAATAAAGCCGCGATCTGTCAGGTGTTTGATCTCGATCCGGCCTCCTTCTGGTGTTTTAAGCAGGGGAATGGAGCCCTCACCATAATTGATTATCCGGAGGGCAAAGGGGGGCAACCCGTGCTGCGGGCCATGAATATCACCAGTCACATGGAGGGCGGGATCTTGGACTGCACTGCAGCGGGAGCCCTTTAGGTTCAGGCGACACCGTGGGTTTCAAACCAGGCCTGCAATCGCTGCCAGCCATCCTCGGCGGCCTCCTGGCGATAGCTGGGGCGGTAGTCGGCAAAAAAGGCGTGGGGTGCATCGGGATAGACCACGATCTCGGAATCCCCATCTGCAGCTGTGATGGCGGCTCGCATGGCTTCCACGGTGGAGAGGGGGATCCCCTGATCCTCACCACCGTAGAGACCCAGCACCGGGGCCTTCAGTTCAGCGGCCAGATCCACTGGATGCGCAGGCGTTCTTTCCGTCGAGTCTCCCACCAGGCGACCATACCAGGCGACCCCTGCCTGCACCGCTGGATTGTGGGCTGCATAGAGCCAGGTGATCCGTCCTCCCCAACAAAAGCCTGTGATCCCCAGCCGTTCTGGATCGGCAGCTCCCTCCGCCCTGGCCCAAGCCACGGTGGCATCCAGATCGTTCATCACCTGTTGATCCGGGACTTTGGAGACCACTTCACCGATGATCTGTTGAATATCCGTGAGGTTGGAGACATCCCCCTGGCGCACAAATAGTTCAGGGGCCACGGCCATGTAGCCCAGCTTGGCAAAGCGGCGGCAGACATCCTGAATGTGTTCATGCACACCAAAGATCTCCTGCACCACCAGCACCAGTGGGAAGGGACCGGCTCCTGTGGGCATGGCGCGGTAGGCCGGGATCTCTTCTTCCCCAACGGGAATCATGACGGCACCGGCCACCAGACCCTCGCTATCCGTGGTGATCTGACTGGCAGCAAGCGGGTAGGCGGCTAGGGCAAAACCTGTGGCTAGGGCTGCAGTTTGCAAAAAGCCCCGGCGACTTAAGGGGGGAACTCCGGCGGAATGGGACAGGGTCATCAGATCCTCCTACAGCAATGCAATGCTTCGGGCTGATTGTAGGTCTTTTCCTGGGAAGTTGAATTGCGCTCTGTCCCAGCCTTCCTCGCTAACTTTCTCAGTGCAGAGGCGTGAGCTGTGGGGGAGGGAGGGCTTGATCCGTGAGGCGACCCTGTTTTAGCAACCATTGGGCATCTGCCAGATCCACCAGTTCTGCCGGATCGTGGGTGACCACCAGAATTGACCAGCTTTGCTTTAGCTCCCTAAGAAGCCGAATAATCTGACGCCGCACCGACCAGTCCAGTCCCGCTGTCGGTTCATCCAGGAGTAAGAGATAGGGGCTGCGGATCAGTTGCACCGCCAGGGCCAGTCGCCGCTGTTGACCACCGCTGAGCTGGGTGGGGGATTGGTTGAGGGCGATCTTGTGCAGTCCTACCTGCTGCAGTGCCTGTTCAATCTCTTGCTGGTGCAGCTCTGGATGCCCAAACCGTAATTCTTCCAGAACCGTCAGCCCACAGAAATGTCGTTCCGGAAACTGAAACACTAAACCAGCCATGGCTCGTAACCGGGAGGGTTGCAGGGGATTGCCATTCCAGCAGATCTGGCCGCGGGTAGGGGTCGCCAGGCCAGCCATCAGCTCCAGCAACGTACTTTTGCCCGCCCCACTGGCCCCAACAATCAGCCCCAGTTGCTGAGGTCCCAGCTGCAGACAAATATCCTCCAGAATCGGATGAGGGCTGGCTGCGGGATGATAGGTAAGATGACTAACGTTGAGCATGACCCAAGCGTAACCAGAAATCGCCTGTGTGCATTGTTTTTCTGAGAAATTCTGGGGTTGCCCATGAATCCACCGGATGATCGGCCAACCCTTCTGGGGGTGGATGTGGGGGGGACGTTTACCGATCTGGTCTTGTTGCAGGGTCAACGCCTGCTCACCGCCAAGGTCCTGTCCACCCGTTCCCCGGATGAAGGGGTCTTTACGGCCCTGGAGCAGGTGCGGATCCAGGATGCCCAGGTGTCCGCCTTTAATCATGGGATGACGGTGGCCACCAATGCCCTGCTGGAACGCAAGGGCGTGCCAACTCTGCTCTTAGTCACGGCGGGATTTCGGGATCTGCTGGCCATTGGACGCCAAAACCGTCCGGCTCTTTATGCCCTGACTCGGCCCAAACCGGATCCTGTGATCCCCCGAAACCACTGTCTAGGGGTCAAAGAACGCTGTGGTCCCCAGGGGATCCTGGAACCCCTGACCGAGGCCGAGGTGGAGCGGGTGCTGCGGGAGGTGGCCAGATTTCAACAAACTGCAGGGATCCAGGCGGTGGCGGTTGGGTTTTTGTTTGCCTTTCTCTACCCACAACACGAGCAGCAGTTGGGATCTGCCCTGCGATCCCGGTTCCCCGATCTGCATGTCTCTCTCTCCTCAGAAGTGGCTCCAGAATTGCGGGAATACGAGCGCATCAGTACCACGGCGATCGATGCTTACCTTAGCCCCAGAGTTGCGGTTTATCTGCAGCGGCTGGCCCAGGGGTGTCAACAGCGCCAGATCCCCGCTCCTCAGATCATGCAGTCCTCCGGCGGGGTAACCCCTGTGAAAACGG
Organism: uncultured bacterium; assembly: GCA_964392245.1. Classification (GTDB taxonomy): domain Bacteria; phylum Cyanobacteriota; class Cyanobacteriia; order Thermostichales; family Thermostichaceae; genus JAAUUJ01. Next base: position 44,076 of record CAYMOX010000031.1, read on the forward strand.
CGGCGGCTCATGCCTCGCTGTTGCTGTTGTCTGGCCCTGCGGGTGGGGTGTATGGAGCCTCGGCTCTGGGGCGGCGGTGTGGTTGCCTGAATCTGCTCACCCTGGACATGGGAGGTACCAGCACTGATGTGGCCCTGATCCAGGAGGGACAGCCCCAGGTCACAGCTCAGGCCGAGGTGTGCGGGTTTCCAATTCTGCAGCCCCAAATCGATATTCACACCGTCAGTGCTGGCGGGGGATCCCTGGCCCGTGTGGTGGCAGGCGGGGGTTTGGAGGTGGGTCCGACCAGTGCTGGCTCCGATCCCGGCCCGGCCTGCTATGGACGAGGGGGAACCGCTCCCACTGTTACCGATGCCAATCTCTGGTTGGGGTATTTGCCGGATGGGGGGGTGCTGGGTCAGGAAGTTCGTTTGCGGCGGGATCTGGCGGAGGCAGCGATTGCCCGTGTGGCTGCTCCCCTGGGCCTTAGCTGTCAGGAAGCGGCGGTGGGCATCCGCACCCTGGCTAATCTCCACATGGTGCAGGCCCTGCGGGTGATCAGTGTGGAGCGCGGTTTAGATCCAGCCCACTTCAGTCTCATGGCCTTCGGCGGAGCCGGGCCAATGCATGCCTGTGATCTGGCCATGGCTCTGGGCATGCAGCAGATCTTGATTCCAGCTGCCTCTGGGGTCTTATCAGCTCTCGGGATCGCGGTCTCGGAACGACGGCGGGACTATCGGCGGGCCCTCCTGCATCCTCTGACCTCCCTGGAAGCAAGCTGGACCTCTTTACTGGCTCCTCTAGTGCAGCAGGCCCAATCGGATCTGAGTTCCCCAGTCCTCGCCGCCAGTCTCGATCTGCGCTATCGGGGCCAGTCTTTTGAACTGACGCTGCCTCTCCACAAGGAGGAGTCCATCGCTGCGGTCCAGGAGCGATTTCAGGGTCTGCATCAACAGCGCTATGGCTGGTCCGATCCATCCCGGGCGATTGAGGTGATCCATCTGCGGCTCCAGGCACAGCAAGCCCAGCCGGATTTTCCCTGGCCCGTTCCTGAAGGGCATGGAGATCCCTGGCGGGGTGAACGACAGGTGTGGAGCAAAGATGGGTTCCGTCCGATGCCGGTGCTGGATCGGGGGGGGATGCCGGTCGGGATGGAGGTCAACGGTCCTGCCATTGTCCTCATGCGGGAGGCGACTGTGGTGATCGATGCCCAATGGCAGGGGAAAATGGATGCCTGGGGGACCCTGGTCCTGACCCGCCAGGATGTTGATCTATAGCCATTTCCCAAAAGATAGGTTTGTGACATAATGAGAAACTCTTGCGCTGCCTTGATGCTGCGCATCTATCTGGCCAATTAGGGGATAGGAAGATGATGCATGCGTCACTATCTGGCCAATTAGGGGATAGGTCATTAGCTCCGGTGGGAATGCACTGCATTCTTGAGCTATACGACTGCCCGGCCAACCTCCTGAACGATCTGGAACTTATTCAGCAAACGTTGCGCACCGCTGCTGAAAAAGCCTGTTCAACGTTATTGGGGGAAGTCGCTTACCAGTTCAACCCCCATGGGGTCACAGCCCTGGCGCTGCTGGCGGAATCCCATATTTCTGTGCACACCTGGCCTGAGCTAGGGTACGTGGCTGCCGATGTCTTTACCTGTGGCACCCACACTCAGCCGGAAACGGCCTGTGCCTTTATGATCACGGCCTTTCAGGCAGAACATCACTGTCTCTACAGCCTACCTCGTCATCCAGGGCGATCACCCTCTGGAGGGACAGAATCGACTCCACCGGCGACAACTGCTGAAGCAGAGGGGGAACCCATGATGATCGGTAGAGGGAGCTAGGCATGGCCGAGAGCTCAGAACCCTTCCTCTGGCTGCGGGAGAGGCATACCGATGGAGATCAGTATCTGCATGGGGTGAGCCGGATCCTGGCCCAAACCCGAACTGCCTGGCAGGAGATGCTGATTGTCGATACTCCAGTTTACGGCAAAAGTCTGATTCTGGATGGCCGCTGGCAGTCTTCGTTGGGGGATGAGTACCTGTACCATGAAGCGCTTGTGCATCCCGCTTTGATCTGTCATGGTTCTCCCCGTCGTGTCCTGATCCTGGGGGGAGCCGAAGGAGCCAGTGTGCGGGAGGTGTTGCGCTGGACCACGGTAGAGCAGGTGGTGATGGTGGATATTGATGCGGAAGTGGTGCAGCAGTGTCGCCAGCATTTACCCGAGATGCATCAGGGGGCCTTTGCCGATCCGCGCACCGAGGTGGTGACGGTGGATGCTCAGGAGTATCTGAGTCATACCAGCACGGAATGGGACGTGATCATCGCCGATCTTACGGATCCTGTGGAGTCGGGTCCGGCCTTCCCTCTCTTCACCCAGGAGTTTTACCGGCGGGTGCTCCAGGTGCTGTCACCCCAGGGGTATTTTGTTCTGCAGGCGGGATCTGTGGCTCCTCCCGAGATTGATATGCATGCGCGGACCCTCAAGACGCTGGGGTCAGTCTTTGCCCATATGCTGTCCTATGTTACCTGGGCTCCCACCTATGGGGTACCCCTGGGGCTGGCTCTGGCCTCTCCGCAGGTGATTCCCAGCCGTCCCGATCCAGCACAGGTGGATCAGATCCTGGCCACCCAAACCCAGGGAACCCTGAGATTCATCGATGGTGTCACCCTGCTGGGATTACTGCAAACCCCCAAGCCGATTCGCACTGCGCTGGCCGCAGAAGAGAGGATCTATACTCTGGCCGGTCCACCCCAAATTCCCCCTGGCTAAGCGGCTCAGATCAAGAGGTTGAAACAGTTAAAGACCCAGGATACGTAGATCGGTGCGTGGATAAGCGCTGTTGAGCCTGTTGCAGATCCAGATCCAGATCAGTAACCGAGGCGTAGCGCTGGTCTGAGTCTTTTTGCAGACATTTGAATATAATCTGCTGGACAAACTCAGGAATTTTGAGGGATTCAGGGAAAGGATCGGGGGGACGGGTGAGGTGGGCGTGCAACCATTGCTCCGCTGGCGTGTCTTCCGGCAGCCCAAAACAGTTGGTTCCCACCAGCATCTCGTAAAGGATCCCGCCCAAACTGTAGATGTCGGAGCGGCCATCGATTCGCTCTCCCCCCCGAAACTGTTCTGGCGAAGCATAGCTAAGGGTTCCCCAGAGAAGGCCACGGGTGACCAGTCCCCCTGTGTCGATCTCCCCCACATATTTAGCCAGGCCAAAATCTCCCAGTTTCACGGTTTCCCGCCCGCGAGATCCCTCCAGGATAAAAATATTGCTGGGGTTGAGATCGCGGTGTACCACCTGCACGACCTGATCCTCCAGCAGCAATCCTGTGTGGGCCGCCCGAAGAGCAACACCAATATGGCGGGCCAATCGCAGCGAGCGGGAGACCGACAGCCGTCCCTGTTCTGCGAGGATCCGCTCCAGGGTTGGGGCTTCAACATACTCCATCACTAGAAATGGACTCCCCTGCCAGCCCTCCGCCAGCACGACCTCAGCCGATTCGTGAGCAGCCGGAGGAGGAGGACCCCAGGGGATGGGGGTCAGTCCGTGATCGAGGACGCGCACCACCCACTGATCCTGAAGGTGAAGAGAAACTTCAACCTCTCGTTCAAAGCGACTGCGAGCCTCAGGATCCTGACTCATGGAGGTGAGCATGACTTTAATGGCCACATGCCGCTTTCTAGCCTCTGTTGCGGGTTGTAAATCCACCGCACGATAAACCCTGCCCATGCCGCCCACCCCCAGCAATCCTTCCAGGCAATAGCGGTCAGCCAGCAAAAACCCCGTCCAGGGATCAGGTGAAAGAGGGGGGGACATCTGACCTTCAACTCCATCAGGAAGGGGCAGGATGACTTGAATCCATGCTGCGTGATCCCCGCAGGTCCTACAACCCCACCCTCAGGGGGATAAGAACGGTAGATTATTCGTCCTCGGCGAAGACAAAACGGTACAGCTCATCCACCGTCGGTTCAGGGCTATCCAGAGCAAAAGCAACAGCATCCTCAATTCCCGCTTGGATCTCCTTTTGAATGTCCTGGAACTCGGCTTCACTGACCAGTGCATGCTCTAGAGCGTACCGCTCCAGGGATTTCAGGGGATCCCGTTGCCGCCAGAACTCCTTATCCTCAGGGTGGCGTAGCTCATCAGGATCCGCTAGAGAATGGCCGCGGAAACGATAGGTTATGCATTCCAGCAGAGTGGGTCCTTCTCCACGGCGAGCGCGGGCGACCGCTTCCTGAGCTGCCTCTCTCACCGCCAGCACATCCATGCCATCCAGCTGGTAGCCGGGCATGCCAAAGGCAGCAGCTTTTTCAAAGATCTCTTTTTTAGAGGTGGCCCGCTCATGCGCCATGCCGATAGCCCAGAAGTTATTTTCCACCACATAGAGGATGGGCAGATCCCAAAGGGCTGCCATATTCAGGCATTCATAGAACTGGCCATTATTGCAGGCCCCATCTCCAAAGAAGCAGGCGGTCACCTGATCTGTGCCCCGATACTTGGCAGCGTAGGCAGCTCCCGTGGCCACAGGAATGCCCTCTGCCACAAAGGCAAAACCCCCCAGAAAATTGTGCTCGGCAGAAAACAGGTGCATCGATCCCCCCCGCCCTTTGCTGCAGCCGGTGGCTTTGCCAAACAACTCCGCCATCACGGAACGAGGGGGCACCCCTGCGCTTAGAGCATGCACATGATCGCGGTAGGTACTGCAGACATAGTCGTCGGGGCGCAGACTTTTAATCACCCCGGTGGACACCGCCTCTTGCCCGTTGTACAGATGCACAAACCCAAACATCTTGCCGCGGTAGTACATCTCCGCACACTTATCCTCAAACAGTCGGCCCAGAGTCATGTCGCGGTAAAGCAGCAGAATCTCTTCTCGACTGTGGTCGAGTGCAGGGGGTGCCGATATCACCTTGTCCTGAACCATAAGGGTGCCTCTACGAGAATGGCCGAGCGAGTAGCCACCTACCGTCCAAACGATGTATAAACGCTAACGCCTGCTCGTTTCAACGGGATAGGGGATGCATTATTTGCTAGCATCTCAAAGTATCACAATGTTGCGCACCTGCGTCATCCTTGAAGGCTTTCAGACTCTCTTTGACTAGCGATCCCACTGATTCCACTGATGTATGTCCATGCTGCCGTCACGCCTGATTAGTGGGATCATTGCGATTATTTTTGCCCTGGGGGTCACCTGGTCGGGTGGCTGGGCATTCACGGTAGCCATTGGTCTGATCATTCTGCTGGGGCAGCTGGAATATTTCAGCCTGGTAGAGGCCAAAGGAACTGCTCCAGCACGGCGGACCACCATGGTTCTCAGTCAGGTGGTGGTTCTCTTTCAACACCTACAACCGGACTGGGTGGGGCCTGTGTTCACCGTCTGTGGTTCCGTGATCTGCTTTTACCTGTTGTTCAAGCCAGAAGTGGCCACGATTGCCGATGTGGCGACCTCGGTCCTGGGATTTTTCTATTGTGCCTATCTGCCCAGTTTCTGGATCATGGTGCGGTCCTTACCGTTTGCGGATCAGAGTGGAGAAGGCTTGGCGGTAACGCTGCTGGCCTACGCCTGCATTATTGCTGCGGATGTAGGAGCCTATGTCATGGGCCGGGCGATTGGCAAAACCAGCCTCTCGATCATCAGTCCGCGCAAAACTGTGGAGGGGGCCGTGGCGGGCATTCTCCTCAGCACCTCCATTGCCATGACCGGAGCGTTCTATTTGCAATGGCCCCGTTGGTGGCTCTCAGGGGGGATTATTGGTGTGCTCATCGGCATCACCAGCCTGCTGGGGGATCTGACGGAGTCGTTGATGAAGCGGGATGCTGGGGTGAAGGATTCTGGTCACCTGATTCCTGGACATGGGGGAATTCTGGATCGGGGAGATAGCTATGTCTTTACGGCTCCCCTGGTGTATTACTTTATGGTGTTGATGCGAGCCATTGCCGAAGGGGAACTCTGGTAGATAGAACTCCAGGCGACCCATGCAGAAAAAACAGACGGAGACGGGAGTCAAAGCCTACCAGCGTCAGGATCAAGAATGGCGTAGCAAACCTTATTCCGACTGGCACCGTACCCTGGATCGGCGATTGCTGATGACGGATGTGGATTTTATTGAATGGCGCTATCGCCAGGGAAAGCTGGTGGCGGTGGGGGTAATGGAGGTCACCCGTGTGGATCGGGAGAAGACGGTCAATGCTGCTTACCTGCAGGCGCTCATTGCGCGGTTTGAAACTCGGGATATGCAAGCCAAGGCGGCGAGGAAGGTGGCCACAGCTCTGGGGGTCTCTGCCTTTATTGTTTTATTTCGAGAGGACTGCAGCCAATTTTGGGTGTACAACCTGAGCGATCCCCAGGACTGGCAAGTTTTTGATCCGCTGCAGATGGAGCAATTTTTACTCAGACTGTAAGGGCTGGGAAGTTCTACAGATCGGCTGGATCGATGCCCAACTCCCGTAATTTAGCGGCTAGTTTCTCCGACCTTTGCTGTTCCTGGTCGGCCCTTTGTCGTTCCTGTACTGCTTTCTGCTCTTCCTGCTCAGCGGCTTCTACGGGGGTGGGGATCAACTGACCTTCCGGGGTGAAGAACCGCAATTGCTGGTTGTAGACCCCTAAAAAAAGGCCCAGCTGTTGACTCCAGAGATGGCCCCGTTCATTGGCCTCCAGAGGTTGATACAGGCCATCCACCAGATGAAATCCTTACAATTCATGGGGGAGATCGGGATCAAACCAAAAATAGTCGGGGGTGCGCCAGATATCCTGGTAAATCTGCTTTTTGAGACCTCGATCGGTGTCTGCAGTAGATTCTGAGAGAACCTCGATTACGACATTGGGATAACGCCCTTCTTCTTCCCACACCACCCAGCTTTTGCGGGGCTTGCGCTCGGTTCCCAACACGACAAAAAAGTCGGGGCCCCGAAAGAACTCTGATTTACGCTGCCGTGGACTGTAATAAACCGTGAGGTTACCACAGGCATAAAAATCCTGGCGATCCCGCCACCACCACTCCAGGCACTGGATCAAGAGGATCAGTTGCCGCAGGTGCTGTTCTGTTTCCAAGGGCGGTTCATCACTGTAGAGATCACCAGGCGGGAAAAGATTGCCCAGGGCAGGATCTGACTCAATCGTTTTCTGATCTGAGGCTAGGGTCATGGTGTGTTGGGGCAGTCAGTTGCCTTCGGATTTCTTGCTAAGCTTGCATTTTGTTACTTACGTGAAGTCTGATTAAGCTGAAGTGGTCATTGAATTTGCCGGGGTGCATCTCAGTGGCAGGGCAAGTATATATGCCTAGACTGTCAAGTAGTAGAAGCACCATTCACGGCTTTGTATTCTCTCCACTGCATAGGGAATTTTGGCAATAGCATAGCATTGAGGTGGTGTTGGAGTTCGGGAGAGGTATGTTGATCGATGGTAAGAAAGGGGCAGCCACAGCTCCTCCCTTGTCTCTTCTACTAACGAATAGCTCACTGAGTGTTTGCACTTATTGCATGTCTGAGATGTACGCGGCGACTTTCATAATCATATGAACTAGAACCGAGCCGGATAACATTATTTCTGAGGTGAATGATGAATGCACAACTGATGATCCAACCCTCCTCTTTTATTAATGCTGGCATTCAAATCAAGCCAGTTCGAGGTTTTTTCTTGTTCAAGTTTAGCGAAGACTTACAGGAGCGACTAGAGAACCTGAACGAGAAACAGCGAGAGTCACAGTTGTCATCCGATGAAGCAGTAGAACTGACTGGGGTTTTGGAACTCGATCGAATTTTTACACTGCTTAATGCAAAAATTATTGCTGAGGCTGAGTAGGTATAATGATTGCAAGAGAGATTCGGCAGCAGGTTCGAGAGAGAGCTCAGTATCTTTGTGAATACTGCCATTCCTCAGAAGAAGCCAGTGCAGCACGGTATGAAATTGACCACATCCAACCGCGATCACGTGGAGGGGCAGATACAACTGAAAATTTGGCTTTGGCTTGTCAGCGATGGAATAGCTATCGTTACAACTTCACAGAAGGGACTGATCCAGAGTCTCAAGTTTCTACTCAGTTGTTTAACCCACGACTGCATCAGTGGAATGAGCATTTT
>CAYMOX010000032.1:0-51897 GCA_964392245.1 uncultured bacterium
CTTTCCGAAGCTAGAGATGTATGGAGTATTCTCATGAATCATTCCGTAATGCTATCGAACCCCTTAAACGTCAGTTTTGCAGGTGAATCGTCATGTTGCTCCAGGAACCGCGCACTTTGAACAAACATTCCCCCGGACCCACAAGCCGGATCAAACACAATCCCGTGGCTTGGCTCCAATACATTAGCGATCAGAGACACCAGGGATACGGGTGTAAAAAACTCTCCCCTATCATGGACTCCCTGGTCCGCAAACTGAGTCAGGAAATATTCATAGATCCGTCCAAAGATATCCCCAGTAGCATGCTGGAGTTCCTGAGGATTGAGGGTTCTCAGCAGCTGCCCTAATACCCCATTATCCAGCTCCTGATATTCAGCCTTAGGCACAGCACCACTCAAAGTCTCATAGTCCGCCTCGATCGACTCCATCGCATCAATGATCTTCTGGGCCCGATCCTCCCCATCCGTGAGGTTCACCAGGTAGTCAAACTGAGCCTCAGTCCGCAGGAAGATCGCGCTCCCCTGAGAGAAGTCCTCCTTGGTCAGCTGTCGGGTCTTCCCTCCTCGCTTTGGAAGGTTGGCCTCGATCTCTTTCTTCACCCCCAGATAGCGGCTGTAGGCATGGCGCAGGAAGATCAGGCCCATCACCGGCATGAAATACTCATTGCTGGCGTAGTTGGAGTTGGCTCGTAGGGTATCGGCTGCGGTCCACAGACGCTTCCCGATCGCCTCGATGCTGTCAAGTTGACTCACATGAACGGATCAGGTCACAGAAAAGCACTAGCTCCAGAGTGGAGAAGTAGTTCTATTATAGCGAAAACCCGCTCAGTGAGCGGGCTCCAGGCTTCTCTTGATGGATCGGAGCGGCGGGATTCGAACCCACGACCCCCACTACCCCAAAGTGGTGCGCTACCAAACTGCGCTACGCCCCGAGTCGCGTAGGGGTATTTACGACGCTTTGCTAGTCTAGCACCAACACCCCCAGATCCCAAGATCAAATCCCTTCCAGGATCACATCCAGATAACGGGCGATCTCAGCCGCTTGATTTTCCACCTCCATCAAGCTGGGGGGCCGTCCGACTGAGGTGAGAGGAATATCCCGCTGCCCTTTCACTCGCAGATAGATCATCCGTTTGGGATTAATGCCCTCTTTTAATTGCACCCTCACACTCTGAATATCCGCAAAGTCATACTCCAGCTTCACCTCGCGGTTTTTGCCAGGAAAGCCCCGCCGCAGAATCGTGACCTTTCTTTGACTTCGGTCAAATTCGTTGTATCCTCCCCCCAGATCCCAGAACAGACTTAACCACTGATAGCCGCCCACGGCCAACCCCAGCACACCATAAAAGGACATGGCAATGCCCTGGGGAATGAAGACCAGTTGACTCGGATCTGAGAAGGGCAAGAGGTTTTGACCCAGATAACTGGAAAATCCTGCCAGGGCAAAGCCCAACCCCCCCCCTGTCAGGGCGATGGCCCAAAAGTAAACACTGGGGCGACGGGAACCGGTGACGCGGTAGCGGAGTGGCTGGCCCGAAGTTGAGGAGGCAGAAGTTGAGGACATAACCCAATTGGTACAGTAGCCACAATAATAGTAGAGGAAGAGCGAAGTGTCTCAGGGTCGGGTTGTAAGGCTGTGATCCCTCAGCACTTGATGCATAAGCAGCCCCCGAAGTGGGGTAAGCTGGCCGAGGATGTCCTTCCAAATGCAGTCACCGTGCCATGCTGATTGAGTTGCGGCCAGAGGAAGCGGATGAAGTTCTTCCGATTGTCCCTACATGGGAGCAGTATGTCGAGTACTGGAGTGATCCCCAGAGAAGTACGGGCCGGATCCTGACCTCGGTGCTGGTGGGAGGATTACTGCTCCTCATCTCCCGTCTCTTTACCGAAAATGAAGTGGGTTTCTTCGGAGCCATTGTGCTTCTGAGTGGCTTTTTGGCCCTCCTCTATCCCTTTTTATTTGGTCCTCTCTACGTGATCGGACGGCGAAATCTGGCTTTTCGGGATATTCCTTACACGGGCTTATTTTTTGGCAAGGTTCTCCGGTTAAGACGGCTGACGGTGGTGGTGGAAGAACGGGAGCGGGTGGATGAAGCGGGAGATCTCTATATTGAGGAGATTCGAGAACGACAACTGGAGATCGAGATTGGGGATGAAACCGGACTGACCTATATGTTCCGTGTGCCGAACGACCCTCGTTACGATGCCATTGTCAAGCAGCAATCGGTTCTAGCTTTGATCAAGTCCACTTCTGCCGATCTGCAGCGGCGACCTACCCTTTCGGAGATCTATGTGGTGAAGTTGCAGGAATGGGTCGGCAATACTTCCTATCTGATCCGAGAACGCTTTCTGGAGCTGGCAAATCAAGTTCTGGATGAGGTTCAATAGGAAGATCTTAAACCTCCACTTGACTGCAGGGGTGTACAGTCCCTCCTCCTCTCGCTAAGCTCAAAGCAAGTGGACTCCACTCAGACTTGGATTGGCATCCTCACCATGGTTCAATCATTACCGGAAAAACCGCTTGTTGCTCTCCAGGCTGTCCTTCAGGAAATGCGGGAGCAAACTGATTCTCGCGTTCTTATTGATCTGACCCTGGGTTACATTCGCCATGTTTTTGTTGCCCCACTGATCTGGTTAGCCATTTACGATTACGAGAATCATCAACTCCTCGGTCAGGGTGGGGTGACGCTCCTGGAGGATATCTCGCTTCTCACCTCTGTGCATCCGCTCCATCCCGGCGAGATCATGGAACAGGTGGTGATTGAGCAGCGCCCCATCAGCCTGCCGGATATGTCCCAGGAACCACGAATGGGGGTCTGGCAACGGGAGGCCAAACGCCTCGGGGGGATCCAGGGCTGTCTGCTGCATCCGGTACGTCACCAGAACCGTTGTCTGGGGGTCCTGATGCTGGGTTCACAGGTGTGGGGGGTGACCACCACCGATGAGGAGAAAGCGCTGCTAGGGATCCTGCTGGGACAGCTGGCGGCTTCCTTGATCCAGCTGGAGTCCACCTGGAAGCAGCAGATGGAAAAACATCTGGATGATCCTCTCATTAATCTGGCTCGTACCCTCCGGGATCTGACTTCCCTGGATGAGCGGGTGGAGGTGGTCACTTCTCTGCTCCAGGATTTTGTCGGCATTGGCCGCATTGTCACCTACTGGTTTGACCGCAAAGAATATCATTTTGTCCCCCATAAGGGGGCTGGAGCGGAGGCGACTCCTACAGTTAAACCGGTATCGGCTCTCCCGCAGCATGCCACAAGTGCACAGGCGAAGATCAGCCCAATGGTGCTTGCACCCACAGTTTTCACCACCCGTGATCTGGGAGACATGTACTACACGCTGGCGGATGGTCAAGTGGTCTGTGCCACGGAAGAGGCAGGATCCATCCGCTCCGAAGTCACCCCCAAGCTCATGCAGCAGATGCGGGTGAAGGCCCTGATGGCAGCTCCGGTTCTGTTGGAGGGAGACTTGCTGGGGTTTATTAACGCGGAGTCCGATGTACCGCGAGCCTGGTCGGATGTGGATCGGCAGATGATTGCCGCCGCCGCCAATATGCTGGCGTTGACTGTACCCCTGGATCAACTGGACGTGACCACCCGCCGTGTGGAAGGGCACCGGGCTCTACTGGATCAAATCGCAGAGGCCACCTACAGTCAGATGGACTTGCAACAGGCCATGCAGCAGGCCATCACCGCTCTGGTGGAACGATTACAGGTTTCTGCCTGTGTGGCATTACTATATCGCCCTGCCTCTCAGACGTTTTCCCTGCTGGCGGAACACCGACGGGAAGGCCGCATTCCCCTGCCCAAACAATTTGGTCCCCTAAGTGAGCAGGATTGGAATGATCTCAAGCGCAAAGAGGGAATCACAGCGGAGAACTATGCCCAGGATCTGCGGCTCATTTCCTGGCGTCCAGAACTGGATCCGGTGGGAGTGAAGGCCTTGATGATGGCCCACACCAGCCCCGATGGCGCCTCGGATGAAAATATTGAGGGGGTGCTGCTGGTGGCCCACCTGCATCGGCGCTCCTGGACGCGGGAAGAACGACAACTGCTGCGCGCCGTGGCTCAACAACTGGGGCTGATGATGCGGCAATCGCGGATGGAACAGACTCTCCAGCGGCAGGATCTGCTGTTTAATGGCCTGATCAATGCGGCTACGGTGCTGCAATCCCTGCAGACACTGGAGGATATCTACAATCTGACGGCAGAGCTGACGTCACAACTGCTGGCTGCCCCTCTGGTAACCATTGTGAGCTGGCTGCCTGGGGAGTCAGAAGCCCAGGTGCAGGCGATGTTTACCACAGCAGCTGACTTTAAAATCACCCCCACTGAACCGATCAACCCCTACACCGATCCGCTGATTGTCCAGTGTCTGCAGTCGGAAACCGGACTGCTGGAGTCTCCGGTAGAGCAATTATCCAAGCCCACGCGCACTTGGTTGAACGCCCCGGGATTAGGGCGGGTGCTGGCCACACCCCTGGGGGTTCAGGATGGCATCACACCGCCGATTGGCATTCTGGTGATCGGGGATCAGCAGGCCAAAGCCTGGGAACCGGAAGAACAGGTGGCCTTAACATTGCTGGGGCATACCTGCGGATGGTCGCTGCGGCGGATCCTCTGGACCCAGACGCTGCAGGTACGAGCGGAATCGCTGCGGGAGTTGAACTGGTACAAGCATCGGCGCCTGGTGGATTTTCAAACCTCCTTGCTGGATAGTCTCCGCCGTCTGGGTCAGGTTTCAGAGTCCACCAAAGATGAAAGTCAGCGCTGGCAGAAGGTGGTGGAAATTGCCCGGGGCCTGCGGGATCTGACGCTTCCCACCCAGTCAATCCTGCGTTCAGAGGCCTGGGAAGTTCATCCAGAGCAGACTTCATTCCCCATTGCCTCCCTCATCCGGCGGACACTGCGGCGGGCCGATGCACTGGTTCAGAAACGCAAGTTGTGGCCACGGGTGCATGGCGAAACCGGCTACGCTGTGCAGGGGGATCCCGGTCGTCTGGAAATGGTGATCTATGAAGTACTGGTGGCAGCAGTGCTCCGGAGTCAGCAGGAGGAACGTCTGGATTTATGGCTGCGGGAAGAGGAATCCGGATTTCTGGAATTGCTCATGGTGGATAAAGGGGAAATCGATCCCCATCTAGTGGCGGCGCTGCAGGTGGATCCAGAGTATGCGATCTACACCGATCCCCTGGCAAAGAACCTGCTTTCTGTGAGTCCTGGATTGGAACTCAGTCTCTGTCAACGGGTGATCCATCGCATGGGTGGACAGCTCAGCTTCTTCCAGGCGGAGGATGGTCGTAACGTCTCCCGACTGCTGCTGCCCATGGCGGTGGAAGGCCTGGATCCAGTCATGGAAGCGGCAGAGGGAGACCTGCAGTAGCCTGTGGATATTGCACCTGAACAGATGATCTCATCGGTCCCTCCCATGCTGAAAGGGGAAGGGTGGCGGATCGGATATCGGCCTCAACAGCAACCCTATCCTGCTCTGGTGGGCAGTGATCAGTGGGCCCTGGAGCTGACGGAAACGGAGTGGCAGGATTTTTGTTTGGGGTTGCAGGAACTAGAGCACAGCAGCCAAGCCGCTCAGGATCATCTGGTGGAGGAAGAAGCCCTGACCCTGGAGTACCACAGTGATCATCTAACCTTAATTGCCACAGGTGTTCCCCCTCAGTTTTCACTGTTTTTGCAGCTGCATACAGGACGTGGAGGAGAAGGGTTTTGGGCAGCGGGAGTTTTTTTTCAGTTGAAGAGGGCAGTGCAGGCCCGCATGAACTAGCTTTAGTCCTCCTGTTACATCGGAACAAGCATTAACGATTGGCCCGGACCAGCAAGCCCAGCCCTACAACACAACCCACAGCGTTTGGCAACCAGGCCGCAACAGCAGGTCCCAGCGCTCCGGTTTGCCCCAATGCCTGGGTAATAAAGGAAAAAACGTAGTAGCCAAAAATGATCAGCACACTGATCCCCAAGCCCAGGGAAGAACTGGTGCGTTGGGGTCGCAGCCCCAGGGGCACTCCGATCAGGGCAAACATGACACAGACAAAGGGAATGGCATATTTCAGGTGCAGACTGACCTGCAGCCGCCGCACCTCCTGATCATCTCCAGAACTAGCAATCACCTGGATATAGTGGCTGAGCTCACTGATGTTCATCTGCTCTGGGGATCGCACCTCCTCCGCAATATCCAGAGGTGCTCGCGATAGCTGGATCTCCTGACGGGTAAACGTGACAATGTTGCTGTAAGTGCCTTCCTCAGAAACCAGATAACTGGTGCCATCTCGAAATAACCAGCTGCCCGTGCGGGGTTGCCATTCACCCGATTGGGCCAGCACGATCTGGTTGAGATTCTCATTGGAAAAATCCAGGACCACGATCCCGCGCATGGTTTTGCCATCAAAACTGCGGGCATAAAACTGGCGGGTGAGCCCCTGGCGAGTGGTGATCTCCCCATTCGGCTCCATGCGGGTGATCTCCCCAAATTCCTGGTAGAGAATATTCTCCTGGCGAAAATCCGGTTGATCGCGGTTCAGGGCCTGATTCAGGGTAGAGGTGGCCAGACGGTTGGTGGTGGGAACCACTAACTCATTAAAGAGAAATGTGACACTGGTCACCAGCAAACTCAGGGCCAGAGCCGGAACCATGAGCCGATAGATACTAACTCCGCAACTGCGTAGCGCCGTGACTTCACTATCCCCAGAGAGACGACTGTAGGCCAGCAAGGTTGCCAGTAGCATCGACATGGGAAAGGTGAGCACAACAATGCCAGGTGCCCGCAGGGCAAATACTCGCAGGGCCGCCGTGATCGCCAGCCCCGATTCTGCCACCAAGCGCACCAGCTCAAACAGAGAGCCAATGGCCATGACCAGAGCAGTGAAGGCCCCAACGCCAAAGAGGAAGGGCATGATCATCTCAGAAATGAGATAGCGATCCATAATGCCCACAGACATCCAGAGGGAGATCTGGATCGGTGTCTTAGGGTGGCGGGTAGACTGGGCGGATGAAGACAATTTCACAAGCGGAATTTTTCTCCCAGGTAATACTTACGCACCAGTGCATCCGTCGCTAACTCGGCAGCACTTCCTTTGGCCAAAATCGCCCCATCATTCAAGATATAAGCTCGATCCGTAATCTCCAGGGTCTCACGCACGTTGTGATCGGTGATCAGGACCCCGATCCCGCGATGCTTCAGTTTGGCCACCACCTCCTGAATATCTGCCACCGCAATCGGATCCACCCCCGCAAAGGGTTCATCCAGAAGCAAAAACTGCGGACCGTAAACCCCTGCCGCCAGGGCGCGGGCAATTTCAGCACGACGGCGTTCACCCCCCGACACCTGTAATCCTAAGCTGCGGGCGACATGGGTAATGCGGAATTCTTCCAGCAACTGGGTGAGTCGTGTCTGCCAGAGACGGCGCGGCACCCCTGTCTGTTCCATGATCAGGAGCAGATTATCCTGAATGCTGAGCCGACGAAAAATGCTGGGTTCCTGGGCCAGGTAGCCGATCCCCAACTGAGCACGGCGGTGCATGGGCAGGTGGGTGATATCGTCACTATCCAACCACACATGCCCGCGATTAGGTTGCACCAGGCCTGTCGTGATGTAGAAGGTTGTGGTTTTTCCAGCCCCATTGGGACCCAGCAATCCGACAATTTCCCCCTGATTAACATCCAGGCTGACATCACTCACCACTTCGCGGCGACCATAGCGCTTGCAGATATTCTCCAGATAGATCCGCATGGGACTGCCTAGTGCTGAACTATGCAGGTTTTAGCACAGATCGGGCCCGCTCTCCGGTGGTTCCCGGTCAGGGCACTTTCAGCATTTGCGAGATCCAGGATTTCCTCTGTAATCCCTTGAGGTTCTCAGATTTGCTGTACCTGAGGACCGCTGAAAATGCTCTCACTGCCATCCAGCTTTGCGGTCAGCTCCCAGAGATTTGAGTATGATTGCAGCAAAAAGAGATTGTTTAACCTTGCTCTGGCATGCGCCGCTGTCCTGTTTGCCATGGGGTCAACCCCGATCAGCTCCACTATTGTCGCCGCTGCAACTATTATCTGCGCCGCCACTTGCCGGAGCCGCTGGATCCTCCCCGTTCCTGGCCTGTGGTTCTGCTGATCTGGTTGGTGCGTCTACCCTGGGCTCGCCTGATTCTTTCCTCTGCCATTTTGGGTGTTGTGGGGCTGACCACGTACTGGGGCTGGATCTGGATCCAACCGATGCTGGATCATCCCCCTGTGCCGCAGTTTGAGCCCGCTACGTCAGGCGTAGGACAACAACTCATGGCAGAACCAGATCAACCTGCACCTGATGTAGATTCAAGCCCTGCACAGGTAAATTAGTTCGTTTGCCTAGATTCAGCTTGATAGGTATGGAATTGCTGGAAGGCCGCCAGGGTTTCAAAGTGATAACTGGGAAGATCTGCATCCGGAAAGAGGGGAGTGATCTGGATGGGGGAAATGTCCGAGACGTAAAGGCTGAAAAAGATAAAATTCCGCCGTTGGGTATTGCGAGCAAAAATATCGCGGAGAGTGGGCTGCAGAGTTTGGAGCATCACTTCACATCCCTGCCGGAGAAATGACGGCTCCTGCTGGCTACACACCTCCTGTCTGGCGTAGGCACTCAGGGCCTGGACCGCGTAGTCCTGATACTCCTCCGGTGAGGGGTTGGTAACAGCCGCAGCCACACCTACACCCACCAGCCCGATCCCCAGTCCGGTGGCGATGACTTTGCCGATTGCCATAACGATCCCCCTTGTGATCAATTAATGCCCCGATATTAGTGACAGACAGGCATACGCTCGGGGAGTGTCAAGACATGAAGCTGAAACCCGTGAGTAAATCCAGGTGGGTGTATGCATCTCTTAGACACCGATATTCTTACTGATCAGCAGTAACCACAACAACCTCCACATGCCTGGCAATTGTCTCGCGGTACTGACTCTTGGGCTTCACCCCGATCACCTGTTCCAACAGCTCCTTATTTTTGAAAAACTGCACCGTGGGGGTTCCGGTTACACCACCCGCTTCAGCAATATCTGGATCCTGAGTGATATCAATATCCACGGTATGGATCCTGCCCTCGAACTCTTCCACAATCTTGTTGAGAATGGGCTTGAGGGAACGGCAGGGGCCACAGCTGGGTGCTGTGTATTTGACCATGATCAGGCGATCACTTTCGTGGAAGAGACGGCGCAGAGCATAGCCTCCCTCATGACGGGTAGCCGAGAGATCCAGATCCGCTTCACCAGTGAATTCCACATCGGCGATATCATTGCTGGCTGCATCATCTGTAACGATTGGATCTGACTCCTCTTCACCTAAAAACTCAACCTCAGAGACGACATCGGTTGCTGGTGTTGTTTTGCTCCTCATGACTGAGTCAGTAGAGATCTCCTGAGCCAGACCCTGAGACGATAGCCAGCGTTCTGCCAGCATGGCCGCCATACACCCTGTGCCCGCTGCCGTGATCGCCTGCCGGAATTCGTGATCCTGCACATCGCCTGCTGCATAGACCCCTTCCACACTGGTTTCTACGGATCCAGGTCGGACAAGGATGTAGCCCGTAGGATCGAGATCCAGTTGATTCTGGAAGAGAGCGGTGTTGGGAGTGTGACCAATGGCATAAAAGAGGCCCCCTGCCTCCATGATCTGTTCTGCTCCGGTTTGATTGTTGCGCACCTTCACCCCGGTCAGCCGCTTGCCATCGCCGATGACTTCTACCGCTTCGGTGTGCCAGTGAACTGTGATCTTGGGATGGGTGAGAACGCGATCCTGCATGACTTTACTGGCCCGCATCTGGCCACTCCGCACCAGCATGTGCACATGGGAGCCAAATTTGGTTAGATAGGTGGCTTCTTCACAAGCCGTGTCACCGCCCCCGATCACCACCAGATCCACCTGACGGAAGATGGGCATGGCTCCATCACAGATGGCACAGGCAGACATCCCGTGATTCCAGTAGATCACTTCTCCGGGCAGGTTGAGGCGCTTGGCGGTGGCTCCGGTGGCAATGATCAGGCTATGGGTCCACATTTCCCGCTCTTCTGAACGGACGCGGAAGGGCCGCTGGCTCAGATCGACTTCGATCACGTCTTCGGTATAGAGTTCGGCCCCACACCGTTCCGCCTGGGCACGGATATTTTCCATCAGTTCAGGGCCGGAAATGCCGTGGGGAAAACCAGGAAAATTTTCCACTTCGGTGGTGGTCATCAGCTGGCCACCGGGCACTCCACCCACCTGAAAGCCCTCAAACACCACAGGCTTGAGATTGGCCCGTCCTGCGTAAATGGCAGCTGTATGTCCCGCAGGCCCGGATCCAATAATCACGACATTTTCAATCCGATCCACATCCATGGGCCTCTCCCTCAAACTCATATCGACTACGTTTTAGTATATCCTGTCCAGATCTCTGTCTGCCATCAGGGTTATTCACCCCTGGTTAGAAAATAGACTCAAGTGGACTATTCTTATTATGAGGGATCTTTAGATCAGCTCCGAATGATGAAGGATCAGCTTGCTAAACTACATTTAGAAATAATGGGGAGATTGGTGCAGCGGGGAGATGGTTCAAGCGGTTCCTGAGCTGATGACCTTAGACCATTTTCTGGACTGGTATCCAGATGGTTACGGTCGCTATGAATTGTGGAATGGGGTCGTTATTGAGATGCAACCCACTGGATCTCATGAGCAAGTTTCTGGATTTGTTGGCATGAAACTTGGTGTTGAGATCGATCGACTAACATTACCTTTTATCATTCCCCGGCAGGCAATTGTTAAACCTATAGATTCAGATCGTTCCGGATATAATCCCGATGTAATTGTTTTAGACCGATTGAAATTGAAGGATGAACCTCTTTGGAAAAAACGCTCGATAATTTCTCAAGGAAAGTCAGTTAAGGTTGTTATTGAGGTTGTGAGTACCAACTGGCGTGATGACTATGGGCACAAGTTTATTGATTACGAAGCTTTAGAGATCCCAGAATACTGGGTTTTAGATTACCTGGGTTTGGGAGGAAGACGCTATATTGGCTCTCCCAAAAAACCAACGCTCTCGATTTATCAGCTAGTTGAGGGAGAGTATCAAGCCCAGCAATTTCGTGGAGATGATCGGATTGTCTCTTCTGTGTTTCCAGAACTCAATCTGACGGCAGAACAGATCTTTGCTGTAGGGCAATAACCATAGCCATCAGGCATGACTCGTGAGATCACCTGGACTACTTCCCTTGTCAAACAGGAATATGAGTCTGTTTATATCTTCCATCTGATGTTTGATTCTAAATGAGTCCAGAGGCCTATTAACCACTAGAATAAGCTGTGGTGATCCATGAGTATGTGAGTTGTGAAGCTACAGGAATGGCGAGATCAGGGGAAATTTTTCCAGTTTAAGAACCACCGAATTTTCTACCAGGACAGTGGGGAGGGAACGCCGTTGCTCCTGATCCATGCTTACCCCACAGCATCCTGGGGATTTCATAAACTCTGGCCCAGTCTGATCCAGCACTTTCGGGTGATTGCTCCTGATCTACTTGGCTCGGGATTTTCCGACAAACCCAGAGAGGGATCCTATGCCATCAGCTTGCTAGCAGATCTGGTTCAGGAGTTGCTGCAGTCCCTTGGGATCCGGGAAACCCATCTGCTGGCTCATGCCTACGGGGTGACGACCGCTCAGGAACTGCTGGCACGACAGGTGGATCAACAGCTTCCTTTTCAGATCCTGTCTGCCTGCTTTATCAATGGCGGACTCTTTCCTGAAGCTACCCACCTGGCCCCGATCCAGAAGTTTCTACTGACTCCCTTGGGAGCCTCGATCGCGCCCCTGGTTCCCACACCCTACAGTGTTTTTTGCAAGCAGCTCACCCGCACCTTTGGGCCGAACACTACGCCGACGGAAGCAGAGTTTCAAGAATTCTGGCAGCTCCTGCGTTTCAATGAGGGGCAACGGGTGGTGCCTCAGGTGCTCACCTATTTAAAGGAACGGGAAGTGCAACGGGATCGCTGGGTGGGTGCTTTACTCCATGCTCGGATCCCGCTTTGTCTGATTAACGGGGCAGCAGATCCGGTCTCGGGAAGGGATATCCCCAAACGCTGGCAGGAACTGTTACCCCAGTCTCCTGTAGTGCAACTGGATCCGCAGATCGGTCACTACCCGCCTTTTGAGGATCCGGAGGAGGTATTGAAGGCTTATCAAGACTTTATATTTCAGACTTAACTCAAGATCTGCGTAAAATTACGCCCACACCGACTGATGGGTTGACTCACGGCAAGGCTGATGACGATAAGGTTTGCCGAATGATCTGGAGATATCGATCTGCTATATCGGCAAAGGTCATAAGGATGCCTTGATCTCGTAATTCCCCATGCTCAAGATCTAAGAGAAGTTGATGTTCCTTCTCACGCACAATTTTCTGCAAATGAGGTTGCTGGAAAAAATTAGTGTAGGCACTCACATTATTCTCAACCAAAAAGCCATACCTACCAGCCGCTGTGAGATCCATCATGCGTTCACAGGGAATGGTTAGCACAGGACGACCACAGGCAAGATACTCTACAACTTTGAGGCTGCCACTGGTGAAACACTGATCGGGATAAAAATGGATATTGTAGGGGGCTAGACAGAGATCCGCTGATCCAATCAAACGAGCAATTTCAGTTTGGGGTAGACGGCCCGTAAAGATTGCAGGGAGCCGATAACATTGGGCAAACTCCTCCAGCTGTGACCGTTTTTTGCCATCCCCAATGAAATACATAACCAGTTGCTGATCTGGACAAGATGCCACAGCCTGTAATAGAGGGATAGGATCATGGATGTAACAATTGAGAGAACCTACGTAAACGCATATAAACTGATCCTGAGGCAAACCTAGAGCCTGTCTGCATAGCTGGCGATCTTGAGGAAAGAAAATCTGAGGATCATAGCCAGTGGGTAATTCAGCCCAGGGAGTTGTGGGTGAAATATAGTCATGATCAAGTAGCCAGGCGCGCATCTGCCGAGTTTCTGTGCACACGACCGGAATTGATCTCAGCCATTTTTTCTTCCCTGCGATCAGTTGCTTCTCATAAATCGGCCAGAAGATCCGCTGCAGATAGGTGCGGGGAAAAGTCTTCTGGTTAATGGGACTCAGGTGAAACTCTGCCTCCAGAAGCACAGTGGATGGAACTCCGAAACTGGCAAATAGATTGGATAATGATCCATCCAGACGCCAGGGCTTCTCAATCACAAAATCAAAATCTTGATAGTGAGCCTCTACAAAGATCTGGAGCTGCTTCAGATAACTTCTGGCAGCAAAAATATCATTGGGCGTAAAAAAAATGCTCTCCTCATGGTGAGGATGGGAATGGAGGATCTCTAGATGTTGATGCCGAGAAGTTAAAGGCTCAAGAACTCGGCGAAATGCAAGAGTAATCTCCAGATCATCCTCTAGATAGGGAACAAGACTTAGGAAATGCACCCCAAAAGTGGAGTGAGAAGTGCTGAGATCGCCAGGGAAAGCAAAACAGACTCTTGGCTTGCTAGTCATAGGTATTTTCTGATCTTGAGTCTAGTTAGCAGGCAAATCGATAGGCCTCAATTTGGGATAAGTTGCCCGCCTGACAATGATGGAAAGCAGACACTAGCCAGTTATGCATACGAAAATTAATCTGAACCTCAAAATCATCGGCGATCTGATGGTAAAAGTCGAGAGCATCTTGCAGAATATGATGAACCTGGTCTTTTAACTGTAACTGAGCATAGATCTCGGCCATCACCATTTTGCTGTTTAAGCACTCAACCGGAAAGAAATGACTATGGGTGTCACTGATGATCGATAGATAATGGAGAGCCTTTTCTATATTTCCCTGTTGATAGTAGGTATATCCAAGGAACCAGTAGCTGCGATACCAGGAGGGCTCCTTTTGGATCGCACATAATAATCTCTGAAGATAGGAGGATCGCTTATAGGTTTTTTTATTAGCCTCGGGATAGTGTTTTACAATAACTGAATTAAACCAGACCGCTTGTAACCCTTTTTCACGAATATCAAGCTGAACATTATCATGAACAAAACCACGCTTTTGCATCCCTTTCCTAAAGAAGAAGAGTTTATAGTCCTCAAAACTATTACCTTCCTGATCGTAGTTATCCCAACGACAGAAATAGCCCGAGATTGAACTGTCTGGAGAAGACTGAAGAAAAGTTAGTAGCTCCGACCTAGAAACAATCTCGTCAGCATCGAGGGTCAGGATCCATGGTGTCTTGAGCAAACCAAATCCGTAATTTCTTGCCTCTGCCAGCGAATAACATTTCTGTTCTTTTAACTGAATATCGATTGGGCAGATCCCGTACCTGTCCTGGAGGATCTGTTTGCTGGCATCGGTTGAGCCTGTGTCTAGAATTACG
Source organism: uncultured bacterium (assembly GCA_964392245.1). Taxonomy (GTDB): domain Bacteria; phylum Cyanobacteriota; class Cyanobacteriia; order Thermostichales; family Thermostichaceae; genus JAAUUJ01. The sequence goes on from CAYMOX010000032.1 coordinate 14,382, forward strand.
ATCTCAGAGAATAAATCAACAATCTTGTCCAGGCAGCGGCCAATACAATTGGCCTCATTCTTGATTGTCATACATAGCCCAAGCTCTACCATCAGTTCGATTACGATCCCACGACATGATCATTTCAGCAGGCGCTCGCCCCCTTAGCTTACGGGATGTTGTGACCTTTTAAACTGAGTTTCCTATCCTAGCGACCTGCGGTCCCCTGAAGAATGATCTACGTAAGACTGTTGACATGCGAACTATTGTCTCGCTATAGTGATCATATAAGGTTTGATGTCAAACACTTCCTTGTGAAACAGTCTCGATCTGGAGGCAACTTATGCAGCGTCACTCTGATCGTTTTCACTTTCCCTCTCCCCCTGAGCCCAATCGCAAAGGATGGTCAGATCATCTGAGTGCACTCATGCCAGCACTCTTAATTCTGGGAACACTGGGGCTAAATGGTCTGATTCTGGCTGCCGTGACGCCGTCAGATATCAGTGATTCTCTGCGGTCTCCACAGGGTTTAATCGGATCGATTGCAGGCCAGACTTCTCCATAGGGCAAGAAGGGTAGGAGCCGGACCTGTGAAACTGTATAAGTGAAAGCAGGTCTTCCATCTGGCATTCCCCATGAGCGATCGCTGGACTCTGCAGCCTCTTCCCCCTGGTCTTGATCCAGCCCTGATTCAGCTGGTCGGGAAGTATGCAGCTAAGATCCTCACCCTGAGAGGGATGAATACCCCCCTGCTGGCTAAGCCCTTTGTCTCGCCTCAAGCTTATTCCGCAACACCTGCAATAGCCCTTCCTGATCTGGAGGTTGCTCTTCAACGTTTATTGCAGGCACGGGATAGGCAAGAACAGATCTTGATCTGGGGTGATTTCGATTGCGATGGGGTAACCAGCACCGCGCTGCTTCTCTCGGCAATGCGACCTCTGGGCTGGCGGGTTGATTTTACGATCCCCCTGCGCAGTACAGAAGGACATGGCTTAAACCCCCAGCGATTGCAACAGGTTTTAGACAGAGGAGTGCAGCTGATCGTCACCGTTGATTGTGGCGTGGCCAACCATGCAGAAATTGCTCAAGCTCAAGCGGCAGGAGTGGATGTGATTGTTACGGATCACCACCTGCTTCCCGATCCGCTTCCCGCGGCTACTGCAGTTGTCAACCCTTTACGACTCCCTGAAGATCATCCTCTGCGCTTTCTTCCCGGGGTAGGGGTGGCCTATAAGCTGGCGGAGGCTCTGTACCAGGCACTGGATCAACCGAATGTGGAGCAATTGCTGGATCTGGCGGTGGTTGGGATTGTGGCGGATGTGGCGGTGTTGCAGCGGGAGTGTCGCTACCTGGTCCAAACGGGCTTACCTATCCTGGCACACACTTCTCGGGAAGGATTGCGGCAGTTGATCCAGCGCCATGTGAAAGATCAGGAGGTGTCTGCTGCGGATATTGGGTATCGCATCGCTCCCAAATTGAATGCGATTGGGCGTCTGGATGATGCCAGTCTGGCAGTGGAACTGCTGACCACCCCCGATCCAGAACGGGCCAGTCAACTGATTGATCATTTTGAAACGATCAATGCCGAACGACGCACCTTAACGGATCAGGTGGTACAGGAGGCCAGCCAACAGATTGAAAGCCTGGAACTGCAGACCCAGAAAGCCATTGTCCTGGCCAATCCCGGCTGGCATCGGGGGGTAGTTGGAATTGCGGCGGCGCGGCTCGTGGATACCTATGGGTGCCCCACAGTTCTGATTGCCTCTGATCTGGAGCGAAATGAAGGATATGGATCGGGCCGATCATTGCCGGGAGTGGATCTGGTGGAGGCCATGGACGCTGTCCAACCGCTGCTGGCGGGATATGGGGGACATCAAATGGCAGCAGGATTGCGAGTCGAACTCCCCAAGATCGAGGCCCTCTGTCAGGCACTGCAGCGAGAACTGGCGCGGCGAATGTCTGCCCAACCCACTGGACGGGAGCTCACCATTGAAATTGTGCTGGACCTGTCTCTGGGGCAGTCGATCTCTGCCGAACTGGATCTGATCTTTGAGCAGCTGAGTCTGCTGGAGCCCTTTGGTCACGGTAACCCCAGACCTGTGATTGCTCTGCTTAATTTTCAGCCCAGTCGCTATAATCCCGATCTCTCTCGCAGTGGAGATCATCTTTACTTCAAGCTGGGAGACCGTCGCCTCTGGGCTTGGGGAGCGGGGCTGCAGCAGCAGGAATGGGCACGAGGATCGGCCCTGGATATTGCCTTTGTCATGGAGGCCGGTGGGCCGGGGGCTCAACCCTGGAGGGGAATTGTGAAGGATGTGCGCCTTGCCGGAGATTGGCGATTGTATCCAGGTGGCGGGGCATCACTGGAGATCCAGGATTATCGTGGACAGGAGTCTCTACCCGCCGTGACGGCTGTCTATGAGGGTTCGCACTTGCCTGACCCTGCGTCGGAACTTATGCTCCGGCAATGGCCCTGGTTTCCCCAGGATCTGGGTCAGCTTCTGGACACGGTGCAGCCTCAGGTCCTGGTTCTGGCAGCAAGCTCTCAGGATTTTAGCCGGATTCCAGCCTGGATTACTCAGCTGACTCAGCTCTGGCACCTGCATGCACCACCCACACCTGCGCAACGGGAGGCTACGGATATCCCGGCTGCTTTGCTCGCCCATCTCCTCTCAGGAGAGACCCAGGATCAGGCACCTGTGCAAACATGGCTGCAGCTGCTCCGAGAATCTCAATCCTTTCACGCCTGGTTGGATCGGGCCAGTCCGATGGAAATTCTCAAACTGTGCAAGCGGCTGCTCAGCTCCTCCTCGTCCTCTACCCGCTAGACTCAACCTGGATTGATATCGGAGGAGACCTGATGAAGCGCCCGGTGATCGCCATTGGCCTGGATGCCACCAATCCTGATCTGTTGCAGCAGTGGATGGAGGCGGGCTACCTCAAAAATCTGGCGGCTCTGCGGGAACGCGGTGGGTTTGGCTACCTCAACAACGTCAGCTTTTACCGCACCGAGACGTCCTGGATCACATTTCTGACCGGAGCACTGCCGGATCAAACGGGAGAGTGGGGGCACACACAGTACGATGCCCAGACCTATCAGACCCGCGAAAACAGTGCCTACAGCTTCCTGAAATATCCCCCCTTCTATGCCCTGACAGATCAGCACCGGGTGATGATCTTTGATCCGCCCCTGGCCCAGCCGATGGAGGGGGTGAATGGAATGCAGGTGATGGGGTGGGGAACGGAAACCAATCAGTGTTTACGGGTTTCCAGACCTGCGGGGTTGATGCCGGAGATTCTGGCTCGCTACGGTTCTCACCCTCTGTTTGAGTCTTCACCTGGGAGCGATAGTTTGGACGCTGATCATCCGGGGCGGGTCCTCTCCTATCGGATCCCCAGTAGTTATGATCTGGCGGCGATGGCTGAGCTGAGTCAGCGGTTACAGAGGGGGGCCCACCAGCGCGGTATGTTGATGCGGGATCTGCTGACGCGGGAACCGTGGGATTTCTTCCTCGGCGTCTTTTCGGAAACCCATACCGCCAGTCATCTGCTCTGGCACCTCAGCCAGGATCATCCTTTACAGGTCCGTCTGGGCAAACAGCACACGGATCCACTGCGGTCAGTCTTTGAGGCCGTGGATGATGCACTTGGGCAGGTGCTCATGGCCGTACCGGAAGACGCGCTGGTGCTGCTCTTCTCCATTTACGGGATTGCCGCCAATGCTCTGGATCTGCCCAGTATGGCCTTTCTGCCTGAGTTACTCTACCGCTGGAATTTTCCAGGTGAGGCGGCCCTGGTTGCTGAGGGCTCCACTGCAGATCCTGTCCCCGATGTGCGCACCAACTACCTGAGTCACTGGAAAGATGAAGTGTGGCGTCTGCGGACCCCCCATGGAGACCAGGTGTTGCAATCTCCAGCAACCCAGGAGCAGGCCGGAGATCCGGTCCACTGGCAGCCCGCCAACTGGTATCGCCTGCAATGGCCAAAGATGAAAGCATTTGCCCTACCCACCTACTCTGAAGGTCTGATCCGGTTGAATGTTGTGGGGCGGGATGGTGCGGGTCAGGTTGCACCGGAAGATTACGAAAACACCTGTGAGGCTCTAAGGGAATTTTTATTAGCCGTCAGGGATGCCCGCAGCGGCAGACCCATGGTGAAAGAGATTCTGCGCCCCAGGCGTACGCCTTTTGATCCCTCCGGCTCAGGACCGCCTGCCGATCTGGTGATCATGTGGCAGGAGGATGACATTACCGACACGGTAGATAGCCCTCATGTGGGACGGATCGGTCCCCTCCCCTATTTTCGCAGTGGGGGTCATTATTCTCAGGGATTTGTGCTGGCCCAGGGGCCGGAGATTCAGCCAGGGGTTAATTTGCCAGAGATGCAGGCCCAGGATCTGACGGCAACCCTGTTAAGCTCTCTGGGGCAGCCATTGCCAGCTTATCTGCGTGGGTATGCCACCCTGGGCTGAACATTTGTTTGGGTAAGAATTTCTGGCTTCCAACCCATGATCTGTCCTGACTTTCCCCGGATCCTGATCTGTCCGGACTCGTTTAAGGGATCTCTGAGTGCTGCTGCTGCTGCCGCCGCGATTGCCCGTGGTGTTCAGAGGGTGTATCCCACTGCCGAACTGCGGTTGCTGCCCCTGGCGGATGGCGGTGAAGGAACCTTATCCACCTTGATCACTGCTCTGGGGGGGGAACTGCATCCTGTCTCGGCTCAAGATCCGCTGGGACGTCCCAGCAGCACTGAGTTTGGCGTTCTGACGGGGGGCACAATGGCCGTGGTGGAGCTGGCCCAAACCGCTGGAATGACCCTACTGCAACCGCAGGAACGGGATCCTCTGCGCACCAGCACCTATGGCACGGGCGAGGTGATCAAAGCGGCAATGCAAACGCAGGTGGACGAGATCTGGATCGGCCTGGGGGGATCAGCCACCCATGATGGGGGAGCAGGGATTGCCCAGTCGCTGGGGTTTCGGCTTCTGGATGCTGCAGGGTTGCCTCTGGGGCGAGGGGGTAAGGAACTGTTGCGGTTGCAGCGAATTGAAGATCGGGCTGCTTCAGATCTGCCCTGGCCTCGCGTTCGTGTGCTCTCGGATGTCAGCAATCCCCTCACTGGACCCGAGGGGGCTGCAGCTGTGTTTGCTCCTCAGAAAGGGGCGACCCCTGAGCAGGTGATCCTCCTGGATCAGGCTCTGGAGCATTACGCCGAGATCATTCGCAGGGATCTGGGGGTGGAAATCCGGACTTTACCGGGGGCAGGAGCAGCAGGGGGCACTGGGGGTGGATTGGTGGCTTTTTGCGGCGCGACCCTGGAACGGGGGATCGACTGGGTTCTCCGGGCTGTAGACTTTCCGGCTGCTCTGGCCAGTGCAGATCTGGTGATGACAGGTGAAGGGCGATTGGATGAGCAGAGTCGCATGGGCAAGGTCGTGTCGGGTGTCTGGCAGCAGGTCCAGCCGACTGACAAACCACTTCTGATCCTGGCGGGTCAGGCCACCGCCCCCGCACGGAAAAGCTGGCAATCTCAGGGGGTGCAGGTGGGAGATCTCACCAGCCTATGTGGGTCTGCAGAGATCGCCCAAACAGAGGCTGCCCACTGGCTCACCTGCCTGGCAGCGACCATGATCACCCAGAGAGTCAGGGAAAGCAGTTCGGACCCTAACCCATGCTGCGGTTAACGGAGCAATGCTGGGGAAGGGAATCGCAATTGGTAGGATCGAACTACACTTAAGTTCCCTGGATCATGGCTGTCTCTTTTCACCCCGTCCATCTCTATCGGTGCCTGGTGTGTGGACAGGAGGGCCTCAACATCACTGAGGATCGGATCTACTGTCCCCAATGTGGCCAGATTTATCCGTTGCTGCATGAGCAGATTGCCGATTTTCTCTCCCCACTTTCCGCTCCACCAGCCCTTAGCCCTGCCCAATCCCTGGCCCATACACCCGCCTTTGCCTGGGGCTATGAACGCCTCTGGCGGCCCTGGTCCCTTTCCTTCCTGACTGGGGAGTCGTTTCCGCCCGAGCAGGAGGCCAGTCTCTTGCGGGAACTGGTGGGTGAGGCATCGCCTGTCCTGGATCTAGGAACCGCCCACGGCTATTGGAGTCGGATGTTATTGACCCAGCGGCCCGAGTTGACACTGATCGGGGTTGATAATGCTGCAGGCGTCCTGCAGGAAGCCCTCCACCAGATCCAACCCCAGTGGATTCATTACAGCCTGATCCGAGCACAGGCGGAACAACTGCCCCTGGCCACCAACAGTATGCAGGCGGTGGTGATCGGCGCGACTCTTAACGAACTGCCATTGGTTCCCTGTTTACAGGAAGTGGCCCGTGTCCTGCAACCACAAGGGGTTCTGGTCTCCATGCACAGTCAGCGAGTGGATGAAGGCTGGGGACATTGGGCTCAGCAGACTTTAAAGCTCTCGGGTCTTCAGTTTTTCAGCCGCGATGAGTTAACAGCTGCCTGTGAGGGGGTCGGACTCCAGGTGCAGCGATATTTAAGTTATGGACTGATCGCGTTTATACAGGCAGGGGTTGTGAAATGATCGGAAAAAGATGGATCACCGTCTTGAATCTAGCCATGCCATGATGGCTTGCATGCATTCGTTAGAGAGGGAACCCCTTGCACGAGATTTCCATTACCTGGGCTGACTATCACCGCAAGATTGAAGAACTGGCAGTCCAGATTTATGAAAGTGGTTGGGAGTTCAACCAGATTGTCTGCATTGCCAAAGGGGGATTGCGGATTGGGGATAGTCTGGCCCGTTTGTTTGATCTACCGCTGGCGATCCTGGCCGCTTCTTCCTATAGCGGACCTGAAAATCGAACCCGTGGACAACTGGTTTTCTCGCGGGACCTGGCCATGACCACTGCCAATCTAGGCAGCCATGTGCTGCTGGTGGACGATCTGGCGGATTCTGGCATGACCCTGCATAAAAGCCTGGACTGGTTAAAGTACCACTATGGCTTTTACATTGAAGAGATTCGTACAGGCGTGATCTGGCACAAGGCTGCCTCTGTCATTAAGCCTGACTATTTCGTGGATTACCTACCCGATAACCCCTGGATCCATCAGCCCTTTGAACCCTACGAGCGACTGACTCCAGCCCAGTTGGCCCAGTCTCTGCGCAAGTCTTCGTGACGTACTCCCAACGCTGACGCTGCGCATACAGCACGGGCTTCTCCTCCCGTTACGGGATTCGCATTTCATACTCAATCCTTGCCTGTCTTGCCCCTTAATCTTCGTCGACCTCCATCTCCAACAGATGGGCGTAGGGAGCGACTAAATTCGGGAGGAAAAAGGCCGCAGCCCTTAAGAGATGCCAGTCCTCCAGACCACCAAAGACAGTTGTATAGCAATTCGCCTCCAATCGTTCAGCGATCCGGGCGATATCCTCGGCGGTGAGGGAAGCCGGATCCCGTTGGGGAGTGAAAGAGTCTGGAAATTGAGCAGCCATCACCAAACCTCACGGCAAAAATGCTTTTCCTCAGGATAGCGCCCTGAGGCCAGCTGTCGATGGCCAGCATTCCCCCATGGATTGGACTTTAAATTTAGACAGCTCTAGGGCTTGATAAAGGAGAATGGGGGCGTGGTGAGCGTAACACGGTAATACCCGGCCTGCGATCCCACCGAAGCTGTGTAGGGACTAGGCAGATCCTGGGTGGTGAAAGCTGGAGGAGGATACTTGCGGTTGAAGAGATTGGACAGAAAGGCATTGGCCTCCAGGGATTGACGGATCACCACCTGCTCGGGGTAAGCATCAATGTCCTCTTCGCCCCCATCATCGAGCAGAATTTCTACCAGGCCATCCACTTCCGGTTGAGCAGGATACGTCAAGACCTGCTGGGTCCAGCCCGCATGACTCCATCCTCCAGTCATTGCTATGCCCACTACAGCCGCTAGCAAAAGACGCATGATAAACCTCACGTAACAATCGTTTACCGATCACCCCTATCCCTGGAACCGAGCCGAGTACAATGCACTTCTGCTGAGTTCACAACAGGTCCACACCAATGGGTAAATGCACAGCCAGCCCTTGCTATCGTCAGGACCGCTGCATACCTAATCTGGTGTGATTCTACTCGACATCCTGGAAATGGCAAGATAGCAAGCGGTTGAGAGCAGCATTGAGGTTGGCAAGTCTGGGCCTTTACCAGGGAAAAATCACAGTAGGATCAGGGAAATCTGCCGAGGATTTGAGTCTGTGACTGTTCGCGTTCGTCTGGCCCCCAGTCCCACGGGGAATTTACACATTGGCACAGCCCGCACGGCTGTTTTCAACTGGCTCTACGCTCACCATTACCAGGGTCAGTTTATTCTCCGCATTGAGGATACCGATCGGGAGCGATCACGGCCCCATTTCACCCGCAATATTCTGGCCGGGCTGGCCTGGTTAGGTCTGGATTGGCAGGAGGGTCCTGTTTACCAGTCAGATCGCATGGATCGCTATCGGGCCGTGGTGCAGCAGTTAGTGGATCAGGGAAAGGCCTACGATTGCTTCTGCAGCGAGGCGGAGCTGGAAGCGATGCGCACGGCCCAAAAGGCCGCAGGTCAGGCCCCCCGCTATGACAACCGCCACCGCTATCTCACGGAGGAACAACGCCAGGCCTATCGAGAGGAAGGGCGCAAGCCCGTGATCCGCTTCATGATTGAAGAACCCCTGCAGGTGAGCTGGGTGGATCTGATTCGGGGGGAAATCACCTGGAATACGCAAGATCTGGGGGGAGACATGGTGATTGCGCGGGCGGATGGACATCCCCTCTATAACCTGGCGGTGGTAGTGGATGATATTGACATGCAGATTACCCACGTGATTCGTGGAGAAGATCACATCGGCAATACCCCCAAGCAGATCCTGCTCTACCGTGCTCTGGGGCAGGATCCTCCCGCCTTTGCCCATTCCCCTCTGATTCTCAATGCTGAAGGCCGGAAACTGTCGAAACGGGATGGAGCCACCTCCGTCACTGAGTTTCAGCAGATGGGATTTCTGCCGGAGGCTCTGAAGAATTATCTGGCCCTGTTGAGCTGGTCGCCTCCGGATGCCGAGGAGATCTTTAGCTTTGAAAAAGCTGCCACGCTGTTTGATTTTGATCGGGTCACCCGGTCTGCGGCTCGCTTTGACTGGGACAAACTGAACTGGATGAATGGGCAGTACATTCGGCGGTTGCCTGCAGCGGAACTGGTGGAACGGCTGACTCCCTTCTGGCAGGCGGCAGGCTTTGATCTGGCTCAGTTTAGTGATCCAGGCTGGTTAGAACGAGTTGCCCTGCTGGTGAGTGAAGGGATTGCGCGCCTGACGGAGGCCCCCCGGCTAAGTCGTTATCTGCTGGAGCGTCCGCTGTTTTATTCGGTTCCCGCTCTAACCCAGCTGCGCTTGCCCCAGGTGCCGGAACTGATGCAGGCCATGGCCCAAGCTCTGAAAACAGCAGAGTTACCCGAGATCAGTGTCGATAGGTTGAAATCACTGGTGGATCAGGTTGCCCAGGACCAGGGGGTGAAGAAGGGAGTGCTGATGAAGAGTCTGCGGGCGGCCCTCACCGGGGATCTGCAGGGGCCGGATCTGATGCAGTCTTTTGTGCTGTTGCATGAACAGGGCTGGGCCCTAGAACGGCTCCAAGCCGTCGGACAGTTACAGGCGGTCGAGGCATCCCCCACAGCAGGTTAAGCTGAGACCAGACCTTGCCTGCATAGAGATCCATGTTTCGACGTATTCTCGTGGCCACAGACTGTGAAGATGGCCTGGACCGCTTTACTCAATGTCTGCCCAGCCTTTACCAGAGTGGAGTAGAGTTTGTCGGCTTTGTCCACAGTCTTGACTGGCAGGAGGATGCCCACGGGATTCCCGAAGACATGGCCCCCGAGATCGAATCCAGTCGTGCAGCACTCCTCCAGCGCTGTATGGAGATCCCAGAAGGCATGCAGGTGGATGTAGTGGTGCGGGTGGGCAAACCCGCGGACGTGATCCAGCAGGCGATTGAACAGTTGCAGCCGGATGTGCTGATCCAAGGCATGGCCATTCGTAATCTGTTGCTGGAAAAAGTGTTTGGCAGTACGACGATGGAATTGATTCCCCGCCTGCGCATTCCGGTGCTGGTAGTGCGTCCGCAACTGGTGGCTACCTTCACCCTGGAGGAACTGCAGTTACGCTGCCAGCATTTGTTCAGGACGATCCTGATCCCCTGTGATTTTAGTGAAGCCTCTCAGCAACTTCTGCAGGCGGTGGTGGATCCGATGCAAGCCCACAATGGCTCTCAGGTGCACTCTGTGCTGGTGGTCCATGTGGTGGATCCCAGTAGCCGCCAGAATCAATCTCGTCCTGTTGAAGATCTCCAGCAGTACTACCAAGATCAGCTGCAGGAGTGGGTTGATCCCTTCAGCCAAGCTGCACCCCAAGTTGAGATCATGACCCAGGTGCGCATCGGGGCTCCCGTCAGGGAAATTTTGCTGGCGGCAGGGGAAGCGGATGCAACTGCCATTGCCACGGCCTCCCGCAGTGCCGGTAGTTTTTGGGAATGGTCAATTCGCAGTACCACAGGGGAGATCCTGCGCAAGAGCTGGCATTCCGTGCTTTTCTTTCCCTTTCATAAACCAGAGAACTAAGCGGTCCGCTCTCGAGCGCATGGATTGGATGAAGGGGGAGTCAGCGTCAATCCTTCTGGGATATCACTGGCGGCCACTCTTAATCCCAGTGAATTCTCTATAGCCACATGTTACATTAACTTATGTAAACAATTAACTTAGAAACTGGAACCATGTTGCTGTCTGGAGATTATCGCGTGTATCGATTGGCCCAGATCCTCTCCGAACTGGTGGGGGGTGATGAGCTGGTGGGTTACTCTGTTTACTGGACTGAAGGGGGGCAGCCCCAGCAGATCAGCTGTTCAATAACAGCCGATTGATCCTTTTCCCTGGGCCTTAGCCGTCCAGTCGCCGCTGGAATTGCTCACTGAGCAATGTTTCTCCCTCCTGGGTGTAGAGCTGCCAGTAGTTCCAGTAGTTGCCGAGGACGGCTTTGACATAACCCCGAGTTTCTGAAAAGGGGATCTTCTCAATAAAGACATCCGGATCCGAGAAGCCCAGTTGATTCAGCCATTTCGCCACGTTCCCAGGTCCGCCATTGTAGCTGGCCAGGGCGAGGACGGTGTTGTCATTGTAGGTGCGGTGGGTATAGTCCAGGTACCAGGCCCCCAAATAGAGGTTGTCCCCAGGGTAGGTGAGGGTATACTGCTGCAACCCCAGCTGACCTGCAATCCACGCTCCCGTGCTGGGCATCACCTGCATCAGCCCCAGCGCGCCTGCCACCGATTCAATTTCAGGTTCAAACCGAGACTCCTGCCGGATCAGGGCAGCAATGATCAGGGGGTTGAGGTTAAATTGCTGGGCCCACTGGGCAAATCCTTTCTGGCTCTGCCGGTCTCCTCCCACTTGATTGGTGGAGCTGTCATGGAAATGGAGCGGATAAACCGCCTGCCAGAAATCTCGCCGCTGCCGTAGCACTTCTACTTCGGGATCAGGCTCAAACAGGAGACTGGTGACCTGGTTGATGCCACGCAGATGCTCTCCTGCCGCATTGCGGAGTAAACCGGTGGTGAAGATCTGAGTCGAGGTGAGATCTGGATCAAACTGATCCACTTCCCACTGCCAGCGCTGCCAGGCCAGATCGGTTAAGCCACTGGCATAGAGGGCTTGAACTGCAGCAGAGGTCTCGGGCAAGGCTTGTCTGGCGGGGACAAACCGCACGTCCACCTGCTTGCGACCCGCTTGAAAATCTCCCACTGGCCAGCCCAACTGAACGGCTGAGCGCCAGGCGTAATAGGTGTGGGGAAACTGCTGGATCACACGGTTGTAGATCTGTTGAGCAGCCTCTGGATCCCCCAGCTGCGCCTGCCATTTTCCAGCCCAATAGGATAACTGGGCTCCCATTTCTGTGTGCTCCTGGGCCAGACCGATCCGCTGCGCAAGTTGGGCCGCCTGTTGCACATTGCCAGATTCTGCCAGAGGCCAGGCCAGCTCCCAGGCCAGGGTGGCAGCAGCGTCACTTTGGGGAAAACGGGTCCAGAGACTTTCTCGCATCGCTTGAGCCGACTGCGGACTGCTGGCTTTGCTGTAGAGTCGAGCCAAACTTAAAAGCGCCTCAGCAGCCTCGGGTATATCTCGATCCGCCAGGGGTTTGAGGATCTGGATCGCCGTTTGGGGATCACTGATATCGGCATATCGTCGTCGCCCTAAAATCGCGTCTTCACTCTCAGGAAATTGATCCAGCAGGGCCTGGTAAAGGGGACGGGCAGCACCTGCCTCCCGCGAGAGATGGTGACTGCGGGCATGACGATAAAGGTTCTGAGCTGTGACCGGAGCCAGATCATAACTGCGGGATGCCTTCCCATACTCCCGTTGAGTCCAGTAGGCATCGGCCACCACCTGCCAATCTGTGGTGGAAAATGTTGAGGAGCTTGCCTGCACCCACCGATCCAGGTGAGCCGAGAGCCCCGCACTTTGAGGATGATGCTCAGCCAACTGCCGCACGAACTGAAACTCTTGAGGAGTCTGCTGTACTTGTTCCAGGAGCCAGGATCCAGTGACAGGGTGGGCGGGATGGCGTTCCAGAAGCACCTCCGTTTGTTGGGTGCTCAGCAGGGCCTGCGGCACCAAGGGGCTGTTGGGAAAGGTTTCCAGCAATTGAGTCCAGGCGGCCCGGGCTGTGGTGCTCTCTCCCAGGAGCTCATAAGCTGTTGCCTGCATCATCAAGATTTGATCCTGCAAGACGGGTAGAGCAGAGCCAATCTCTTGCAGGTGCAATAGGGCAGTCTGTCCATCTTTTGCCCGTAACGCGATCCAGGCCTGTCGGAGCTCAGTTACAGCGTCAGCGGTGGAGGTTACGTCGGGGACATGGCTCAATTCTGCAGCTGCCGCAGGGGCACTGTCTGAAGACAACGACGTTGATCGGATAACAGCCACTCCTGCGCCTGTGGCAAACATCAGGACAAGCACACTGGAGCCGTAAAGCCAGCCTCGAGGGGGCAGAGAAGAAAGTGCTTTCCACATACGCAGAGTACCTCCGGATCTGGATCAACTTGCCTCACCGCCGTGATTACGTCAACCGCACCCGGAGAACCTCCAGGTTCAACAAATAACCCAAGTCCAGAAAAATCCAGAATGGAGATATGGCGATCAAGGCTGTCCTTTTGGATGATACTCCGCCGGCTGGGGGGGAAGTGCTCCCAATCTCCTGCGCTTAAAAGCAGCCTTATTCACGCAGGTAACAAATTGCAAGCCGATCTAGTATATATAAAAAGCTTTTGCCGCTTTCTGGCAATAAAAGGCTAGAAAAAGGATATAATCCAGATAAATTTCCTAAATATAGTAAGCTTTTTGTCTTTGTAGTAAATGTTTTCTGGCCATGAGGCAGATTATGGATGAGCTGCTGCAGCAATTGAAGCAGAGTTTGGAGCAGGCGGAACAGATCCCCATTGCCAACCCTTGGCAGCAGTGCAAACGGGATCTCCTGATCCGATGTTTGAATGGTGCCATCTGTCAGTTGATGTTGTTGATGACAGAGGTCAGCTCGGATCTGCGCCTCTAACTTGCCCTGCACGCCGCCGACTTCCCGAAGACATCGCTGAAGCTTTGAGGTCAGAGTCTGTGCCAATTCTGATACTCAGGTGAGAGCCCACTGGCAGGGATCTGAGATGGGGTGAGGAGAGATTTATGCCCCTATTTTCAAGAGCTCAGGTGGGAGTCGTAGGGTAAAGAGGGTTCAAACCCCCGCGTAACCCCCCTGTTAGATCTTTAATCTGGCAGGGATTTTGTTGATCAAGGGGCTAGGGTTGTGGCGGTGGCTTCGCAATCCGATAGCGGATCAGAAATTCTTCCAGTTGTTTGATAAAGTGCATGTCCTGCTGCCTGGGAGCCTGAGGGGGCGCAGCTGCCGGATCATCCCCTGAGACCTCCAGGAACTCAAAAGCGTCTTGAACCTGGGCTGAGGTAGCAGAGATAGGTGCTGAAAAATGACAGGGAATGATCTGTTGAAACTCCCAGCGGCTGATCGCTTTTACCCATGCACGCACCTGGGGTGGATCCTGAGGAAAAATCAGGGTCTGCAGGATCGGGGCCACAAAGGGGTGTCCGTTCTGATGGATGGCCGCAAATGACTCCTGCCAACCCGTCTGCCAGCGAAAAGGAAACAGGCCAAAATAGCCTTTTTTTGAGCGATCCGAGGCTTGCAGAGCGTCACGGAGGATCTGTCCAAGGCTGATCGGCTCAACGGGAGCAGGACGAAAGTAGAGCGCAAACAAACAGATGCGTTGCCAACCCTTGCAGGCATTTTCCCAGCTGTACTCCACCGGATCACTGGCTGACTCGCGGGCATGAAATAGGAGGGGATAGGGATCTGCTTGCAGGATCTCAGGTGGCTCCGGGGCCAGGGAGACCAGGCTATCGGTGACCAGCAGGGTGCCGGAAGGTTTGTGCAGGACAGCCACCTCAGCAAAGGATCCACGCCCCAAATCAATGTCGAGAACGGCGTAATCGATCTCGTCAGCCAGGGGGGTTTGGGCAGGACTGGCAGGCAAAATCTGGGTACGGTGGGCGGGAAATCCTAACCAGGGCAGGGGCAGATCCAGAGGAAAACTCCACTGGTGAGGGGCAACCCACACCTCAGATTGGGGAAACTGACGGGCAAATGGACCCACAAACACCTTGTGCTCCAGACCAGAACTGGTGGGGAGGAGAATCACCCGCACAGCCCCATGGTCTGCTTCCAGCTCCTTCACCATCCGGACGCATTCCGCAGTGGGAGCTACCGGCGCATAAACCAGTAAGCCTCCAGAGCTTAACCGGATCACCGTCATGCGGATGGGAACAATGGCATATAACCAGCCGTGGGGTTGATCGAAGATCCAGAGAGTATCCTTAACCACCTCCCGTCGCAGGGTTCGCCGCTGTCCGTAGGGATAGAGGGGCAGAACGGGCCAAAGGGGCCAGGACCAATCACGCTTTCGCCCTTCTGTGTCAGTGGAGGAGAAATGGTTGGGCATGATGAAGGGCACCTCAGTCATCATCACTGTATCCTTTCCCATCGTGACTGATTTTGCCTGTTGGGATACGGATAAATACAGATTAAATCCCCCATCTGCCACGCCTGCCTAGGTCAGCTGAAAGGTGAAGTCCTCCGGAGTCTGCTGGCCCAGCCCCGGTGGAACTGAGGGGAGAATGCGCTCCTCCGGTTGCCCATCCATACCAAAGCGATAGTAGTAGGGAGCATCTGCAAACTCCTGTTCTGCCAAGACATGATCCAACAACCCTGCCTGCTGACACTCACGGCCCAGCTGGACTGCTTCTCCACGAGAGATCCCTAAATTCTGACTGAGCCAGGTGACGGCTTCAGAACCCACAAAAGACTTCTCAAAGTTGCGCAGACGCCAGCGGTGATCCGCCACCAGTTCTCCCGAGTTGCGCATAGCCTCGCACAGGGAAGATAGCCCATCCTGCCAGCTGATCGGGGTCAGATCTGGGGTATGGACCGCCACCCGGTATTCATTTCCTTCGCAGTAGAGAACCTTGAATACTTGCGGGGGCTCAGGACTTTCAATCCAGATCCGACAGCGGGTAACGGCCTCGGCTTCGGGGAGTCGCTCTGTTCCTTCCCAATAAAAATGCCAGCGTTGATAGCAAAAGCCGAATAAAGGGAGGGATCCAGGACGCTGTAGGGCACAGGGATAAACATCTTCGGGTGATAAAATTATCATGATCAGGCCTTACTATCGACAAAACAGGTCGCAAGCACACGATTTAAGCTCTAAGTAGATAGTAGGCAGGGCGGGCAAATTTCACCCCAATGGTGGCTGAGAGAGTTCTCAGGGGTAGACAACCCGGGGTTCATCGTTGTCTCAGCCGGGCTGTGGATTGCTGCGACCTTCTGAGCTGCTGAGGGGCAAGGACACCGTAACCTCTGTTCCGGCTTCCGCGTCAGACTTGATCTGCAATTGGCCACCGTGACCTTCGACAATTTGTTTGACAATGGCCAGTCCCAGCCCGGTTCCTGAAGGTTTGGTGGTGGTAAATAAATCAGTGATGGTGGGCAGCAGATCAGCTGGGATCGGAGTTCCACGATTGCGAAATTGGATCACAACTTGAGGACGAGACTGATCGGCCCTGATCTCCCACTCCACAGGATCTCCGGATTGAATGGCTTCGCAGGCATTGCGGATCAGGTTAATGAAAACCTGCTTGAGACGATTGGCATCCGCTTCCACCCAGAGAGGGTCTGACCAGGGGATAAAGTGAATCTTCCGGTCAAAGGCTATCCCCATAGCCTGGAGTTCCTCTAATAACTGGCGACTGAACTGATTGAGTTCCAGATCTTGAGGGTCGTTCAGGGGAGGGCGGGCGTAAGCCAGAATCTCAGCGACCAGCATCTCCATGCGGATCAGTTCACTGCGGGCCAGTTCCAGTCGTTCCCGACTATCGGCGGGTAATGACAGGCGATAGTGGAAATGATCAAATGTCAGTTGAATGGTGGCCAGTGGGTTGCGGATCTCATGCACGATCATGGCGGCGAACTTGCCAATGGCGGCTAACCGTTCTCGTTCCAGGAGTTCTGCCTGCGTCTGGTGCAGCTCTGACTTGACCTGCTCTATAGTGTCCTGGAGGGTGGTGGTAAACTCCTGCTGGGCCTTGTAGAGATGAAAGTTATCGATAGCAACCGCAGCTCGCTCGGCAAATAGCTCCACGATCCGCACCTCCTCTTGAGAAAAGCGGCGGGGGTGGTGATGGAAGCTGCAGATGGTGCCCTTGACGGTATCAAAAGGAGAGCGGAGAGGTACACCCAGGTAAGCTCGATAGCCTGCAGGCGGTTTTCCATAAAGGGTACAGCGTTCGGTGTCAGTCACCACCAGGGTGCGGCCTGTTTCCACAACCGTTTGGGTAAGTGTGCCATGCAGCTGATAGCTGCGATCCGGATCCTCCAGCGGCAGATTGCTGGCCAGCAGCTTTTCTTCCTGATCCAGGCAAAGGGTAATGATGGTCCATCTGACCCGAATCAGTTGACTGACCCCCACCGCGATGGCCAGTAAATAGAGATTAATTTCCCCGTTACGATGGCTGAGATCCGCTACAACCTCAAGGACACGGCGATCCTGCCGAAACCAGGGAAACACATTCTGCCAGACCAAGACATTCTCCTCACCTCAGGTGAAGGTGACCCTGCCCGCATTGTAGGGGCAAGCCTGAAAGAATGGTCTATGATGATCTGATTTCTGAGCCAAGTTCGCGCCTATGTCTGCCCGCATTCTGGTTGTCGAAGACGACACTCGACTCGCCCGTTCACTGGAGCTGGAACTGAATTGCGAAGGATACTCAGTTTCGGTGTTTCACCACGGACTGGCGGGGTTAACAGCCGCCCGAGAAACCCATCCCGACTTGATCCTGCTGGATTTGCAGTTACCCGATCTGTCGGGGTTGGAGATCTGCCGCCGTTTGCGCAGAACCGGAGATAAAACTCCAGTCATCGTTCTTACAGCAAAGTCAGAACCCCAGGAACGGGTAACGGGTCTGGATGCAGGGGCCGATGATTACGTGGTCAAGCCCTTCAGTCTTGAGGAACTGCTGGCACGGATCCGGGCCCATTTGCGACGCACCCAGGAATCCGATGCCGAAGTCATTACGTTTATGGATCTGGAGCTAAATCGGTTAACGCGGGAGGTGCATCGGGGCGAGCGATTGGTGGAACTTACCCCCAAAGAGTTTGATCTGCTGGAGTATCTGATCAGCAATCCCCGCCAGGTCATGACCCGCGAACGGATTCTGGAAAAGGTGTGGGGCTACGACTTTATGGGCAATTCCAACATTGTCGAAGCTTATATCCGCTACTTGCGCCTCAAACTGGAGAAAGAGGGCGAACAGCGGCTGATCCAGACCGTTCGCGGCATTGGCTATGCCCTTAGAGACTAAGGGATTGACCTTAACGGCGGGAGTTGGCTTCTGCTTCCAGCGTGCGCATGCGCAGTTCGCTCAGCATCGCTTCCATTTTCATGGCGGCGTCGAACATGGCCATGGCCTCTGTCTTGACCTCTTCATTGGTGGATTCCATTGCCATCGTTGACAGCATCTGGATCTCCTGGTTCAGACGCTGCAACTCCATCAAGATCGCCTCATCAAAGAGGGGATCACTAGGACTCAGATTCATAATTGCGGGATCCATGGCGTTCGCAGCAGGGGCAAGGATCACACTCGCTGCAGCAGCTAACAGACCGCGCTTCAACCAAGATGTCATGGGTAGTCTCCTAACGTCGATTAGAGCTTTGCTGATTCAAACCCGTCCGCGTAAGCTCAATGGTTCACACATAGAGTACACTAAACGCCCATATGAAATCACCATATCAATGATTAATATCTGTGAGTGATAGCGAAGCTAACGTGCTCTGAGAATCAGCGGGATTGGCTTCTATTTCTCTTTATCGATCTCAATATTTATTGGAATTTAGTCTGACTACAACACGAGCTATTGTTGCCTTAGAGATCCTTCCAATAAGCCTGTGGTGCTGATCTTGGCGGTTGTTTACTCGGAATTTTCGCCTCCGGAAGAACTCTTCTGAATCCAATGAATCAACTTTGTACTGGAAAGGTTATTGAGCGCTTAGCCAGACAAGATTCTCAAGCCCAAGTAAAGATTAGAAATTTCTCAGGTATGTCTCTGATTTTATGCTGGGTATTCTCAGGAAATTCTCAAGAAATAGCCGGAACAGTTCATGGTTGCTTACGTGGAAGATGTACTGTTGATTGTGTCTTACTGACCTCAGCCTGAGGGGCTCTACACTGGAACAAGAGGTTGAGGACACCGATGGTGGCTGATCAGGTGACAGCAATGGCAATCACGGTCTTTGATCAGCACCTGGAAACGGTATCAGTGCACGGGCAAACCTGTGAAGCTTTTCAACTCGATGGCCAGGTGGGATCTCCTCTGGAGCAGGTGTTTGCCCCAGCGGTGTGGCGTCAGCTGCGACGAGCCTGTCAGAAAGCGCTGAAGGGCAGTTTCAGTCAGATCGAAGTTCGGTTTCAGCAGCAAATTTATCAGATCGGGGTTTGGCCTTTATCGTTGCCAGAGACCACGCTGGGGATCGTCATCCTTCTGAATGTTACCCATTTTTGCCGCGCTGAAGAGGCCTGGCGTCTCAGTGAATCCCGTTATCGCGCCCTGGTAGACACCCAAACCGAACTGATCACAGCGGCCAAACCCGATACCTCTCTCACCTTCATCAACTCTGGATTCAGTCGCTTACTGGGTCAGAGTAGCTACACCCTCATGGGCCAGTCCTGGCTGGAGTTGATCTATCCCGAGGATCGGGCGGAAACGCGGGAGAACCTGGTGTCACTTTCACCCGAGACTCCCCTGGTAAAACGGGAAAGCCGCCTGCAGGATGCCCATGGACATATTCGCTGGATCGCCTGGATTGACCGGGGTATTTTTGATGAGCAAGGGCATCTGGTGGAGATTCAATCGGTGGGTCACGATATTACGGAACGGCGGCAAGCAGAACAGTTACTGAAAACCTCTCTGCGGGAAAAAGATGTGCTGTTGCGAGAGGTGCACCACCGTGTCAAAAACAATTTGCAGATCATCTCCAGTCTGCTGCGCCTGCAGGCCAATGCCTACAGCGATGAAAACAACCAGGTCAGTGCTGCCTTTGCCGATTTTCAAAACCGGATCCTCTCGATTGCCCTGGTGCATGAACGTCTCTACGGCACCGCTCAACTGGAGGACATCCGGCTGGCCGACTACATCAAAGAACTGACCTTTAACCTGGTTTCCTCACTTTCTCCGGATCCCACTCGCCTGGACCTCAAGGTTGAAGTGGCCGAGGTGTGTCTGGATCTGGATGAGGCCATTTCCTGTGGGTTAATTCTCAATGAGCTGATCACTAACGCTCTCAAGTATGCCTTTCCCCGCCGTCAGAATAAGAAGCGAACGCCACGGCGCTGGTATTTGGGGATCTACGGACAGGTGGAAAAGGACCAGTTGGTGTTGAGAATTGAGGACAATGGGGTTGGTCTACCCCCCAACTTTAGTATTGAGCAGGCAGAATCCCTGGGGTTGCAACTGGTGTGGGATCTGGTGGAAAAGCTGGAGGGCACCCTTCAGGTGGCGAGCACCGAGACGGGAACAGCGTTCACCATTCGGTTTTCTCCCTCCTCCCTCAGCCGCACTGCCTAGCATTGCTGGGAACCCTGTGTCAGGATTGGGTCAGAAAGATGTGATGTTCCTGCCGTATCTTCTACTCAAGTTAGTGTCCAGAACAGAGGGCCTATGGCAACCCCCAGCCAAGTCAAAGATTATCTAGCCTGCTGGTTTCAACTGGGAAAGACTGTGGTCCTGGACTTGCCCAGTGGTCGGCAAGAGATCCAGCCCACCTCAGTGCTCAGTCTCAACAGTTACAGTGCAGAGTTTGAGACCTGCTGGCAGCAGATTTTAGCTTCTGCAGATCATGCTTATCTGGCGGGTACTGACCATACCATCACGGAGTTGCTGAGCGATCACTATGAGATGATTGCCTGTTTCCGTTGCCGTGCTCTGGTTCCTATCATCACCAGTGGAGGATCCTGGAGCGAAGGCCCCTGCCCCTGTGCCGATCTCTCAACCTGGCCCAATTCAGAAACCATCCCCCCTCGGTCTCCCCAGACTCAATTTCATGGGCAGATGCAGTTAGGCAACATTCAAAAGCGGCTGAATCAGGACAGTAGCCTTGTCTAAAGTTGGAGAATACTTGTTGGCCCGGCCTGGTCTTTGGGGGCAACTAGAGCCTGTTCAGTCCGCACAATCTCGATCAGTTCGGGTTCCAATCCCACTAACTTTGCCAATATCTCGTCGGGCACTGCCTCCAGATCAGGTTGAGGCACCAGCTTTTCCAGATAACTCAGGAGCAGTCGGGCACGGCGGGGCGCAGGGTAAGCTTCAGTCAGTTGTTGTTGCTGGTTGATCCAGTAAATTCGTCGTCGTAGCGCCCATCGCCGTTCCAGGTAGGTTCTGGGTGGTGCTAAAAATACGTCCCCGAGAGGAATGACCGACTGGCAGGAGCGGTCCAGAGGCAGGCCCACAGCGGCCCCGAATCCCAACAACTCTGTGGTGAAGGGTTTGACTAGAAGCAGCCCGAATGGCCCTCTGCCTTTCACCATCCGCACCGATCCCCGCGTTACCTGAGTGAGTAAAATTTGGGGATCAGAACCGGAACCCCTTACCCTGAGTGACAATGTTTTATCTCGAACTTCAGAGGCTTTTGTGGGTATGGGGGTGTTGTTTGACGTTATCGGCATCACTCACCTCGTGCACCGTATTCAGGATCCGTCGGGGTTCTGGGTTGTGGTTGAGCTTAAACACCCCAGTTGTAGGAGTGCAGGTTTGATGCAGGGGAATGTGGCGAAACTCAGGCTTGGCCCGATAGGTTCGGGTGGCAGCCTGTACACGCTGGACAAACTGATCCCCCAGATAAACCTCCTCTGGAATAATATCCCGTGGAAGTGTGGGCTGATCATTCTGCACCAGTTCAGCATAGGTGGTGGCGTAGAGGAGTAGATAGGAAGTGGAGCGCACTTCCCGTGCTAGACAGTCCAGATCGGCGGCTGAAACCGGCTCCGCCACCAGGATTTCATTCAATCTGCCATCTTCTTCCCGCTGAAAACAGGTGGCCACGCCCAGAACAACGTACTCCAAACCCTGAACCTCGTTGGCGCCCATTGACACGGTGGCAGTTTCACTCATGATTGTCTCCCTCGATCGATCTGTGTGAGTTGGGTGATCAGCATCACTCTAGCGTCCTTGTGGTGCCGACTTGGACTGCTCCTAATGGATTCAGCGTACTAAATCTCCATGAACCGTTTGAAACTGCTCAAGCCACTGACTGATCTCCAGGCATAGCCACTCCAGTTCAACTCGAGATAACCCCCCGCCAAGGGCATAGCTTTGACCACTCTGCAGGATCAGCAGCAATCGTTCCTGACCTGGAGTTGATTGAACCCGTGCATGGCTGAGATGGCGGGTCATACCTGTAAAATGTTGGCTTTGAATATCAGGAATTTGGGCCTGAGGCTTGCGGTATTGTAGAGTAAATGTGCTGGGAGTAATGCGGAGAGAGGTTTCCAGAGCTGAGGTGATGTTGAACTGCCAGATCCGCCAGGCCAACCCCGACCACCCCAACGGAAACATGAGACCTCCCAGAAGAGGAATCATGGGACCCACGACAACAGCGGCTAGGATCATAAAACCAAAAGGCACTGCAATTTCGAATAGCGCTTTAATATCCGCTGGTTTAGCGGGAATCAACAGTTCTAGGTATTCAGGGCAAGTTTTTAGCTCGATCTCGCTCCCCCGCAGTGAACGGGATGTGTAAAGCTGCATATCCACCGAGGTAACCCTGGGCAGATCCTGCACAACTTTATTCACTGGATAAGAGGGATTCTCGGGCCAATGATCCTGGTGCAATGCCTTGAGAGCTACTGCTGCTGTTTCAAATCGGTGGGTCATATCGGGTTCGATCATACATTCCAGCCAACGGCGCAAAGAAGGACTGATGGTTTTAAGGTGTGCCCCAGGTTGCAGGCGGAAATTCTGCTGAGGCAACTGAGCTGGATCGATGCCGATGAGCAAGTGCAAGAGCGTTGCGCCTAGGGCATACAGATCAGAGGCAGGGACCGATCGGCCACCAAACTGTTCTGGCGGCATATAGCCATAGGTTCCCACAACCGTGATCGTGGCTCCCGCTCCCCCCTGGATCTGGACAGCGCCAAAGTCCATCAAATAAATCAGGCCATCCTCTCCACGGATCAGGTTGTTGGGTTTAATATCCCGATGGATCACGGGGGGAAATAATCCCTGCAGGTAGCAGAGAATCTGCAGGATCTGGATGGCAGTGTCTATGATCTCCGCTTCTGTCCAGGTCTTGCCCGTTTTTAGCTCCTGTAGGAGGGACTGCCCTGAGATATAGGTCTGCACCAGACAGCAATAGACGCCTTCAGGTTGCTCCAGGCGAAAGGAATCGAGATAGCGAGGGATCTGGGGGTGTGACAGCTGCTGCAGGATCTGACCTTCTCGCTCAAACAGTTTATAGGACTGCCAGTCCATTCCCTGGCCGAAATAAAGGGTCTTTACCGTCACGGCTGTGGCGGATTCCTGATCCAAAGCTAGCCAGGTTTGTTTGATCCCTGCGGATCCCATTTGCTCCTGAAGCAGATAGCGATTTTGCAATGACATTGATGAGTTGAGCGGCATAGAGACTCTTTGAATCAGTCATTGCGATAACTCTAAAGCTACTGCCCCTACTCCCTGCCATAATCTGTCCAGCACATTGCACAGGATCGATGGGGATGTTGCATGCCTACCTATGATGCCATTGTGATCGGCGCGGGGCATAACGGTCTGGTGGCGGCCTGCTACCTGGCCCGAGCGGGGCAGCGGGTGCTGATCCTGGAGCGCTATCCCACGGTGGGTGGGGCAGCCATTACCGAAGAGATCCATCCTGGTTTTCGGGTCTCGGTGGCCTCCTACTCCCTCAGTCTGCTGCGGCCCGAGATCATTCACGATCTGCAGTTAGAGACCTATGGGCTGCAGGTTTACGCCAAAATGCCCTCCTACTTCATGCCCTTTCCCGATGGCCGCCATCTGTTGCTGTTTGCAGGAGATCAGGAGCGCAGTTGCACTGAGATCGCCCATTTCTCGCAAGCGGATGCCCGCGCCTATCCGGCCTGGGAAGCCTTTTGGGATCGGGTGTGTGACATTATTGAGCCCACGCTGATGCAGCCCCCGCTTTCCTGGAACCAGTTGGCGGATCGCTTTGAACAGGCAGGGGCCACCAATGACTTTCGCCGGTTGATGCTGCTCTCTACTTCAGATCTGCTGCAGGAATTTTTTGAGTCGGAGCCGATCAAAGCAGCCATGGCTCCCCAGGCTCTAATCGGCACAGCTGCTGGTGTCATGACCCCTGGCACCCCATACATCTGGTTGATCCATGCGCTGGGGCGGGCGTTGGGCAAGCGAGGGATCTGGGGGTATGCCCGCGGAGGAATGGGAGCCGTGACGCAGGCCATGGGGGCTGCAGCCAAAGATCTGGGGGTTGAGATCCGCACCTCTGCGAGTGTGGCCGAGATCCTGGTGGAAGGTGGAGAAGCCACGGGGGTCGTGCTGGAGAATGGCGAAACCCTGCGGGCGCGAGTCGTGCTCTCCAACGCCGATCCGAAACGAACGTTTCTCTCCCTTTGTCCGGCCAGTGCGATCCCTGCCGATTTTCGTCAGCATCTGGAACGGAACTATCGCTGTTCTGGACCTGTTTTTAAACTGAATCTGGCCCTGACGGAGTTGCCCCGTTACACCGCTGCGCCTGCAGAAATGTCACCGGAAGCGATCAGTTCCGCCACAGTGGATATTGCCCCGTCATTAACCTACATGGAGCAAGCCTGGGATGACTGCAAGCAGGGAACCCCTTCCCGTGAACCCTTCATTGAGATCTACACTCAATCGCCCACGGATCCGAGCATGGCGCCTGCAGGGCAGCATATTCTTTCCTGTTTTTGTCAGTACACTCCTTATGCACCGATGGGACGGCAGTGGGATGACGGTTTGCGAGAGGAATTTGCGGATCGGGTGATTGCCAAGATTGCAGAGTTTGCCCCCAATCTGCCCCAGGCGATTCTGGCTCGCCAAATGCTGTCTCCGGTGGATCTGGAACGCCGCTTTGCCCTCACGGGGGGCAGTATTTTTCATGGAGAGATCACACCGGATCAGAGTTTTGCTCTGCGCCCTGTTCCTGGATTTGCTGATTACCGTACACCGCTGCCCCATCTCTACCTGTGTGGATCGGGAACTCATCCAGGTGGTGGAGTCACAGGGATCCCGGGTCATAATGCTGCTCAGGTGGTCCTTAAGGATTTATCAATTCTGCCCACGAGGTGACGAGATCAGAATCTCTGCTGTCAGAAGCGATAGGATCGATCTTGATGGATTTTCTTTTCAAGCTTCATGAACGTGGCTGTCCTCAATTTCGATCCGATTATGAAACTTGGACCCGATCAGTTTCAGGCCCTGTGTGCTGCCAATCCTGAGGTCAAGTTAGAGCTGAATGCAAGTGGAGAGTTAGTGATCATGTCCCCTACGGGTGGAGAAACTGGGGCCTGGAATGCTGAAATCAACGCGGATCTGGTGATCTGGAATCGGCAAGCTCAACGAGGGAAAATGTTTGATTCATCCACAGGGTTCTCATTACCCAATGGAGCCCAGCGATCTCCAGATGCTGCCTGGATCCCGTTCGAGAAATGGAATGCTTTGACACCTGAACAGAAACGAGGATTTTTACCCCTTTGCCCGGACTTTGTCATGGAGTTGCTCTCGCCATCGGATTCCTGGATCCAGGGGATAGAAAAAATGGAAGAGTATCTGGAAAATGGCTGTCGTCTGGGCTGGTTGATTGATCCACGAGGGAAGCGTGTCGCGATTTATCGAACCGGAAAGCCTGTTGAGATTATCAAATCTCCCCCCTCACTCTCTGGAGAGGATGTGCTGGAAGCACTATTCATCAATATTGAAGCGCTGTGGGTCTAGCTAGTGTTTCCAGGTAGGATCAGCCCATGCGAATTGTTTTCTTTGGTACCCCTAGCTTTGCGATCCCCAGTCTGCAGATCCTGCTGCTGCAACCTGAGTTTGAGGTGGTGGCGGTAGTTTCCCAACCGGATCGGCCCCAGGGGCGGGGTCGCAAACTGTTGCCCACACCTGTCAAAGCCCTAGCCCAGGAGTATCAGATCCCAGTGTGGCAGCCCAATCGCCTGCGCAAGGATGAGGAGACACTTACAGCATTGAAATTAACCCAGGCAGACATTTTTGTCGTGGTGGCCTATGGTCAGATCCTTTCCCCACAGGTGTTGTCCATGCCGCGACTGGGGTGCGTCAATGTACACGGATCCCTGCTGCCTGCCTACCGTGGAGCTGCCCCGATCCAGTGGGCCATTGCGCGGGGAGAAACCGAAACGGGGATCACCACCATGCTCATGGATGAGGGCATGGATACCGGAGCCATGTTGTTGAAAGCGGCTTTGCCCATCACACCAGAACAAACCTCTACCGATCTGGCGGCGCTGCTGGCTCCTCTGGGGGCAGAATTACTGGTGGAGACTCTTTTGCAGCTGGAAGCAGGATCTATAACTCCCACACCTCAAGATCCAGATCTGGCCACCTATGCTCCCTTGATCAAACCTGCCGACTTTCATCTTCCTTGGGAAAAGAGTGCCTGGGATTTACATAACCAGATTCGGGCTTTCTATCCGCAGTGCTACAGCGGTTGGATGGGAGAACGACTCAAGATCCTCCGCTCTGATCCTCCAATAGCAGATCCATCTCAGAAATCTGGGGCGGAGGTGGGGATGATCACAGCGATCCAGAAAGGAGAAGGATTTTCTGTGCAGACAGGAACCACTCCTTTACAGATCCGGGAAGTGCAAATGGCGGGCAAACGAGCTCAGTCCGCCTGGGATTTTGCCAATGGTGTGCGACTGGAGGTGGGTCAAAAGCTTGAACCCCTTGTCATTGAAGATGCCGTTTGATCCCTATGCTTAAATAAGAAGAGATTCTCTTGATGGGGAGACAGACAACTTGCCCACTAATGAGTTTCAAAAGATGACGATGCGCCTTCCATCAAATGTCTGGTTGCTATAGCTTCTTTGCTTTGAAATTATCTGCCAGCCTTCAACACCTGATCAGCTGTAAGATTGAGATCTGGAAATGTTCGAGATGTAATCTTCTGATTTTCCCTGAGCTGTTGGATCTCATACTCTCCATTGACTAGATTACAAATTGAGAGGGTGGGTTGTTTGGGTTTGCCAATATATCGAGTTCCCCCTAGCCCAGCATGATCTGCGATCCAATACTCAGGAATCCCCAGGACTGCATAATCTTCAATCTTGCGAGCATAATCATTTTGCCAGTTGCTACTGACAACTTCTGCCACAAATTTGATTGAGCTGCCCAGGGTGAGGATCGATTGATCAGACCAGAGCAGTTCTTTAGAAAGTTGATTTCGGTCGATAACAGCAACATCAGGACGAAAGGCTGTTCGATCTATCTCAGAAGGGCGAAACAGTCCTCGCTGTAGAACAAACCAGGGTAGATCTGCTTTGTCGATCTGTACACAAATCTTGGCAGTAATGAAAGCTGAAACTTCCTCATGTAGCCCTGTGGGTTCCAAATCAAACACCTCGCCATCGATCAATTCATAGCGGTTGTCATCACCATATCTGCTCAGAAATTCATCAAAGTTGAAGAACTGCTGCTGTATAAGTGTGTCAGACGAAAGGGCCATAGATCAGTGGATCCAGCTTGATCGGCTATTCCCATTTTAGGAGATCGGATCTCACTTTACCGTGAGATAAAATAAATCTGTCATGAAGAAAAACACTATACTAATCAGTAAGTAGCTCGTGATCATTGGATCGACTCATGACAGCTATCACACTCAACCTCTCGCCTATCACAAATCTTACACGTGAAGAGTTCCAAGCTCTCTGTGCGGCCAATCCCGAGGCCAAACTTGAGCTGAATGCGAACGGAGAATTAGTCATCATGTCCCCAACTGGTGGAGAAACAGGTGCGTGGAACTTCGAGTTTTGCACGGATCTAGGACTATGGAACCGCCAATATCGGCAGGGGAAAGCCTTTGATTCCTCAACTGGGTTCTCTTTACCCAATGGAGCGGAGCGTTCTCCTGATGCTGCCTGGATCCCGTTCGAGAAATGGAATGCACTAACTCCAGAGGAAAGACGCGGCTTCTTACCCCTTTGCCCAGACTTTGCAATGGAATTGCTGTCACCATCAGACTCATGGGCGAAGGGACTCCAAAAGATGGAAGAGTACATGAACAATGGCTGTCGTTTAGGCTGGCTGATCGATCCTCAAGGTAAGCGTGTTGCTATCCATCGGGCTGGACAACCTGTCGAGATCATGCAGTCTCCAGCCTCACTTTCGGGTGAAGATGTACTGGAAGGATTTTTGTTGAATCTCGAGGCCTTGTGGAGTTCGTAATTACGCAGGATCAAAGATCTGACTGACCGTTAGTTGAAGCTCAGGCAAGACAGAAGAAAGAATCCGATCATCGCCTCGAAACTGTTGCATTTCATATTCCCCATCCTCCAATGTACAGACTGTCAAGGTTGGACGCTTCGGGGATCCGATATAGCGACGGCCTCCGATGCCAAGGTAGTCAGCAATCCAGTATTCGTTGATGCCCATGCTCTCGTAATCGGACATTTTTAGGGCATAATCATCGCGCCAGTTGGTTGAAACAACCTCGATCACTAATTTAACTGAGCTCCCATATGTAATCACAGATGAATTCTCCCACCTGGGTTCATCCGCCAGAGAAGATCGATCGATAACAGCAACATCCGGTTCATAGCCAGTGTCATTAGATACGGCAATAATGCATTCCCTCGGAATAAAGTAAGGGAATTGCATCTGATCAATGACATAGTTTAATTGCTTGATAATAAAGCCTGTGACTTCTGAGTGTTTGCCTTTGGGTTTTGGCATCTCAACAATCACTCCACGTCTCAGCTCATAATGATTCTCTGAAGCCTCTGGATACCAGCTGACAAATTCATTAATTGATAGGGGTGCTTTGTCAATTTGAGCAATCATTGGGGAGATCTCCCAAATTCTTGATTTCAGAGCATAGATATCAGTAGCCTAATCCCTCCCTCAAGCCTATCTGCTTCTGGGGAGTCAATCCTTTACCCTTAATCCAGGCGGTGACCCGTAAGCTGGACAAAAATATCCTCCAGGTTGGAAGCTCGCACCAGTGCCCCGGTTGGATCCGGCAATTGATCCAGTGCCTTTTTAGCTGCAACGAGATCGGGAAAGAATTCCAGTTCCTGCCCTGTTTCGCGGGTGGGATCCCCCTGATGTTGGGGCTTGATCAGCAGCGCTTCCCCAAACTGCTGCCGCAACTCTAGAGGACTCCCCAGGGCAATCAGTCGGCCCCCATCCATAATCCCGATCCGGTCACACAACTCTTCCGCTTCTTCCATGTAGTGGGTGGTGAGTAGCAGGGTCAATCCCTGACGGTTCAGATCCCGCAGAATATCCCAGAGCAGTCGCCGCGCCTGCGGATCCAGTCCCACCGTTGGTTCATCCAGCAGCAGGATCTGGGGTTGGGGAAGCAGCGCCCGCGCCACCTGCAAACGGCGTTTCATCCCGCCCGAGAGGGTTTTGACTTTATCCTGCCGCCGTTCCTCCAGGCGCACGTAATGCAACCACTGATCGATGCGCTGCTGCCGCTCCGCTTGGGGTATATGGTGCATGCGTCCGTGAAATTCCAGATTCTCCCAGACCGTTAGATCACTGTCGAGGGTAGTGGGCTGCAGAACCACCCCCAGCAGTTGCCGCACCTTGAGAGGGGCTTGTACGACATCCAGACCTGCCACCCGCACCTCACCTTCACTGGGACGGGTTAGGGTCGTGAGCATGCGGATCGTGGTGGATTTGCCCGCGCCATTGGGTCCCAGCAGGCCAAACATTTCTCCCTGTGGAATCGTCAGGTTTAGATCCTGAACCACGGCCCGATCCTGAAAGCGTTTCCAGACCTGGCGCAGCTCAACGGCAGGGACATGAGGGGAGAGCAGATCAGCAGCAGTCACGGCTAAATATGAAGTTCGTGTTACATTCCAGGATACAGCGTGGCAGTGCACCAATGACAGCAGACGTAGTGGTGATCGGCAGTGGGATCGGCGGATTGAGTTGTGCAGCGCTTCTGGCTCGCTACGGCCTGGAGGTGGTGGTGTGTGAGAGCCACACGATCGCGGGTGGAGCCGCCCATGCCTTTGAACGGCAGGGATTTCACTTTGATTCGGGACCCTCGCTGCATTCCGGCATGTCTCACCCTTCCGCCAACCCACTGCGCCAGGTGCTGGATGCCCTGGAGGTGGATCTGGACTGGGCCACCTATGATGCCTGGGGTTGCTGTCTGCCGGAAGGGGATTTTCGCATGGCGGTGGGAGCCGAGCCTTTCTGTGAAGTCCTGAAGGAGCTACGCGGATCCCAGGCGGTCCAGGAGTGGCGGCAGTTGCAACAGGTCATGGAGCCCCTCAAACAGGCATCCGTCGCCATCCCTCCGGCGGCTGTGCGCTTTGACTGGGGAGCGCTGGTGAGTGTGGGGCGTTATGCACCGAACCTGCTGGGATCGCTGCTCGATCTACCCCGACTGACGGGACCATTTTCGGCGCTGATGCAGGGTGTGGTTCAGGATCCCTTTATTCGTAACTGGCTGGATCTGCTCTGTTTTATGCTCTCTGGCCTGCCTGCTGATGGCACCAGTGCAGCGGAAATGGCCTTCATGTTTGCCGACTGGTATCGACCCGATGTGATCCTGGACTATCCCATGGGGGGGAGTGGAGCCCTGGTGGAGGCGCTGGTGCAGGGGTTAAAAAAATGGGGAGGGCATCTGCGTCTGGGGGCTCATGTAGAGCAGATCCTGGTGGAAAACCAGCGGGCAGTGGGGGTGCAACTGCGCCATGGCGAGGTGATCCGTGCCCGACAGGGGGTGGTGTCCAACGCCTCGATCTGGGATACGTTATCCCTGCTTCCTCCCGGGGCGGTGCCCCAGCGCTGGCGGCAGCAACAGGAGAAGACCCCTGCCTGTGACAGCTTTATGCATCTGCACCTGGGCATCAAGGCGGAGGGGTTGCCTGCTGATCTGGCCTGTCACTACCTGGTGGTGAACGACTGGGAACGGGGGATAACGGCACCTCAAAATGTGATTGCCATCTCGATCCCTTCCCTTCTCGATCCAGCACTGGCCCCCCCTGGCCACCACAACATTCATGTCTACACCCCAGCCACGGAGCCCTTCTACCTCTGGCAGGATCTGGATCGGCGCAGTCCGGCCTATGCCCAGCTGAAGCAGGAACGAGCTAAGCCCATGTGGCAGGCCCTGGAGCGGATCATGCCTGACATTCGCGACCGCTGTGAGCTAACCCTGGTGGGCACTCCCCTAACCCATGCCCGTTTCCTGCACCGTCACCGTGGATCCTATGGTCCGGCCTGGCGGGCGGGTGAGCAGACGTTTCCTGGACCTCGCACTCCTCTTGCGGGTTTACTCTGCTGCGGGGACTCCACCTTTCCTGGGATCGGCCTACCGGCGGTGGCGGCCAGCGGCATGATTGCAGCCAATACCCTGGCTCCCCTGGATCGGCACCTGCAGTTACTCTCATCCCTTCATCTGTAGGCGGCAGGGACATGAGATCCGTGCTGCGACAAATGCGGGCTGCCTGGATTTTTTATACTCGCTTTCCCCTGCCTGGGAATGATCTAGATCCCTCTGACTTTCGGGGCATTGCCCGCTGGCTTCCCTGGGTTGGACTCAGTCTGGGCCTGGTGCTCTGGGGAGGGAATCTGCTTTGCTCCAATGGCCCTGATTGGGTGCGAGGAGTGATGGTGACGGCCCTCTGGGTGGGGATCACAGGTGGTTTACATCTGGATGGGGTGGCCGATGCTGCCGATGGTCTGGCGGTGGCGGCTCATGATCCTGCCGAACAGGAAAGACGGCTGCAGGTGATGCGCGATAGCCGCAGTGGTCCCTATGGGGTGATGGCATTAGTTCTGGTGCTGCTGCTCAAAAGTTCCACCCTGGCCTCGTTGGAGATTGACTGTGCCTGGATCCTGCTGCTGATTCCCGCCTGGGGACGCTGGGGACAACTGCTGGCGATTGGCTGCTATCCCTATCTGCGCTCCGAGGGACAGGGAAAGTTTCTGAAAACCGATCTGGCCTGGCCTCAGGATCTAATCCCTGCAACCCTTTCCCTGCTGTTACTGACACTGGGGATCGGGATCTGGAAGGGGAGTCTGGGAGTGCTATGCCTGTGGACTGGGTTGGTGATGGGATCTGCTTGGGCTGTGGGTTACTGGTTCCATCGCCAGCTGGGAGGACATACGGGGGATACCTACGGAGCGGTGGTGGAATGGACAGAGGCGGCGGCCTTACTCTGGTTGACCTCGATCCCCATCCCAGGCCTACTCTAATCTTCGCCTGGAGCGGGTGATGTTAGTTCCCCCTGGGGGGTGAGAAATTCCAGGGTTTTTCCCATCAAAACCAGCGTGGTACTGGGATTCTCCACAAACCCGATCCGCTGGTAGAAGCCCTGCTGGTGAGTGGTAAACAAATAAATCCGCTCGACCCCCAGGACATCCGGATGACTGATCAGGGTTTCCACCAACTTGCCCCCCAGCCCCTGGCGGCGGTAGTCCTGGTCAATCACCACATCCCAGATCACAGCGCGGTAGGCTCCGTCGGAGGTGGCACGACCAAATCCAATCATGCGCTCGCCATCCCAAAGTGTGACCACCGGACTGCTGCGCTCAATCGCCCGAGCCATGCTGGTGGGGCAACGATCCTGGGCCCAAAACGCGTTGCGGTTAAACAGCTGAATCAGTTGATCCAGATCCACCCTGGCTTTGTCCACAGAGAAAAAAATGCTGCGATTATCGACCTCGGTTGGTAGTCGATCCAGGTTAATGATGGCGGTGGGCTGTTCCATAGGGTGTGGTAATTCTCGACATGTGAACCTACCGAGGCTATTGTCGCTGGGCCCGCTCATGCAAAGCATAATCGCGGAACCGTTCCAGATCAGCCTGAATTGTGGACTCAACAACTCTGCCTAGGAATAAATTGTCCATCAACTTCAAAATTCCGGGTAGTACATAAGCTACAGACAGCCGCACGATCGTACTGCCCTTGCGATCATAAAAACGCAGCGTCCCCCGGTTGGTCAGTCCATCCACCGATTGCCAGCCAATCATCTGATGTTTCACCACCGTATGGGTATGGGAGATCCAGCTAAAGGTTAAACCCCGAGTGTCCAGGGTCCAGCGAGAAAGCTCTGAGTCAATCAGCTCCACCGAGCGAATCCATTTCATCCACCGGGGCATCAGCTCCAGATTGGCCCATAGATCCCACACCTGGGTAATGTCTACGGGAACCTCAATCTGGCATGTGTGCTCCAACCAATCATCCGTCATGCCCTTTTTCCTACCTCAGGTAGTGCTGCCACTACTCCTCTTGTAACTGCCAAACTCTTTACATTTGTTTATACTAGTCTAAGATAGCATCGTCCCTCCTCGGGGGTGTGTTGCAACAAAAGGTAGAGGCGATCCACCCAGCTCCAGGTTCAAGAGCGAGTATTATAAGGTGAAACCATCGCACGTTTGAGCTGCCATAGCTAAATGAATGCTGTCGGCTCTGCCGCTGTCTAGCTTAGCAGCTTGCATTTATCCATTTATCCCTACCGGATCAATCAGGCATATGCTCTCAGGTTGGAAGCAGTATCTTAAGAACTATTTCGTTGCTGGGTTGCTGGTGGTGATCCCTCTGGCCACAACCATCTGGCTGATGGTGGAACTGGCTTCCTGGAGCGTGGAGTTTCTTACCAGCATTCCCAAGCAATTTAACCCCATCCAGGGGCTGCACCCGATCCTCATTAACCTGATTGATCTGGCGGTGGGGATTGCGGCACCGGTGACATTTATTCTGCTGATAGGTTTCATGGCCCGCAACATTGTGGGTCAATGGCTCCTCAATTTGAGTGAACAGCTGCTGCATGCCATCCCAATTGCCGGAACTGTTTATAAAACCCTGAAACAGCTGCTCAGCACGCTGCTGGATACCAATAGTCGCAAGTTTCGGCAGGTGGTGCTGGTGGAGTATCCCCGACCAGGGATCTGGGCCCTTGCTTTTGTTACAGGAGGGATACGAACTGCTCTCCCAGGTGCAGAGGACCAGTCCCGTCCCTATCTCAATGTTTTTATCCCCACCACCCCCAACCCCACAACCGGCTGGTATGCCCTGGTACCGGAATCGGAAACGATTGAAGTTTACATGCCGGTGGAAGATGCCTTCAAGATGCTGATCTCGGGGGGCATTGTGACGCCAGAGAGTTTTGCAGCCGGTCTACAGCGTCTCTCCAATCTTCCCACAGTGGCAAACCCCTCTCCCCCGGAAGCCACCGGTCTGCGAGAGTTGGTGGATCAGGAGCGAAGCAAGCAGAGTTCAGAGGCAAATGCCCAGACTCATCCAACTTCTGTGCCGCTAGCCCTGGAGATGCGGGAATCGTCTTCTCAGTAGTTGGGGTTAGAGATAGGAGTAGGAATTGACCCTCGCCACTCGACAGTGCCGGGTACAGACCGGGTCAGGATAAACTCCTGGCAACACTCAAGCTTAAGAATATAGGGTCGCATTTGCCGATCCAGATCCTCCATGCAGTCCTGTGGGAAAGCCTGCCAGGCTTCGCGGCTAGCCCAGTAAATCACCAAAGTAATGCGTTCAGGATTGTCGGGATCCAACCAGACCTCTTTGCGGAGAAATCCAGGGCACTGGGCCAGGGTGCGGCTCCAGATCTTTTCGTCCTGCTCAATAAAAGCCTGCTGTCCTCCCGGCGGTACTTGGAAACAAAGCACTTCAACGGCAACTGGGGGGAGGCTTTGCTGCGACTGAAATTCTAGGATTGGGTCCACGCGGCTACCTGAAGACCAGCCTATGAGTCTGATAGTATAAAGTTAACTGTAATATAAGTTAGCAAGCCCAGCTATGGCAAAGTACGAGGATCCGAAAGATCAACCTCTCTATGTCATTTCTGTAGCGGCAGAACTTGTCAATATGCACCCTCAGACCCTGCGTCTTTACGAAAAGCGAGGGCTGGTGCAGCCGTCTCGTGAGGGTAAAAACCGTCTGTACTCCCAACGAGACATTGAGCGGATCCTGTTTATTCAGAAACTGACTCGAGATTTAGGGATCAATCTTGCGGGGGTGGAGGAAATTACCCGCCTGCAGGAAGAACTGGAAAAGCAGAAGCAGAAGATGCAGCAGGAAATCCAGCGGCTTCACAGTCAGATCTCCCTCCTGGAAAGCCAGATTGGAGCGGATTGATCTCGTAAAACTTATATCGGATTTGGACTCAAATCAGGTGACTTACCCTCTGGCACAGATCCTGATACTGGGACTCGTAGGCTTGGATCCAGTCACTTCGAGGTTGAATCTGCGGACCCGTCTGAACCAAAGCAGCGGCGGCCTCCTGCACAGAACATCCCCAATACCCCGCTGCGGCCAGGATCGCGGCTCCCATGGCTGGCTGAGGATAGCGGGGCAGGATCAGTTCCCGTTGCAAAACACTGGCACGGATCCGTAACCAGAGAGAACTTTTGCATCCTCCACCGGTGGTCCAGATCTGGGGACTGCGACTGACTCCCAAATCCTCTAATCGTTCTATACCCAACCGCTCCACCAGAGCAACGCCCTCCAGCAGAGCCGCATAAAAGCGAGCAGGCTGATCTCCGTTTGGGGGAAGCAGTCCAGGGAAATTGGGATCACTCACCGGGTAGCGTTCCCCTGGATGTGTTAGGGGATAACTCCCCAGTCCGGTCGGCAAATAGGGTCGAGCCTGTTCATCCCACACCGCCAGATCTGCCTCAGGGAAGAAATGCGGCAGGACTCCAGCCCCACAACTGGACGCGGCTCCTGGAAACCAGAGCTTTCGATCCGGATGTAGGTGGGAATAGATACTGCCATTCTGAGTCTGGATTCGGGTGGTGCTGGTCCCTTTGAAGATCAGAGTGGTCCCCAGAGACGTACTGATCTGTCCAGCCGTAATGGCTCCGGTCGCCAGTTGGGCAGCACATCCATCGGTACACCCCGCCACCAGGACAAGAGAGCTGGGTAATCCCCACCCCGAAGCCACAGTTCCCAAGGGTGTTCCCGGCGAGACGACTCGAGGAAACGGTCGCAGATCCAGGCCATGCTCGAGGAACCAGTCCGCTGGCCACTGATAATGCCCCAGATCAAACCCAGATTTTAAGGCTGAGGTGTGATCGGTTACGTGTGGCTCTGCGCCCAGGGACTGCAAGAGAAAATCAGTGGGATGGGCCAGGAGGCTGGATCGCGCCCGCTCTGGATGCGATTGCTGCCACCATACCCAGCGGCATAAGCCCCAACTGCTGGGAATCCCTAACTGTTGAGCCTGTTCATGGCCCCGAGGGTCACTGTATAACCATGCCTGCTCCAGGGGTTCACCTTGGGGATCCAGGGCCAGAATCGTGCCTGAGGTACTGCAAACACTCAAAGCGACAGAGTGGTGGCTGGATGGCAGTTGATGGATAAGCTGATCCAGGAGGTTCTGCAGGGTTTGCTGCCAAACGTTAGGATCCGTTTCCGCCCCTGTCCAGGTCAGGGCAGTACTGGCAACCTGTGACCCGTTTTCATCACAAGCGAGCGCCCGCATGCCGGACGTTCCCAAGTCAATCCCCAGGAACACAGCGCTCATTCAGAAACAGGGGGCGACATCAAGATCAAAACCCATGCTAGTCGACGGCCTTGATCTCACCGCTGCTGATCTTGTCGATGATGGATTCCAGGAGGGCATGTTCCTCAGGGGTGACCTCCTTATCGGCCACCACGGCATTCATGATCTGCTGTTGCTCGGCCCGCGTCAGCACTTTATCGGCAAGGGCACGATCTACTAACTCTTTCAGGTCGGAAAATTCCACAATGCCGCTCCTGATCAATCTAGGCATTTCACTTAGCAAAATATCATGATCCTAGATCTGCACCCAAGGCAGGCGCAGAGAGGATCGTGATGGAAAGGGAAACCCTAACGCAAAGCCTGTTTCACAGCAACGGGTGCGGCAGGTTCCAACTCTCCAGAAGCAGTCTCATTTTCCCCTAAGCCAGGCTTGAGATCATCGAACCGCCAGACGCCCCGTCCCTGCCTCTGAGCGACTTCCAGAGCCTCCTGCAAAATCGCCTCATACTTGAGGGGCACTTCAGCCTCTTCAGCCAGGGCAAATCCCCGCAGCAACATTTCCTGATTCACAAGCGTTTGTCCCCGCCAGACGTAAGCGGCCATCAGACCTTCTGGGGATACATAGCGTGGATCCATCTCCAGATAGACTTCCTTATGATTCAGGGTGTCCTGCAGATACTGACCTGCTTCGTAAACGGGCAGAGGCACCAAACCGGTAATACTGGTCCAGGCTGGATTGATGGCAGGTAAAGCCTCCAGCCCGATCATTTCCACATAGCGCAAATGCCCTTCCCCCTCGATCTGGACCACCAGCGTGTCATAGTTCACCACCTGGATCACCTGAGCCCGTTTCATACTTCTAAGGGCAGGCTGCTGAGCTCGGCTTAGAGCCCAGGTGGGCAGAGCCGTCGCCACGACCGACAGAGCCACCAGGACGAGCGAGTTTCCAAAACGGTGGACAGAGGGAAAAGACAGTTTCATCGCAGGTGATCCTCCAGGTACAGGCAAGCGTTCCAGGGTTACTCATATGCAACTTTACAAAAAACCTGGGCCAGGTGGGCGACCAGCAACTCGACTTGCTCCCAATTTTTGGCCACCGTGATGCCAACCCTCGGGTAGCTCTGCTCTAGGGGCTGGATCAAGCCAGAACTTACCCTTTGCCAATGCCTACACTGGGATCGAGTTTCTGCTTCTGCCATGACCGATCCTGCTCCCCCCTCAGATCT
>CAYMOX010000033.1:0-51365 GCA_964392245.1 uncultured bacterium
CAGTGGTTAGCAGGTCGATCTATTACCCTGATTGTGGATGAGAGTGGGGATCCAAGAGCTGAATAACTTACATTTACTGATTGAGCTATGGAATTATTTAAGTAGACTAGCTAGCTGGTTAAAAGTTTACAACGTTCCTGAAATATCGATAGGATTATCCCGATTGATCCAGAGGCTCAATCTATATCGAGGGCCAACGATATCGATACAAATCTAGTCTCTCCGGCCTAGAGTGACAAAAGAAGGATATGATCCCAAGATTTCTGTGTAGTCACAATAAATCTTGATGTATTTGTTTACAGACAACCTATGACTTGTTTCGATTTTCTAGACTAATAGAAGGAGGAGATTTACCTGAGTATCAGCTGCCTTGATCAGGTAAGGGGGCTTCCATGTTTACTTATCTTCATCTTGAGCGTATTCTTCAAGCAACGGCTCGTGTCTCCGCAGTTCTTTTGAGCATGCTTGTGTTTCTAGAAACAGAGGCATCATTTGCTCAACGCCCATCAAGCTTACAATGTCAAGAATATGCAAGAAAAGCTATTGAGGAGGCAACAGAAGCGCGGCGCCTAAATTGTGGCTTCTCCGGTCCAAGGTGGGATGCCTCCTATTCTGAGCACTACAATGCATGCGTGGCGACTGGTAATTTCGGTTGGTACAACCAAGAAACTAATGCCAGGGCTCAGGAGCTTGCTGCCTGTAGACAACGCGCAACACTCTACAGATCAAGGTGGGATCAGGTTGGAGGCCCCTGGACTACTGGCTGGGTCTATAACCACAGGGAACCAGTTTGCGGGGCCTATGCTCCTGGATGTAATTGTGGGCCAGGGAGGAATTTTTGCGGTGTCTATCGTGACGGAGAAGTGACCACTTGGTGGCCACAAGGTTGCGGTGGTTCACCAATGACGATCCGGTGTACCTCAGAACGGCAAACTAATGCACCAGTTGACAATGGGCAAACTGATGAGCCAGTTAATGGAGGTGGTGGATACAATCCTTATGGGATTTAGCGTGTCGTTCACCCTTCAGTTGTCCTAGCACTTTCTTACCAAAAATGTGAGCAACACAATTTTACTGAGCTGCTCTGGTTCCCAAGGGATTGAGAAAACAGTTTCCTTATTGAATAGGCACTGTAGATCGACGAGTACTGCCTTATCTGCCCAAAAGTGTTATCCCCTTGAAACCGAGTTCAGGTAGTCTCAAGGGATTGATGGGATGATCTGGTCATGGCAAAGAAAGCGGACATGGGAGGTAAGCGCCTCATTAGCCTGGATCCTGAAGCTTGGGCTCAATGGGTGATGAGTGTCTCTGGCTTGAAGACTCTCGAGGTCCTATCGTCTGAATTCCAGTGGATTAGCCGTGAGAGCAGGGCAAACGCCTCTAACCCTGTAACCCGTTTAGCAGAGTTTTGAGCAAATCCTCATTGTCCAGGGAGTGCTGAATACAGGTTGTTGATTTAATCCAAAACATAAGAAAGCAGCATAGCAACGAGTATTCAGTCAAGTCATAATTTTTGGGTAGAGTCGCTTGAGCTTGATCCGTGCATCCTCTGTTGTAAATTGCCAATCCACACCTACCTGCTGGCGGCTGTGCCGTGCTGCCCAGGCGTGTGCCTAAACATTGGCGAGTCAGTACACTCAGTTCTGGCTCTGCCATATTCAACCAACTCCCATGCTTGGGTTTGTGGATCAACTCAGTTCACTGGGCAATGCCTAATGCTTCTGCTGCCGGAAAAGCCTAGTAGAGGGCAGAGAGCTTGTGGGTGTTGAGGTTGTCACAAACTATCGTGATCTTCTCTGCCGCCTGAAAACGTTCTAGTTGAAGCAACTGTCGGATTTGCGCAGCCCAGTCCAGGCAGGTGCGTTGGTCAGTGACTCGCACATCTCGCCAAGCCGCCAGAGGTTCACTGAACATCCACAGGGTGCAGGTGCCTTCTCGGATGTATGCATGGTCGACCCGTTCAGGGATTCCTCCGACCTGGGCACTGAGGGGAGAGTGCTTGTGGCTAATCAGTTGCAGGGGCTGCTCATCCATACACACCACCGGATGCAGGGGGTCATAAGCTCGTTGATAAACTTCCAAGACGGCTTCCATCTGAAAGACAAAGGCTGCATCTTGCTGCGGGGGAATGCACCCCATTGGCCGCCGCCAGGGTTGGAACTCATTTTTTTAAAACCTGACGTACGGTTTCATGGGAAATGGAGTCCACAATGTTGAGCTCAACCAACTGCTGTGCGAGCAATCGTAAAGTCCATCGGCAGGCTCCTGCTGGAGGTTGAGAGCAGCTCATGGCAATGAGTTTTGCCTCTGCTTCCCCATCCAACTTGGGGGCAACAGGTGGCGATTGGGCCGGTTTGCGCACTAACAAAGAGAGGGGACCTTGGAGGAGGGCTTGTTTGCGCCAGTTTTCGACACTGCGCACCGTGATCTCGAGGGCATCGGCAATGCGTTCATCACTCCAGGCAGGCCCATCGGGGGATTGATCACATTTGAGTAAAGCCAGAGCCCGCTTGAACTTCCAGACAGCGACTTTTCCTTTCTGGGTCAGGGATGATAACTCTTGCCGTTCATCGGGGGTGAGCTTGATGATGTATTTTTTGGTCGTCATGGGAGGAGTAGAGCTTGAGTCTGGGCTCAGCTTACCCCAAGATTCAGTCCTGACTGTCTACTACGTTCTGGCTGGAGAGAAGTTGGTTGAAATTAGTGGGGATTTGCCCAGTGAGCTAGCAGGCGGAGCATCTAACGACTGTCTTCATATCCCTGTTCTCAGATCGGGGATCTGGGTATACTGCCCTTGCGATAAAGGAGCAGTGTATGCATGTCTTGATTACAGGGGTGGCAGGGTTTATTGGGTTTCATCTGGCTAGGCGTCTGCTACAGGAGGGCCTGGAGGTGACTGGAATTGACAATCTCAGCCCCTATTACTCTCCTCCCCTGAAACGGGCTCGCCTGGATCAGTTGCATCAGGAAAAGGGATTTCATTTTCAGTATCTGGATCTGGCGGATCGAGAACAGACCGCGCAACTGTTTCAAAAGGGATCCTTTGAACGGGTGGTTCATCTGGCGGCGCAGGCAGGGGTGCGCTATTCCGTGGAGCATCCGATGGCCTATGTAGACAGCAATCTGGTGGGATTTACCACGCTGCTGGAGGGGTGTCGTCGGGCCTCGATTCCGCATCTGGTGTTTGCCTCCTCCAGTTCGGTTTATGGGGCCAATCCCAAGCTGCCGTTTGCCATTGGCGATCAAACCGATCATCCGCTCTCGTTGTATGCCGCGACGAAGAAAGCCAATGAACTGCTAGCTCATGCCTACAGTCATCTCTATCATCTGCCCATGACGGGACTGCGTTTCTTCACGGTGTATGGTCCCTGGGGCCGACCGGATATGGCCTATTTTAAGTTTGTGGAGGCGATTGAGCAGGGGCAACCCATTGATGTCTACAACGGCGGACAGATGCAGCGAGACTTTACCTATATCGATGATGTTGTGGAAGGGGTAGTACGAGTCCTGCATCGCATTCCCCCCTCGGGGATCACAACGGGAACCGATGCTCCCTACAAGCTCTACAACATAGGCAACCATCAGCCTGTATTCTTAACCCATTTCATTGAGGTGATCGAACGAACTCTGGGGAAGGTAGCGCGCAAAAATCTGTTGCCCATGCAACCAGGAGATCTGCCCATTACCTATGCGGATGTAGAAGATCTGATGCGGGATGTGGGGTTTCAACCCGCCACCCCTCTAGAGGTGGGTATACAGGCCTTTGTGCAGTGGTACCGTGAGATTTACATTCCTCTGATGGCGGATGCCCAGGCGGCCTGAAGGCTTGATCTGTTAAACAGGGGACCCGACCACGGCGTCCAATTCTCGGTAATCTGGCAACGTCGTATCGATGGCTTTACCTTTGCGCAGGACCACCCGATCCATTTGGGGTCTGGAGAGCAGCTCGCTGAAGGTTCGTCCCCGAAAGAGGATTAGATCAGCAGATTGCCCCGCTGCGATAGTTCCAGGGGAAAGCCCCATCAGGGTGGCGGGAATCGTGGTAACCGAGGTGGGCCAGCTGCTGTAGGGGCGATCCAGGTGGGCAATGCGGCAGGCCTGGGTAAACACCTCCAGACCATCGTGATCCCCAAAGCCAAAAAAAGGATCCCGGCAGTTATCACTGGCAAAGGCCACCGCAACACCTGCAGCTTTCAATTCATGCACCAGCGTTACACCTCGCCAGCGGGGCGTCTGTCCAGAGTGCCGATCCTGTAAAAACAGATTGCACATGGGCAGGCTGACAATCCCGATGTTGGCTTCCTTTACCCGTGCAATGGTCTCTTGAGCCACGTCAGAAGACTGCACCGCCAGACTGCAGCAATGACCACAGGTGATCTGGCCAGAAAAATGGTTGCGTAGGGCAGCATCCGCCACCTGACGCAGGGCTATCGACTCCGGATCTCCGT
Organism: uncultured bacterium; assembly: GCA_964392245.1. Lineage (GTDB taxonomy): Bacteria > Cyanobacteriota > Cyanobacteriia > Thermostichales > Thermostichaceae > JAAUUJ01. The sequence continues at coordinate 4,449 of CAYMOX010000033.1, forward strand.
TCTCATCGGTGTGCAGGTCCAGATCCAGTCTCCGTTCTTGCGCCAGGCTCATGAGCCGATCCAGCTGGGCGGGCAGATCCGGATGACGGGAGGGGACTCCTCCCAACAAACCTCCAGGACATTCCGCAAACTGATCGGCGATCTTTTCTCCTTCTCGTGTCAGGTAAATCTCCAGGGGCAGCAGCGCACAAGCCTGCAACAGCACTCGATCCTGCCAAGTGGCTTGTAAATCCCTGAGCACATCCAGCGTGATCTGTTCCTGTCCCTCTAGGGTATCAATGTGGGTGCGAATGGCGCGGGTACCGTGGGCGTAGCTGCATTTGAGCCCAAATTCAATACGGGGATACAGATCCTCTGCTCGCCAGTGCAGTCGCCGATCCGCTTCTGTGCTGAGCAGAGCACCGTCAAAGCTGCCATCCCGATTGGGAAACCGCTCCCAGATCTGACCTTTATCCAGGTGGGTGTGCATATCCACAAAACAGGGCCAAATCTGACCACCCTCCAGATCCAGAACGGGTATAGAGGGATCCGACATGGGATCCTTTGCGGGTTGAACCGACTGAATGCTTCCTTGCCGGATTTCCAGATTCACCAGGGCCAGCTGATCTCGATGCAGGTGAGGCAGCTTACTCAACGTCGATGACTCCAGAAAAGAGGTGGGTACAGCCCCATGCAAAAGCCAGTAATGATCGGTGGTGGGGTGAATCATGCAAGGTGGAGGCTCCTCTCCCCTAGTTTTCTCGTTGAACCGCACTCTCGTGCCAGTTGCGCAGCAGCCGATCCGAGATCAGGCTCATGACCACAAAAATGGCAATGCCCAGCAGACTGGTGAGAAACAATGCCGCAAACATGCGTGGCACCTGCAGGTTAAAGCTGGAAATCAAAATCTGATAGGCGATCCCCGCCCGTTGCCCACCCGTTCCGGCCACAAATTCTGCTACCACTGCCCCGATCAGAGATAACCCCCCGCTGATGCGTAGCGCCCCCAGAAAATAAGGCATGGCATTGGGCAAGCGCAGGTGGATCAGGGTTTGCCAGCGGTTGGCTTTGTACAGTTGAAACAGATTGACGAGATTGTGATCAGCACTGTTCAGGCCCAGGGTGGTGTTGGAGATGATCGGAAAGAAGGCCACAATCCAGGCACAGACCACCATCGCCACAAAGGTGTTGTTGCGCAGCCAGATAATGATCAGGGGAGCAATGGCCACAATTGGCGTGGTTTGCAGAACCACTGCGTAGGGGAAAAAACTGCGTTCAATCCATTTGCTCTGGGTGAACAGGATCGAGATCAGCAAGCCGGAAACAATGGCTGCGGCAAAGGCCACCACCGTGATCTTCAAGGTGATCAAAAGTGAGGGGAAGAGATCCGGCCATTCCTCCAGTAGGGTTTGAAACACCAGCAACGGCCCTGGCAGAAGGTAGGGAGGGGTTGCAGTGATGCGCACAAACAGATGCCAGAGGATCAAAAACAGGATCCCCACCAAGACAGGAGCTAGCACATCCCAGGAGCCCAGCTTCCGCAGCGGCGAAGAGCGAGGCTGAGGTTGGCTGGTTTCAGAAGAGCTGACGTTGGGTTTGCTCAGCTGATCCACTGAGATTTGGGATCCTTTTGAAAATGAGGGCTGTGACAAGGACAGGGGACTGTTCCCCGTATCCAACCAACGATCCTGTAACCACTTCACCAGAACAGTAATCAGGGTGATCCATTGACGATACGCCATGATGACCTATTGCGACGGTACTTGCGGTGGATGATTTACCTCACACCTGTGGGTTGAGGTGGCGATCCTGCCATGGCTTCTGCCAGGCGAGCTGCCACCTCCCGACAATACTCATTGTAAAGAGGGGAAGTCCGAAAGGCTTCCGTGCGAGGATAGGGGGCATGGATCGCAACATCTGCCACCACCCGACCCGGTCGGGCTGCCATCACCACCACGCGGTTGGAAAGGTAAACTGCCTCGTAAATATTGTGGGTGACAAAAATAACCGTCCAGCGTTTCTGACTCCACAGATCCAGCAATTCACCGTTGAGTCTGCTGCGCGTGATCTCATCCAGGGCCCCAAAGGGCTCATCCATCAGCAGTAGACGGGGTTCTGTCACCAGGGCGCGGGCAATGGAAACTCGCATGCGCATGCCCCCCGACAATTCCCTGGGAAAAGAACGCTCCACCCCCTCCATCTGCACCATTTGCAACGCTTGATGCACTCGTGGGGTTGAATCCCGTTTCGGGATCCCCATCAGTTTCAACGGCAGACGCACATTCTCCATGACATTGGCCCAGGGCATCAGGGCTGGTTCCTGAAAAACATAGGCCAGCTGACCCTGCTCTCCCAGACCCTCCCCCCAGTGGAGGCTTCCCCCACTCTTCTCCCCCAGTCCAGCAATGATCCGCAGGACGGTACTTTTGCCACAGCCAGAGGGTCCCACCAAACTGACAAACTGCGACTTCTCAATGGTCAGGTTCATATCCTGGAGAGCCACCGTGCCATTGGTGTAGATTTTGTTGACGTGGCTGAGGCTGATCGCAGGCGGAGAAAGCATGCCGTCCATTGCTTAACAAATAGTTATTGCCCTCTCATCCTAACTGGAGTCAGTCCTGGCTTTGGTCAACAGCGATTTGGGGTATAAATAATTCCGTGTCAATTTAATTTTTTACATTCAGTTCGCGAGCCCTCGGGGCTAGTTTCACCCCTTTATGATGGGGGAGTGTCAAGGTAGGGACCTATGCAAACCGAGCACCGTGATCCCTGGATAGGCAAGACGGTTGGGGAAGACGAGCGTTACCGTCTGGAGAAGTTGCTGGGGCAGGGGGGCATGGGAAAGGTGTACAAGGCCCTGGATCTGCACGCCTCTACACCGACGCAGCCAGTTTACCGCGCGATCAAGTTTCTGGCGATCAATCTGGTCAACAACCTGGACACCAAACTGCGCTTTCAGCGGGAAATGCAGGCCTGTGTACTGTTGCGGGATCCGCGCATTGTGCAGACGGTGGACTTTGGGGTGGTGCCCATGACCCTGGGGGGACAACGGCAGGAACTGCCCATGCTGGTGATGGAAATGGTGGAGGGGAAGACCCTGGAGCAGGTGCTCCACCACTCTCGTCAGCTGGATCCAAGCCGGGCTGTGCATCTGGCTAAGGAGATCGCTCTGGCGCTGGAAACCGTCCACCAGGGAGTGGTTCTAGAGGGAAAAGCGATCCAGTTTGTGCATCGCGATCTCAAGCCTGCCAATGTTTTTGTCGTGTCGGATGGCAAAGGGGGAGAGTCGATCAAGCTGGGGGATTTTGGTCTCGTCAAGGCAGTGGGGGATACCGGAGAGCGCAGCCTCACCCACACAGGCACCTACGCAGGCACCCCCGAATACTCGTCACCCGAACAGATCAGTGAATTTAAGACGGTGGATGGTCGAGCCGATCTCTATAGCCTGGGCTGTATGCTGTACCGCATGATCCGCGGGAGTAACCCCTTTGGGTTGCAGCCCAATGCCTCTTTAATCGACTGGTTTACCGCCCACACTGACTACTCTCCACTCCCCTTACCTGAAGATCTGCAGGTTCCTGCGGCACTGGAGCAGCTAATGCAGAAATGTGTGGCAAAAGCCCCTGAAGATCGCTTTCCATCTAGTGCGGCTCTGGCGGAGGCTCTGGCTGCCCTTGAAGTTCAGCTTGCTCCTGCCCCCAGACTTTCTCTGGAGGATCGCCTGCGCCTGGCTTTAAAACAAAGCTTCCCGGGCCAGTCCCTCTCCCTACAGGTGCAACGCAAAGCTGCTCACCTGGGCTTGATGATCACTCGCCCCTCTGCCGATCCGCTGGATTATGCAAAGCTGCAACAGGTTTTTACGGAACGGTTGTCGGGTTTTGTGGATGAAGGCATCAGCCAGATCAGTCTTTTCAGTCGTCCGCAGGGACAGAAACAACCGGACTGGCAAACCTGCCTGGAACTCGCTGCGCTCACCCCTGCCCAGAGGGCAGAATCCGAGGCGGCGGTGTCGATGGGATTGGATCTCTCAGGGTTTTGCCTGGTCCGCAATCGGCTGATGCTCACCACTGCCCTACCGGATCCTGATGCAGCCGTTGCCCTCAAGGTTCGAGATTTTCACCAGCTACCCTCCGAGCAAAAGGTGCAGATCCTACCCCTCCTGGTTACCTGGTTCACTGATTTTCGGCACATTGCCCAAACCCAGGTCAAGGAGTCCATCGCGGCCCTTCCCGAGAAGGTGCGCCTCTGGTTCCAAACCCTGGAACAGATGAGTGAGCGGGAGAAAAGTTCGGTGGCCATCTGGTTGAGCCGCTACTGTGCCGAGCCTGAACAGGTGTTGCCCCGCTTAACGGCCAGTTTGTTGGCGGCCAGCGAAGCAGAGTCTGCCCTGATCAAACGCAAGACCAGTCCCCCCCAGAAGCTGCTTTCCTATCACCTGGATCGGGTGGTGTTTCAAGCGCAACGGCACTGGATCCTGTTGCTTTATCCTCTGGGTCCACTCGGATTGCATCTGGCGGTGGCAGCGTTTGCTCTGGCTACTATCACTCCTGCAACTGTGAATGCTCTGTTCCGGTTTCTGGCCAATCCCTTGGTACTGCTGTTTGGCATGGGATTCATGTTTGCAATAGTGAAGATCGTGGCTAATGTCTTCAAGATTGTGAACGTTGTCGCGCTGGCCAAGGCTCGGCCCTTTGCCGTGGGTGTCACCCTGCTGGTGCTGGTCCTGGCAGGGATCCTCTATCCGGCAGGGGTTCCCCTCCCAGGGATGATTGGACTGTTGCTACTGGTGATTTTGCCCAGCTTCGGACTGCAAACCTGGATTTTGGCCTCTCGCTGGCGGCAGTCGCCTCTGGCAATTACCGATATGGCACGACTGGTGCTCAAGGAAGGGCCTGTTACCTCTGACGATCTCCGCGATCCCACCCAGGAAATTTATGCCTCGGAGCAGATCCAGGCGATGGAAGTCAAGCAAAGTTTTATCGGCAAACTGCTTAACTTTGGGGATGTGGAGATCGTGCTCAGTGGCCTATCCACCCGTCACCTGCAGGATGTCGAGAAGCCCGGTCAGCTGCGGGCCCTTTATCAGCGTCAGGCCACTCGTCTGGAGCAGTATCAGGAAGGGCTGGAGGGGGCGCAATATCTGGTTTCAGAGGATCCCTGGTTGCAGCGGGCGATTGGGGAGGGGGAGCGCTACCAGCTGGAGAGCCTGATTGGCCAGGGGGGAATGGGGCGTGTCTACAGGGCTTTTGATCAGCAGCTGCATCTGCCGGTGGCGATTAAATTCATGCTCGGCGATCTGGGACATGATCAGGAGCGGGTAGAACGCTTCCAGGGAGAGATGCGGGCCTCGATTTACCTGACGGATGATCGGGTGGTGCAGGTGCTCAACTCGGGGGTGGTGGAGGATCCAGCTCTGGGGGAGGGGGTATTTCCCTATCTGGTGATGGAATTTGTGGATGCCATGACGCTGGCCCAGGCAATGCAGCAGCAGGCCCGCTGGCCCGTTCGTCGAGCTGCTCATGTAGCCCGTGAGATCGCATTAGCACTGGAGGCTATTCACGCCGGGGTGATCTACCAGGGGGAAACCGTTGTCTTTGTGCACCGTGATCTAAAGCCTGCCAATATCTTTTTGATCAAAAAAGTTGAGGGGGGTGAAACCATCAAGGTGGCGGACTTTGGTCTGGTGAAGATGCAGGGGGCCATGCAAACCCTTTCCGAAAGCCGATCGGGACGGTTTATTGGGACAGCCCGCTACGCCTCCCCAGAACAGTGCAGGGGAGAGGAAACCCTGGATGGCCGCTCGGATCTCTACAGCCTGGGCTGTATTCTCTACGAGTTGCTGGCGGGTCAGAATCCTTTTGGTTTACCCCCGCAGTCCAGCCCCACCCAATACCTGATGGCCCATGTGCAGAAATCGGTGGTGCCCTTCCGCAGTCAGATGGGAATTCCCGACTCACTAACCCAGATCGTTTACCGCTGTCTGGACAAAGATCCGGAGCAGCGCTATCGCAGCGCGACAGAGTTGCAAGAAGCCCTGACCTCCTTTCTGGCTACGACCTCTTGACCCCGAGTCCTCTGAAAACCTGGGATCTTTCCGGCCAGACTCGTTAGAATCGTTGCGTCATTCTCCGGTCAAGCCAGCTCAATGACTGCTTCCCCGCCTGCTCCTCCCTCCTGGTTCATCTTCCAACAGCCCGATGGATCCTGTCAGATCTCCACCACCCCCCCGCTGAATGCAGGTCCAGACCAGAAAATCTGGGGTCCCTTCGAGCAGGAGTCGGAAGCGATCGCTCGGCGCGTGGGACTCATTCGGTCAGGTCAATGTCTACCCGTTTGAAAATTCGCTGGATCCACTATATTGCTGAAGTCGAGGCAACTGCCTGGAACCGCCTGGTGAAGGAATCCACCTCCCCCTTCCTGCACTGGGAATGGTTGTGGGCCCTGGAGCATTCGGGATCAGCCACCGGCAATACGGGATGGTTACCCTGCCACATGCTGGTGGAGGCAGAGGATACCCTGATCGCGGCTTTACCGCTTTACCTGAAGGGGCACAGCCAGGGGGAGTTTGTTTTTGATCAGGAGTGGGCCTCAGTGGCCTACCAGATCGGTGAGCAATACTACCCCAAGCTGATTGGCATGAGTCCCTTTACCCCGGCCACAGGCTACCGCGTGTTGATCCATCCGGAGGTGGAGGAAGCGGATCTCTGGCCAGTGATGGTGGAAGCCCTGGATCACTTTTGCCAGAAGCAGGACATCTCGGTCTGCAGTTTTCTTTATGTGGATCCAGCCTGGCGAGAGGTGCTGGCCAACTCGGGCTTTACCCCGCGCATTACCCACAACTATCAGTGGCAGAACCAGGGATATCAGACCTATGACGATTTTCTGCAACAGTTTGATGCTAACCAGCGGCGCAATATCAAACGAGAACGGGCAGCCATGCAAAAGGCTGGGGTGCAGATGCAGGTGTATAGCGGGGAGGCCATCCCCCCCTCGTTTTTCCGCTTGATGTATCAGCTCTACAGCCGTACCTGTGCTCAGTTCTATAACTGGAGTAAGTATCTCAACCGCAGTTTTTTTGATCTACTGGATACCTGTTACCGCGATTACCTGGTGTTTGTCACTGGGGAACGAGAGGGGGAGGTGGTGGGCATGTCCTTCTGTATCAGCAAAGGGGACCGCATGTTTGGCCGCTACTGGGGCTGTACTGAAGAGATCAAGTTTCTTCACTTCAACGCCTGCTACTACCACCCGATTGAGTACGCCATTCAGAATCAGGTGCAAAACTTTGATCCCGGTGCCGGAGGACAACACAAGATCCGGCGGGGGTTTCCGGCTCGCCCCCTCTACAGCTACCATCGCTTCTACCGCCCCCGTCTGGGCCGGGTGATCGTCCCCCATCTGGAACGGGTCAATCCCATGATGCTGGCGGAGCTGGATCATGTGAACCAGAATGCCGTGCCCTTCCGGGAGGATGTCTTGCCCCAATTGACCCCGGCGGCGGATCATTAGGGCAGAGTATAGTGTTTACTTAACCTCCTGTTTAGATAGGAGTTGGTGGTCCATGCCTCAAAACCTGTGGCCCTTTCAGACGCCAGGGATTCCCGATCAAACCTTCGATCGCATCCCCGGAATTCCCCTCAGTCCGCGGGAAGTGCGGGTCTTGATTCTCAGTCAAATGCGGTTGCGCACTACCGATTGCCTCTGGGATATTGGCGCAGGCACAGGCACCATTTCTGTGGAAGCAGGACTGATCTGCCACGAAGGCCAGGTGCTGGCGGTGGAGCGGGATGATGAGGTGGTGGATCTGATCCAGCGCAACTGCAAGAAATTTGGGTTGACGAATGTGCAGGCGATTCAGGGAACTGCGCCCGACTGTTTGCAGACTCTGAACCCGGCTCCGGATCGCATCTGTCTGGAGGGGGGGGAACCTCTGGCCCTGATCCTGGAACACAGCTGGCAACACCTGAAGGTGGGGGGACGATTGGTGGCCACCGCAACCTCTCTGGAAAGTCTGTACATTCTCTCCAGTGCGCTGGCGGCAGTGCGGGCACGGCAGGTGGAGGTGACCCAGTCTGTGGTTAATCGTTTAGAACAGCGGGGACGGGGGCAGCGATTTGTCGCCCTGGATCCGGTTTTTGTCCTCAGTGGGGAAAAGATGGACTAGCGTCTCTTTTCGCCAACGTCTTTATTCTTTTTGTTGTCAATTCCATGAACTTGTTTCAGAATCAGGACCAGATCACAGCCCGCGCATTTTTTAAGGGCGAACGCATTGATTTGCGGACCTTCGAGAACAGCAATTGCCTGGATCGGATGCCTCTGACGGTTAAGGTCGGGGCAGAAGGATTGGTGGTGCTGCAACGGTATGGCACGGTGGTTTTTTTTAACGTAAGTGCCGAGGAAGAAGCAGAATTCATGGAGAAGCTGGAGTCCTGGATCACGAAAGCCATTGAGCGGCCTGAAATTGAGGAGGTGCAGGTTCAACTGGATGAATCGGTTAAGGACCAGATTGGCAAAGATGGCACGATCATTCTGGAGAATGGTGCTCTGGAGCGCTTTCAGACGGTGGCGGATATTCTGGCAAAGAGTGTGTTGCTCTCCTACTACGAAGCAAATATTGCCAAGGCGTTTGCCAGTATTGAACCAATCGCCGCCAACTTTCAACGGCAGCGCCAAACGCAGCAACCTGGATCAGAACTGCTCAAGCATATTGGCAACACCCTGATGATTCAGCAGATCATGGTGGGCCTGGTGGAGATTGAAGAAAAACCGGAGTTGCTCTGGGATCACCCAGAACTGGATCGGCTATACCTGCGCTTGGAGGACGAGTACGAGATTCGGGAACGCAACCGCGCGTTGGAACGCAAGCTAGAGTTAATCTCTCTGACCGCTACAACCGTGCTGGAGCTGGTGCAGCATCGCAGCGGCATCCGCCTGGAGTGGTACATTCTTGGCCTAATTCTGGTAGAAACGTTGCTAACCACCTATCAGATCTTTTTCCTGCGGCAGTAGGTATTTATCGAAGATCCAAGATCTTATTCAACCAAAGTTTCCGAGGGGGATTGATTTTGGGATGAGGAAGGAGCGCTCTCGATTTCAGGCTCTGGGCTTGGCAGATTCTCTGCTCGGGAATATTCCATCTGCTCACGACTCTTTAACACTTCATCCGCAATGGTTTTGACAATACTGGCCACCGGCACCGCTAACAGGGCACCCAGAACTCCTGCCAGACGAAAGCCTATAAACACTGAGATCAATACCCACACCGGGTTTAAGCCCACAATGCTGCCCATCACCCGTGGGGAAACCACCTGATCCACCACCTGACCGATCACAAAAGCAATAGCGAAAACCTTGATGCCTGCCCAAAAATTCTGAATTGTTAAAAATAAACTGACCGAGATCTGAGTTACCGCTCCCAGAAACGGAATGAGGCTGCCCAGGCCAATAATGAAACCAAAGAGGAGGCCCAGGGGAATATTCAGAACCGTAAAGGCTACCGCCAGCACAGCTCCAAATCCAACGGCAATGGCCACCTGTCCGCCAATAAAGGTGCGTAGTTTCACAGGGGCATGCACACTGATCTGAGTCCGCCACCAGGGGGGTAGCCATTTCAGGATTCCATCCCAGGCGGTTTCACCCCCCAGCAGCAGAAAAACGGTGAGCACAAGGGTAAAAAAGAGGTTAAGCGTATTTTGAAATGTCCCGGAGAGAATACTTAAAAACGTGCCACTCGCGGATCGGAGAGCTTCCTGAAGCTGCTCAATGATGGCTTCCTGCTGGCGACTGAGATCAAATTCCGAACGTTGTAGTGGTCTCCACTGTTGCTCTAATTCCCGCACTTTACTCTCCAATTCACTGGCCCAGCTCGGCAGTTGAGAAATCAGATCGCTGAGCTGCTTGATCAAAATCGGGATCAAGATAATGCCAATGGCCGTCAGCACGATTACTGCCAGCACCAGCACCACCCCAACCGCCCAGCCTCGGTGCAACCCCCTGCCTTCCAGAAACCGAATCGGGAAATCCAGTAAAAAGGCTAGCAATGTGGAGGTGAGGAGAATATTAAACAACGGCTGAATATTGTCCACCAGCAGCAGCAGCAACCAGCCGTTCAGAAATCCCAACGGAAACAGTAGCCCCACTCGCAGCCACTGGGTGAAGGGCTTGAGGGCGTGAGTCGAAGACTCCGGCTTTGGGGTAGAGGAAGGAGAAGATGCCATCAGATCTCCAGGATTTCAGAGGAAACGGCCTCATCCGAACCTGCTCCAGCAGGGACAAATGGGGTAAGCCCCCTTTAGTATAGGGTTGAACTCTTGAGCATCCTAGATGGCAATGATCGAGCAATGGAGTCGTCGTTCACTGTTGCTGACCGGAACTCTGGGAGCCACGTCACTGCTGCTCCAATCTCAGGGTTTCAGTGCTCCTGTTGCACCACAATCTAGCTATCCAGGACCCAGAGTTATCCTGATCCGTTTTGGAGGAGGGGTGCGCCGCCAGGAAACGATTGATCCGGACCACACCTACGCCCCCTTTCTGCGTCATACCCTCAGTAGGCAGGGAACTCTTTTCACTCGGATGGAGCTGGATCAGATCAAAGAGGTGCAGACCAATCATGGGGAAGGGACGCTGCATCTGCTGACGGGTAAGTATGGAGCTTTTGATCGCATCGGCGGAGTCGTAGGACGGCTGGAGTCATCGGTGCCCACTCTGTTTGAGTACCTGCGCAAGAGCTTTGTCATTCAGGATCACGAGACCCTGCTGATCAACGGCGAGGATCGCACCTCAGAGGAGTTCTACTCCTTTAGCAACCACCATGCCTATGGGGTGAATTATCGCTGTCAGGTGTTGAGCTTGTATCGCTTTAAGGTGTTTCTGTTGCGTCAGCAGATCGAGGCGGGGGTATTTGCAGATCAAGAGCTGGAACGCAAGGTTGCCGAACTGGAAAAGCTGGAACAACTGGACTACCGCAATCCGGAGGGCGATGCCTATCCCCCTCTTTTGACCGAGTTTTGGCAGCAATGGCAGCAATATTATGGATCCTCTGGGCTGGTGAATCCCCGTGGGGATCGAGTGCTGACGGAGCTGGCGATTTGGGCAATTCAGTTCTTAAAGCCAAAGTTCATGATGATCAACTACCAGGATCCCGATTACGTTCACTGGGGATTTCCGGCCCATTATACGAATGGTATTGCCATTATCGATCAGGGCATCCAGCGGATTTTTAATGCAGTGGCAGCGGATCCAGAATACCGAGATAACACCATTTTCTGCATTGTGCCGGATTGCGGACGCGATTCAAATCAATACCTGACGATTCCCTATCAGCACCACTTCAACTCCCGTTCTGCCCACGAGATCTTTGCCTTGTTTGTGGGGAAAGGAATCCGCGCTAATCAGGTGGTGGATCGGAGGGTATCGCAGGTGGATGTAGCCCCCACACTGGGTCAGCTGATGGGGTTCAGGACTGATTACAGCGAGGGATCGATCCTGGAGGAAGTGTTTCTGTAGGGTATGCAATCCACCTATCTGGGTAACTTTACATGGGGAAACGGTTCTTGTTTGGTCTTTGGATCCTGTGGCTGTCGGCAGTGTTTTGCCAGTCGCTGCTCACCTCGATCATTGCCCTGGGCTGGATCTATCGCTGGGTTTGCTTTGACAGTCATCAACACCTCTTCAACAGATCACCGCTGGCACAGACAACCAACTGGCACGACTTTTGCAGTCAGCACCCTGATCTGCTGTCTCTACAAACTGTCCCCCGTTTCTTTCAGGCCCAGCCCGGGATCAGTCGTGAGGGGAATCGGATCCAGCGATTTTTTCATAACCGTTTCCATTCCTTCTGGCTCAATGGTCGGTGGGGAGGGAGTGGCATCTTTACCACCTGGAGTTTGACGCTGCTTCCCTGCTTGATCTGGTCCTGGGCCTGGTATACAGGCTGGCAAATTTCCTTCACCAAACTCTACGAAGAGTCGGCCACAGGCTTTTCCATGGGTTTTCTCGGCTTTTTGATCTTTACCATCGTGATGTTCTACCTCCCCTTTGCCCAGGCCCGACACGCCTTCACTCAGGACTGGTCCAGCTTCTATCGGGTTCGCTTCCTGACTTCCCTGATCAATCAGTTCCCCCTGCGTATTGCCCTGCTGGCGCTTGGGTATGTGGGTAGCAGTTTTGTCCTGCTCTATTTCAAAGCTCTGCCTGCTTTTTTCCCCAGCATGAATCCTGCCCTTGCTGATCTTTCTCCTGCAGAGTCGCTGGAATTGCTGAATCGCTATTACTTCTACACCGGATCGCTAGCGTTTATTCTGGTCGTGATCCTGAGGACATGGGCGGGCAGACTCTACACCTCAGGTTTGCAGATCCTCTGGACCCAATCTCGGCTACCTGTGGATATTTTTCATGATCAGGAGGTACAGTTCCTCAAGCGCTTGCAGATGGGTTATGGAGCTTCTCCACGATCTCAGGGCTTGGTGAAACGTTTGTTGCAAAGTCCTTTTTCGCTGAGTTATCGAGTGGGAATGGTTCTGGTGACCCTGTTTCTCTGGGCACTATTCAGCTTTATGCCCTTTATTTCTGAGTTTGCCCATTACTATCCGGTGGGTGGGTTTCTCAATCAACCGCTGGTCCAGCTCCCCTCGTTTCACTACGTTCCTGAACCCCTGCAGGCTGAGATGACCTGATCCCTTGATCTCTACCTAGATTCGCCGCAGGGCTCGGCCAATAACGCAAAGCGGTTGGGTGGTGGTGTTCGCGTAGCGTGCCGGTGGCATAGCGGTGAGGGACCGGAGTAAGCCTAAAAAGCACGCTGCCTATTCTTAATTTGCATAATCCAGTCATGCTAAACCTCACTCACAACTCTGGCCCTGATCGCCTAAACGATAACAACTTGCCCAGAGATTATTTGTGTTGACAATATAACTATACAGTAATTAACATAGACAATGTCGGTGGTTATTCAGTCTATTTCGATCGACACAACCACATTAGCGACAGGAGAATTGAACATGACCCACAGTCTGCCCATGGAGTTTGAGGGGCCACCCCTCTCGCGACGCAAGTTGCTCAACTTCCTCACCGGATCTACATTGGCGATCACGGCTGGATCGGCCCTCTATCCGGCTCTCAAGTACCTGATTCCCCCAAAGGAAGCCGCAGCCGATGGATCCATTCTGGCCAAAGATAAGCTGGGGCACCTGATCCCTGCCTCCCAGATCCTGGCAGAACCTGTGGGGACACGGGCGCTGGTGGCTGGGCTGGCGGGAGAACCCACCTATCTGACGGTGGAGGAAGAGGGACAGCTTTCCCGTTTCGGGATTGTCAATAACTGTACCCATCTGGGCTGTACCTTTCCCTGGAACCCCGTGGATGAAGAGTTTCAGTGCCCGTGCCACGGATCGCGTTACACCGCCCTGGGTGTGGTGGTTCGAGGTCCAGCGGCGTTACCTCTGAAGCTGGCGCGGGTGCAGGTGGAGAACGGCTTAATCAAACTCTCCCCCTGGCAAGATCTCGATCCCCGTACAGGTGAGCAACCCTGGTGGGTTTAACCTTTTCAAGGAGTGCAAAATGACCGTAAAAACTCTCAGCCTGACGGAGGTAACCTCCATGACTCCCCAGCAGTATCTGCGTCTAACCCAGGGACAGCGTCCCCTCTTGATCGATGTTCGCACCCCTCTGGAATACCGTTCCGGTCATGCTCCTGGAGCTAGAAATCTCAGCCTGGATCGGATTCTACTGGGGATGATCCCATTTCTGCGCCGTTGGCTCTGGCCCACTTGGTTGCAGGAATTACCCAAAGATCAACCCCTGGCAGTGATCTGTTTAACCTCCCACCGCAGTCCCTTGGCGGCTACAGAGCTGGTGAAAGCAGGATTCACTCAGGTGTTCAATATTTCTGGAGGAATGCAGGCCTGGCAGCACTCGGGATTGCCGATCCACAAAGGCCCCCTGGATTGAAATGACTTCGGACCAGTCTTCAGGTGATCCATCCGGACTGACTGAGGGGATCTCTGGCCTCAGACGTTGCTTTAATGATCATCATCACCTCCTGGATGGAGATGGATGTAATCCGATCCCTGAACGCAGTTAGAACTCCCCATGCATGTCAATGTGTTGAAGGTGCCCCAGTCTGCCCCCGATGATCTCTCGCAACTGGAGAGGTTGATCACCTCTGGGCAAGTGGATCCCCATGAGATCGTGGCGGTCATGGGCAAAACCGAGGGAAATGGCTGTGTGAATGACTTTACTCGCGGCTTTGCCACCCAGACCCTGAAGCATTACCTGCAGACCCAGATTGGAGCAGCCCAGGCAGCCCAGGTGATCATGATCATGTCCGGGGGCACCGAGGGGATCTTGAGTCCTCATCTCACCCTCTTTACCCGGCGACAGTCGCAACCCCAGGAGACACAGGGTTGGGGATTAGTTTTGGGGATCAGCCGAACTCGAGATTTTCTCCCGGCAGAGATCGGGACGCTCACCATGGTGCAGGAGGTGGCTGCAGGGGTGCAAGCGGCAATAGCGGATGCTCGGCTCTCACAGGATCAGGTGCATTTTGTCCAGATCAAATGTCCACTCCTCACCCCTGATCGCATTCGTAACGCTTCAGGCCAGGTGGTGACCGAGGACAGTTACAAGTCCATGGCTTTTTCCCGTGCTGCCTCTGCCCTGGGGACAGCTGTGGCTCTGGGGGAGATCCCTTTCGAAACCCTGCAACCGACTGACATTCTTCACAATCTGACTCTCTACTCTCAGGTGGCCTCGGCCTCAGCGGGGGTGGAACTGCTGAATTGCCAGATCCTGGTGCTGGGCAATGCTCCCACCTCCAGCAGTGATCTGATCATCAGCCATGCCGTCATGCAACATGCCCAGGATCAGGAAGCGGTGCGGCGAGCTATCCAGGCCACAGATCAGCCCCGTGAACAGATCGTCAATCTCTTTGCCAAAGCAGAGGCGGATCCATCCGGCATGATCCTGGGCCAGCGCCACACGATGCTGCAGGACTCCGATATTAACCATACGCGTATGGCCCGAGCGGTGGTGGGGGCGGTGATTGCAGCAGAGGTGCAGGATCCGATGATCTATGTCTCCGGAGGGAGTGAGCACCAGGGACCGGCAGGAGGAGGTCCGGTGGCAGTCATTGCGCGCAAGCAAGGGAATTAGGAGGATCTTGATCAGTTGGACTCCGTGCGCTTCTGTTCCAGATCACGGCGCAGATTTTCAATCTCACGGGTGAGATCCATCAAGGCCGAAATATCCTCAGGCGAGACACGATTTCCTGTCGATGGGGATCCTGGAGCGGGTTCTGGAACCGTTTCCGCTGGGGGAGGAGGGATGTCTTCAGATCCAGGGGGTTGGGGAGATGAGGTGGTCGTGCCCTTCTGGGCCTCCTCCACATAACGCAGGGCCTCTTTTTCGGTCATTTCCCCTTTGGCCACCAGATCTTCCACCAGCTTATTGATATCCCAGTTGAGTTTTCCCAGATCTTCTGCCCGTTTCTGCGGATCCTGGAGCAACTCCACAAAGGAGGCCGCCGTCCCATAAAACAGATAGCGGGTGCGGGCTAGCCAGTCCTGCTCACTGGGAGGAGGCGAGTTGGGTTCAGGGGAAGACGAGGTCACGGCAACATCCTCAGCTCAGGTGTGCTCCTCCAATCCTACGCCAGAGCAACCCTGTTCGTTTAGTCCAGTGGTCGCACTCCATGCTAATAATTGGGTGGCCTTTGATGTGAACAGGCTACTTATGACAGATCCCGAAAATTTTACCCCCTCAATCCAGACACTGCGGGATGCCCTCAGCTTCTTTCTGGAGGATGATAATCTGGTGGATCGCCTGGAGGCGGAAGGGCTGAAAATGCTGATCCTGCGGGATGGAATGATTACAGAGGCCGAAAAACAGTTTTTATCCGATGCCATTCAGAATAACAATTTTGATTCCGAAGCCTTGAAACTACTTCAAGACCTACTCAAGCGCAATCCCCTCCCCTAGCCCTCTAGCAGAAAGGTCAGTGGATCAAGCTTTTTCGGTCAGACAGCCCAAAAGTACGCTAGGCTGATGTCCGTTCTCCGGTCAGGATGGGGAAAGTGCGGTGTAACTCCGTCGCTGTGGCGCAGCTGTGTTGGAAGTTGACTTCCTCAGTCAGAATGCCCACCTGACTTTCTGCAGGATCTTCCTGCTGTCTACTAACCCCTTGCGATCCACAAGGAAAGGAGTGATGCGCATGTTCAAATCAGTGGCTGCTGACCCCACTTCAACACCTGCAAAGGTCACCCACCCTGTCCCTCTACTGCTGATTGGGCACGGGTCTCGAGATCAGGAAGGCAGGGATGCGTTTTTAGCATTTGCCGAGGCTTACCAGGCTTTTACTCCTGAACGTCCTGTGATCCCCTGCTTTTTAGAACTCACCCCACCGACGATTGCCGACGGGATCCAGCAGTGTCTGGAGCAGGGGTATCAAGAGATCGTGGCCGTCTCCCTTTTGCTGTTTGGAGCTCGCCACAACAAGTTTGATGTCACCGTGGAACTGGATCGGCAGCAACGCAATCATCCTCAGTTGCAAATTCATTACGGCACACCGCTGGGGATCCATATCAATCTGCTGCACTTGCTGCGCCACAAACTGCAAGATCTGGAGACCGGTCAAACTGAATCCATTCCTCGCTCTGACACGGTGGTGCTCTTTGTGGGTCGGGGTTCCAGTGATCCGGAGGCCAATGCGGAAGCCTGCAAGCTAGCACGACTGCTCTGGGAGGGCTCGGGCTACAAAGCGGTGGAAGTCTGTTACATCGGCATCACCTATCCCCGTCTGGAGTTGGGGTTAGAGCGCGCCCTTCTCTGGCAACCTCGCCGCCTGATCGTTCTGCCCTATCTCCTGTTCACCGGAGTGCTGGCCAAAAAAATCAATGCCATCGCCGCTACGGCCCAGATCCAGCATCCTCAGGTGGAGATCCTGACCCTACCGGAGTTGGGGATCGATCCAGCCATTTTGAAAGTATTGCAGGAACGGGAACAGGAGGCACTGACAGGCACGACTTATATGAACTGCCACCTGTGCAAATTCCGCCTAGCTGCTGGGGAGTCTCATCACCATCATGATCATCATCACCATGATCATCACCATCCCCACTCTCATGATCATTCTGTCGTTCAAGAAACTGAAGGTGCTTATCACGAGCGGGCCTGGCAGGTCCCCTGATCTCTGCTCCCTACTCTAGAGCCCAGTCAATGACTGACAACCTGAAAACTTGAGGCTAGCGAGAGGGGAAAAAGTGGTACTTGATAAACCCCGTGGCTACACCAGCGATCACCAACAAAAAGAATAAAGCAACTAATTCATGAACTTGTCGTAATCAGCATGACTACCAATCCAGATCCACTGAATACCCCCAGGAACATCGATTCCTATGGCACGGTAATGATTTCCAACTCGTACAGACCATAACCCCTCAATACGTTTTAGTTGTAGAGAGGGATGACGTGGAATGGACTTTAAAAGTTCATAATTTTTATCGGCAAGAGTTCGAACTTCAGCGAGAAGCTGCCAGTACAAAGTCCAGAAACCTGAAGAGGTATAGTGCTTCACAATTCACGAGCCTGGCCCTGAGAAAACTCTTGTCTGGCATTCTCAATAAGCTTGTCAAACTTTCCAGATTGAAAATCTGCTTGGATTTGTTGATCCCAACGCTCATTCTCCAACTGATAAAACCAATCACGAAACCTTGAAAAATCCGACTGAGAGAGGTTACGAACACGAGTTTCAAGATCCTCAATTCCTGCCATATTCAAGATGTCTCCCTAAACTCTCTTAATCAGCTAAAAAGATCATAGACATATGCCGATTGTAGTACAGGAAAATATATGCACACCCAGGATCAAAGGGCTGAGATCAAGGTCAGGATCATCCCACTCTCAGCCCCATGATCCCTCAAATAGATCTACTTGTTAGATCTACTGTCCAATAACCTGGTAGCTGGCGGTGGCGGTGGCAACACTGGGAGAATCTTTTTCCACCACAATGGCCCGGGGCGCAGTCCAATAGCCGGAGTTCTGGGAATACACCGGAGTCATCTGCTGCTGCAAGGTAAACAGAGCCTGACGGTTGAGAGGCTGCTGCGACGCCAGCACCAGCACCTGTGATTGCCCGTAGGGAGGTGTGATCTTAAAGCGATAGCCACTGCCGGGGGTGGGAAGGGTCGTCACTTCACCCGCTTGCAGAAAGAGCGCACCGTTCACAAACGGATTGGGGAAGATCTGTTTCACGGATCCATCCGCTTCCAGGCTGAAGATATAGATGTAGGCATCCTGGGAAGCATTGATCGTGAAGGTGATTGACTCACCAGGCCGGTAGACCGGATTGCTGCCATAGCGATCCAGTTGCAGATTGACCTGCAGGTGATCCGGTTCCACCACAATGGCCCGGGGAGCAACATCTCGAGATTTTTCGACAGGAGTGATGGTGCTGTTGCCCCAGGATTGAGCCAGAGTCGGGGATCCCGCCAGTAACAGAGGCAGGGTTAACGCCAGAGGGGAGATACGTCGCATAGATAACTCGCGGAATCAGGTTATACCATGATCTTAAAGATTCAATCTTGGGACGTCGGCAGCCTTCTCCGCAATCTCCTTTCCCGACAACGGCAACATTCTTCCCACAGCATGAACTAGAAGATTCGGATCCGCACTTTTGGGCCGGGCAGCCACACGGTGATATAAGTCACTGCAAAGTACTGTATCGAATGGTAAATTAATATCTCGTTATTCTTTTGCGGGTCTCTGCCCATGAAAACGCTGATGGCGTCCCCTTCGATCCGCCCCCGAATCCCTCAACCCCTACGCCTGGTGGCCATTGGGGATAGCCTGGTTTATGGCTACGGAGATCCGCAGGGGGGAGGCTGGGTTGAACGCCTGCGTCGCTTTGGCATGGATCCGGCGCATCCAGGACCGATCCTTTATAACCTGGGGGTGCGAGGGGATGGTGTGCAGCAGGTGCTCAAACGCATGGAACAGGAATTTCATTTGCGGGGGGAACTGCGCAATCGTCTGCCGGATGGCATCATCCTCTCCGTGGGGGTCAACGATTCTGCCCGCCTGAGTCATCACCACGGCAAAACCTTCACTTCTCTACCCCTCTTTACCCAGACCCTGCATGATCTCCTGGATCAGGCCAGGCAATGGGGTCCGGTCTGGTTTGTGGGAATGGTGCCCGTGAACGAGAGCAAAATGCCGTTTCTGGACTGCCTTTATTACAACCACCAGGATCAGGTCACCTACAACCAGGTGATCCAGGACGCCTGCACAGAACGAGAGATCCCGTTTCTCGATCTGTTCCACCAATGGCAACAGCATGGGGAAGCCTGGTGTCAACGCCATTTGAGTGCCGATGGGCTACATCCCAACAGTGCGGGTTACCAGGTGATTCAGCAGGCCGTGATGCGCTGGCCAGCCCTTCATTCGCTTTGGGATTACCCCACCCCCTCCTGTACAGAGCTGGCATCCTGATTTTAAAAAAAGGTATGATCCGAGATTGCACTGTTATTTTTCTGTTCTGCCATGCCCCAAATTAAGTCAGCCATTAAGCGAGTTCAGGTCGCGGAGCGTAACCGTCTGCGCAACAGGGTAATTAAATCCACCGTCAATACCCTGATCAAAAAAGTAATGACCCTGGCGGATGCCTATGAAGCCAAGCAGGAAGGGATCACCCTGGATCAGGTGCAGGCCGCTGCCAGCCAGGCATTTAGCCGCATCGACAAGGCTGTTAAGCTGGGGACAATGCACGCCAACACAGGGGCTCGCCGCAAGTCCCGACTGGCCCGTCGGATCCAGACTCTCACCACCTCCGCAAGTGATGTTGCCTGAGGGTGAGTCTGCTTGCTGTTGACCCACGCCTGTCTCTCTTCTGCTCATCATGGATGCCACAGCCCAACCCACCCCTCCCCCGCTGATTGACAGCCATGTCCATCTCAATTTTCAGCAGTACGACACGGATCGAGAGCAGGTGGCCGAACGCTGGCGTGCTGCAGGGGTGGTGCAGATGGTGCATTCCTGTTGTACTCCTGAAGAGTTTCCACAGTTGCAGGCTGTGGCCGCAGAGTTCCCAGAGGTCTTTCTGGCCGTGGGATTGCATCCCCTTGAGGCCGAATCCTGGTCGCGGGATCGGGGGGAAAAGATCGCTCATCTGGCAGCTTCAGATCCCAGGGTCGTGGCGATTGGGGAAACAGGGCTGGATTATTACTATAAAAACGACCCTGAGACGCTGGCACTCCAGACCGAGGCCTTTCGTGCCCAGATTCAGGTGGCCCGGGAGCTGGATCTGGCCCTGATCATTCACTGTCGAGATGCTGCTGCCGATACGTTGAAGATGCTGCAGGAAGTCGATCCAGAGCATGATCTGCGGGTGGTGATGCACTGCTGGAGTGGCACCCCTGAAGAAACGCGCTGGTTTGTGGATCGAGGCTGCTGGATCAGCTTCAGTGGCATTGTCACCTTCAAGAATGCCAAAACCGTCCAACAGTCGGTGCTGGAAGTGCCTGCGACTCGACTGCTGGTGGAAACCGATTGTCCTTTTCTGGCCCCTGTTCCACGGCGAGGCAAGCGCAATGAACCCGCTTATGTGGCCTATGTAGCCCAGAAAGTTGCAGACCTGCGGGGGGATCGCTGGGATCACCTGGCTACACAAACCACTGAGAACGCCCGCCATTTATTCCGTCTGCCTGTGCCTGATCCCGGGATGGACTGAGGGGATCCTGAGCCAAATAAGGTGCTGTTTTCTCCCCAGGATATGATGGGCCAGTCTGCTTTAATGGGCATCGAATTCTCCTGTTTGCATTGATAGTGCATCTTCCCAGCCGCTGGCGTCCTTCTCTTCGCTTCTGGATCCTGGTTCTGACGGTCCTGATCCTTTGGGTGGCATCCCCTAACCGCCTGGTTCATCATTACAGTGCGGCCCTGGTAGGGCTGGCCCCTCTATTTGTCATCTGTGATCGGGTGTCCTGGCGGCAGCAACTAGGCATCAGTTTTGCCGTCTGGTTTTGCTTCTGCCTCTATGTCTTCACCCCGGACCTGATTACGGTGCAGGTGATTCAGTGGCATGAGATCCTGGGGGGCATTGTGGTGGCACCGTTGCTACCCCTGTTTTATGTAACAGCCACCCTGCTGAGCTTGCGCTGGACCCGACATCTCTCCCTGCTGGTCCGCCCCTTCGCCATGGCCGCCATCTGGACTGGACTGGATGGACTCATGGGCCTGATCTGGTTTCCCATTCCCTTCCACTGGGGATCGCTCCTGTTTGACTGGACTCCAGGGATCCAGATCGCAGATCTGATGGGGATCTGGGGGGTGACGTATGTTGCTGTTTTCTGTAATGCCTGTCTTGCCTGTGCCTGGCAGATGGGGTGGCGGCAGGGCTGGCGGATCCTGGCGGTGGGATTGGGGTTAGGCAGCTTGATTCTGAGCTATGGCTGGCTACGACTGGACCAGATCAACACCGCATTGCGCCAGGAGTCTCCACCCTCCTATGTAGTGGGAGCTGTACAACAGGTGGGCTGGCTGGAGCAGGATCGCAGCTGGCCTTATCGGGCGGAGCGTTACCGCGATCTGTTTAATCTCTCCCGTGCAGCCACCCTTGCTGGGGCAGAACTGGTGATCTGGCCAGAGGGTGCCTTACGGGCCCAGTTTGCCGGAACTCAACTGGAGCCTTACATTCTGAACCCCATGGCTCAGTTGTTGTCACCAACAGCAAGCCTCCTTCTGGGGGCCACTGAACCGGATCCTCGCACCCGTGATCTCGCCGATCAGGATCAGCGCTTTATCAATTCGGCTCTCCTTTACAGTGCTGATGGCTCGCGGCTGGATCAGTTTGGCAAACAATGGATCTTTCCCTATTTTGAATCGGCCCGGTATGTGCCCTCCGCCGATGGCTACCGTCCCCTGCAGGGGGGAGATCTGGGCCGTTTGGGCGTCATGATCTGCTTGGAAAGTGTGCTGCCCAGACCCAGCGTTGCTCTGGTCCAAGCGGGGGCTCAGGTGCTGATCACCATTGCCGATGACAGCTGGTTTGGCAATAGTCACTGGCCGATGCTGCACGGCAATCTCTCCATTTTTCGGGCGATTGAAACCCGACGCAGTTTTGTCTTCGTCAACAATACGGGGGGCAATCTGATCGTGGATCCCACTGGACAGGTGCAGGTGCGCGGGGATATTTTTGCCAGAGATGTAATTACCGGAACGGTTTATCTGCGGGATGGCCTTACCCTGGCCACCCATCTGGGGGACAGTTTCAGCTATCTCATGCTTGGGATCACCCTACTGCTGGGAGTGCAAACGGCTCGTTGGCGGCGACAGCCCCTGCCTGACCCCAATTCCCCTCTCCTGACCTGAGGCACTTTCAGTGGCAAACCCCTCCCCCCAAGGACAGGACTCCACCCCCTACTGGGTTGACTCGCTTTCCCTCTCAAGCGAACCTCTCCTCTTGGGCTTGGCGGCGATTGTGGGCCTGACCGTGGGTTTGGTGGTGATCGGCTTTGATGCTCTGATCAGCCTGTGCAAATACTGCTTTCAATTTCTGCTTCAAGAATGGATTGCTCCCCTGGGCTCCTGGACCCCGCTCCTGATCCCGGTGATTGGGGGGGTGCTGGTGAGTGGGTTGCTCTGGATTTATCCCCTGCAGGGCACCAACATTGCTGAGATCCTGCAGTCCGCCATCGGACGGGGGCAACGCATTCCCCTCTGGCGCATCCCCTTGAAACTGTTGGCCTCGGCGGTGTCCCTAGGGGCGGGATCCTCATTAGGACCTGAAGGTCCTTCTATGGAGATCGGGGGCATTCTCGGATCGGCCCTGGGGGGCAAACTCAAGTTTTCTAGTGAACGGGTCAGTATTCTGGTGGGGGCAGGTGCGGCAGCGGGACTGGCGGCAGGATTTAATGCCCCGATTGCGGGCGTGTTTCTGGCCCTGGAACTGATTCTGAGTGGATCCTTTACCACCAGCACGATCAGTGTTGTGGTCCTGGCGGCGGTGGTGGGAGCGCTAGTGGGGCAGTTGGGACTGGGGGCTCAGCCCGCCTTCATGTTGCCCGCGTCCACGCGACTGGCACTGGTGGTCAACGATTACGAGTTTAAAACCCTGGTGGAACTCCCCTTCTATCTTGGGCTAGGGTTCCTGGCCAGCGGCCTCTCCCTGGTGATGGGCTACAGTTTGCAGTGGAGCCTCCGCCTTTTTCAAGGAAAAACCTGGCTGGGTCAACAACCGCAGGGGATCAAGCTGGCTCTGGGGGGGCTGCTGGTGGGGTTGCTGGGGCTGCCACTGCCGCTGGCGCTGGGGGTGGGCTATGAAACCATTGAAACCCTGCTTCAGAACATTCCCTTCCCCTTACCCATGCTCCTGTTTCTGCTGCTGGGCAAGGTGGTGATGACCGCCGTTAGCATGGGCTGTGGCTTTGTAGGCAACACCCTGGGACCCACCCTGTTTATGGGAGCCGTCCTGGGCACTACGTATCAGACTCTGCTGAGCCAGATCTTGCCCTCTACCTTTTTTATGGCCCCTCCGGCAGCCTATGCCCTGGTGGGAATGGGGGCGGTCTGGGCCGGAAGCGTACGGGCCCCCCTGACCGCCATTTTGCTGCTGTTTGAAATGACCCGCGATTATCGCATCATCCTTCCCCTGATGGCAGCGGTGGGGGTGAGTGTCTGGGTTACCTCCCTCCTGCCTGCCCCTGCGTTTTTCCCCTCAGCCAAAGCCTCAACTCAGGAGGCAAGTGATCCTACCCAGCACCTGTCCGTAGCAGAGAGTATGAGTGCGGTGGGTCTGCAGTTCCTCACCACCACCCCACTTCTGACTGTAGCTACAGACATGGTGGCGGCCCGCTCCTATCAAGCTCTTGTGGTGGATCCCGACGGACAGCTGCAGGGGATTCTGACCCTTCAAGATCTGGAAACCACCCTATCGAACCAGAAAAATCCGGAGGACCTGACCGTCATGGAGATCTGCAGCCGACGGCTGGTGACGGTTTATCCTGATGACACCCTGGCCCGGGCTCACCAGAAAATGCAGGCGCGAGGGTTGCATCAGGTTCCTGTGGTTGAGCGGCAAAACCCACGGGTGGTGATCGGGATCCTGCATGCCGAGGACATGGATCTGACCGAACGGCTGTATTGGACGCAATCTTTTTTGCCAGTCCGGCCCCCCTTAAGTCATGCTAAGGAAAATGTGGCGGGCGCTGGCCCACTTAGTGGCGAAAACCACCCATCCGATGAACGTACTGGAGGTTAAGTCCGATGCCTATCCAATCCCAGACGATCCAGATAGAACGGCAACCCAGCCAGGAACGGCTCCAGCAACTAGGGATCTTGAGCTGGCCCATCTGGACCAAGGCAGTCTCCGAGTTTCCCTGGACCTATGACGATCAGGAAACCTGCTACTTCCTGGAAGGGGAAGTCACGGTGACCCCCAATGGCGGTGAACCTCAGCAGGTGGGTAAAGGGGATCTGGTGGTGTTTCCTGCCGGACTCAGCTGTACCTGGAAAATCACCCAGGATGTGCGCAAGCATTATTCCTTCGGCTGATCCTGTCCGGCAGCATCAGTCCTGCTCGATGACATAGCCCAAATTCCGCAAGTGGGATTCAGAACGACGCCAGTGGGGTCTGACTTTGACAAAGAGTTCCAGGTAGATCTTGCCCAGGATCAGTTTTTGCATCTGTAACCGTGCCGCCTGCCCAATCCGCTTGAGCATCTCGCCCCCCTTGCCAATCAAGATCCCCTTTTGTGATTGGCGTTCCACGATGATGCTGGCAGTCACGCGGGTGAGTTGCTCCCCCTCGATTACTGCTTCCACCACCACCGCAATGGAGTGGGGCACTTCTTCGCGCGTATGTAACAGGATCTGTTCTCGAATCAACTCCCCCATGATGAAACGCTCTGGCTGATCCGTGATCTGGTCTGGGGGATAGTAATAAGGACCCTCCGGGAGGCGAGCGGTGATCGCCTGCAGTAGCCCCTCTAAAGTGCGGGCATTCAGAGCCGTGGTCAGGATCAGGGGAGTACCTGGCAACAGTTGCTCGTAGCTGGTGATCAGAGACTGCTGTTCGGGAGTGGGGAGGGGCAAAAGATCGGCTTTATTGCCACAAATGAGACAAGGCACATCGTGGGGTAATCGCTCAGCAATGTAGGCATCCCCTCGCCCCGCCGGAGTGGAACTATCGACCACCAGCACCACCACATCTACCGCCCGGAGTGCAGCTTGGGCGTTATGCACCAGGATCTCCCCCAAACGATGGTGGGGCTTATGAATTCCCGGCGTATCCAGAAAGATCAGCTGAGCTGTGGGCAGGGTGAGGATCCCTTGCAAACGATTGCGAGTGGTCTGGGCCACGGGTGAGGTAATGGCGATCTTCTCCCCCACCAGGCTGTTGAGTAGAGTGGACTTGCCCACATTGGGACGGCCCACCAGGGCAATAAATCCAGAACGAAACCCTGAGGGAGCGATGGGGA
This sequence comes from uncultured bacterium, assembly GCA_964392245.1. Taxonomy (GTDB): domain Bacteria; phylum Cyanobacteriota; class Cyanobacteriia; order Thermostichales; family Thermostichaceae; genus JAAUUJ01. The sequence continues at coordinate 29,894 of CAYMOX010000033.1, forward strand.
TCGGACTATCGGTGAAGGGCTGCAAAGCGGGTGAAGAGTTCAAAGGGACCGGATCATGCATATTCATGGACAACAAGGTGATCAGATCCTGACATCTCTACCCCGAAACCCCAACCCCTCTGACGGGAAAGGGTCACAAAATGGCACGATCCACATCACACGGAAGCAGGTGACAATGGCCAATAATAAGGCTAGAGATCAGGTGTCCACTGCCAAGAGGAAGGCCGCATATGCCAGTGTCTAAACGCGTGCGGCGGATCAGTGTTGTTTTAGCCATGCTGTTGGGGCTGATACTGCCACTGTCAATCCCCGCCCTCACTCAATCCATTAACCAACTGCACAACCAGGGTGTGCAACTCTACAACGAAGGTAACTATGAAGCTGCCAGTGAGCGCTTTCTAGCTGCCCTCAAGATCAATCCCAAAGCCATTGCTCCCCTGGAATATCTGGGGGGGTCCCTTCTGCGCCTACAGCGCTATCAAGATGCGGTTGATATCCTCAGCCGCGCCCTGGAGATCAATCCCTATGATGCGGATAATCTTTACGATCTGGGTGTAGCTTATGACAATCTCGGGGAGCTGGAGCCCGCCACCGAGAACTATCGCAAGTCTGCTGAAGAATTTCGTATCCGTCCCGAGTCGCTGGACCGCGTCAAACCAGAAGAGATCTTCAACAACCTCGGGATCTCTCAACTCGCCCAGACAGAATACGATACAGCCCTGAGCAGCTTTCAACAGGCCACCAGCCTGAATCAAAAATATGGTCAGGGGTACTTCTTGCAGGGACTCACCTACACCCACAAGGCCGAATATCCCCAAGCGGTTTCCTCGTTTGATCAGTCGGTCTCCCCCGAGGTGGAGTTTGATCTGCGGGAGCGGGGCTACAACGGTCGCGGGGTGGCGCAATATCTGGATGGTCAGCTCCAACCTGCCCTGGAATCCCTCAACACCTCGATTCAGGAAGCGGAGCGCCAGAACCGCACCTATTCTACTGCCTACGCCAATCGTGGCTTAACCCATTTTGATCTGGGGGATCTAGAGGAGGCCGAAAGCGATTACGACCAGGTGACCACCCTCGCTCCTGAAGATCCGCTGGGCTTCCGGGATCGGGGCTATGTTCAGTACGAACTGGCAGCCTCCGCTCGGCGGATTGCTCGCTCCCCGGATCCTCAAGAGGTGATAGCGGCCCTGCCCCCCAAGAGCACGGCTTACTTCCAGGCTCATGTGGATCGCTATCGCCAGCTGCTGGCCCAGCGTCTGCACCCCTCGCTACCCCAGTTGGTAGCCTCGCTGCCCTTCGCTACAGGGTTCTTACCTCCTCAGCCCAGTCTGAATCTGCCACTGCCTGAGGATCCTCAGGATCCCGTTGCCGTCACGCGGGTTGCTCTGAATCAGCTGGCCATCTCGCAACTGGAAAAGGCTGTAACCTCCTATACTCGTGCCCTGGAGCTGGATGCTCAGTTTCCCGATGCCCATTACGGGTTAGCTGCTGTTCGCCGCAGTCAGAAGCAATTCAAGGAGGCTTTGCAGGAGTTTGAAAGGGCACGGGATCTGTACCTAGAGAAGGGTAACTCCCTCTGGGCTGACTTTGTGGACAAGCTGGATATCCCTGCGCTGCAGGCCCGCCTGGCCGAACCCGATCCTCCCTCTTCAGAGGCTCCTCCCTCCCCCAGTCCTGAATCCACCCCTGATAATCCTGAGACGACCACTGCTCCCAGCGACATCACGGTTCGCTTTGGCTTCAACTTCAGTAGCCCTGAGGTTGTCAACCTTCTCGATCAAGATCAACTGGACCTGATCCTGAAGGAGCAAGCCCTTAATGATGCAGTGGCTCCGGTGGTCCGGCGCGAAGCAGTACAGGCATTGCGCTTAAAGCAGTTCCGTGTGGCTTACCCTGCCCTTCAGGATCGGTTGGCGAAGCCCGAGGGAGGGGACTACAAAGAGCCCGATCGCAGTGTTCGATCTGCGATTCTCTTCTTCCTCGAGGAAGTGGAAGCCCCACCCCCACCCGCTCCCAAAGCAGAGGTTCCGATTATGGCCGCGCGGCCTGTGGTCAGTCCCTCTCCCCAAAAACAGGTTCCCAACCCAGTCCCTACGGCTACACCTCCAAAACCTCAGCCCATCTCCCAGCAACGGGTGATGACCACCTTCAATCCACCAGTTAAACTCACTGCCAGTGGATGTGGCGATGATTCCATTGTCAGTGCTGCCATCTGCCGCATTCGCGCCTAGATTCCCCTCAGGCTGACCTGGATCCAGATCTTGTGCCCTCGGCGGATCTGGATCTCTTTTTTAGAGGGGGATTGCTGTGGTTGGGCATCCCAACCGACCTGCGATATTAAAAGAGAAGCTGATCCGAGGTGATCCAGCCAGGAAAGGAATGGTGCAGTGATAGAAATAGCCGGGGAACAGAACCAGCAGCCCATCTTCGGGGTGAATACGCTTGCGAGGAAGGGATCGGGTGATCGGATAGTCCCCTGGTGTCTGACTGAATTCCAAACAGCCCGCCCCGTCAACTCCTGTCATGGCTGGTACCTGGGCATAGTACACCCCACTCAACCAGGCCGGATCATGGATATGCAACCGCTGGTACCCCTGGGGATGCAAACACACCCCCCACAACCAACCCAGGTGCAGATCCTGAGGACGATTCCACTGCAACGGATGATCTAGATCCAAGGGTAGGGACTGGAGATAGCTCTGTACATAGGGGCGGATCAACGCTCGTATCGGCTCACTGATCGCAGGATCCGACAGGAGATCGGCGGTCTGTAACCCCCCCCAGGTGGAGAGAGACTCTGGATTCCAGGAGAGACTGGGGTGCTGGAGTAACCGTTGTACCAGGATCCTATTCAGAACCGCAACACTACTGTAGCCAGCAGGAGGTGAAGCACAGGAGTACACCTGAACCAAGTGGTCGTAATCCAGCCACGGGGTGATGCGGGTATCCTGCCCTGCTTCTCGCAAGGCAATCATAAGATGAGCCAGGGCCGCCTGATTGGAGGGATCTTTTTGTAGGGCATGCCCAAAGGCCAGACTGGCCTCACTCCAGGCAGATTGGCTCAGGAGGACGTGACCTAACGCATTGTGGACATCCGGCAGATGAGGATTCAGGTGTAATGCCCTTTGATAGCAGCCGGTTGCTTCTGACCAGTGTCCCTGAAGGCTGCGGAGATATCCAAGGCTGGCGTAGAGAGAGGCTGCGGTGGGATCCTCTGTGATTGCCTGTTGCACATGGACAGCAGCCTCCTCCAGTTCACCCATGGCCTGCAATACCTGAGCCCAGCGAGTGTGAAGCCGGATCCGCTCCTGAGGAGAGGCCAACCTCAGAACCTCAAGCGCCTGATAACAGCGGATCGCCTCTGACCACAGCCGCTGAGCCCGATATAGGTCGGCGAGTTGCAACTGCAGAGAAAGAGATTGAGGACACTGAGCTACGGCCCGCCGCAGTAAACGCTCAGCTGTCACCAGATCTCCCTGATCCTGAGCCAGACCTGCCAGACCTTCCAGGGCCGCCGTCGCTTCTGCATCTGCCTCTAACATCTCCTGATAGAGCTGAGCAGCCTGTTGCCAGTGTCCCAACCGAGAGTAATCCCGCGCCAGCTGAAGCGTCTGATCCTGTAGAAATTTGGGCATCCCCATCCACTTATTGCTCCTCAGTTCGCCCCATGCAAATGGATCTCATAAGGGCAGGCAATGCTCTGCACCCTCCAGCTGCCCTGCCACTGTAAAGCAAAGACTGATACATCGTCCTGAATCGGGCCAGGGATGGGTATGGTGGTAAAAATAGGCTGGAAAGAGCACCAGCAAGCCTGTGGAAGGCTGAATCTGGCGGGTTGAAACCGGCAGTGTGGCAGGAAATTCTGCCGGAGTCTGGCAAAACTCCAAACAGCCTCCCCCCTTCTCTGTCCCCTCGGGTTCATCCACCTGCACATAGTAAATGCCACTGATCCAGGCTGGATCCTGCAGGTGCAAGCGCTGATAACCTTGAGGCTCCAGGCTGACCGCCCAGATCCCGCTCAAACTCAGGTCAGCAGGACGGTTCCACTGCAGCGGGTGATCGGCATCGGTTGGTACCATCTCCAGATAGCGAGATACAGCGGGTCGCAGGATGTCTATAAAGGGCTGAATCAGAGGCTTATCCTGAAGGAGATTCTGGGACTGCAATCCACCACAGGTAAAGTAAAGCGGGGGCTCCCAGGCCATGGAGGGATGACGCAATAGTCTTTCCGCCAGCTGGGTGTTAAAGCTCTCCACCGTTGCATTGTCCATGGGAGGTTCCAGGCGCTGGATCTGAATCAGGTGGTCATAATCCAGCCAGGTGGCTACCTTCTCAAATTCTCCACCTTCTCGGGCGGCAATAATCCAGTGGGCCACAGCAGTTTGATGACTGGGTTCCAGGTGAATCGCCTGCTGAAAAGCACGGCTAGCCTCCTCAAACGCCGATTGCACCAGCAATACGTTACCCAGAGCAAAATGAACATCCGCCAGCCGTGGATCCAGGTGCAGAGCCTGTTGATAAGCCTGAACTGCCTCGGCCCACTGTCCCAGGCAACTGTAGACATATCCAAGGGCCGCCAGCAATGTGACAGAAGAGCTATTGAGACAAAGAGCTTCCTGATAATGAACCACCGCCTCCTCCAGACGCCCCAGGGCCTGTTTGGCCTGTCCCAGACGGGTATGCAGGGTTTCGACATCGGTGTTTGCCTGTTGCAACCCCAGGGTCAGGGCAGACTGATAAGCATCGGCAGCCTCTTGCCACTGCTTCAGGTCAGCATAGACATCCCCCAGCTGCAGGGCAAAACGGGGGTGATCGGGATTGAGCCCACAGGCTCGCTGCAGCAACTGTTGAGCCTTGTGCAGATTGCCCGATTCCAGGGCCAGCTGGGCCAGACCCTCCAGGGCCAATAGGGAATCGGGATCTTCCTGCAAAATTTTCTGGTAGAGATCCACTGCTTTTTGCCATTGACCCAGAGTTTGATACTGCCTGGCCAAATGCAGAATTTTTTCTGGAACAAACCCCGAATCGGACATGAGTTAACCTTTCTGAGCAGAGAGGATTGCCCACCCCATCCTTAGCACTGCCCGGAACGGCATTCCTGGCCGGAGTGAAGGCTGTCAGTGTTATCCACCAGGATCAAGTGCCCTTATCTTAGCCCGAGACTGGAACCTGCCAGCTGACTCTGGGAACAAACCAGGCAATTTCGCCAAGCATGTTAAATTTGGACAGGAGTTTGGGAGTCTACACGGCTTTCTGAAGGCTTGCTGGATGGGGAATATGAGCGATAAATTCAAGCAATCTGTCTATGCACTTTTCCTGATTCTGCTGGGGATTGGGATCGGCATCTGGTTTTCCTTTCCCCCCACCACCTGGGTTGCGGCTCAAGCAGCTCCCCAGTTTTCTCTGGCCACGGATGGACCGATCCCCGCCAATTTTATTGCGGAGGTGGCAGAACGGGTGGGTCCGGCGGTGGTGCGCATCGACGCAGAGCGGGTGATCCAAACTCGCTCCCGCCTCCCGGAACAGTTTTTTGCCGATCCCTTCTTTCGAGAATTTTTTGGCGTTCCGTCCCAACCCCAGGAGCGGCGGCAGCAGGGGACGGGGTCGGGGTTTGTGGTCACCTCCGACGGCCAGATCATTACCAATGCCCACGTGGTCAACAAGGCCGATCGGGTGACGGTGGTGCTCAAGGATGGCCGCCAGTTTGAGGGGCGAGTCCTGGGCAGTGACACGATTACCGATGTTGCCGTGGTCAAGATTGAGGCAGATCACCTCCCCACCGTCTCCTTGGGCCGCTCCGAAGATCTGGAACCCGGGCAGTGGGCCATCGCCATTGGCAATCCTCTGGGTCTGGACAACACCGTGACTGCTGGGATTATCAGTGCTCTGGGTCGCTCCAGCGGGGAGATCGGAGTACCGGATAAGCGAGTGGCCTTCATTCAAACCGATGCAGCCATCAACCCCGGCAATTCGGGCGGGCCCCTTTTAAATGAACGGGGGGAAGTGATCGGCGTCAACACCGCCATTATTCAGGGGGCGCAGGGACTGGGCTTTGCCATCCCCATCGAAACCGCGCAACGGGTGGCGCAGCAATTGATCACCAAGGGCAAGGTGGATCACCCCTACATTGGCATTCGTATGCTCACCCTCACCCCTGAGTTAAAGCAGCGAATCAATGAAGATCCCAACAGCCGTATGCTGATTACCGCCGATCACGGGGTGCTGATTGGGGAGGTGATGCAGGACTCACCTGCGCAAGCCTCTGGGCTGAGGGCCGGAGATGTGATTGTCGCCATTGATGGCGCTCCTATCCAGCGGGCTGACGATGTGCAAAATCGGGTGGAAACGGCGTCGGTCGACGAGACCCTCACCTTTGAAATCGAGCGAGGAGGACAACGCCGTCAGCTGCGCGTCACGACCGCCGCTTATCCCTATGAGCGTGACTGAATGGAGCCCTCCTGGCTACAGCCTCTGGTGCAGGCGTTCCAGCTGGGCCACCCCCAGATCCTGAAGCGGCTTGACACTGGCCTGATCCAGCAAAGCTGGCGCTTAACCACGGAGCAGGGCATCTTTATCTGTCAGCAGTTACACTCTGCGTTTGATCCCCGCGTCACTGAGGATGGGCAGGTGGTGAGTGCCTATCTCCGCAGTCAGGGGTTCAACACCCCCACGTATCTCTACACCCAGACAGCGGAGTTACATCTGCTATGGCAGGAACGGTGGTGGCGAGTCATGCCCTGTCTGCCAGGAGAGGTTCTAACCTGCTCTCCTCAAGCTCATCATTTACGGGCCGCCGGATCGACCGTTGGGCACCTCCACCAGGCTCTGGCCTCCTGGCGCTACACCTTCCGCTTTCAGTTACCTGGGTTTCATGACACAGCTGCCCTCCTGACCACCTTTCATGACTATCCCCGTGATCCGGAGGTGGCCCCTGAGGCTGAGCTCCTCTTATCAACGCTGCCCACCTTGCTGCTGCCTCCCCATCTGCCCCGCCAGATCATTCACGGGGATCTGAAACTGGCCAACTTCCTCTTCAATGAGCAGGGACAGGTTACCGCCCTGCTGGATCTGGACACCTTTATGGAGCACAACCTCTATGTGGAACTGGGGGATGCGCTACGCTCCTGGGCCAGTCAGGATCAGAGCTTTGATCTGCAGAGTTTGGCAGCGGGATGGGAGGGCTATACCCAAACGGGAGCGGCGGCAGACTTAGATCCCCGGTACGTGTTTCAGGGCCTGAAGCTGATCACACTGGAATTGGGCCTACGTTTCCTGAAAGATTACTATGACAATTCCTATTTCCACTGGGATCCGCAGCGCTACCCGAATCGACCGGCCCACAACCTGGCCCGCTGTCGTCGTCAGCTGCTTCTTTATCAGGATATGCTCCGACAGAAGGACGCAATTCAGACTCTCCTGGACCGGGCCACACAGCCCCTGCCCTCTCGGTAAAATAGGGTTCATGAATAAGATCATCTTCTGGCTCGTCCCCACGGCAGCCTTGCTCGGTGCTCTCACAGCCTATCGCAGCCTGCCGGATCCGATTGCCCTGGAGAAGCAGGACTCGGAGTCCCCGCAGATCCTGGTTCAGCCCCTGCCCACTTCAACTCCGGCCCAGGTGACAGCGGTAGCTCCAGCCTTCCTGACTGCCAGTAAACCTGACCCGGAGATCCAGGCCCAGCTGCAGGCCTATCTCACCCAGCTGTCCCAGCAGGGGTTTGCCACTAGCCATCAGGGGATCTGGGTGCAGAGTCAGGAGCAACTTCTGGCTAGCCATCAGGGATCCACTCCACTCCCTGCTGCTTCCCTCACCAAGGTGGCTACCTCCCTGGCTCTCCTCCACAGCTTCGGGCCTGAGCATCGCTTCACCACAGAGATCGGGATCACGGGAGCCATTGAAGCTGGAGTGGTGCAGGGGGATCTAGTGGTTTCAGGAGGAGCCGATCCCTTTTTTGTCTGGGAAGAGGCCATGGCGGTGGCCAATCGTCTGCAGGAACGGGGCATTCGTGAGATCAAGGGCAATCTGGTGATCCAGGGCAAGTTTTACATGAATTTCTCCACTGATCCTCAGCAGGCTGGGCAGTTGCTGCGTCAGGCCCTCAATGCTCAGATCTGGCCTCCAGAAGCAGAAACCCAATTTCAATCCCTCCCCTCCGGCACCCCCCGCCCTCAAATAACTGTTCAGGGAGCCGTGGTTGTGGCCGCCCAATCGCCGTCGGATCTCCAGCCTTTATTACGACACTCCTCCCAACCCCTGGTGGAATTGATCAAGAAAATGAACCGCTACAGCAATAACCTCATGGCAGATATGCTGGCAGCGGAAGTGGGAGGTCCTGCGGTTGTGGCAGCTCAAGTGGCCGAGATCACCGGCTTACCTGCCCAGGAAATTCAATTGATCAACGGGTCTGGGCTGGGGGTGGAGAATCGCCTTTCCCCACGCGCTGCTACAGCCCTGTTCATTCATCTGGCTGAGTTGCTCCAGACCCAGGATCTGACGATTGCCGACGCTTTTGAAGTGGTGGGCATTGATGACGGTGTTCTGGAAAAGCGCCTCCTGCCCACTCCCCTGGTGGCTAAATCCGGCACTCTCAATCAGGTCAGCACTCTGGCCGGAGCCCTACCAACTCAGGATCAAGGGATCCTGTGGTTTGCGATCATGAATACAGGTGCGGATGTGGAGGGGGCCCGAGTTCAGCAGGGACAGCTGCTCAAGCTGTGGGTGAATCGCTGGCAGCCTGTATCCGCCCTACCGGAAACGCTGACCCCCACCCTTGTATTAAGCCGTGATTCCCAACAAGAATGGCCGTAACATCGATCCACACCAGACTCCCTGCCCATCCATTTCTGATGCTGAGGCTATGACATTAAAGGCAGTTCTGCTCGGGTACAGTGGCGTAGTTGTCAACGATGAAAATGTTCATGCGGAGGTAATCAACCAGCTGTTGGTTGGAGATAATCTACGTCCCCTGAATCTATCGGATCAGCAGAGCTACCGTTTACTCTACATGGGCCACCGCGACGCAGAGCGGATCCGTACCCTCTGGGGAGAACGAGGGCGCGTTTTGTCCCCCAAACAGCTCCAGACGCTGCTGGATCAAAAGGAGCAGCTCTACCGGCAAGCCATGCAGCAGCGATCTCGAATTCCCTTGATTCCTCACCTGGTGGAGACGCTGGAACGCCTGCACCGCCTGGATCTTGACATTGTTCTAGTGAGTGGCAATGCTACAGGCGAAATTCAGGAAGTGCTGCGGCGCTGTCAGCTAGAAAGCTTCTTCAGACTCCAGATCACCGGATCCGATCTACCTCAGGACAAGATTGATTCCCCTGGATACCTGCACCGCCTGGCCCTGGAACACCTGTCTCTTTCGGCGAGGGAATGCCTGGGGATCGAGGCCACCTATCCGGGTCTAGCCGCCGGACAGGCTGCAGGGATCTCAATGCTGGGGGTGGCCACCCTTTTCCCTTTGCATATGGTGCAACGGCGGGCCAACTGGGCCGTGGATGGTCTGGCTCAGGTGGAATGGGAGCGCCTCAGTCGCTGGTTTGCCACCGGAGAGGACCGGCCTCCCACTCTGGATCCGGTGCTTCCCAGCTCTTAGCTCAGACTGCCACCTGCGTTAGGGGCAAGAGGGGGTAGCCCAGCCGTTGCCGTTGCTGCACATACAGTTCCGCCACCTGCCGGGCCAGGGTCCGAATCCGGCCAATGTAGCGAGAGCGCTCGGCCACTGCGATCACCCCACGAGCATCCAGCATGTTAAAGGTGTGGGAGCACTTCAGGACATAGTCGTAGGCGGGCAGGATCAGGTCTAGCGGTTGATCAGGTCTGTCTTCCTGCTGGCTAGCAGCATAGGCTTCCCGAGTTCGCTCCAACAGACGCTTGGCCTCTGCCTCGAACTGGTTGTACAGCTGAAATAACAGCTCGGGATCGGAGTGCTCAAAGTTATAGCCAGAATGTTCCACTTCTCCTTGATGGTGCACCTGACCGTAGGTGATCCTTCCCGTAGCCGGGTGTTCATTCCAGCAAATATCAAAAATGGAGTCCACCCCCTGCATGTACATGGCCAGGCGTTCCAGACCATAGGTGATCTCCACCGAAACGGGGCGACAGTCCAGCCCACCCGCCTGCTGAAAGTAGGTAAACTGGGTCACTTCCATGCCATCCAGCCAGACTTCCCAGCCCACACCCCAGGCCCCCAGGGTGGGAGATTCCCAGTCATCCTCCACAAAGCGAACGTCATGATCCGCCGGGTCAATCCCCAGCGTCCTTAAACTGTCCAGATACAGATCCAGAATCGTGTCCAGGGACGGCTTGATCAGGACCTGATACTGGTAGTACTGCTGCAGGCGGTTGGGGTTCTGACCATAGCGTCCATCCGTGGGCCGACGGCAGGGTTCCACATAGGCCACCCGCCAGGGTTCTGGTCCCAGAGCCCGTAGAAAGGTATGAGGATTCATCGTGCCTGCCCCCTTCTCAATGTCGTGGGGCTGGACAATCAGACACCCTTGCTCTCCCCAAAACTGGTGCAGGGTGGCAATCAGAGCTTGAAAGGTCAGCATATCAACCGCAGGCACTCCTATTCAGGTAGGACAACAGGATCCTCTGATCCGTCACTTGGGATAGATCTCGCCGCGGCGGCAAAAGGAGTCCTGCCTGGGCCGCCAGATCCGCACGGGTCAAGGTTGCGGCCCCATGGAGGAGTGCGAGACCCATGAGCACCACATCCCGGTTCTCCAGCGGCTGTAACCAGGTGTCGGCCACCCAGTGGTTAAACAGTCCCATAGCCGGACCACACCAGATCTGGTAGTTCATCTTGCGCTCTGCCTCTCCCAACTGCGCCCAGCGTGAACTCAGACCCAGATAAGCCCGGAAGGTGAGGGCCATCTTGTGCTTGGCATCGGCCTGGGCCTTTTGCAGCTGTTTCGGATCCCGCTTCTCCCAGTAGGCTGCTGTCGAAGCCCACACCTCCTCTAAAGGCTGGCGGAAGATATCCCGTTCCAGCTTGAGCCGCTCCTCTCCCGGAATGCTCTCCAGACTGGGATAGGTTTTGTAGAACTCGTACAGTTTCTGGGCACGGCGGGCATACAGGGTTCCCCTCTTCAGCACCTGAACCTGCACCCCCATTTCAAACATGTCGGCAGCGGGTGCCATGACCACATCCGCCATCTGGGCCTCCGCTAACATGGCTTTCGCCAGGGGGGATGTTCCTGCCTGCAAGCTGCTCTGGTTAATCGATCCGGTCAGGATGTAGTCGGCTCCCACCGCCAGGGCGGCCCGCACTGACAGGGGATCTCCCATACTGCCTGCAGCTCCCACCCGCAGCTCCACCCCCTGCTGGGAATAGCGGTAGCGAGCGGCCAGATCATCCCGTTGGCGCAGCATCTGGGGCAGGAGAACCGAGAGGGGGCGACGATCGGTGTGACCACCACTATCCGCTTCTGCCGTGATATCTTCGGCCACCGGCAATAGGGCCGCCAGTTGCGCTTCTTCACGCGTGATCTTCCCCTGATTCACCAGTTGGGTGAGGAGGGCTGCAGGGGGTGGGGCCATAAATTGAGCCGCCACATCCAGGGAACTAACCTTGGCAAAGACTTTGTTGGGGGCCTCGATCCGTCCATCCGCCAGCCGCCGCATTCCCTTGGCCCGGTAGCGCACCACACTGGGCATCAGCCGCAGATAGGCAGAGGCAGAAATTCGCTTGACCCCATACTTGAGATAGAGATCCACGGTGCGATCCTCCATCTCCGCCTCAATCGGGTTATGCAGCAGGTTAAAGCCAAACGGAGCCTGGGGATGATCCGCCAGCTGGGTTGTAACCTCTTGAAGTGCCTTCTCCACTCGCCCCAGATCCAATCCCCCCGAACCAAAGAAGCCCAGCATCCCTGCCTTGGCCATGGCCACCACAATCTCGGCGGAACCAATGCCAGCCGCCATGGCGCCAGCGATGTAGTTAAACCGCACCCCATGGGATTGGCGGAAACTGGCTGCCCCCAGATCTGACGGTTGAATCGCCGGGATCCAGCCCTGCAGATTGCCTGTGAATAAAGAAGACAGGGACTCAGGAGCCGCCGCCAGCAGTCCCATGCCCTGTTCTGGATCCTTCACCACGGCTAGAGGTTGCTGCAGATTCCGCAGTGCCTCTGTGATCTCGGGGGTGGAAGTGATCAGAACAGTGGAGGAGGATGCCTTCGCGGGGGACACCGATCCATCCACCGCTGGAGGGGTGGGGACGGAGGTGGGGGGCTCAACCGTGGCCTGCAGCTGAGGTTGGATCAGAGTCTGGTAAAGGCGAGAACGCTGTAATTCCCGCTCAAACTCAGGACTGCGGTAGAACGGGGGATCATAGGCTTCCACCACCACATGAAAGTTGGTGCCCCCAAACCCAAAGGAGTTGATGCAGGCACGGCGCGGCGTAGAACCCCGGTGATCCCAGGTCTGAGTTTTGCCATTGATGTGGAATGGACTGCGATCCAGATCAATGCGGGCCGCTGGAGATTCAAAGTTGAGGGTGGGCGGGATCACTCCTTCCTTCACACTCAAGATGGCTTTAATTAACCCGGCCACTCCGGCAGCGGTCTTCAGGTGCCCGATCATGGACTTGATTGATCCCAGATAAATGGGCTGCTGGGGCTGGAGTTGTCCGAAAACATCCATCAGAGAGGCAAACTCAGCCGCATCTCCCACCGAGGTCGAGGTGCCATGGGCCTCCACAAACCCAATCGTGGCCGGATCAATACCCGTATCTTCATAGGCCCGTTGCATGGCCAGCGTCTGCCCACTGGGACTGGGGGCCGTAATGCCGCTACCCCGACCATCAGACGAACTGCCCACCCCACGGATCACGGCGTAGATATTGTCCTCATCCCGTTCGGCATCCTGCAGGCGCTTGAGCAGGAGAATGCCACAGCCTTCCCCCATGACAAAGCCATCGGCCTTGCTGTCAAAGGGACTGCTACCTCGGGCGGAAAGGGCATAGGTTTTACAGAATCCCACATAGGCACTGGCCGACATTGTGGAATCCGATCCCCCCATGACCACCATGTCTGCATCCCCCATGCGCAAACACTTGAGGGCATGATCCAGGGCCGCCATAGAAGCCGCACAGGCCGCATCCAGAATGACGTTACCGCCCTGCAAATCAAAACAGAAGGCCACTCGCCCCGCCACAATATTGGGCAATCCTCCCGCCATCGTGTCTTCACTGCAGGCCGGGATCTGGCTTTGAATCACCTGACGCGCCTGGTCCACCATCTGGGTTCGTATCGACTCTGGCAGACTGCAGAACACCTCTGACTGAGAAAAAGCCTCCACAACCTCATCAAAGACCAGCCGTGGGGCTCCCAGATCATGATGTTCAGGCACAGAGGTGCCAATGATCACTTTCACGCGCTTGCGATCAAAGGGACGGTCCTGGTAGCCACTGTCCTGGAAGGCTTCACGGGTGGCCAGCAGCGCCATTTTCTGAGCTCGATCCATCTGCAGGGCGGTCTTGGGGGTGATGCGAAACTCAATCGGCTTGAACTTGATGTTAGGTACAAAGGCCCCGATCTTGGAATAGGTCTTATCCACCGCCTTTGGATCCGGGTTGTAGTAGGTGGAAAGCTTCCAACGATAGGGAGTGTCCTGCGGGATCTCGCGGATGGCATCGTGACCGGAGAGAATGTTTTGCCAGAACTCCTGCAGATTATCGGCATCAGGCATGACCGCTCCCATCCCCACCACCGCGATCGGCTGCAGCAACATGGGGCAGGAGGATAAGCCTTGCTGAGAGGCGGGCGCAGGCTGCTCACTCCGCAGATGATCTCCAGAGGTGGCAACAACGGTGGCAGGGATCTGATAGCCGTTGATTTCAGGTCGATCCAGAGTGGAAGGCGTCGAGGCGGCCTCCACAACCTGGCTGGAAATGGATGCAGGGGGGGTAGAGATCTCTTCAGCGGCAGCGGGAATCGTCACAGGGAGGGACTGGCGTCGATCTGGAGGAGGCGTGACCGGATAACCCAGGCGGTAAAGCTGGGCCAGCAGTTCCAGAAAAACTTTGCGGCTACTGCGCTTGGTGCGATTGGCAACCAGAATCTCAACGGGATCAGAACCGAGCGTATCCTGGGCCAAGCGGCTGAGGCGACTGGTGGGACCGATATCAATCAGGGTTCCCATACCCAGATTTTGCATGCGCTGCAATTGGGCCGGAAAGTTGACAGGCGCAATAAAGGCACAGTCCAGGAGGGCCCGCGTCTGAGATGAATCCAGGCTGGACCAGGGCAGGACATCTGCGGTCAAACCTGAAACCACAGGAATCGAGGGAATCTGAAACTCGGTGGCTAAGAGCGCATCCCGATATTGTTGATGGGCCTGATTGAGCAGGGGGGAATGGTAGGCAGTGGCCACATCCAGACGATGGGGCTGAAGACCAAGTACCAGGGCTTGATCCATGAGGACTTGAATGTCGTCTTTATGGCCAGAGACCACCAATTGCTGTGTCGAATTTCGATTGGAGACCACCACCCGTCCGCGACTCTGTTGCACCAGTTGCATCGATAGCGTCTCCGGCCCGATCAAGGCCACCATGGCCCCTTCTGGATAAGTGGTGAGTCCCTTAAAGGGTGCGGTCGTCAACCGGATCAGCTCCGCCAGATCAAACGCCCCCGCGATGTGGCAGGCCGTCAGCTCCCCAACACTATGCCCTCCCAGGAGCCCCGGCTGAACACCAAAAGTTTGCAGCAGGCGAGCAAAGGCTGTGGAGACGGTAACGGTGGCCGGACGCTGCCAGAGGGGATCACGGCTGGAATCAAAACACAACTCTGCGCCGACAATCCCCTGGAACGTCTTGGTGGCAGTATCCATCACCTCCTGAACCACGGGATGGAGAGAGCCCAGTTCCTCTAACAACCCCGGATACAGAGATCCCGATCCAGGAAAGATCCAGGACAAAAGGGGTGCAGAGCCTTTGGGTTGGCCCCACCACAGATCTTGCTCAGGCACCGAATCATGATGGTGCAAGAGGCCTGAGAGGTTTTCCAGAAGGTTGGGTTCAGTGCGATTCAGGACCAGGGCCAGATGGTGAGATCCCGAACCCGGCAGCTGTAACACCGGAGTGGTGTCATGGGTGAGCAGTTCCTGGATCCGCTTTGCCAGATCAGGAGATCCTGGGGTTGCCTGTCCGTAGACCAGCACCCACTCCTCACGGGTAGGCGAAAGGGGCATGGGTTCTGTTGGGTCGGCTGGGGCAGGCGCGTTGAGCTGCTGTAAAACGACAGCCAGATCCTGCAGAGTGTAGTCCTGTTGCCCGTTTTCTGGCAGTTGCAGCTGAGCAAACACCTGCGAAAATTCGGTGGGAGTCAGTCCCAGATCAGACTTGAGTTGTAGATGGGGCTCCAACCATTCCGGCTCATAATTGCGCAGAGCCGCGACCGTACACTTGACCCTGTTCAGGGTTGCCTCAGGCTGGGCTCCAGGAGATGAAGTCACGGGAGCAGGAGTAATGGGGCTCGGTTGAGGGCCAGGATTAGCAGAGCGTGGACTTGATGGAGCAGTTGCAGTGCCTTCATGGAATTGGGACATGGCTTCCGGGGGCAGATCCACACCTACCTGTTCCAAGCCCGCCATCAGTCCGGCCATCAATCCCGCAGGCTGATCTCCGGTCGCTGTGTTTTGCCGTTCCTGGGCCAGCTTCACCAACGCGGCAATCGTGGGATAGTCGGTGATCTGGTCATCCTCCTGCGCCTGCACCCGGAATCGCTGTCCCACTTTCAGCAGGATCTCCACATGCTTGAGGGAATCCACCCCCAGATCCGCATCCAGGTCGTGATCCAGTTGCAGTTCCTCCACTTCATAGCCCGTGCATTCGGCAATAATGTCCAGCACCCCAGACTCGATCTCAGCATCCGAGAGTGTCTGCTGCTCATCAGCGGGATGAGAGGTATTCATAACATGGGCCTCTCCATTGGCTTCCACCTGAGGAGACGTATGGCCATTGGTCTCATATGCTGGTGGGGAGAGCAAGATCTCACT
The DNA here is from genome assembly GCA_964392245.1 of uncultured bacterium. Classification (GTDB taxonomy): domain Bacteria; phylum Cyanobacteriota; class Cyanobacteriia; order Thermostichales; family Thermostichaceae; genus JAAUUJ01. Next base: position 45,900 of record CAYMOX010000033.1, read on the forward strand.
CCTCTTCAGATCTGAAACGGCAAAAAGACTGGAAACCTTGGTGGGCAAGCCTTGAGCTGTAGACGGATGGGATTCCAGGATCATGTGGGCATTCACACCCCCAAAGCCAAAGGAACTGACAGCGGCCAGGCGATAGGGATCCTCATTGGGCCAGGATTGGGGTTGATCCAGCAACCGAAACTGGTTGAACTGCTCCTGGAGTTCACGACGGGGAGTATTGAAGATCGTGGGGGGCAACACTCCCCGGTTGAGGCTGTAGCAGGCTTTGAATAGACCTACCATGCCAGAGGCAGCCAACAGATGACCAATATTGCCCTTCACCGATCCCGTTATAAAGGCCTGATCCGGATGGGATGGCTTGCCAAAAATCGCGTCCATCGACTGCAATTCGGTCAGGTCTCCCTTTTGGGTCCCTGTGGCATGAGCTTCCACTAGCCGCACATCCCCAGGATCAACCTCTGCCATCTCATAGGCAGCCCGCATCGCTCGCACCTGACCCTCCTGTTGGGGGGAAACGAACCCAGAGCCAGCTCCATCAGAACTGAAGCCAATCCCTCGAACAACTCCATAGACTCTATCCCCCGCGGCTTCTGCATCCGCCAACCGCCTAACCACCATGACCCCAATGCCTTCACCGATCGCAGATCCAGTGGCATGGGCATCAAAGGGAAGAACCGCATCCTTGGCCAACAAGCCCATCTGGGCATAGTGACGGAAACGGGAGGGCACCACCTCTACCGAAAGCGCCACAATCACCGCAGCATCACAATGGCCAGACACCAGAGCATCCCAGGCCATTTGGGTGGCCGCCATCGTACTGGCACAGGTGGCATCCATGGTGATATGCCCACCTCCCAGGTCAAAGGTTTTACTGATGATCGAGGTCATAAGACTGCCCGATTCTGCCAGAAAGCCCTCGAATCCAGGGTTGGGGAACTGGCGATCATAGGCCTCAGTAAATTCCTGCTTGATCTGGGCCACCAAATCCAGGGGCACCCGCTTCAGACTCTCAACTTCCTCCAGGGCAGATAGCACCCGCAGGCGACGACTCACAGAACTGCTGGCCTCCTCCTTGGGGATCATTTTTTGACAGCAGAGGATCACACGGGTTCTTTGTCGGGGGAGATCAGGATAGGAGGCAAGAGTTCGATCCACCACATCCATCATGGGTAAGATCCGAGGATCAAAGTTACGGGTGGTGCTGGGAGGCATCCGAAATTTTTGGGGTCGGATCTGGACAGGCGGAATCAAGGCCCCCAGAACGCTGCCCAACTGTTCTCGCAGATGAGGCGAAAGATAGCGATCCTCAACCCGACTCACAGAGGTATGCCGCCGCAAAATGTTCTCCCACAGTTGCGCCGAATCCAACGCATCTGGGAAAATCCCATCCATCGCTACAATGGCCAGCCGATCCCGTGTTGCCAGGGGAGGGCTAACAGCTGTCAGAGCAGGGTGAGTCAGTACGCTGGTCATAACCTATACTCCTGAGTCCTGAAGACGTGGGTCAGTCAAACATAGTGCCACTTGAGCTAATCCCCAAGTCACCGCGATCTATCTAAAGACGCGGCACCTGAGCTGTCAGGGTTAATCCCTGCAGGTGCGAAAGAATACGTTGTTGAGAATCTACAAACCATAGCTCACCCAAACAGGTGGTGGAATCATCTTCCGTTGTTGCAATACAGAGGGCCTGCTCCACCTGGGCAAAGCCGGGCAACCAGACCATTGAGGTAAAGTGTTTGGGCAAGCCACTGTAGCGATCAAACCCACTGCGGGTGGCTGATTCCACCTGAAACGCCCCGTCTATCAGGGTCATCGGCAGAAATCCGCACTCTGGTGGAGGCGAGGTCAGGGCTAGATGGGCCCGTGCAACATGATTCCGACCTAACTCCATGGTTTCGATCACCTGAAAAACAGGGCCATTCGGAAAGCGATGGGGATATAAACCAGCTCGCACTCGAGATTGAGCATCCTGCAGCTGAGGTGGAGTCAGAACTCCCAGCGTCTGGCAATGTGCATGTCGTACGGTTCCTTCCGCATGGATCCGCTGCTTTCCCCCTGTTTGGGAGTAGATCTGCACATGAGTGTGGTGTGGACTCTGCCTGCGAACCTCAATTGAGACGGGGCGTGGATCCTTCACCAGGGTCAGCACCTGATCAATGCAAAAGTTTTCCAGGGCAGCCGGAGGAGGATTGTCCCCCAGAAGCAGAGCTGAGGCCTCGACCGCCATTTCCATAAAGTAGACAGCTGGCACAATGGCAATGCCATGAAAACTGTGATCGACCAGCATCACTTCTTTCTTGGGATCCAACAGTCGTTCTGCCTTGAGCCACTGCTCTTGCCGCACTTCCATTACTGTGCCCACATAGGGGAAAATGCCTAACCCTGATGTCTGTGTTTCTGATGCATCTGCGGCCGTGGTGGCTTGCAGAGTTGCCATCCGCTCAGTCAGTTGTTTCAGACCTGTACCACCCTGATCCGCACGCTGCATCCGCAGGAAACAGCTTCCCTGGCTATCCACCATGTGCAGGATGGGGAAATGGGTGGGATCATTCAAATTGGTGTGAATCTGGTAGTAGGCCTCTCGCACCCGCTGGGTTCCGGGCCGCCAGCGAATTTCCCCAATAAAAAGAGGAGGCCCAGCCCAGGTTTGCAGTAAGGTGCATAACGTCACACCATAGGCCTGAAAGACTCCATCAATCAGGGTCAGGGGGAGACAACACTGCTCCAGATCCGCGGTGGTCAACATCCGCCCCTCAGTGCGCCCCACCTGACAATTAAGGTCTAAAGTCTCCAGAACCTGAAATGTTGATCCATAGGTTTGGAAACGGAGCCAATCCGAGGGATACAGGCTCTTGCGATCCCAATGAACCAGTTCTCCAGGTTCCAGGGCCAGGGGTTGTGCACTGTGGTAGTGGGCACGGTCATCCAAGCCCTTCTCAATCCACGCGGGATCATCACTTAGAATCACCTGCATTTCCGCAAAAACCCAGGTGCGATCTTTATACTGGGCAGAGACAGTCGCCTGTACCTGAGTTTCTTGAGCGGTTACCTCTTCCACCTTTACTTCGGTGATCAACAGCACAGGCTCATCCCGCACCAGCCGCACAGCTTTTTTTAGACGGATGTTTCGCAGCGCAAACGGTTGCTGTTGGGGACACAGGCGGGCGGCTCCCTCCACCGCAACTTCCATGCCCATGACCGCCGGAACCCAGGCCGTGCCATCGTAACGGTGATGATCCAGGAAGGGAATTTCCTTGGCCTGCAGCCAGTGTTCGGCGCGTAAGCTCACCCCGGGCGTGTGCTGAGTCACTTCACCCAAGAGGGATCGCGCGTCCGTGTCAGCGGCAACTGAACTGAGCAGACTGGCCTCCCGCTGCAACAGCTCATCCAGCCCAGCCCAATTGGGACTGATGTATATTTCCGCAGGAGAAGCAGGGCTGAGGGTCGGTCCCAGTTCCCCCACAAAGCTCAATCCTCCCTGTTCTGGATGAATAAATTCCACCCCGTGAGCCTGCAGAACATCTTTAGTCGGACCCGAGACAGCCATGCCCACGCCATCCCACGCTCCCCAGGCAATCACTCGGGCTGCAGGGAGAACACCTCGGGCATTGTGGGCTCTCACCAACCCCACCAACAGAGCATTCGCTGCCGCGTAGTCCACCTGGCCACTGTTGCCAAACCGACTGGCGATAGATCCAAAGCCCACAAACAAAGAAGCCTGGGCTGCTTCTGCTGCCTGTAAAAGATTGATGGCTCCTGCGACCTTGGTATCCACAACACTGCGGATGACCGACCATTCCTTGCGGCTGAGCATGCGATCCGTCTCCACTCCCCCCAACCCTGCCACGTGGACAACCACATCCAGGCGCTGATAACGGTCTCTAATCGTACGGAGGATCTGGGTAACGGCGCTGTGATCTCGGACATCAACAGCGTGGTACTCGATCACAGCACCCAGAGCCTGCAACTGCTTTAACGTATCCACGGCTTCCACCGCCCGCAGATATGTTCGCCACCACTCGCGGGGTTCACGGGGAGAACAGCCAGGGTGCTCGGCCTTAAAGGCCCGCATCATTGCGTCTCCCTTAACTTTTCGTTCAGCCTCAGACAAGTCGCTCAGGGCATAGATTTCAGGGGTGAGGGCTGTCCTTCCCAAAAAGATAATCCGGCAGGGCACTTTCTGGGCCAGGGCGGTAGCGCAGATCGCTCCAATGCCACGGGCGCCTCCGGCAAAAACCACCACGGCATCCTGTGTGAGCTGCAAAGAGGCCGAGGCCGAGGCAATTTCTCGGACACTCAACGCGGCCCGCTCCCCGTTTTTCCAGCCGTAGACCGTCCGGAAAGGCTGATCTGGCTGAGCGATTTCCAGAAGCACCTGTTGAGCTTGATCGAGTAGCGGAGTGGTGGGATCTAGGTCAATCGACCGAAAAGAGGTCTTGGTCATTTCCATGCGCAGAGGATGCACAAGTCCTTCTATGCCTGTGGCTAAAGCATCTACCGGAGCATTTCCCTGCAGGGCAAACCGTCCCCCCTGAGCCGTTACAAAGTAAAGGAAACGAGGTGGGACGTCACTGTTCAAACTGATGGCTCGGGCAATAGCAATGGCTGTTAAGATTTTTTGTTCTGTGTCCGCCCACCACTTCGGATCCAACGGGATCCGGGTAGTATGGACGAACAAAATGCCATAGAGACTATGGGATACTTGCTGAATTCGTTGCACCACTGCTTCCACTGCTTCGGGGGCAGTAGCCTCTAGTTGAACGGTGGGTGCTTTCCGTTGCCAGGGCTGAGATTGCAGGATGATCACCCAGGCTCCAGATCTGCGTAACACCTCCACCAGAGCATCAATCAGGGGTGAACCATCATCAACGAGCAACAGATGTTGACCCTGCAGTTCTGCCTTGTCCAATAAATGAGCAGGAGGCTCAGCAACAGCAGCCTCAATCAGGCGTCGGATTCTAGTCAGACTCATGAGAGCTGATCCCTCTTGCAGACAGGTACAGTTAAGTGGACTCGCCAGATCGGAGTAGGACAATCTGGACCTATGTTAGAAGCTACAGTAACGATTTTCGTAAGCTCAGACACAAAAATCAGCTGCAAACCTCCCCATGATTCCTCTCTGCGAGGCCCAACACAAAAGGATACAAGTAAATGGGCTAAGCTAGGAACTACTTTATACAATCAAAGTTAAACATTAAGCATCTGGATACCAGTACTTTTGGCAGCCAGCCCCAGAAGGAGACATTAACAGCAAAACAGATTAAGGGTAGCTGATCACCCTGAAGATGTCTATGTTTGCCGCAACACAGCATCTGGATCGGTTGGGATTGAGATGGTCACTTCCAAACCAGGTAGAGGCAGGTCTGGCTATCTCTGTGCAGAGGTTATCGCTGTTATTTCAAGGAAAACAATCTAAGGCACCTCGATCAATCCTCATTTTTCACCTTCAAGTGTAGAAAAAAAGGT